>NZ_NEHN01000001.1:0-744632 GCF_002112395.1 Pseudomonas sp. R38(2017)
GTGTTAGATGGGGCGGGGGGTGGGTGGTTTCAATGGGGGTGGATGTTTCTGGTTGTGTGTTCAGGGTTTTGACAGGGTTTTGGGGGTTGGGCTTGGCGGCCTTTGGGCCGGCCATGCTGTGGTTTTATCGGGTATATATCCGTTTTTTCGGGTGCGCCCGATGGTGGTTTCGCCCTTACGGCGAGTCCCTTTGGCAAACGCCCCAAAGGAACCAAAGGTCTGGGCCCCGGCGTTCGGCACCTCGCTTTGGCTCGGTGTTCCTTCGTTCCAGGATTCATCCGGGGGCATCGCCTACGGTTTGCTTCGCTGCACCTCCTCTCGATGTGTTTGGCTTCGCCAAACGGTCGCTGCGCTCCCAACCCCGGATAAATCCCTCCACTCAGCCTTCCGATGGGGCCGGCACGTCAAGAGCGGTACTCGAGCTAACGCTCATCGTGGTGGGTGGTGAAGAGCAGGGAAGAGCAGAGGGAGAAGGTGATGGTGAGAGGAGGAGGGAGCCGATTGGGGCTCTAAAACCTGAGTTCGACTCGGTATCTCACGTCGGCGTACCTCTCCGAAACAACGCGGTCAGTCCCCTCTTCCTCCGGGAGAGGGCTAGGGTGAGGGCAGAGTCCTGACTGACTCACCACAAGCCTGACTCCCGCAGAGATCTCATTAGCATTTACGCCGGATATCGACTGACCTCGACATTATCCAGCACCCGATTCACCGCCAGCTCGGCCAGCATGATGATTTGCTGAATGGCCAGGATTGTCCGCCGCTGCGGGAGGTCGATGTGTGCGGCGATGTCACTGGTCATGAGGTTGGCCTGTGCCAGTGATTCGCAGGCGTGGACCAGCAGGCTTTCGCTGTCTTGATCGGGGGCGACCTGGAACATGGTGCTGGGTTTATGGAAGCGCAGGGTGGTGGCGTTGGGTTTCAGGTAGTGGTCGAGAGCGCGCTCGGCGGCTTCGTGGAGCTTTTTGGAATCTGGCGATTCGTAGGGCGATGCGTCGTTTGACTCGGGGGGATTCGGTGTTGGTTTTTTCATGATGGAACTCCATTCGGGATGTGGAGTTCGCCGCTCAATGCGACCAAGCAATAGGGTGGCGAACCGTACGCAGGTTGGTCGACCAGGGAATGGATACCCGGCAGGGCCGTTAGCCCTCCCACGCACAGTCCGCCATTAAGCATGCTGAAAAGTGCGCCATTCTAAACCCGGACGACCAAGCCCGTTCGCTGAATTTGCAGCGACCCCCAAAGCCTATCCACCCCGTTTCCTAGGGACAACCGACGCGACTTGTCGGAATCGTCCCCGAACCCCCCCCGTCTGTAGGACATACACACCCCGTGTAAGAAAACGCAGCCCACAAAAAAAGGCGACACCCCTCACAGGGCATCGCCTTTTTCCTTACCGCCGCTAAAGCTTATTCCGGCAGTTTGTAAGCAATCACATAGTCACCCATCTTGGTGCCCAGCGAGCCGTGGCCACCGACAACGAGCAGGACGTATTGCTTGCCGTCCTTGCCGGTGTAGGTCATCGGGGTCGCCTGGCCGCCAGCAGGCAGACGGGATTTCCACAGCTCTTTACCGGTGTTTACGTCGTAAGCACGCAGGTACTGGTCGAGGGTGCCGCTGAGGAAGCCGACGCCGCCCGCAGTAACGATCGAACCACCCATGCTTGGCACGCCCAGGGTGAAGCCGATCGGGATTGGCGAGCTGTCGCGGCTGGTGCCGTTCTTGCGTTTCCACACGACTTTGCCGGTGGTCAGGTCGATACCGGCGACATAGCCCCAGGCCGGGGCCTGGCACGGTACGCCCAGTGGCGACATGAACGGGTGCATGATCACCGCGTATGGCGCGCCGGTGTTTGGTTGCACGCCAGCGGTTTCGCTCTCGCGTTTGCTGCCGGCCGCGACTTTTTCGCGAGGCACCATTTTCGAGACGAAGGCCATGTAGTTCGGGCTGGTGAACAGCATCTGGCGAACCGGGTCGACAGAAACACCGCCCCAGTTGAACACGCCGACGTTACCCGGATAGATCAGGCTGCCCTGTTCCGACGGAGGCGTGTATTGGCCTTCGTAGCGCAGTTCCTTGAACTGGATGCGGCACAGCATCTGGTCGAACGGGCTGGCGCCCCACATGGCTTTTTCGGTCAGTTCCGGGGCCAGCAGGTTCAGGTCCGAACGGGCCTGGGTCGGTGCGGTGTGGTCGCCTTTCACGGCGCCTTGCGGAACCGGGATTTCCTTGATCGGGATGATCGGCGTGCCGTCGCGACGGTCGAGGACGTACAGGCTGCCTTGTTTGGTCGGGGCGATCAGTGCAGGTTTGATGCCGTCGGCGGTTTTCATGTCCAGCAGGGTTGGCTGGCTGCCGACGTCCATGTCCCACAGGTCGTGGTGGGTGAACTGGTAGTTCCAGCGCACTTTACCGGTGCTCAGGTCCAGGGCGACGACACCGGCGCTGAATTTCTCGGCGCCCGGAGTGCGGTCGGCGCCCCACTGGTCCGGAGTCTGGTTGCCCAGTGGCAGGTAAACCATGTTGAGTTTTTCATCAACACTGGCCAGGGACCACATGTTGGCCGAGTTGCGGCTGTAGGTCTGGCCCGGGGCCAATGGCTCGGTGGCGTCCGGGTTGTTGCTGTCCCAGTTCCATACCAGATGACCGTCACGCACGTCGTAGGCGCGGATCACGCCGGAAGGTTCGTTGGTCGACTCGTTGTCGGTAACGTGACCACCCATGATCACCAGATCGCGAGTGATTGCGGCTGGCGAGGTGGAGTAGTAGCCACCCGGGGTGAATGGGCCGATGCCCTGGGTCAGGTCAACCACGCCTTTGTTGCCGAAGCCTTCGCAGATTTTACCGGTGTCGGCGTTCAGTGCGATCAGGCGTGCATCGGCGGTCGGCAGGTACAGGCGACGCGGGCATGCCTGAGCGACGGCTTTGCCGGCTTCGGAAATGACGACGGAGGCTGCGTTTTCAGACTTGGCGTAAGCGGCTTCGTCGTAGTACGACACGCCACGGCAGGTCATGTGGGCGAAGCCCTTGAAGCCGACCGGGCTCTTGATTTGCGGGTCGAAGCGCCACAGTTCCTTGCCGGTGTCCGGGTCCAGCGCCAGTACTTTGCTGTGAGCGGTGCAGGCATAGAGCATGCCATTGGCTTTCAGCGGGGTGTTTTCGTTGGTCAGCTCCACCGGATCATCAGCGGTCGGCAGGTCGCCGGTCTGGATGCGCCAGGCTTCCTGCAGCTTGCCGACGTTGGCCGGGGTGATCTGCTTCAGTGGCGAGTAGCGGTCACCGAACTCGGTACGGCCATAGGCCTGCCAGTCGCCATCGGGCATGGCTGGCGCGGTGCTGGTGGTGTCGGCGGTGTCGCGACCCAGTTCACCGAAGGTTTCGCCCGGGTGGGTGAACAGGCTGGCCAGAGCGGTGAGGCCGGCCAGAATCACGGCCACGGTCAGGCCGCCGGTGCCCATCGGAGCAGGACCGTTGAGCAGCAGCGGACGACGGAACCACGGCAGCAGCATCACGAAGCCGAGGACAAACCACAGCGCCAGACGCGGCACCAGTTGCCACCAGTCCAGGCCGACTTCCCACAGCGCCCAGACGGTGCTGGCGAACAGCACGATGGCGTACAGGCCCAGTGCTGCGCGACGACGCATCAGTAGCAGAATGCCGGTCAGCGTGATGCCGATACCGGCCAGCAGGTAGTACAGCGAGCCGCCGAGCGTGCTCAGCTTGATTCCCCCGGCCAGCATGGCCAGGCCCATCAGTAGAAGCAGAATGCCGAGCAGGCTCGGTAGCAGACGGCCTCGACTCGAAGCACTTTCGGTGCTCATAGTGTGGTTCTCCGTGACGTTTCAAGTAGTCCCGCGCTGTAGTCACTTTAGATGACGATTGGGCGCAGGCATGGTTCATTGCAAAATTGGAATCAGAACGACGACTGGATCTTGATCCCGCCAATCAGCGCGTCATCGACCTTGTCCACACCGCCCGGATGGCGGATGTATTGCAGGTTCGGGCGCACCGTCAGCCAATTGGTGACGTGCACGCCGTAATAGAGTTCGGCGCTGTATTCGGTGTCCTGCGGCGGCAGGTAGGACGGGTCGTCGTAGTCGTAGACGGCGTGGGCCTGGTTGGTCGCTTCGGCGTTCTTGCGGTAGGCCGGATTGACGTGAACGCGGGCCAGGGCGAAACCGATGTCGTCTTTTGCGCGGGCGTCGAACAGGCCTTTGTAGACCACGCCGGCCTGGACGTAGTTGTCGATAGCGTTGGTCTTCTTGTCGTGCATCGTGCCGTTGGCGAACACGCTCAAACCACGAGAGTTGTCGCTGGCGACGCTGGTGATCTGCTGCTGTACACCGAGCCACACGCCGTGTTTGCTCGACGCGCTGCGATAGGCTTCGCCGCTCAGGGCGGCCGGCTGGCCGTTGCTGTCTTTATAGGCGTCGGTGGCCTTGGCGTTGCTGTAGTAGTAGCCGGCGCGGTATTCGCCCGGCAGGCCGTTGAGCTTCGGCGTCCACACAAGTTCGATCGGCAGGATCGCGCCCTGGGTGCCGCTGCCACTGAGTTTGAAACCGTTGCCGCGATCAAGGTTCGACGGGTTCTGCTCATAGGCGCCGACTTGCGCGTACAACTCTGGCGTCAGGTGATATTTAACGCGCAGCGCCCATTGGCTGACCGGCCAGTTGTACCAGATGCCGCCGACCCAGTTGCCGACCTGCGAGCCGCAGAACGCCAGGTTCTGGAAGTCGCACGGGAAAGTGTTGAAATCTTCACCTTCACCGAAGCGGCCGACCTTGATGTCGAGCTTCTGGTCGAAGAATTTCTGCTGATACCACATCTGCGTCAGGCGGGTGGTCTGGCCACGGCCCCAGACTTCCTGGGCCGAAGTGAAACCACCGACGCGCGGGTCGTTGATGCGGTCGTTGCTGATGTTGTTGCCGTTGCGCTTGGTCACGGTCAGCTGAAATTCGGCGTCGTTCCAGCCCAGCAGTTTTTGCAGGTCCAGATGAGTGCCGAGGCCCCATTGGTCGCTGTAGCGCGCGGTGCGGTCGTGGTCGTAGCCGCCGTGCAGGTTGCTGCCCATTTCGCCGGTGTAGTCGAGCTTGAAGTCGATGCCTTTCGCCGAGAGTTCGCTGCGGGTGCCGTTCCAGTCACCGAGCATCCACGGTGATTCACTGTCGAAGGCCGGGGCGGCCTGGGTGCAGGTGGCGAGGCCAAGGGCGGTGCAGCCGCCGATCAGGCGCAGGGTTGAGATAGCGCTGTCTCGGGAAAACGGAAAATCGGGCATGAAATGGTCTTTCTTGATCTTTTTTGGGGATGAGCCGACCGCTACGATTTGACGCAGGCAGTGAAGCGATTCAGCAGAAGGGCGGCAGGATAATGTCCTGTTACAAAAACACAAAGTGCTTTTGCAGACATGAACCCTTTCGGATTCGGTAACAGTGCGTCAATCGATCACATTGCCGGTGTCGACCGAGCCTGCGATCTTGCGCGGTTCACCTACATTTGAAGGAAGGCCTTCCACCGGCTCAGCCCCTCGGCTAAGGTGCGCGGCTTCTGCATTTTCACTTCGCCCAAAGGCCCGGCATGAACGACCACAATCCCGATCCGCTGCACGGCGTGACCCTCGAACAGATCCTCAATGCACTGGTGACCCACTACGAATGGTCGGGCCTGGCCGAGCGCATCGACATCCGTTGCTTCAAGAGCGATCCAACCATCAAGTCGAGCCTGACCTTTTTGCGCAAGACGCCATGGGCGCGGGAAAAGGTTGAGCGTCTGTACGTGAAGCTGATGCGCACCAAGCGACCGCTCTGAGATGAACGCCGTATGGCGGCGACGCCTGATCACTTCAGCCGCGGTGCTGGGCTGGGCCGGACTGGGGATTCAGCTGTACCTGATTTTCTTTGCGCGCCTGAGCGTCGGCGCCAGTCTGCTGGGCGGGCTGGTGAGTTTCTTCAGTTACTTCACCGTGATCACCAACACCCTGGTGGCGGTGGTGCTGACCTGCGCGGTGACCGATCGCGAATCCGCTGCGCGCCAGTGGTTTCTGCAACCCTGGGTCAGCAGCGGGATTGCCGTCAGCATTGCGGTGGTGGGCCTGGCCTACAGCATTCTGCTGAGACATTTGTGGCATCCGCAGGGCTGGCAGTTTATCGCTGACGAATTGCTGCACGACGTGATGCCGTTGCTGTTTCTGGTTTATTGGTGGTTGTGTGTGCCGAAGGGCACCCTGCGTCTGAAGCATCTGCCGCTGTGGCTGATCTATCCGCTGGCCTACTTCGCCTATGCGCTGTTTCGCGGGCATTTGCTGGGGGCTTACGCCTATCCGTTCATTGACGTGGCGCTGCTGGGCTATCCACAGGTGTTCATCAATGCCGGGGGGATTCTGCTGGGGTTTGTGCTGATTGCGTTGCTGGTGATCGGGATTGATCGCTGGAAGCGGCGGCGCCTTTAGCAGCGCCGCCGCTCGTATTCACTCTTCTACGGAGCCTTCGGCGCGCCAGTAACCGACGGCTTTGACGAACTGCTCATCCAACCCGTGCTCATCGAGCAGTACCCGGCGGATCTGCCGCGAGACTTTTGTTTCCGTCGCCACCCACGCATACAGATTGCCCTTGGGCACCTGCAATTGTTTGATGGTGGCCAGCAGATTGTCTTTGCCGCCCTCACGCAACACCCAGATCACATTGACCTGCGCCGCGCTTTCCAGCGCTTGCTGTTCCTTGCCGTTTTCCACTTCGATCACCACCAAAGCCTTGCGATTGGCCGCCAGGCCTTCGAGGCGGCGGGCGATAGCGGGGAGGGCGGTTTCGTCGCCGATCAGCAGGTAGCTGTCGAAGATGTCCGGCACGATCATCGAGCCGCGCGGGCCGCCGATGTGCAGGAACTGCCCGGGTTGAGCCTGTTCGGCCCAGGTCGAGGCAGGGCCGTCGCCGTGCAGGACGAAGTCGATGTCCAGTTCAAGCTTGTCGAGGTCATAACGACGCGGGGTGTAGTCGCGCATCTCGGGCATCGGCACGTCGCCCTTGCCGCCGCCGAGTACCAGGGTTTCCAGCGCGGCGGCCTGTTCAGCGTTCTGCGGGAACAGCAGTTTGACGTGATCGTCGGTGCCCAGGCTGATGAACCCGGCCAGTTCCGGCCCGCCGAGGGTGATGCGGCGCATGCGCGGGGTCAGATTGACGACGCGCAGGACTTCGAGCCGGCGGCGTTTGATTTCGTGCATCACACGGTGGATGCCTTGGGTCTGGACTTCAGTCATTCGGCTTTCTCCGGAGCAGGTTGAACGGCTGGGCCGTCGACAATGGCTTTGGCGGTGTCGTTGAGCAGGTCACGTACCCGCAGGATTTCTTCCGGGCTCCAGCGCCCGTGGTGCATTTGCAGGGCGTGGCGCAAGTTGTGCACCGCTTCATGGATTTCCGGTGGCCGGTCGTGGCCGCGCAGTGAACGTTTGCTGACGTCGATGCGCATACGCACGCCGTCCAGCGCTACCGCCTGTTCACTCAGCGATTGGCGACCGGCATCGGTCACCGCGTAACGCTTTTTGCCGCCCTCGGCGTCGCCGCTGATCATTTCGCTCTCTTCGAGAAAGGTCAGGGTTGGGTAGATCACGCCGGGGCTCGGGCTGTAAGCGCCGTCGAACATGGTTTCGATCTGGCGGATCAGGTCGTAGCCGTGGCACGGCTGTTCGGCGATCAGTGCCAGCAGCAGCAATTTCAGATCGCCTGGGGCGAATACCCGTGGGCCGCGCCCGCCGCGCTCGCGGCCGTGGCGTTTTTCGAAGCCGTCACGGCTGTCGCTGTGGTCACGGTGGGGGGAATGATGGTCTCTCATTTCAGTCTTCTCTCGTCGTGTTTAGATACAACTTAAGATATATCTTTAAGGCTGAGCAAGGGCTTTTTGCCGGAGAGCTGACGAGTGGTCACGGTGAGAAAGGCGCGCCGACGGAGGACCTCTATGCCTTGTTGATCAAGACAGGAATAACCGGAAAGTTAAAGCTATCACTCTATTAATGCTTGAGCTTATATTCTAAAAAGATTAGAAAGTGCTGACTGTCATTGTCGAAACTGCTGTAACGTTTTTTATGAATAACTGTAGGTAGGGAATGCCTTACAGTTGCTTTTATATATTTTTGATTTCTGATGCTTTTTCTTTCGAGTCGCGAGGTTGTTGAACTACAAGTTCGTGGGAAGTTGCCTGCTTACATTCTTGATACAAGCGTTGATCATGCCTCGGCGTTGAACTTCCAGGTTCCGGCTCTTATTGGCCGGTTTGGTATGGACTCCAATGCTCCGATTCCTTAAAAAGAAAACAGGTACTGACCGATGTTCAAGAAAATGGCTTTCGCTGCTCCACTGGCCGTTCTGGCTCTGAGTTCTTCCGTGGTCTTCGCTGCCGGTGAAGCCCGTCACTCCATCAGCCTGGTCGCCCATGTACCGACCAACGGCTTTTATGTGGTGCCGACTGATCCGGACCTGGTCAACAAGGATCAGGACATGAGCTTCAGCCCGATCACCGGCAACATGAAACAGGTAGAAGGCTACTTCGATGTACGCAACAACAACGGTTCGGTTCACGGCTCTCTGGAAGGCGTACCGAAACTGGTGGGTGGTGCGAGCGCCATTGATCTGGAAGTACGGTTCAACAATGTCGTGCTGACCCAGACCCCGCAAATGGTTGTCGGTGAAGCCGAGTCAGACGTGAACTACCGTGCCCCGCTGCGAATCACTGCCAAAGGCACCAACTTCACACCGGGCGATTACACCGGTGCGGTCACCATGATGTTCGACGCGGTCACTCCGGCCGGCGGAAGCACGCTCTAACCCGTGATGTAACAAAGCCCGGCGGGCTGGCGAATGTGTCAGTCGGCCGGACTTTTTCCGTTCGCACTCAGAGTCCGTTTACATGTTCCCGATGACTTCCATCGCGACTGCGCTTGCGTTGTTGTTTTGTGCCGGTGCGGCTGCGGCCGCAGAGTCTGCCGGTACGACGCCACGCAGTTTGCTGGCGCAGGCCAAAGGTTTGCCAAAAGACTTCGAAGAGCACTTTTTCGACGTGCCCCTGGCTGTTCGGGTGGAGCTCGACCAGCAAGCGTTGGGTGAGGCGATGATCGTGCTGACCCGCGATGACCGGATCACCCTGCTCGAATTTACCGATACCGGAGAAAACCGTTTCGGCGCCGCCGAACGTGAGAAATGGGCGGGCTATCTCAAGCCCGGCGTGGCGCTGGGGAGTTGCAGTGGTCAATGCCCGGAGCAAATGCTCGCGGTGCACTACAACCTGGAAAACTCGCTGGTGTCGATCGTCACGGAAAATGCCGAGCGCGATACCGAAACTCCGCGCTACTACGAGCAGCCGCAGGACGGCAGCAGCGGCCTGATCGTGCGCAATCAGCTCAACCTCAACGGCGGCCAGGATCAGGATCCGGGCGGGCGTTTTGGCCTGGAGGCCAATGGCAGCCTGGGTAACTGGACGCAAACTTTCAATATGCAGCTGGCTCGCCTTGGCGGGCCTGATGACCAGCTCTATCACGCTGTGTACGAACTGCATGCCCAACGAGAATTGCAAGGCAGTTTCCTGCGCATGGGCTATTTCACCCCGACGTCCGAAGGCCTTACGCGTCAGCCGCGTTCGTTCGGCAACAGCCCGGATACGACGGTGGGGTTGATGTACGGCAGTTCCGACAGTCTGGCCATCGATTTGCAGAATCCAAGCGTCTATCCGATTTATGTAACTGCCAACCGTCAGGCATCGGTGGAGATTTTTCGCGACGGTTTGCTGATCAACACGCAATCAGTACCCGCCGGTTTGCAGACCCTCGACACTCGACCGTTGCCCGGCGGTATCTATGAGGTGGAAGTGCGCTTGATCGAGGATGGCCAGATCACCTCGACCACTCAGGAGCTGGTCTACAAGCCGAACAATTGGCGTAACGCCGACGAGCGCTGGCGCTACAACCTGTTTGCCGGTCAGGAAACCAAACTGCTGAGCAACTGGGACAAGCAGGCCAGCGGCGATGCCACGGCCGGTGCGTCGCTCAATTACTTGCTCCATCCGCGAGTCATCCTCGGGCTGTCGGCACGTCAGGTTCGCGAGAAACTGCAATACGGCACGTCCATCGACTGGACACTGGCCAACACCGTCAGCCTGTTCGCCAACGCTTATCAAACGGAAGATCACGGCACCGGCCTCGACCTGCAAGGTCTTTATAACTATGGTGCCGGCAGTCTGGTGGTCAGTCACAACCGCAGCTGGCTGGACACCACCGACATCTACGACACCCTGCCGGACGGCACCCGGATCCGTCAGCGCAACGTGTTCACCGGCCAGACCAGCAACTCTTCGCTGGCGCTGAACCATCGAGTCAGTCGCAACAGCTCGCTCAACGCACGGGTATCCCACAGCGAGGGCAACGTTGAGGGCGTCAGTGTCGATCTGGGCTGGACCCAGCGCACCACGATGTTTGGCAGTGACTCCAACTGGCGACTATCACTGTTTGACCGGCCCGGCAGCTACAGCAGCGGCGACGCACGCAGCCGGGGTGTGGATCTGAGCCTCAATGTCGCGTTGGGCGGCCCTGGCCAGCAGATTTCCGGCAGTATCGGTACGCGCACTGCCCGCGACGGGAGTCGTGACAACAACGGCTCGCTCGGTTATCGAAAGAACTTCGATGATCACGCGCTGCAAAGCGTGATGGCGACGGTACTCACCGACACCTACGGGATCGGCTTGAACGGTCAGGCCAGCTTCAGCACCGACACCGTCAATGGCGATGGCTTCGTCCAGCGCTCTTCCTACAACGGCAATTACACCGGTGGCTTGAACCTGGACAGCACCGTGGCTATTGGTGGGCAGGCAATCGTCATGACCAGCCAGCCTCAGGGGCGGGGTGCGGGAATGATCGTGGATGTCGAATCCGACGTCGACGGCATCGCCCTGCGCGCCGATGACTTGAGCGGCGGCAGCGCTGCGCTGAGACCAGGGCGCAATTTCATTCCGATCACGGCCTACAAGAACAGTTCGGTGAGTTTTGACTTCGTCGGCAACCATGTACCGGCGGCGACCATCGAGCCGGCGCGCACCCGTTATCACTTGAACAAGGGCGGTGTGCAGTACCGCAAGGTACGGGTGATGAAAACCTTCACGGTGCTGGGACGTTTGCTCGATCCGCAGGGGCGGCCCCTCAAGGGCCACCATGTGATCAACCACGCCAGCCGTGGCGTGAGCGAGGTCGACGGGTTTTTCTCCATGGAAATGAATGCCGGCTCGCCGACGCTTGAAGTGCGATTTGCCGATCAATTGCTGTGCCAGTTCCGCCTCGATCCTCAGCAAGGGCGGGTGGAAAACAACGTGTTGATGATCGGCGATTTACGGTGCAGTCCAGACACGCTGGCCGATGCGACGTTCACTGATCAGAAGGCGGGTTGAACGATGAAGAAAACATCCTGTTGGCCAGTTTTTCTGATGGTGCTGAGCCTGTCATCGGCGCAGGCGGCGAATCAGGAGATCAGGGCATTGTTCCAGCCGGATCCGTCGCAACCGAACAAAAACGAATTCATCAATAAAACGCCGAACAGCGGGTATTGCGCGATTTTTCCGAGTGAATGCGAAGACAACAGAATGTTCAGTATTCAAGTACCGATTCGTTTCAGTACGGTCACTCCGCTTTTCTCGGATAACGGCATTTGGGTGAAGGTGCCTGCTGACTGGCGACGTTTGACGGTCACCAACCAGGAGACGCTGGAGACGAGTACGGTAGAAGTGCGGATCAGTGGAATAGGGTCGAGATTTCAACTGAGTAAACCGGTCACCGAACTGACCGGCGAGTCCAACGTCCTGGAGGCACATCGCAAACTCTGGACCGGCAACTCCTGGGTTTATGCACCCCCTCCATGTCTGTACAGCGGCGTTGGGTACTACGGTATCAGCAGCTATCAGTTCTTCTGGAAAACGCCCGAACAAGGGAGTTGTAATAAAACCGCTGCGTTCGATGTAGGCCACATGTTGTTCGAGCATCTCGACATTGCCTACGAGCTGCGAACGCCGAACCCCTTGAGCATGTCGTCCGGGCTGTACACCGGTTCATTGACCTACAGTCTCGGTCGGGGTAGCGCCGACTTCACGATGGGGCCGTTCATGGATTCGGACGACACTGCCCTCAACCTGGATTTTGTGCTGGATGTGCAGCACGTCCTGAAAGTCGATTTACCACCCGGTGGCAATCGCATTGCGCTGGAACCCGATGGTGGCTGGCAAACCTGGTTGAACACCCGCAAGCCTCCCGCACGACTTTACCGCGACCAGACGTTCCATATATCCGCCAGCTCTCGCTTCAAGGTGCATCTGGAATGCGCGCGGGAGAACCCGAACTATTGCTATCTATTCAATGAGGCCAACAACGCCGCTGCACTCCTTCAAGTCAAGGTAAGCCTGCCTGGCGGATTGACTGATGCCAGCGGTAACCCGGTAAGGCTCAAGGAGCTTTTACCGGGAGAGTTGAACGCCGTGACCTTCCAGCCTGGCAAGTACATCGACCGCCAGCAGGGAACGCTGCATTTCGAAGTTCCCAGAGAGTGGACCGAAACCATTTTGACCTCGGGCAGGGGGAACAAGTACTCCGGCACGATTGTTGTCGTTTTTGATTCGGAAATATCACCCCAGCAGTGATGGGTCTTTATTGAGAGGTTGTGCGCATGAAGCAAGTGATTGTTCTGGTAGGCCTGTATCTGTTCAGCCTGTGCGCTCAGGCGGGTCCGAATATCAATATCGGAGTTGTTTATGACTATTTGGCCGGTGATAAAAGTACCTATTTGAAACGGGTGTACAACAGCGGGGACAGTACGGCGTTCGTGAAAATCAATGTGCTGGAAATCCTTTACAACGCCGATGGCACGTCCACCGAAGTACCGGTCAAGGTACAAGCCGATGCCAGCGCCCGTGACGGCCTCATGGCCAGTCCCGCACGTTTGATCATTCCCGCCCAAGGCATGCAGGGCACCCGTTTGCTGTTCATGGGGGAGCGCGACAAAGAGCGTTATTTTCGTGTGCGTTTTGTTCCGGTGGTTCCCGAGAAGGAAGACGAATTCGCGGTCTCCGGCGAAGAGCGCGAGGAATACAGAAAGACCCTGACGGCCGGAGTCAACGTCATGGCCGGCTTCGGCACGATATTCTTCGTGCGACCCAAGGATGCGCGATTTGACAGCGTGATCGATGACGTGGCGGGTTCTTACAAAGTGCGCAACAACGGCAACACGGTGGTGGTGATCGACGAGTTCAAGAGTTGCTCGAAAGCCAGCGAAGCCGAATGCGAGCCGACCACCAAACACCACATCCTCGCCGGTAAGACCTTTGAGTTCGAGAAGAAGGCCGGGCGCGAGTATCGCTTCATCCTGGTCGAAGGCGAAAGCAAAAAGAACCTGAGTACCGCCGGTTGAACATCACGGGTAACCAACAATGAACAAACAATGGATTGTGCTGACGTCGGCGACAGCCCTGGCGTTGGTCAGCGCCTGGACGTTTGCGGCGCGAGAAGAACTCGAGTTCTACGTTTCGGTGCATATTCCCACCCTGAATTTTTACGTGATTCCCACCGAGTCCGACTGGATTCATCGTGAGCAGCGACTGCACTGGAACGTGAACACTTCCACTTTGAGCACGTTGCGTCGCAACTTCGATGTCAGGCACGACAGCGGAGCGATCGAGGCGCGTCTGGAGAGTGTTCCGTATATGACCAACGGAAGGGACTCCCGGGAAAACATCAACTTGCGCGTGAGCTTCAATGGCAAGGAGCTGTCCGACCGTGCGCTGCCGTTGCAAGTGGTCTCGGCCGAGGAAGCCAGGGTGGGCACACGGGTGATGCTGGAGATCGAACCCAGGGAACAGGCCGGAGGTTACAAACCCGGAGACTACTACGGCACCGTCAACATCATGTTCAGCGCCGCGGCACCCAATGGCTGAGCAATAACTCGTCCGCTCAAGAACGTAATGACTTCAATGCAAGGAATGGCAATGGATTTCAGGTTCAGTAAAGGATTGGTTTTTGTTTCATTGTTCGGCGGATTGTTTTCCATGCCGGCCCAGGCGTTGACTCAGGAGATTCGTGCCGGTTTCGTCCCGGATCCGGCCAACCCGCAAAGAAACCGGTTTGTCGACCAGACGCCGCAGAGCGGCTACTGCACGACTTATCCGACAGACTGCAAGACGTATGGTCTGTCGGGTGTAAGGTTGCCACTGCGCTTCTCCTCCAGCCTGACAATCGAGCCGGGCGCCGGACAACGCCAAGGGGCCATGTTCAAGATCGCTTCGCAATGGCGCAGTCTGACCGTGCGGAATGTGACGACGGGGGAGGCGGCGACGGTCGAAATGAGGGTCGGCGGAGTCGGTTCCCAATATGTATTGAGTGATACGGCAGTCAATCTGACCGGGGCCGACTCTGATGCGCAGGCCCACCACAAACTGTGGGGCGGAACGAACTGGCTGTTTCCTTCACGACCGTGCGAGGCCGGGGCCATGGGCACCCATGGGCCTGATTTCTATCGCTTCTTCTGGCGCACGCCGGTCGAAGCGGTGTGCAGTAAACAGGCGGCATACCGGATTCCATGGATGTCCTACGAATACCTGGATGTGGGCTACGAACTGCGCACGCCCAATCCACTCGCCATGTCGGCCGGTCTCTATACCGGCGAGCTCAATTACGGGGCGGGCCCCGGACGTGATTTCGATACGGGGGACAATATCCTGCCGGACAGTTCCAGTGTGACCTTCAGGTTTGTACTGGATGTCCAGCACGTGCTCAAAGTCGACATTCCGCCCGGCGGCAACAGAATCGAGCTGACACCGCAAGGTGGCTGGCAAGCCTGGTTACAAGAGGGGCGCAGGCCCAGCCGATTGTTTCGTGATCAGACATTCAACATTGGTGTCTCCGCACCCTTCCGGATGTTCATTGAGTGTGAACATCCGGGCATTGGCGCCTGCAGTTTGCGTGATACCGAATCCGGTTCGACGTTGCCCCAGGTCTATCTGAGCGTCAGCCTTCCCCACGGCATCACTGACAGTTCGGGCCAGCCGGTAAAAAACCACCGGTTGACGCAGAGCGGCGCAGGTGCGCTTTTTCGCCCGGGCCACTATGTGGATCGCGCGCCCGGAGTGTTGCACTTCGAGGTACCGAGCCACTACATGGAAGACATGTTGCAGCCCGGCCAGGCAAAGCGTTACACCGGCAATGTCACTGTGATCTGGGATTCGGAAGTCTGATCCGTACCGACCTTCCCAAGGTGACCTCAGGAAGGCATCGGCAGCAGCCCGTGACGGCGCATCAACGTCGTGGTCAGCGAACGCCCCAATCCCAGTCTTCGGTAAGCCAGCTCAGTGAGCTCGCGGGTATATTCCTCATCATTCAGAGGCAGCACCGCGTCAGGTGAGTGCCGTTGTTCTAGCCGGGACAGTTGTCGTTCGTATGACTCGTCGTTGATTTTGTAGGCTGCGGCCTGCGTATCCCGCAAATAGTGTTCCCAGAAAGGTTGTTCAAGCATCCCGTTGACCAGGCCGTCACCGGTTTCAAGCTCCAGAACCGTCATGCAGGCGTTGTCGATGCGGGCCTGCGTCACGCCTGCCACTCCTTCGTAAAGCATCTGTTCGGACTGCCAGGGCAAATCGAGTCGCGCACTCAGGCGCGTTTGGTAGGCCAGGTAGATTTCGACCTCTTCTTCCCGACTCGGGCGAGACAACGCATCGGCGCGGGCAATTTCATTCACCCGTTCAAGGCGTGTGGCGCCTCGGGCCAGTTTCACCAGTCTGCCCTCGAGTTCCGCTCCCGAAGTCGAATAGGAATACGCCCGGGACGCCAGCGCCTGAACACCCATGATGTTGAAAACTTCGGAGCTGGCGTCGGCGCAGGTGGTCGGTTCTTCTGCCGTCCTGAACAGTTTTTCCCGCAGTTCGGTGTCCAGATCCATGGCATCGATCAGATCCCAGACTCGCCGGGTCAGAATCCGGCGTGAGGTGCCGCCTTCCTGGTAGTCGGCCGACCGGGTCAGGCTGTCGATGATCTGGAAAAAGCCTTGGGAGCCCGGCTCGTGCATCAGGTTGTCCCAGGCTTCGTTGCGGAAACTTGTCAGGCCGGGACTGTCATCGGCCCAGAACAGTGACGTATCACTCATCTGCCATTTTTTCCGTGCTTCAGCGGCAAGGAAGGAATAGTTGTTTTGCCGGGGCAGCCCCACCGACTCACGGTACTGATAGAAGGTTTCGCGAGCCTCAGGCTCCAGGTAACTCACGGCCAGTCGCGTTCGTGCGACGAGCCATGCATCCGGCGAGCCCGGCTCGACCTGCGGAACGCTGACAATCGCCGGGGTGGACAGATCGAGGAAGAAACCGCGAGGGCGCCGATGCGGCGTGAACAGCCCTTCGGGCCAGGTGTCGATCCCGGCATAGGCAAGATCCAGGGTGGTCAGGTCCGGCATGCGGCTGACGTCCGGTGCGCGCCCGAGCTGATTGAGTGAAAGGCGTAAGGTGCGCAAACGCGTCAGGTCTCTGAGCTGTGCCCGGGACTCTTCTGTCAGGCGGATCTGGTTGCGGTTGAGCTGCAGGGTTTCCAGCCTGGGCATCTCGGCAATTCGCGGCGGCAGCAGTTTCAGTCCGCACTGGCGGGCGCTGAGGTGGCGAAGGTTGGGGAAGTGCTTCAAAAGCCCCCCGGTCGCGGGCGAAAAGCGTGCCTGGTCCAGATCGAGGGTCGTAACCTGATCGAACCAGGACTTGAGATCCGGTAGGGTTCTCCACCATTTCTCAAGCTCCGGTCCCATCAGCTCGGCGGAAAGGTCCAGTGTGTAGCCTGCTTCGTAGCGGGCGCTACGTTCGTTGAACGCCACGGCTTCGCGCTTGAAGCAGGCAAGGATGCGATCTGCGATGGTGCGAGCAGCTGAAGGAATGATGCCGGGGCCCTCGGGATCGAAGGCAGCCTGGGACTGTTTCCAGTCTTCAAGCAACTCACTCAACTTCCTCAAGTCCATCTCAAGACTCCTGACTGTTTCGAGAGGATCGCGCCCGATTGGCAACGAGCTGACAAAGGCTTCCACCTCCCGGTCACTCAGTCCCGGATAGAGCTCCTTGACCCGCTGCTCCAAGGACTTGGGCATTCTTGAAAACACCGGGCCACGCAACAGGTTTTCAATTGACGTTTGCACGACAGGCCGGATCGAAGGCTCCAGCAACTGCGTTCGACGTTCCCTGGGCGACTCGCTCATTTCCATCAACCATTGTTTGAAAACGCGGCCCTGACCCGGCCTGTATCCGGTTTGTTGCCTTGCCTGTTCGGGAATCGTTCGCAGGATCGACTCATACAGGTCGGCGGGACCGAACAGCGGGCGCCGGTTGCCATCGAAGGTTTCGTAGCGGGCATGCCCGTCATGCAGAAAGATCCGGATCTCGTGTGCGTGTTCTGCGCCGACGCTGCAACGCAACGCTCCGTCAAACGAACCGTCGCGAATCTCGATGCGCATATCACGGTAAGCGTCGCTGTGCAGGCGCAGCACGTTCAAGGCCAGACGTTCGGTGTCGGAAGTCAGGCGTTCATTATCGATGAAGCCTTCCCAGGCACGGGTCGTGCGTGTTTCGAAGGCGCATTCGCGCGCGGCGGATTTGAAGTCGAGAGGCAGGCGCCGACCGTGGTCCAGCGCCTCCACTTCAGGCTGACGGGCTTGCTCCACCAGGCGTTTGACAATGGCGGTCGGCAAATCAGGGTATTGGCGCTGAAGTTCGAGAACACGTGGATCACTGCTGATGGTGCGGTATCCATAAACGTACTGCGAAATTTCTGATTGGCGTGCGTCAACCCGGTCGGCCAGTAAGTCGCGCAGGGCCTTTATTTGCTCCGTCTTCGGCAGCCTTGCGCCAAGCAGTTGCTCCAGTTGTGCATCACTCAGAAAACCGGTCACATACTCCGGCAGTCTGCCAGCCATGACGTCTGCCAGACTGATGGTCAGCGTGCGTGACGGAGGGGCACCGGTGTTGCCGTAGGTGTGAGCCGGGCCGCGTCTGTCGGCGCTCTGATTGACTTTCAACGCACAGTCTGCGGGCCAGCCCGGCAGCTCGGTCACCATTTGTTCGAACCAGTAGGACGACGGATCCAGGGGCCTTGCGGCGCGAATATCGGCGCTGGTGGTTGCGGTGTCCCGCGAAGCCCGAAAACGTTCAAGGGTGTCCTCCAGCAACAACGGGGGGGACGCGTTATCGATATACATCTGACGCAGTGCGTGATCCTCCGTGCCGCTGATCCGGCGGATATTCTCCAGTTGCCGGTCACTGAAGCCTTCCGCCGAAGGGCCGAGGCGGCGCATCAGTTTCGGGGCCGCCCAATCTCCCGGTTTTTCACCTTCATGAACCCAGGCTCCCCGACCGTTGTGGCGAAGTTTCGGTGCGTAGGCCTGCGGGCGTTCAGGATGCTGAATGCGATGCTGGCCGTCGTGGGAGTCCTGTCTGACTTCATAGGTCTTGCCATCGAGCAACAACACGTTTCTGCCCGCATGCTGAAAAAGGCCCTTGGCGTCACGACGTGATCCAGGCGGTGGCGGTGGCCCGGCGAGTTCGTAAGGAACGAGATCGGGGTGCCACAAGCGGGTGTTGCCGTCAGATGAAATGACCGGTTGCATGCCGTCGATCAGAGACGACAACTTGAGGCGAAATTCGGCGCCGATGGCCACTCCCGCCGAGAGGGCCGCCAACTGGGCAATGTCTGTCACGATTGCGGTCAGATGCTCACCCATCTCGGCCCAGTTTTCCCGGGTCAAGTCCAGAATCCCTTCGAAGACGTCGGTCGCTATCTGGTAAGCGGTGTAGGCCAGCATCAGTTCTCCCAGAAAAGGCACGAATGGCGTGATGACCAACAGCGCTGCGTTGAAGATGTCCGAGAGGATTTTTTCGAAGTTGTCCCACCACGCCCGGCGCGAGTTCTGGTCGGCCATTTCCGTCGAGACGGCGATGTCTCGTGCGTCATTGAGAATCTTGTCGATCTTGCGCTGGTACTGATGCTTCCACAGATTTTGCGTGACCGGTCGCACGCGAAATGCCAGAGCGGGTTTCTCCACCGGAACGGGACGCCAGGTCGGCCCTGGATCCAGAGGGGCCCTTTGCTCCGACCATTTGATCTTGCTCAGACGCTGTTCGAGCGTTGCGAAAAAATGCCCGCGCTGCTGCTGATCGATGAACTGACTGAAGAACTGCCAATAGTTGCCCCGGCCTTTGGAGAGCGGCTCGTTGGCACGTAGCTGGCGGGTGAGTTCCTTGACGAACTCCAGAGACGAGGCGTACTCCTTCAGCGGGTGCTCGGGGTCATGGGGAACGTAAGCGATCATCCGGTCCTCGCCAGCGCTTTGCTGCCGGACCGAGGTGAACAGGACAATCCCGGTCAGCGCGGCATCCATGATCGAGAGCTCACAGCACTGCATGACCTTGCCATCGAGCGTCAGCCCGGTTTGCCCTTCGACCATGCCCATGATCACATCATGTGCATTGGTTCCGATGTCGCCGGTCAACAAGGCCAGATGTGCAGCAAATATCAGCGTGGCTTTCTGGCTTTGCGTTGTCTGATGCTCTATGGCTGCTCTGGATGCGGGATCGCGTGGCAGCAAATGGTGTCGCAGATAGCGGGTATAACGTTTCCCTATATCCAGTTCCCGACACAAGTTCTTGAACTGTTCGATAGATAGCGTTTTCTTGATACCCAGAACGTCGAAGTGTCCATTTTCATCGGGTTTACTGATGAAATCGGAATCGGCAGTAAATGTCTCGTTACTTGCAAAGTTGTGCAGCGCTGCATCCAGCAGGGATACGGTTCGACTGGCAACGCCGGGCAGGACGTTGATGATGTACCAAGGTGTCTCCTTCGGGAAATACAATCTCAAGTAAGTTTGCTTGACATTGACAGCAAGTCCGAACTTTTCCTTCAGGCCGTTTTCCAGCAAGTGCACGGCGAACGCTTCAAGACTTTTGATTTTGCCAAGGGCTTGATCAGTCTGGTTTTGGGCCTTCCAGGCGGCGAGGTTGGCGGTTTTTGCCGGCGTCTGGTCAGGTTTTTCGTGCCATGGCTGTTTATTCAGAGTGGCTGTGCTCAATGCCAGAGCCCGGTGCAGCGATGTATGTTTGAATGTGTCGTGGATATTGTTTTTTATGAAATCGTAGTGTCGGCCTCTTGACTGAATAAACGTTGTTTTTAGGCGGTGGCTGTTAGTTTGAAAGTTGGACATCTGAATTCCATTTCGTTTGTCAGAAGATAACTAGCGTATTCCTCTGCTGCTTAAATGAAACTCAAATTATCCTGTCGGAAGACGGGGGCATACCGTGATTCATGTTCTTGAATTTGAATATGAAAACCAAATAAATATGACCCGTAGGCGAAACCGGGCAAGTGACACGCCGCTTTTTCAGCGGCGCGCAACCTCCACGGGCTGGCATTGGGTGTGACTACCCGGTTGCAGATAGTTGTTGAGGATCGGCGCCATGCCTTTGAGCACCTGCACCGGCAATGCCGATGTGAACTTGAAATTCTCTGCGGAGCGCCCGGGGACATAAGCGGTAAGCGTACCGAAGTGGGTGTCGCCGATGTAGAACACGAAGGTCGCCGTACGGTTGATCGATTTGGAACTGAGGATCCGTCCGCCGGAGCCGATGGCTTCGATGCGGTTGTCACCGGTGCCGGTCTTGCCGCCCATGATGAGTGGTTGGCCGTCGGCCATTTTGAAACTGCCGGAAACACGTTTGGCCGTTCCCGAGTCCACCACTTGCGACAACGCTTCGCGCATCGCCTTGGCCACTTCTGACGGCATCACTCGTTTGCCTACGTGCGGGTCGTTGACCAAGCGGGTTTCGTAAGGCGTGCCGGCAGCAAAATGCAGGCTGTCGATGCGCAGGGTAGGCATGCGCACACCGTCGTTGAGGATGGTGCCGATCAACTCGGCCAGGGCGGCGGGGCGGTCGCCGGAGCTGCCGATGGCAGTGGCCAGCGATGGCACCAGATGATCGAACGGATAGCCGACTTTCTGCCAGCGTTGATGGATGTCGAGGAACGCTTCGATCTCCAGCATGGTGCGGATACGGCTGTCGCGGGCGCCCTTGTGTTTGCTCTTGAACAGCCAGCTATAGACTTCCTGACGCTCGAACTGACTGGCCTTGACGATCTGGCTCCAGGTCGCGTCCGGGTGGTTGAGCAGGTAGCCGATCAGCCACAGGTCCAGCGGGTGAACCTTGGCGATGAAGCCTTGATCCGGTAGATCGTAGGTACCGGGGCCGTAGGCGAGGTAGAGCCGTTCAAGGCGTTCGTCGGTGAGTTTCTCGGTAAGTTTGGCGCCCTTGAGGTGCGAGCGCACAAAGGTGTTGAAGTCCTGCTGACTTGCATTGGGCAGCAGGTAACGGTGTACGGCGGCCATGCGGATCGGCGTCGGGCGCATGCTGTCGAGGAAGGTGTCGAGACGGGCCTGGGTGTCCTTGTTCTTGTACTTCTTCCAGAACTTGAGCAGAAACGAAGTGCCTTCGCGGTCGGCGAACGAAGCGAGGTATTCCTGACGGCGCGGGTCACGGTCGTCCTTAAGCAATTCGGCGCTGTTGTTGGGACCGGAGTAGGTGGTGTAGCGCACCAGATCGCGCATCAGGCGAATGAACGGCAGGTTGATCGACTCGCGCAGAGCATCGCGCAAAGTCGGCATGCGACCGTTGTCTTCCTTGCGAAAGTTATGGAACACATGCAGGCCGCCACCGGTGAAAAACGCCTCGCCGGGACTGGCGGAGTATTTGCGGTCGAGGGCTGCGCCGAGCATCTTCGACAGGTCGTGATCCTTGTTCTGGATCAAGTAATCGATCACCCACTGGCTCAGGCGATCCTGATCCGGCACGTCGACTTTCTTCAGTTCCGGTACGGTCATGGCGCCGTACTTGTCATGCAGTTCGGAGATGATTTGCAGGTAAGTGGTCAGCACCCGCATCTTCGCCGTCGAGCCCAGTTCCAGTTTGCTGCCCTCGTTGATGTCGAAGGGCTGGTCGGTGCTGTCGGTCTGCACTCGCACGCGTGAACCGTCCGGAGTCAGCTCGAACAGGGTAAAGCTGTAGCGCACCTGGGTGGTGCTGGTGGGCGTCAGTAGGCGTTCGCCCATCAGACCGATCTCGGCGGCGTAGGCCGGGTCGGCGAGTTTTTTCAGGTAGGCGGTGGCCTGGGTTTGCAGCTCACCTTGCAGGGTGCTGGTGGCCGAGAGATCGAGGCGGTCGAGATCGTACAGCGGACGATTGAGCATCGAGGCCAGACGGCTGCGGGCGACGCTGATGCCTTTGTTGGTCTCGATCGGCTGGATGGTCGGCTGGGTCTGCCAGTCGCGGTAAGTGACCTTGCTGGCCAGGGCGGCATCGGCCAGCGCGTTGTCGATCACGCCGTTCTGTTTAAGCAGGCGCAAGTGGCTGTCGGTGAGGTCGGCCAGTTCTTCCCGGCCCTTGGTCAGGTAATGCGAAGGACGACGCTGGGCGATCATCAGCGAGAGCATTTCGCGCAGGGCCAGGCCCTTGTCGGCCATGGTCTGTGGATCGGTCGCGGTACTGGCGAGTTTTTTGTTGGCTTCGTTGAAATCGGCGCCGTACCAGACCCGCAAACCTTCGGCCATGCCGTGGACTTCGCCATGCCCCGGTACCGCCGACAATGGCACGCTGTTGAGGTAGTCACGAATGATGTTGCGCCGCGCCGGCAAGGTATCCGGGCCGGCCTGATAGGCACGCACGCTGGCGGAAATCATCTGGCGGATTTTCTCGGCGCCGTTCACCGTCAGCCCGTCAGGCGAGTGGCGGTATTTTTCCAGCTGCGTGGCCAAGGTGCTGCCGCCCGCCGACTGTCCCGGCAAGTGCAGCAACTTGGCAACCTGCGACCACGCGGCCATGCCGAAGCGCGGCCAGTCCACCGCCGGGTTGGCCAGCGGTTGTTTGGGGTCGAGCAGGAAGCGGTTTTCGATGAACAACAGACTGTTGACCACCACCGGCGGAATCGACTCGAAACTCGAATACAGCTGCTGTGGATAGTTGTACTGATACAGCGGCGCGGCGCGGCAATCGGTGATCGACAGCCCGGCCTGGATTTTCTCGGAGTAGGGCACGAACAGGCCCTTGTCGGTATAGCCGAGCAGCGCTGGCGAGAAGCGCGTCTGTTCGGTGATCACGTAATTGCGCTTGAGCAGTCGTGGCAGGAATTCGTCCAGCGAGCTGTACCCCAGACGCAGATCGAACGGCCCGTTGCCCGGATAACGAATGGCTTCGCTGGGACCCGGTTGCAGTTCATAGGTCAATTTGGCGGCGTACTGGCTGACTTCGCGGGACTGAAAGCGCGAAGTGCGCATTTCCTTCATCGCGGCCAGGCCCACGACAATCGCAATGATCACCAACAGGAGCCAGAAAGCCTTCCACCCATGCCGGTTACGACGGGGTTTCTCAGGTACAGGCGCTTCATCCACACGTTCAGTCGGAACCACTTTTTCACTCGAATCGGTTTGCCACAAAGCGCCCATAGTCGATTGATCCATTCACGCAGATTGATCGGACTTGACTGAAGCTTAGTCGGTGGTTGGCGCGGGTGAAAAAATTGTGAAGCTTCGACCCTGAACAAATCTGCGCAGTGGGCAATCCGTCAGCAACGCCTGCGCAGGTCTTGAAAAGGCGCGGATCAGAGCGGTTCGCGGGTAAATACGACTTGGGTAGGGGCATGACGTTGCACCATTGCTGTGCAATACTCGGCGCCCATTTCGGCAGTGAATAATCCGGTTTTTTCAGGAGTGTTTATCTCGAAATACCGATTTATAACGATGCTTGTCGCTGAATAAGTCGTTTTTTAGAGTGAAATATCCTGCTGGAAGCTTTTTATACTGCCAGCCCCGCTGATCCTCAGGCCCGGACCTGGAGGACGCGTCCGCCCACGAGGCCGGCGCGGTGTCGGGAAGCCAGGGCTTATCGGCCGACGCTTCGACACTCGGTGGTCTATCCAATAACAAGACGAGGAAGTCCCCCATGCCAGTCGGCAATCACCCGCCCCATGGCGAGACCGCGAACGGCGGTCCACTCAAACGCGAACTCGGCGAACGGCATATCCGTCTGATGGCGCTCGGCGCCTGTATCGGTGTCGGTCTGTTCCTGGGGTCGGCCAAGGCCATCGAAATGGCCGGCCCGGCAATCATGCTGTCCTACATCATCGGTGGCCTGGCGATCCTGGTGATCATGCGCGCCCTCGGCGAGATGGCCGTGCACAACCCGGTGGCCGGCTCCTTCAGCCGTTACGCGCAGGATTATCTCGGTCCGCTGGCAGGTTTTCTGACCGGCTGGAACTATTGGTTCCTGTGGCTGGTGACCTGCGTCGCCGAAATCACTGCGGTGGCGGTGTACATGGGCATCTGGTTTCCCGATGTGCCGCGCTGGATCTGGGCGCTGGCGGCGCTGATCAGCATGGGCTCGATCAATCTGATCGCAGTGAAGGCCTTCGGTGAGTTCGAGTTCTGGTTCGCCCTGATCAAGATCGTCACCATTATCGCCATGGTGCTCGGTGGCATCGGCATCATCGCGTTCGGTTTCGGCAACGACGGTGTAGCGCTGGGGATTTCCAACCTGTGGACCCATGGCGGCTTCATGCCCAACGGCGTTACTGGCGTGTTGATGTCGCTGCAGATGGTGATGTTCGCTTATCTGGGCGTTGAGATGATCGGCCTGACCGCCGGTGAAGCGAAGAACCCGCAGAAGACCATTCCCGGTGCCATCGGCTCGGTGTTCTGGCGGATTCTGCTGTTCTACGTCGGCGCACTGTTCGTGATTTTGTCGATCTACCCGTGGAATGAAATCGGTACTCAGGGCAGTCCGTTCGTGATGACCTTCGAACGTCTGGGTATCAAGACCGCCGCCGGCATCATCAACTTTGTGGTGATTACAGCCGCGCTGTCGTCGTGCAACGGCGGCATCTTCAGCACCGGGCGCATGCTCTACAGCCTCGCGCAGAATGGCCAGGCGCCGGCCGTCTTCGCCAAGACCTCCAACGGCGTGCCACGTCGGGCGTTGCTGCTGTCGATCTTCGCTCTGCTGCTGGGTGTGCTGCTGAATTATCTGGTGCCGGAAAAAGTCTTCGTCTGGGTCACCTCGATCGCCACCTTCGGCGCGATCTGGACCTGGGTAATGATCCTTCTGGCCCAGCTGAAATTCCGCAAAGGCCTGAGTGCCAGCGAACGCGCCGGGCTGAAATACAAGATGTGGCTGTTCCCGGTCAGCTCCTATCTGGCGCTGGCGTTTCTGGTACTGGTGGTAGGCCTGATGGCCTACTTCCCGGATACCCGCGTGGCGCTGTATGTCGGCCCGGCGTTCCTGGTGCTGCTGACCGTTTTGTTCTATGTGTTCAAGCTGCAACCGACCGATGCGTCGCAAGGCGCGGTGCGTTCGGCTTCATAAATTGCCTGTGCTGAAATCTGAAAGCCCCGGCCGATTGGCCGGGGCTTTTTTGTGGGCGGGAGGTGAGGCCACTTGTCTGAAACTATCGAAAAAAACGACCTCTGGTTTCGTGCCATGTTCCAAACTTTATAGACGCAGTTTCCCTCGCGGCAGTGAACAGAGGCGCCGGTATGAGGATGAGCGATTTTCTCGTACGAGAACTCGGCCGCCGTCAGGTCGTGCTGTTTTTCCTGCTCGCCACGATGCTGTATATCCTGCCGCTGATCCTCACCGACTTCCCCTACATCGATGACAACTGGCGCTCTCTGGCCGCTGGCGATGCCTGGGCCAGGCAGGGACGGTTGTTCATGGACTGGTTGTATAAAGCGCTGGCCTTCACCGGCGCTGCGCCGAACATCTTTCCCTTGCCGTTGTTGCTCGCCACGCTGGCGATGTCATTGGCCTTGACCCGACTGACCTTTCACTATTTCCCCGAACCGACCCTGGCCTGTTGTCTGGTGCCGTTGCCGCTCTGGTACAACCCGTTCCTGCTGCAGAACCTGTCCTATCAATACGACGGGGCCGGCATGGCCCTGAGTCTGGTCGCGGTGATTTATGCGATCACGTTTGGTGGTACGTCCCGGATACAGCGATGGCTGGTGCCTTCGGTGTTGCTGGCGCTGGCGATCGGGCTGTATCAGATCAGCCTCAATGTGTTTCTCGGGCTATGTTGTGTGGAATTGCTCAGGGCTGTTCATCGGCGTCTGCCCTGGGAAGAGCTCTGGCAACTGGCGGGCTGGAAGCTGGCGCAACTGGCGCTGGGCGTGTCGATCTACGCAGTCACGGCCTATCCGTTCACGGATACCACACGCACCGAATTGCTCGACTTCAGTGCTGATCCACTGTTGCAGATCGGCATCAATTCTGGTCGGGTCCTGGAGAAGGTGGCGCTGTTGTTTCACGGTGGCTACACGGCGGTGTTCGTCGTGCTACTCCTGTGTGCATTATTCGGTGGTGTGCGAATGGGGCGGCATATTCGCCTGCGTCAGGAATCACCCACAAAGGGTCTGCTCCTGAGTTTTGGCTGCCTGCTGACTTTGCCGCTGGTTGTGTTGCTGGTGCCGGGGATGACGCTGTTGTTTCGCGACTTCAACGAAGGTGCACGAACCCTGATAGGGTTCGGCGTGCTGTTGATGTTGCTGTTTTATATGGCCTGTATCGGACTGACGTCGCTGCACTCGCGGCTGCCCCTGTTGTTGGCGATTCCGCTTCTGGCCACGCTGTCGCTGTCCTTCGCTTACGGGCGGGTGCTGACAATGGAAAAAACCTTCGCCAGCAGCGCTCTCTACAGCCTCAGTCACGACATTTCTGCCCATCGCGAATTGCGCGACGCCAAGCGGATTTATATGTCGGTCACTTACTCCGACCGCTGGCTGGCGAATGCGACGGGCACGTTCAAACAGTTGCCGGTACTGCGCTATCTGCTGAACATTGACTACTTCATGCTCGCCGAAAACCTGCCCTCGGCCGGCATCACCAACGTGGTCGCAGAACGTGAACGGCGCAACGCTACTCGCGTCGGCTATCAGGGTTTTCCAGCGTTGGTGGATAGCCTCTATTACCGCATCTACCTGATCGGCGATTACGGTTTCATTGTCATGAAGGAGCCGCCCCATGGCCGGTTGCTGCAATGGTAACCGTTGGTCTGAAACCACCTCTGACCTGTAATTTCTGACAGTAGACCCCGGCCACTCGCTGGCCTAGCTTGAATTCCTCGACGGAAGCGACAGCAAGGATTGGCGATGAGAATCTTGTGGAAAGGATTTTCCGCACAAACGGCAATCGGCCTCGCCGGCACATTGATTCACTGGCAGATTTTTTTCGTTCTGACCAGCGCCTTTCAGGCGACTCAGTCGGCAAGTAACTTCGCCGCGTTTTGCATCGCCGCCGCCTTCTCGTTTTACATGAACGCGCTCTATACGTTCGAGAAGAGAACGTCGGTGGAGGCATATCTGATGTTTATCGGCGTGATGGGAACGCTGAGTTACAGCGTCGGGCTGGTCGCCGATGCTCGGAATCTGTCGGGGCTGATGACGGTGTCGATGTTTTCGCTGCTGGATCTGGTGCTGGGCTACTGCTTTTTCCGGTTTGTGTTGTTTCGAGGGCGTTAGGCATGAGTGCGTTGGCGCGATTTGTATCTCTCAAGATGTATCCGAATTCCAGGGATATTGATCGCTTCATGCTGCTGATGTGGCTGGCATTGGTTTTGAGCGTACGGTTTTACAAGATTGGCGCCAGCCCGATCTGGTACGACGAAGCATTTGGTATTCGACTTGCCCAGCATGCACCTGATCAGATTCTGGCCATTGCGAGTCGAGACAATCACCCACCTCTTTATTACTTCGTCTTGCACTACTGGATGCAATGGTTTGGTGACAGTCCGGTTGCCGTGAGGTCTCTTGGGGCTTTGGCCGATACTGCTGCTCTACTGTTTTGCTTGAAGTTGCTGAGTCTCGTCGCAACACCGGGAGCGATCCGAATAGCGGCATTGCTGCTTGCATTACTGCCGATCAGCGTGTCGACCAGTCAGGAGGCACGTATGTATCCGCTGCTCGGACTGTGGCTGATGGCTGCAACGGTAGCGTTGGTTGGCTGGAATCAAATGCCTGAACGAAAACGTTATCCGCTGATGTACGTGTTGTTGATGTCGTTCGCGTTCTATACGCATTACTTCGCGGCACTTTGTGTGCTGACCCATTGGTTGTTCTGGTGGCAGGCGCGGGCGCGTCGAGCCACCGATATTTCCTTGCGTGACTGGTTCGTGGTCAATGCTGCAATTGTGGTTTTTTTCCTTCCATGGATGCCCTTTCTGTTTGAGCAAATTGCCCACAAACCTGACTTCGGATGGATACCCCCTCTGGAGAGGGAGTCTGTATTGACGTTGATATGGCAGATGTTGGTGGGTTCGCCGGGAACGAACGGCTTCTCGTTGTGGCAGCTTTGGCCAACGATAGTGGTCACGATCTGCGCAGTGCAGGTTGTCCTGAAAGACCGCAGCGAAGCTCGTTACAGCTGTTTGCTGGTGGGGTACTTTTTTGTTCCGGCTATCACCCTGTTGCTGTTGGCTGCGTTCAAACCTGCGTTTGTTATCAGGTATTTTTATTTTGCAGCCATGGGGATTCCGCTGATCGTCGCTGTAGCGCTCGATACCGGGTGGCAGCGCAGTCGAATACTGGTCAGCACTGTTCTGCTCGCGGCTGTCATCGGAGAGATACAGGGGCTGACTGCAATGAGCTTACGGCCTGCGACAGGGCGTCTGGACGTTCTGGTCGCCGAACTGCAAGCGCAGAGCCATCCAGGCGACGAGATTCTGGTGGATGACATGTTCTGGTACTTGCCACTGCTTTACTACTTCGAAGGAAGAGCCACTCCCGGGATTTATGTCGGAAGGTACGCTACGAAGACCTTGGGCTACCCGGATAACGGAGCGTGGGCACTCATGTCGCCACTGCTTCAATCGAGCGCGGTAGACGACGCGATGCTTTCGAGTCTTGGTACCAAAAGAGTCTGGTGGATAACGTTGAACTCAGTAGTCGAAGATATTTCGTTTCTTTCGTCGCGATGGAAAAGAGCGCGGACCCTCGATGGCGGTCCCATCGAGGCCCGCCTGTATATTCGAGAATGAGCGCCAGTCTTCAGTGACCGATCCGATGTGATTCAGGCAGCTGCTATTTCCTGCGGCTCAAAACTGTCCGCCCGCGCCATCTGCCACATCCGCGAATAGAACTCGCCGTTCACTTCCCCGGTGAGCAGTTCCCCCGGTTTCAGGAACACATGCAACTGCGAAAACAGTTTGATTTCAGTGGCCGACATGCGCCGTACCAGGTGTTTGGCCGACAGTTGTGAGGGATGTTCGAGGCCAGCGGCGGCAAGCATTTCCGCCAGGGCCTTCAACGTATTGCGATGGAAGTTGTAGACCCGCTGGGCCTTGTCCGGCACCACCAGCGCACGTTGGCGAAGATTGTCCTGAGTGGCGACGCCGGTCGGGCATTTGTTGGTGTGGCAGCTTTGCGACTGGATGCAGCCGATGGCGAACATGAAGCCGCGCGCGGAGTTGGCCCAGTCGGCGCCGATGGCCAGCACGCTGGCGATGTCGAAGGCGCTGACGATCTTGCCGCTGGCGCCGAGCTTGATCTTGTCCCGCAGATTCAGGCCCACCAGGGTGTTGTGGACGAACAGCAGGCCTTCGCGCATCGGCACGCCGATGTGGTCGGTGAACTCCACCGGCGCCGCGCCAGTGCCGCCTTCCTTGCCGTCGACCACGATGAAGTCCGGCAGGATGCCGGTTTCCAGCATGGCCTTGGCGATGCCCATGAACTCCCACGGATGGCCGAGGCAGAACTTGAAGCCCACCGGTTTGCCGCCGGACAGTTCACGCAATTGCTGGATGAAATGCATCATCTCGATCGGCGTGGAGAACGCACTGTGGCGGGACGGTGAGATGCAGTCTTCGCCCATGGAAATGCCGCGGGTGTCGGCAATTTCCTGGGTGACCTTGTGCTTGGGCAGAATCCCGCCGTGGCCGGGTTTGGCGCCCTGGCTCATCTTGATTTCGATCATCCGCACTTGCGGAGTTTGCGCCTGGGCGGCGAAGCGTTCCGGGTCGAAACGGCCGTCGCTGGTGCGGCAGCCGAAGTAGCCGCTGCCCAGTTCCCAGGTCAGGTCGCCGCCGTGTTCGCGGTGATAAGGGCTGATGCTTCCTTCGCCGGTGTCGTGGGCGAAGTTGCCGAGTTTCGCACCCTGGTTCAGCGCGCGGATCGCGTTGGCGCTGAGGGAGCCAAAACTCATGGCCGAGATGTTGAACACCGACGCCGAATACGGCTGGGTGCATTGCGGGCCGCCAACGGTGACGCGAAAGCTGTTCGGGTCGCTCAATGGCGCCGGGCGCATCGAGTGGCCGATGAATTCGAAGCCGGACTGATACACATCGATCAGCGTGCCGAAGGGTTTGTCGGCGGTTTCATTTTTTGCCCTCGAGTACACCAGCGAACGCTGTGCGCGGGAGAAGGGCAGGGCGTCGCTGTCGGATTCCAGCAGGTACTGGCGGATCTCCGGGCGAATACCCTCGACCAGATAACGGATGTTGCCGAGGATCGGGTAATTGCGGCGCACCGCGTGGGGGCTCTGCATCAGGTCAAACAGACCGAGCAGGCTCAGCACCCCGGTGACGGCCGTGATCGGCCACAACCAGTCATGGTCGAGAAAGGGCAGGCTGGCGAGGGTGAAAATCACGCAGACGGCAAAGAAGGCGTAGCGGCTCAGGAGTGACAGGCTCATACGGTTTCCTTGGTTCGGACGGTTTTTTGCGGCAGTCAGGCGTTCTGCGCCTGCAGAAAGATCGAAAACAGCTCCGACTGGGATTTGATCCCCAGCTTGCTGTACATGTGTTTCTTATGGACTTTCACGGTTTCAACAGAGATTTCCAGCTTACGGGCGATTTCTTTACTGGAGCAACCGCTGAGCATCAAACGCCCGACATCCAGTTCCCGGGCGGTCAGTTGCGCGCCCTTGAGTTGCTGCACCGACGCTTCGAGCTGCACCCGCCAGTCCGGTTGCGCCGGTGACGGGGCGAGGGCGACGATTTCATTGATTTCGTAGGGCAGGCGCTGGCGCAGCAGGCCAAGCACCCACGGCTGGATCAGTGACAGCAGGGCGATCTGCTCGCCACTGAAACGCTGCTTGCTGCCCAGTGACAGGCACAGGGTGCGGTCGCCTTCGAGCTGGCAATTGAACTGGATTTCGTCAGCCACCACATTCAGACGAAAGTATCGCTGGTAATACTCGGTCAGTTCGAAGTGCTCCGGCGCGACCTCCGACAGGCGATACAGCCCGGTGCGCGATTGCTCGCGACAGGCGATGTAGAACGGGTCGAGCAGGTACAACCCGCGCAGGTAATCCTGGAACAACTGGTCGGGGCTGCCGTCTTCGCCCGGGCATTCGGCGAACACCTGAGGGTGTCGGTCGGCGCTGAACAGCAGCGCCACCCAGCTATCGAACGGCACGTACTGGTCGAGCAGGCGCACCAACTGCGCCCAGAAATTCGGCTTGTCGAGGGCGTCGATCAACTGCCCGACCGCGCGGTGCCAGGTGATGTCGTTAAACGAAAGAGTCATGCCTCTACCCCTATCGGGTTACCCCGGCCGCGTAATTCCCTGGCCAGTCGAATGCCAAGCATACTGGCCCACAGACAGCCGCCGGGCAATCTTTCGGCGCCCGGCGCTCATAACAAGGACTCCCCATGAAAGTCGAACTCGCCCAACTGGCGGGCCGTGACAAAGACACGGCGTACAACCTCGAACGCGCCCTCGCAGCGATTGCAGCCTGCGCCGCCGACACGCAACTGATCGTGTTCCCCGAAACCCACCTGATGGGCTTCCCGACCGCCGACACCGTGGCGCAGATCGCCGAGCCGCTGCACGGGCCGACCGTCAGCGCGGTGCAGGCCGCAGCCCGCGAACGCAACGTCGCCGTGGTGATCGGCATGGCCGAAAACGACAACGGCCGCTTCTACAACACCACGCTGCTGATCACCCCCGAGGGCATCGCCCTGAAATACCGCAAGACCCACCTCTGGGCCTCGGATCGCGGTGTGTTCGAGGCCGGCGACCGTTATGCCACGTGCCTGTGGAACGGTGTGCGGGTCGGCCTGCTGATCTGCTACGACATCGAGTTCCCGGAGTCGGCCCGTGCCTTGGCGCAACTGGGCGCTGAATTGCTGATCGTCACCAACGGCAACATGGACCCTTACGGGCCCACCCACCGCACCGCGATCATGGCCCGGGCCCAGGAAAACCAGGCGTTTGCGTTGATGGTCAATCGCGTGGAGGCGGGGGATGACGGGTTGATGTTTGCCGGAGGCAGTGCGTTGGTGGATCCGCTGGGCACGGTGCTGTTCGAGGCCGGGCGTGAGGAAGGACGGTTCAGTGTCGAGCTGGATTTCGCTCAGCTGGAGCTTGCGCGCAAGGATTACCGGTATCTGGATGATCAGCGGTTGAGGTTGCCGGGGGAGGTGGTTGAACACGCATCGGGAGTACGAGAGCTGCTGATCCCTTCGCGCTGATCCGACGTCTGTGTCGGTCGGGCCGACGTCATCGCGAGCAGGCTCGTGATGACGTCCTGAGAGACAACACACCTGTTTGACCAAAACAACAACGCAACACCCGAAACATTTGCCGAACTCGGCCTCTGCCATAAATCCAATAAAATCCGGAGTAAGTCGCCCATGGCTCGTTTGCAACGCACCCTCTCGCTAGGGTCGGTGGTGCTGTTCGGCATCGCCTACATGACGCCGATCATTGTCCTCGGCACGTTCGGCATCCTCGCCCAGTCCACCGCCGGCATGGTGCCCGCCGCGTATCTGGCGGCACTGGTGGCGATGTTCTTCACCGCCATGAGTTATGGCCGCATGGCTGCTGCGTTCCCGGTGGCCGGCTCGGCCTACAGCTATGTGCGCAAGGCCATCAGCCCGAAACTCGGCTTCATCGCCGGTTGGGCGGTGCTGCTCGATTATCTGTTTCTGCCGATGGCGATCTGGTTGATCGGCGCTGCGTACCTTGCTTCGGCCTTCCCGTCGATTCCGCAGTGGATCTGGGTGCTGGCGTTCATCGGCATCACCAGCGCGATCAACATCATCGGCCTGAAACTGGCCAACGGTATCAACGCCTTGCTGATGCTGGTGCAGTTCCTGGTGCTGGTCGCGTTCGTCGCCCTGTGCGTGCATTACGTCGGCGGCGATGCCAGCACGCCGCTGTGGTCGATCAAACCGTTCTTCAACGGCGACATGCAGATGCCGCTGATCATGAGCGGCGCGGCCATCGCCTGCTACTCGTTCCTCGGCTTCGACGCGGTCAGCACTCTCACCGAGGAAACCCGCGATCCACGTCGCACCATTCCTCGGGCGATCATGCTGATCACCCTGATCGGCGGGCTGATTTTTGTCGGCGTGTCGTACTTCGTGCAGGTCGCTCATCCGTCGTTCCAGTTCGACAGCGTCGACTCGGCGGCCTACGAGATTGCACGCAACATCGGTGGTGACCTGTTCGTCTCGATCTTCCTGATCGGCCTGATCGTCGGTCAGTTCGCTTCGGGTCTGTCCGCCCAGGCCAGCGGTTCGCGGCTGCTGTTTGCGATGGGCCGAGACGGCGTGTTGCCCAAGTCATTCTTCGGCACCTTGCACGAGCGCTTTGGCACGCCGGTCAACAGCATCCTGCTCTGCGCGGTGGTGGCCTTGCTGGCGCTGAAGCTCGACGTGACCACCTCGACTTCGTTCATCAACTTCGGCGCGTTCCTGGCGTTCAGCCTGGTCAACCTGTCGGTGATCTTCCATTACTGGATCGGTGGCGAGAAGAAAGGCCTGCGCGAGCTGGTGCTGTTTCTGGTGTTCCCGTTCATCGGCCTGGTCGCGGACTTGTGGTTAATGGTCAGCCTCGATCACCTGGCGGTGTATCTGGGCCTGAGCTGGCTGGCGATTGGCGTGGTGTATCTGGCGGTGCTGACCGGCGGTTTCCGTCGCCAGCCACCGGAAATGGATTTCCAGGAAGCGACCTGAACTCAGGCCGCAGGCCGGGTCTGACGCAAGGGCAATTGCACGCGAAACGTGGTGCCGGTGCCCACTGTGCTGCGGACCGAGATGTCCCCGCCGTGTTTCTTCACGATGCCATAGGACAGGGACAGGCCCAGCCCTGTCCCCTGGCCCACGGGTTTGGTGGTGAAAAACGGATCGAAGATTTTCTGCAGGGTGTCGGGGGCAATGCCCGAGCCGGTGTCGGCCACTTCGATGATCGCCGACTCCCCCTGCACCGCAGTGCGCAGGGTGATGGTGCCGCGCTCGGCACCCATGGCCTGCGCCGCGTTGATCACCAGGTTCATGATGACCTGATTGATCTGCGAGGGCAGGCATTCAATCTCCGGAAGGTCTTGATACTCCTTGATCACATCGGCCTTGTACTTGAGTTCGCTGGCGACGATGTTCAGGGTCGAATCGATGCCCTGTTGCAGGTTCGCCCACTGCCATTGCAACTGGGTATCGACCCTGGAGAAATCCTTGAGGTCCTTGACGATCTGCCCGACCCGCCCGATGCCTTCCTTGGACTCGCGGATCAGCACCGGAATGTCTTCCAGCAGAAAATCCACTTCCAGGTGCTCGCGCATTTGTTGCAACTGGGCGGCAGGCTCGGCAGCCAGGGTCTGCCCGGCTGAGTGATAGGCGCCGAGCATGGCCAGCAGTTGCTGGAAGTAACCGTCGAGGGTGCCGAGGTTGGAGGAAATGAACCCGATCGGGTTGTTGATTTCATGGGCTACACCGGCCGCCAGTTGTCCTAGCGAGGCGAGTTTTTCCGACTGCACCAACTGGCCTTCCAGTTGCTTGCGTTCGTCGATCTCTCGCTGCAAGGCTTCGCTGGCCTGCTTGAACTGGGCGGTGCGCTGGTCAACCAAATGTTCGAGGTGATGCATTTGCAACGACGCGCGCTCGGTCATCTGCCATTTGGTCAGCAGGGTGTTGGCCATCTGCTGGACTTCGATGTTGTCGAAGGGTTTTTTCAGGATCAGCAACCGGTCGTGGGCGTGCAGGCGATCCAGCAGTTCGTCCCAGGAATAGTCGGAATAAGCCGTACACACGACCACCTGCAATTGCGGATCCTGTTGCCAGAGATGCTCGATGGTTTTCGCCCCGTCCCAACCGTCAGGCATGCGCATATCGACAAAGGCCAGGGCGTACGGGCACTGCTCCTGCAACGCCAGGTTGAGCTTGGCCAGACCTTCTTCACCGCCATAGGCCGAGTCCAGTTCGAACGTTGCTCGCCGGGGCTTGGCAGGTGCGCCGAACAGGGCCGCTTCCATCTCGTCCAGTTCCGCTGACTGCGCCTGGGTCGGAGCAAGGATCTTGCGAAAGTCTTCGTGGATCGACGGCATGTCGTCGATCAGCAGAATGCGGCGGTTCGACAGTTCGCTCATACGTTCTCCGTTACGGTGATCAGCGGAATCTGCAGGGTGAACATGGCGCCCAGTCCCGGCCCGTCACTGTGGGCGGTGAGATGGCCGTGCATCTCGATGGCCGCCAGGGCGCAGCTGTGCAGGCCGAAGCCATGGCCCTCCTTGCGGGTCGTGAAACCGTGGGCAAAGATCCGCGTCATGTTTTCCGGGGCGATGCCTTCGCCATCGTCCCTGACACTGATTTCCAGAAAGCTCTCGTCGACGATCTTCACGCTCAGGGTCATGGTTCGTGGGCGGTTGCTGAGGTCGGCCATCGCGTACTTGGCGTTGCTGATGAGGTTGATCAGGATCAGCAGCAAGCGGTGTTTATCGCCCATCACCTGAGGCACGTCGCCGTATTCCTTGACCACCGTGACATGGTGCCGGGTGAGTGCGCCGGCGTTCATGCGCAGGGCGTCTTCGAGCAGTTCGTTGATGTATAACGGCTCGGTCATGCTGTTGGCCCCGGCATAGGATTGCTGGGTGGCGACGATGTCCTTGATGTGATCGACGCTCTTGTTCATCTGGGCCAGTTCGTCGGCCATTTCCTGCTGTTCCTGGGCGATGGCGCCTACCAGTTGATTGAGGTAGCCGGGCAGCAGCTTGCCCTTGGCGTCCTCGGTCAGGAAAGGCCCGAGGTCGTCCGGGTGTTCGTTGATCAGTTGCATGGCCTTGCCCAAACCCAAGGCCTTGCTGCTGCGCAGTTTTCGCGAGATCAGGTCGGAAGAAATGTTTACGCTGTTGAGCACGTTGCCAACGTTGTGCAACACATTGGTGGCAATTTCCGCCATGCCGGCCTGCCGCGCGGCGTCGAGCAGTTCGCTCTGCACGTTCTTCAGTTCGCGGGTCCGCTCGTCGACCCGCTGCTCGAGTACATCGTTGGCCGTATGCAGGGCCGCATTGACCCGGTTGATCTCGGCGAAGCTGCGGATCAGGCGGATGGCCAACCACAGCAGCGACAACATCAGCAGGATAGAAAACAGCAGCAGGTAGAAATGGTATTTCTGGTCGGTTCGTTCGGCCTGTTGCTGATCCAGATCGAGCATGTTGGTGATGGTGTCCAGGCGCTCGGCCACGGGGATCGACTCGATCTGATCGAGCAGGTGGTTGACGATCGGTTGCTCGCGCAGGATCAGGGCGATGTGATTGCTCAGGATCCGGATCGGGGTCTGAAAATTCGCCGGCAGACGTTGTGCGTTCACCGCCAGTTTGTTCAGACCCACCTCGATGTCGGAGGCTTTGTCGTCGGAGGCGACCTGGGCGAATTCCAGTGCGCTGAGCAGCAGGTCATAGGTGTCGGTGACGATGTTCTGCAATTGAATCTTGTCGAGGTCGGACAGATTGGTCAGTTGCGCCTGAATGTCATCCTCGGCGCTCGGCAGAAACGCCAGGGAGTTGCGCAACAACGCGTTGTGCGACTTGAACTGTTCGACCAGACGGGTTTTTTCCTGCATGGCCTCCAGGTAGCGTTCGTGGGCATGGTCCCATTGCCTGGAGTCGTTGCGTCCATGCCCGGACTCCATGGTGTCGAAGCGTGCCCACAGACGATTCATCTCGTTCATCGGTGAGACCAGCGGGTCGTAATTGTGGGTGATCGCCACTCGGGCTTTGAGGACTTCACTTTCCCACTGCGAATCCTGTTGCTTGATCTGACGGATCAGGTCCCGGGATTCGGTGTAGGTGGTGGTCTGCTCGGAACTGGACTTGAGGTAGAGAAACACCAGGACCGAGGCCAGCAATACGGCCAGGAGGCTGAGCAACAGCAGGCTGCGCCGCCCCGAGACGGTTGTCATCATCGCTGACCCTCCCAGTGTCCGGTCAGGGTCTTGAGAAACTCGATGATCAGCCCCTTGTCTTCCTCGCTCGGCATGCGGCCCAACTGATACTGGAACATCACGTCCACGGCCCGTTCTAGGGTGGGCGCCGAGCCGTCATGGAAGTACGGCGCGGTCAGCGCGACGTTGCGCAGGCTCGGCACCTTGAACACGACGCGATCGTCTTCGTCTCCGGTAACGTTGAACCGCCCCTGGTCGGCTTGCGTCGGATTGCCGCGATCGGCGATGTAGTCTCCGAACACCCCGAACTTCTGGAACATGTTGCCGCCGATGTTCACCCCCTGATGGCAGGCTATGCAGCCATAGTCCTTGAAGCGCTGATAGCCGTACTTTTCATCCAGAGTCAGGATGTCCGTGTTGCCCAGCAGGTACTGATCGAAGCGGGAGCCGGGTGTCAGGAGTGTGCGTTCGTAGGCTGCCAGGGCGTTCTGGATATTGGCTTTCGTCACGGCATCCGGGTAGGCGGCGCTGAAAGACTGGCGATAGTCGGGGTCGTCGGCGATCCGTTGCACAACGGTATTCCAGTCGCTGCCCATTTCGTGGGGGCTGGTGATGACGACATTGGTCTGCTCTTCCAGCATTTCGACGCGACCGTCCCAGAACTGGCGGAAATTGAGGCTGGCGTTGAGCACGGTCGGCGTGTTGACCGCTACCGGTTGTCCATCGAAGCCGATGGACAGGGCCCGACTGTCGGCCCCGTTCTTGTCCAGTCGATGGCAACTGTCGCAGGACAGGGTGTTGTTGACCGATAGCCGTGGATCGAGGAAAAGCCGGCGACCGAGTTCGACGCGCTTCGGGTCCTGTTTCGGAATCTCGGGCAAGGGTTTCAGCGGCTCATCCAGCGGTGCGGCAACGGTATTGGCGCAGGGAGCGAAAAGCAGCAGGAACACAACGCTGCGGGACTGACACGTCGGCGGCGTGTTCATGGAACGCTCCAGGGCCCCGGCAACCCGGCAACCAACAGGCGGGCGAAGGCGTCCGCCGGCAGGGCCTTGCTGAAGTAGTAGCCCTGGCCTTCCTCGCAGTGGTGGGATCTGAGAAAAGCCAACTGTTGCGCGGTTTCCACCCCTTCGGCGATGACGTTCAGGTTCAGGCTCTTGCCCAGGCTGATGATCGCGCCGACCAAGGCCGCGTCGCTGCTGTCATGGCTCAGGCCGCGAATGAACGACTGATCGATTTTCAGCACATCGATGGGGAAGCGGCGCAGGTAACTCAGGCTGGAATAGCCGGTGCCGAAGTCATCGATGGCCAGCCTGACGCCCAGCGCCTTGAGCCTGTTCAACGCGCTCATGGTCGCGTCGACGTTCTGCATCAGCACGCCCTCGGTAATCTCCAGTTCCAGCAGGACGGGATCCAGCCCGGTCTCCTCCAGCACCTGTTCGATGCCCTCGACAAACAGGCGCTGACGAAAGTCGATGGCCGAGGTGTTGACCGACATGCGGATCGGCGGCAACCCGGCTTTTTGCCAGTCTCGCGTCTGACGGCAGGCTTCGCCCAGCACCCATTTGCTCAGAGGCACGATCAGGCCGCTGTCTTCGGCCACGGGGATGAACTCCGATGGATACACCCAGCCATGCCCCGGTTTCTGCCAGCGAACGAGTGCCTCGGCGCCCACCACCCGGCCGCTGTCCAGATCGATTTTCGGCTGGTAATGCAGAACGAATTCGTGCCGTTGCAGGGCCTGGCGAATGCCCGACTCGATGCCTTGCTGTTCTCGGGCGCGCTGGTTCATGGCCTCGATGAAGAAACCGATTTCGTTCGGACCGATGTCCTTGGCATTGCGCATGGCCGTTTCGGCCTTTTTGATCAGGTCGATGGCTTCCAGTCCGTCGCCCGGATAAATACTGATGCCCACGCTGGCGGTGACACTGACGTCGTGACCGACAATCGTCTGTGGCTCACGGATGGCCGCCAGCAGTTTTTCAGCGATGCTGCGCGTCTGCTGCGGGTGGTTGATGTCGCTGAGCATCACCACGAACTCGTCGGAGCCATAGCGAAAGACCGAGTCCGATTCGCGTACACAAGCCAACAGTTGCTGGCCGACCCGTTTGAGCATCTCGTCGCCCGCCGGATGGCCCAGGGCGTTGTTGATGCGCTTGAAGCGATCCAGGCCGAGAAACATCACCACCAGTTGTTTGTCATGGCGCCGGCACGCGGCCAGTGACTGAGTCAGGCGGTCACCGAGCAAGGTGCTGTTGGGCAGGCCCGTGAGGCTGTCGTACTGCAACAGGTGCGAGACCTTGAGCAACTCGTGCACGCGCGCCTCGATGGTTTGCTCGAGGCTGAGCATCTTCAGCGCCGCGTCCTGGGCCAACTGCCATTTCCAGGTCAGGGCATTGGCCATCTGCCGGATTTCCAGGGTGTCGAACGGTTTTTTCAAGATCAGCAACTGATCGCCGAACTCCAGCCGTTCGGCCATGGCTTCCCAGCTGTACTCGGAGTAGGCGGTGCACAGCGCGATTTGCAGGTTGGGATCGACCTCCCACAGTTTTTCAATGGTTTCCAGACCGTCCCAGCCGGGCGGCATCCGCATGTCGGTGAAGGCGAGGGCATAGGGACGGCCTTCGTCCAGCGCCTGCTGCACCAGTTTCAAAGCTTCCTGACCTTGGTAGGCAGAGTCGAGCTGGAAGGTCAGATGCGGCGACTGGCGGGTACCGAACAGCGTTTGTTCAAGACCACTCAAATCCGCTTCGCCACCGCTCTCGGGTGCAAGGATCTTGCGGAAATCGGCATGGATCGCCGGCGTATCGTCGACGATCAGAATGCGTCGGTTGGTCTGGGGAAAAGGCGTTTTCATCCTTCATCCTCCCTGGGCAGCGGGGCGGCCGCACTCCAGCCCTTCAGCAGTCGGGCTGCCTGTTCAGGGCTGACCGCTTCGCTCAAGCTGAAGCCCTGCACGTTTTTCAACGGTGCGCAGGGCGCGAGGGCACTGCCCTGATCCTCTGGCGTGACGCCTTCGGCGCTGATGTCGATCGCCAGATCCCGAGCGAAATTGACGATCGCCCGCAACCGGTTGGCGCCGTCTTCATCCTGAGCCGCATTGTCGATCAGGGACTGGGCGAGTTTGAGGTGATTGACCCGGTAGGTTTTCAGGTAATCGAACGAAGAGTATTCGGTGCCGAAATCATCGATGGCGATGGTCACACCCAACTCGCGCAGGCGCGGCAACGCATCGTTGTGTGTCCATTGGGTCTGGGCCAGTGTGGCTTCGGTGACATCAAAACGCAGATCCCATGGCGCCAGCTCCCAGCGGGCCGTGGTGCGCAACACGTCGTAGATCAGTTCGGGACCGGACTTGAGCTGCGCCAGGGAAATCTTGATTGCCATCACCGGTGGCGCCACTCCCTCGTTTTGCCACTGACGCATCTGCCAGCAGGCGTGATCGAGGATCCAGCGTCCGAGTGGAATGATTGCGCCGGTCTTTTCCGCCGCTGGTACGAAGGCCGACGCCGGTAGCAGGCCAAGCTTGGGATGTTGCCAACTGACCTGCGCAGCCATGCCGAGAATCCTGCCGCTGTGCAGGTCCACTTCCGGCAGGTAATCGAGCTTCAGCCCTCCCTGGGTGAGGGCCGTCGTCAACTCCTCGGCAAGGACCATGCGCTCGGCCACCTCCCGGGTGATTTCTTCGGAGTGGAAGTGATACTGATTGCGTCCGGATTCCTTGGCGCGGTACAGCGCCATGTCGGCCTGTCCCAACAGGCTGTCGGCATCGAGGCTGGCGGGGCTATAGCTGCTGATGCCGATGCTGGCCGAAATGCGCACGGCATTGCCGGCCAGTTGATAGGGCGCCTGCAGAGCCTCAAGGATCTTGGTGGCCATGGCGGCGGATCGGGTCGGTTCGCTGACGTCCAGTTGCAGGATCGCGAACTCATCGCCGCCCAGGCGCGCCACCACGTCGTTTTCCCGAACCCCGGTTTTGATCCGTTGTGCCACTTGCTGCAACAGCAGGTCACCGACCGGATGACCGAGGGTGTCGTTGATCCGCTTGAAGTGATCCAGATCCAGATAAAACACCGCGAATGGCGCCGCCCCCCGACGTGCGGCGGCGAAGGCCTGATGCAGACGTTCGATCAGCGTGGCGCGGTTGGCCAGCCCGGTGAGACCGTCCGTGCGGGCCAGCAGGGCCATTTTTTCTTCGGCGATCCGACGTTCGGTGATGTCGAGGATGATGCCTTCCACTTCCAGCAGTCGGCCGTCGTGGTCGCGCACCGGGACGTAGCGGTTCTCCACCCAGCGCCACGTGCCCTGGCCGGTGCGCAGGCGAAACTCGATCGAGGCGCCCAGGGCATGCCGGTCCAGCACCCGCGCCATGGCGGCATCGACATTGGCCTGATCGTCCGGGTGAATCAGCAACTGCGCCCAGTTGGCCGCCCCCACCAGATCGGCCGCGACATGCCCGTAGCGGGTGATGTTGTGGGAAATGTACATCAGCGGAAACGATGGCTCGCCGCGCAACCGGTAAAGGATGGTCGGGCTGTTCTGCACGATGATGTTGGCGTCGGACAGCTCCCGCGTACGGTCCTGCACGGCTTGTTCCAGCAGGTTCATCTTCAGCGCGGCGTCTTCGGTCATTTGCCATTTGACGGTCAGGGCGCTGGCCATCTGGCGAATTTCAATCGCATCGAAGGGTTTTTTCAGGATCAGCAGGCGATCGTTCAGCGGCAACCGCTCGTCGATGTCTTCCCAGGAGTAGTCGGAGTAGGCGGTGCACAGGGCCACTTGCAGCTTGGGATCGACCTGCCAGAGCCGTTCGATGGTTTCCAGGCCGTCCCAGCCCGGCGGCATGCGCATGTCGATGAAGGCCATGGCGTAAGGACGACCAGCGGCCAGGGCAGCCTCGACCTTGTCCAGGGCTTCGCGCCCCTGAAAGGCCGAATCCAGCTCGAAGTGTTCTTTCTGTGTGGCAGACGCAGTGGATGGGGGGCCGAACAGCAGGTGTTCGGTTTCGTCCAGGCTGTCGTCTTCCATCGTGGCGGGTTTGAGGATTTTCTCGAAATCGCCGTGGATCGACGCTGTATCGTCGACGATCAGTACGCGGCGATTGACCGGGCCGGGCTGTGCGCTCATGACGCCATACCTGCAGGTTCACGCACTTTCGTCATCGGGAGCATCCTTTTTCCCTCGCTTCAAGTCTGTTTGCAGGCCGATGGTGCCCGGTGACTTGAGCATAGTTCTCTCGCCGATACTTCGCCCGTCACGGTGTTACCGAGGATTTACACAGGCTCCACGAAAAATCATCTAGCCTTTCATGCAAGACGCGGGCAAGCGGGGAGGTCTGTCGATGCGTCATCCCTATCCACCGTTTTGCGCGAGGCCTCGCCATGGAAGAGCAATCCGCCCCGACTTCGGCCCACCGGCCTGCTGTTTTGCTGGTCGATGACGAAGAGTCGATCCTCAACAGCCTGTGCCGTCTGCTGCGTGGCCAGCCCTACGATGTGCTGCTCGCCACCAGCGGTGCCCAGGCACTGGAAGTGATGGCGCAACGTCCGGTCGATCTGGTGATGAGTGACGCGCGGATGCCCAATATGGACGGCGCCACGCTGCTGGCCAGCGTTCGTCAGTTGTATCCGGCGACCACGCGGATCATGTTGACGGGCTATGCCGACCCTTCGGCGATCATCAAGGCCATCAACGAAGGCCAGATCGACCGCTACATCAGCAAACCCTGGAACGACGAGGAGATGCTGCTGATCCTGCGCCAGGCCCTGGAACATCAGCATCTGGCCCGTGAGCGCGAGCGCCTGGAGCAACTGACCCGGGTGCAGAACGATCAGTTGAAGTTGCTCAACAGCACCCTGGAAAAACATGTCAGCGCCCGCACCGCCGAGCTGCAGCAGACTGCCGACATGCTTGATCTGGCCTACGAGGAGCTCAAGCACAGCTATGTGACCGGCACCGAAGTGTTCTCGCTGCTGGCCAACCTGCGCCTGCCGCCGGCCAAGCAGACCAACCGGCAGATCATCGAACTGGTGCGCGGCTACTGCAAGGTGCATCGGCTGGACGAAGCCGCCAGCCGCGACCTGACCATGGCCGCCGCGCTGTACAACATCGGCAAGCTGAGCTGGACCGACAGCATGATGACCACCCCTTCGGACCTGTTGCACAGCACCGACCGCGATCGCTATCGGGGTTATCCGAAACAGAGCGAATCGCTGTTGATGACCCTGGACCCGATGAAGGATGCCGCGCGGCTGATCCTGCACCATCAGGAACACTGGGACGGCAGCGGTTTCCCCGACCGGCTCAAGGGCGAGGCCATTCCCCTGGGCTCGCGGCTGCTGAAGCTGGCGGTGGATTTTGTCGAGTTGCAGCGCGGGTTGATTCTCGAGCGGCAAATGAATAGCGATGAAGCGTTGCTGTACCTGCGTCAGTACGCGGGCAGACTCTATGATCCCGAGCTGATCGAGGATTTCATCACGGTCTGCGCGATGGTCAGCGACATCACCCTGACCGATCCGAGCGTCAAGGTGCTGGGCACCCGGGAGCTGGCGGCGGGGATGATCCTGGCGCGCAACCTCAATGCCGACAACGGCATGTTGCTGCTCAATGCCGGCAAGGTGCTGAGTGCACTGCTGGTGGACAAACTGATCAGTTTCGAAGCCATGGAGGGGGCCAAATACAAGGTGTTCGTGAAAGTGCCGGAGGAGGGCGAGGCGGCGCTTCTGGCCCAGTCTTGAGACCGTATGAGGTGACGCTGGCGCCGCCGGCATGGGATCCTTGCGGTTTTTCCCAAGGCCGGTGGCTGCCCCATGACCTCTGTATCCGCTGTTTCCCCCCGCATCATTCGTATTGCCGCCGCGCTGCTGCTCAACCCCGACGGCCAGACCCTGCTGGTGCGCAAGCGCAACACTGCGGCGTTCATGCAACCGGGCGGCAAGATCGAAGCCCATGAACTGCCGGTGCATGCGCTAGCCCGTGAGCTGGAGGAAGAACTGGGGCTGGTGATCGATCCGGCGCAGGCGAGTTTTCTCGGCCAGTTCTCGGCACCTGCCGCCAACGAGCCAGGGTTTGTCGTGCAGGCCGAGATCTTTCAACTGACCATCGACGCCGACGTCTCCCCGGCCGCCGAGATCGAAGAGGTGATCTGGATCGACCCGGCCACCGATGGCGATGTGGTTCTCGCCCCATTGACACGCAACCTGATCCTGCCGTTTTATCGAGCCTCGCTGACCGCGCTCACCTGATCATTCACGCCAAGGACTTTGCCATGATCCCGTTGCCAGACCTGCTGATTTTCGCCGCTGCTGCGTTGTTGATGGTAGTGACACCGGGGCCGAACATGATCTACCTGATCTCCCGTTCGATCTGTCAGGGACGCAAGGCCGGGGTGACTTCGTTGCTGGGCGTGGTGGCGGGGTTCTTCGTGCATATGTTTGCGGCAGCGGCGGGTCTGACGGCGGTGTTTCTCGCGGTGCCGATGGCCTATGAAGTGTTGAAGTGGGCCGGCGCGCTGTACCTGCTGTGGCTGGCCTGGCAAGCGGTGAAACCCGGCGCGCGCTCGCCGTTCGAAGTGCAGGCATTGCCGGCGGACTCGTCGCGCAGGCTCATCACCATGGGCTTTCTCACCAGCGCCCTGAACCCGAAGATCGCGGTGTTCTACCTTTCGGTGTTTCCGCAGTTCATCACACCGGAGCACGGCTCGGTGTTCAGCCAGAGCATCATCCTCGGCCTGACCCAGATCAGCGTCAGTTTCAGCGTCAACCTGTTGATTGCCCTGTCGGCAGCGGGAATCGCTTCGTGGTTTGCCAGTAACCCGACGTGGCTGGCGGCGCAGCGTTATTTCATGGGGTTTGTGCTCGGTGGTCTGGCGGTGCGGCTGATGCTTGAACAACGCCGGTCGGCTTGAGCATGTGGATCGAACGACTGGACGCCAGTCATGCGCTGGCCTATCGCGAATTGATGCTGGAAGCGTATGACCGGCATCCGCAGGCGTTCACCTCCAGCGTGCGCGAGCGCGCGGCGATGCCCTTGAGTTGGTGGGAATCGCGCCTGACCAGCAAGCTGGATGCGGTGTTCGGCGCGTTCGAAGAAGGCCGGCTGGCGGGTATCGTCGGCCTGGCGTTCGAGCCTCGGGAAAAGGCCCGGCACAAGGCAACGGTATTCGGCATGTATGTGTCGGCTGAGTTTCGTCAGCGCGGCCTGGGCCTGAAATTGATGGAGGCCGTGCTGGGGGAAGCGCAGCAGCATCCGGCGCTGAAAGTCATTCAACTGACCGTCACCGCCGGCAATGAAGCCGCATTCAAGCTGTACCAGCGCTGTGGCTTCATCCAGTTCGGCCTGGAGCCGATGGCGGTGCGAGTCGGCGAGGATTACTTCGACAAGATCCACATGTGGTGCGCGTCCTTCGTGCCGACCACCAGCCTCATCGAACCGCGCTGACCCCGTCCAGAGTCGAGAACGAGGTGTCCTTGGCCGTCAGCAGAAAGTCGCGCATGTACGGCGCATCCAGCATGTCGGCGCGGATCGCCGCGTACAGCGTCGCAAACAGACCTTTCTCACCCAGCCGCTTCGCCTTCACGTAACCCCGTGAGCTGTATTCATGCAGCGCCCAGTGCGGCATGCCGCACACGCCACGACCGCTGGCCACCAGTTGCATCATCATCACCGTCAGTTCTGACGTGCGCACTTGCGCCGGTTCGATGTCGGCCGGTTCGAGGAAACGAGTGAAGATGTCGAGGCGGTCGCGCTCAACCGGATAAGTGATCAGGGTTTCCGTCAGCAGGTCTTCGGGAACGATGTACGGTTTGCTCGCCAATGCGTGCTGATTGGCGACCGCAAGCATCGCTTCGTAGGTGAACAGCGGCACGTAGGTGATGCCGGCGATTTCCAGCGGGTCGGACGTTACCACCAGATCCAGATCGCCACGAGCCAGTGCCGGCAGCGGGGCAAAGGAGAAGCCCGAAGCGAGGTCGAGTTCGACTTCCGGCCAGGCATCGCGGAACTGGTCGATGGTCGGCATCAGCCACTGAAAGCAACTGTGGCATTCGATGGCCATGTGCAGACGCCCGGCGGTGCCCCCGGCCAGGCGCCCGATATCCCGCTCGGCAGCGCGCAGCAGCGGCAGGGTCGCGTCGGCCAGTTGCAGCAGGCGCAGACCGGCGCTGGTGAACCGCACCGGTTTGGTCTTGCGCACAAACAACGGCATGCCCATGCGCTCTTCCAGTTCTTTGAACTGATGGGACAGCGCCGACTGGGTCAGGTGCAGGCGATCGGCCGCATCGACCAGGCTGTCGGCTTCGCGCAGGGCATGCAGGGTTTTCAGGTGACGGATCTCTAGCACCGCAGGCTCCATGAGGAAAATTTGTGATCAACACGAAAAGGTTGAGTTTGTCTCATGTTGGGTTGGCTGTCGACAATGTCGCCATCTTTTACGCAATGGAGAACACTCGACATGGCCGTGGCTCACACCCTGGGTTTCCCGCGCATTGGCGCCGACCGCGAACTGAAAAAAGCCCTCGAAGCCTACTGGAAAGGCGATCTCGATCAGGCGTCCCTGAATCAGGTCGGCCGTGAGCTGCGCGCCAGACACTGGCAATTGCAGAAGGACGCCGGCATTGATCTGCTGCCGGTCGGCGACTTTGCCTGGTACGACCAGGTGCTGACCCACTCGCTGACCTTCGGTGTGATCCCCGAGCGTTTCGACGCTGTGCGTGACGAGCGCGGCCTGCCGACCCTCGACACCCTGTTCGCGATGGCCCGTGGCGCCACGGCGTCCTGCTGCGGCGGTGAGCAAGGCAAGACCCAATATGCACAAGAGCTGACCAAGTGGTTCGACACCAACTACCACTACCTGGTCCCGGAGTTCACCGCCGATCAACAGTTCAAGCTGAGCTGGGAACAGCTGTTCGATGAAGTCGAAGAAGCCAGGGCCCTTGGTCACAACGTCAAACCGGTGATCATCGGCCCGCTGACTTACCTGTGGCTGGGTAAAGCGAAAGGCAATGATTTCGACAAGCTCGACCTGCTCGAGCGTTTGCTGCCGGTGTACAACGAAATCCTCGGGCGTCTTGCCGCACAGGGTGTGGAGTGGGTGCAGATCGACGAACCGATCCTCACTCTCGACCTGCCGCAGGCCTGGAAAAACGCCTTCGAACGCGCCTATCACATCCTTCAGTACTCGCCGTTGAAGAAACTGGTGGCGACCTATTTCAGCGGCTTGCAAGACAACCTCGGCCTCGCCGTCGGCCTGCCGGTGCAAGGTCTGCACATCGACGCAGTACGTGCGCCGGATCAACTGGGTCAGGTGCTTGATCGCCTGCCGACCTACAAGATTCTTTCGGTGGGTCTGGTCAACGGTCGCAACGTCTGGCGCTGCGAACTGGAGCAGGCGCTGGCACAACTGCAACCGGCCCAGGAGCGTTTTGGCGATAACCTGTGGGTCAGCAGTTCTTGCTCGCTGCTGCACAGCCCGGTGGATGTCGAGCGCGAAGACAAGCTCGACCCGGAACTGAAAAGCTGGCTGGCATTCGCCGTGCAGAAGTGCGCCGAAATCTCCGTGCTGCGTGATGCGCTGAACGATCCGCAAGCACCGAAAGTACAAAACGCACTGGCCGAAAGCCGCGCGATTCAAGAAAGTCGCGCCCGTTCGCCGCGTATTCACAAGGCCGCCGTGCAGGCGCGGATCGATGCGATCAATGCCAGCGACAGCCAGCGTCACTCGCCGTTCGCCAAGCGCATCGCCGCGCAACAGGCGCGTTTGAAATTGCCGGCGTTTCCGACCACCACCATCGGTTCGTTCCCGCAGACCGGTTCGATCCGCCTGGCCCGTCAGGCCTTCAAGCAGGGCAAGCTGTCGGCCAACGATTACCACGACGCCATGCGCAGCGAAATCCGCCATGCAGTGCAAGTCCAGGAACGTCTGGGGCTGGATGTGCTGGTGCACGGTGAAGCCGAGCGCAACGACATGGTCGAGTACTTCGCCGAGCAGCTTGACGGTTACCTGTTAACCCGTTTCGGCTGGGTCCAGAGCTACGGTTCCCGTTGCGTCAAACCGGCGGTGATTTTTGGTGATCTGTCCCGTCCGAACGCCATGACCGTGGACTGGATCACCTACGCCCAGGGCCTGACCGACAAGGTCATGAAAGGCATGCTGACTGGCCCTGTGACCATGCTGATGTGGTCGTTCCCCCGCGAAGACGTGTCGCGCAAAGTCCAGGCACAACAACTGGCACTGGCCCTGCGTGACGAAGTGGTGGATCTGGAAAACGCCGGGATCAAAATCGTGCAGATCGACGAAGCCGCGTTCCGCGAAGGGCTGCCGCTGCGCCGCGCACAGTGGCAGGAGTATCTGGACTGGGCGGTGGAAGCGTTCCGCCTGACCGCGTCGGGCGTCAAGGACGAAACCCAGATTCACACCCACATGTGCTACAGCGAATTCAACGATGTGATCAAGGCCATCGCCGACATGGACGCCGACGTCATCACCATCGAAACATCGCGCTCGGACATGGAGTTACTCGAAGCCTTCGAAGCGTTCGATTACCCGAACGACATCGGCCCGGGCGTCTATGACATCCACTCCCCGCGAGTGCCGGACACCGCCGAGATGGTCAAGTTGATGAGCAAAGCCGTGAAGCGCATTCCGGCGCAGCGCCTGTGGGTCAACCCCGATTGCGGCCTGAAGACCCGCGCCTGGCCTGAGACCGAAGCGGCGCTGGTCAACATGGTGGCGGCGGCGCGACAGTTGCGCAGTCAGTTGGCATAGCCATTCTGCGAAACAGCAAGGGGGGAGCGGGTAAACCGCTGCCCCCTTTTGCTTTCACAGGTTCTCGAAATGGATCAGCACCGACGAGCGCTTGCCAATGTCGGCATAGGGCAGGGAAGGATCGTCGGCATGGGTCATGGACCGGTGTTCGGGCAGCTTTAAATGGGCCTTTTCGAATTCGCGAAAACCGGGTGTTGCCTTCGAATAGTGAAAGTGGGCATACCACAGCAATGTTGGCTGTGCCTGCGTCAGGTCGCGGATTTCATACTCCTGCAGATAATCGGTGCGGCCGTCCTTGCGTTTGCCGAGGTTTCTCAGTGGCTGGGCTTTGCGGATGTCTACGGCGTTCTGTCCGATCAAGTCGTCGAGCATGCCATCGGTGGGGTTCTTGCTGGTCAGTGACTGGCGGGTGCGCATTTGTCGTCCGCTGATTCTGAGTTCGGCAGACTTGTGGCGCAGCGGCGTGATGATCGGGTTCTGCGCGTCGATCTGCTCGATACCGTGAGCCCGGCGAATCAGTTCGTCCGCCTCGCTGACCATCATGTGTTCCAGATCGACCGGAAGCATGTCCTGCCTCGCGTAAGCGCTCACCTTGGCCTGATAAGCGGGCACCCGATCCAGTCGGGTGCGCGCATCGGTGACCAAGGCTCCAAGGTCAGCTTTCATTGGCGATGACGGTCGAGCGGGTGAGCTCAAGAGGTGGTACTTGCCGTTGCTGCCCTGTTCCCAGATCTCGTTGACACCGCCCTTGCCGGTCAAGTGATAGCGGCGTGTCTGGGTTGTGGATTCCCAATGCTCGACACCGATCAGCAATTGATTGTCCTCGGTGGTGAAGATCTTTTTGTTGCTTTGCCCCGTAGGCGCGGCGACCGTCGGCAGCTCAAGTGTCTTGCGTGCCCGGTCAGCCATTTTTTCGATGTTCGCCAGAAGAGGAGGGACATCATCCATGTGAAAATGTTGGGAATAACTGGCCGTCCAGACGGTCATCGCTCGCCGAAACTGCGCATACGTGTCGAGGCAGTCCTGCAGGATCTGATTGCGCTGGGCACGGGTAACGCTGGTCTCGGGCAGGCTGAATTGCGTGTACAGGGCGCGATCCATCCTGGCGCGTAAATCTTGGGCCTGGTGGTGCAGAAAGTGCAATGACACTTCACCTGGATTGTCGAAGCGCTGGACGATTTCCAGCAGGCTGCCGGTCTTGAGATAGAGCAGTTTGCCCTCACTGAGACGTCTGTTCAGACCTTCGACTTCCGCTCGCATATGCACCTTGTCTCTGGGGAGACTGATGCGTTCGAACCAGTGGTTGAGATCGCGCACCAGCCCTTCGATCTCATCGATTTTTTGCATCATTTCCACGCGCAACTTACGGGCTTGTGCATGCACAGACACCCGCTCGGTCAGCAGTTCTGCAGGTAATTCGTCCAGACGCTCGGTGAGGGCGTCAATCCGGTCCAGCAAGGGGCCTACCTGGTGTCTGGTGTGATGGATGCGCAGTTGAACGCGGTCAGCCACCTTCCAGGCGTCCAGGCTCATGCATTCGTTCAACTTGCGTCGTTTGTTGCCATGGGTCAGGGGCAGCAGATCGACCAGCAGTTGGTAACGCCGGCTGGCCATTTCGATGTCGCCGATGCAGGCTGCTTCGGCGGCGGGTCTCAGGGCCGGACGCTGGTCGGCGGGGCTGTTGTTGTAGCGATTGATGGCGGCGTGACTTTTGGCAAATCGGTCGTCTATTTGCCAGGCGAGCTGATCGGCTGCCTGGGTCAACTGTTGCTGGCGACGAAAAACCCGATCACCCCACCAGCGTGGCAGGCGTTGTCGAATGCTCACGGGCCAGACCGGATCAAGCGTATCTGCCATGTGCCCGAGCACATTGCCGCCGCCTGCACCGCCACCGTCGAACGTTGTCCCGTATACCCCGAAATGGGTGTCCCATTGGCCGGCTTCATCCAGTGCTATCGGTTGTTTATAGGTCTTCTGTGTATTACCGCTCAGGCGCCAGCCCCTTGAGTCCTTGCTCAATTCGATTTGATAGACCCGTCCCTGACGAACAACAAAATCGCCATCGGGATGCCGGTAGACGCTGCGAAACAGTCCGGCGCTGGCCGGCTCCATGCCGCTCAGGAAGATGGGCTTTTGGTACTCGTAGCCTGCAAAACGCTTCCCTGTATGTTGGGCCTGACGTGCGCTGGGCGCTCGTAACGCGGCAGCGCTGGTGGTCACTTGGCGCAATTGACGGGTGCGCGTCAGCGTGCGGGCACGGCTCGCGGCGCTGGCGCTTGTGCCTGCGCCCACTGTGGGCAGGATGTCCATCGCCGCATCGATCAGCGCCAGAAGCAACATTTCGATTTCGGCTAATCCATCACCCACGGCGCCGCGCAGGAACGCGGCCACCGCCTGATTGGCGCTGGTCCAGGCGTCATACAAGCCGATGGCGGTGCCGACAAAGGGCAGCAGACCCAGGGCCATTTTGATGTAGTTGAGCGTGCGCGGGCCGCTGAGGGCGTAGCGCTCCAGATACATCGCGTCGTTGGCGCGCGAGGTGCCTCGATGGGCCTCGATCAGTCGGCCCATATGAGCATTGAGCAAGTGTTTGGCCAACGAGGTGGATGCCGGCCAGCGTTCCTCAACCCCGATCAGGGCGTCAAAACGCTTCAAAACGGCCTGGCCGATGCGCTGTTCATGAGCCCTCACGTTGCCCAGCAAGGCACGACCCGCCAGATAGCTGGCCCATCTTTCCTGAACGCACAGATTGAACAGCGACTGGCGCGCCGACTCCAGACTGTCAAAGCGGCGCAGGAACTGCCCATCAGGGCTATCGGTCAGGTACAGCAGGGTCGTACCGCTGACCGTTTCCTGGATGAAGCTCACTCCAGACAGTGTCACCGAACCTTCATTCGGTGTGTCCTTGCCGCCGACGGTGAGGAGGGCAGGCAGCAAAATGATGTGCTTGTTTCCCGCTCGCCAGGCATGGGGCGTGTCGGCATCGATGGCGATGTCGAGGATGTGCAGGTCTTGCGCGGTGATCTGTTTTTGCAGGCGGGCGCATTCGCCTTGCAGCCTGAGCATCAATCGCCAGGGTTCCAGCAGGCATTCGTGGCGATGTTCGTTGATGAACGGCGAGTCATCGTTTGACCCCATGAACACCCGGCGGATCAGGTCTTCGTAGGCTTTGGGCAAGTCCAGATCGGGCAGTGTCTTGCTCAAGTAAGGTTTGGTAATGCCCACCGTCAGGGCCCGGCGCTCGGCCTCGTCTGATGCGCTGACCTCAATCTGCATGAAACCCAGGCGCAGCAACAGGGGGTCCAGACTCATTGACGGCGTGTTGTCGATATTTTGCTGGGCGAGGGCTTCGAGGGACATCTTGTTGCGCGCCTTGCTTGGCACCAGCTGCAGTTTCTGTGGTGTACCCGGCGCGCCGGGAGCAGCGACCGTGTGTTTTTCCATTGCCACTGAGTCGGGTAGATCCAGTTGCACATCGAACGTCCCTTTGAGCGAAAAGTCCTTGCGCAACCGGGCGTGCAAATGTTGCCGGGTGAAGTCGTCGCGCAGCGGCAGGGCCGTTTCCATCAGGCGATGGCTGCGCTGCATGGCCTTGATGTACGCCTCGATCAGCAGCTTCAGCCCGCTGCGATCGGCGCCGGACAGGTCGGTTAACCAGTCCGGCAGACTGGCGGCCAGTGAAGCGCTGCGTTTTTGCTCCAGCAGATGCGAGTAGGCCAGTTGCCGTGCAGCGCTGACTGGCACCTGCAGTGCCGCCAGAAAACGCCTGCGCAGTGTTTCGAGATGTTCGGTCTGCTGCGCCGATTGCGACGGGGCACTGTAGCGCTGGCGCAGGACGCCAGCCTGCTCTTCGAACTCGCCGATCAGTTGATTCAGCGAATGCTGCAACGGATCGCCTGTGATCCGGTTGAGTTGCAGCGTCAGCACCGGGTCCTGCTGTTGAATCTTGAACACCTCGCGTTCCAGTTCACGGCGGTTGTCAAACCGCTGCAGTCCGCCGCCGCTGCCGGGCCAGTACAACAGCAGACTGTGAGGCGCGGTCGGATCCGACAGCGCAGCCAAAGGGGCTATGACCAACGGCCCGTTGAGCGTTTGTCGGGTGGCGGTAACCGGAGGGTCTTTCTGCTCGTGCATCGACAGCGATATCTCGGCTGTGCACAGATCGGCGTTGTTACCGTCAACGGTGTTCAGTGCAGTCATGAGCGCCTGACACTGATCTTCACTCAATTGCTTGAGTGTCCGCTGCAGTTCGGCTTCGGCGATCAGACCTCTTTTGTGGGCCTGATGCAGTGCGGTGAACTCGCGGTTGAGGGTGACTGTGTCAAGCACGCGTTCGCGGTACAGCAGTGCTCGAGCGGCCGCGTCGGCGGCTTGTTCGGCGGCTTCCACGCGCTGGAAAATGTCGCTGAGCGCCTGACGTTCACGATCCCCGGCTTCGTTCCACCAGTTTTGCAGAGCGTCTCCTTGCCGTTCCAGTGCCGCCTGGCGCACCGGCCAGGGAATGTCCGCCGTCAGGGCGCCGAACAGGGGCTGTTCGGCGTCATGTGCAATGGGTATCACTGCCGGCGACGCAGGAGGAAAGGCCGACAACCCAGCCGTGGCGTGTTGTCGATCCAGTCGCTCGGCTTGATCCAGAGACCGGGCGCCATGTTCGGCCAGCCCGGATTTGCCGGCCGAGCCTTGAAGCAAAGCGCTGAGCCGAGCCTGTTGCAACCGAGCCAGCAGATCAGTCATTCCCGAGTTCAATGGCAGCGCTCTGGCACTGTATTCAAAACGCAACCCGGCGGTGGGCAGTTCCTGCGGAACGAATCCCTGGCGAGACAACCATGCCTCCATGTCGCTGCGCCCTGCGAAGGCTTGCAAGGGCACCGGCTGATGCGGCAAATACAGCAATTGCCGCCCCATTTGTCGGTCGCCGACGCTGATGACCCACGCATCGGGAAGCTGGGCACGGCCGTTGTTTTCAAGTACCAGATCCAGGCGCTCGCTGTGCACCGGCTGATCATCCAGGCGCGGATTGGGGGGCGAGGTGTCCATGAGCAGTTGCAACGGCCGCAACTGGTCGGCAGTGACCGTGCGTTGCGCCAGTGCCACCTGAGCCGTCGCTTCAAGATGCAACCGATACAACTGGCCCGCGTGTTCACGGCGTGAAGCCGAAGTGCCTGGTGCCCGTGCGCTCCAATACGAATCCCAGCGCCGGTTGAGTTCATCTTCCGGTTTCAGCGTCTGGATTCGGGTCAGCAGTTGCAGTGGCGTAAGGGCACTCAGTGCGTGGTCACTTCCCAGGCCGGCCACCGTACAGGGCCGGTCGAGCGCCGTTTCCAGGTGAGGACGTTGATAGATAAAGGCACAGGCCGAGGCGAATCCGACAAATTGCTCGGCGTGCTGATCCGATGCGGAAAACCGAAGGCCTGTATCCGGTTCGCCCAGGTCGAGTTCACGTTCCAGCAGGTCAGTCAGCGAAGCGCGGATGGATGGCACGCCTGCCAGCAGTTCGCGCAAATCATGGCTGGCGCTACGCCAACGCTCCATCGCGCTGCCCAGCAGAGCGCGGTCGATGCTCTGCGGCAAGGCCGACGAAGCCGGCCAAACCCTTGGCGCAGGTGTGAGCCGGTCAGTAAAAATGTTTTCGGACATGGTCAAGAAACTCGCGACGGGGAGCGGAAGATCCGCTCCTGATGACGAGCCATTGAAAGGACATCCCCGGTGGTGCGGGCGTTACATAGATATCGCGCCTGGCAAATGACCACTCGGCACTCTTCATCAAACTGTCATCGAACTGTGGCAGCGCGCTTGAACAAACTTCATCAGACTCGCGCTCTACTGGGGTTCTGTGTTTCGGTGTTTTTCATGTTCAAGGGAATTTTTGCAATCGCGGCGTTGTTGGCCGCGGTTTTTTTCGTTCCGGCGTCTTCTGCGGCGTCGCGTTGTGATGTCAACGTTCCGACCGAACGGGTCGATCTTGAGCAGGTGAGCCTGGCGTACCAGAGCATCGGTCGTGCGTCGGATCCTGCATTGTTGCTGGTGATGGGGCTGGGCGGGCAGTTGATCCATTGGCCGGACGAAGTGGTGGTCGCCCTGTGTCAGCAGGGTTTTCGGGTGATCCGCTATGACAACCGCGATGTTGGTCTTTCGACCTGGCGCCAGGCACCGGCCGAGGCCAACCTGACGTTTGAAGTGCTGCGCTACAAACTCGGCCTGCCGGTGGCGGCACCTTACAGCCTGACCGACATGGCCGACGATGCGCTGGGCCTGATGGATGCGTTGCACGTCGAGCAATTCCACGTGCTCGGCGCGAGCATGGGCGGGATGATCGCCCAGCACCTGGCGGCCATGGCGCCGCAGCGGGTCGAGAGCCTGACGCTGATCATGACCAGCTCCGGCGCCGAAGGCCTGCCGGCACCGAGCGCGGCGCTGGTACAACTGCTGTCGCGGCGCGGAGCACCGAGCCGTGAAGTGGCGCTGGAGCAGCAAGCGGATCTGCTGGCGGCGCTGGGCAGCCCGACAGTCACCGATGATCGCCAGATGCTGTTGCATCAGGCGGCGGTGGCCTATGACCGGGCCTTCAACCCCGAAGGTGTGAAGCGCCAGATCATGGCGATCCTCGCCGAACCGAGCCGGGTGGCGCTGCTCAATCAGTTGCGGGTGCCGACCCTGGTGGTGCACGGCACCGCCGATCCGTTGCTGCCGGTAATGCACGGCGTGCATCTGGCGGCGCACATTCGCGGCAGTCAGTTGAAGCTGATTCCAGGGCTGGCCCATCGCTTCCAGGAGGCGTTCAAGGCGCCGTTGCTGGCGGCGGTGTTGCCGTATTTGCAGCAGCACCGCGAAGACACTTCACACTGGGCGCAGATCGAACCGGTGGGCGAGCGCAATCTGCTCTAGCGGGTGTATCGTGCAGGTCTTTGGCCACGATTGAACGCGCGAGGTGTGTCATGAGTTCTGCCCTGAAAATCGATTTTGTCAGCGACGTGTCCTGCCCATGGTGCGTCGTCGGTCTGTACGGTTTGTTGCGGGCGCTGGAGATTCTGCGCGACGAGGTGCAGGCCGAGATCCGTTTTCAGCCGTTCGAGCTCAATCCGAAGATGGGCGCCGGAGGGCAGAACATCGGCGAGCACATCCAGGAAAAATACGGATCGACTCCGGAGCAATCGCAAAAGAATCGTGAAGTGATCCGGGCCCGTGGCGCCGATGTCGGTTTCAGTTTCCGCACTGATTCCAACAGCCGCATCTACAACACCTTCGATGCTCATCGGCTGCTGCATTGGGCCGGGGAGGAGGGCTTGCAGTTACCGTTGAAAGAGGCGTTGTTCAAGGCTTATTTCACCGATGGCGGCAACCCGTCCGATCACTCGCAACTGGCGCAGATTGCCGAAAGCGTCGGTCTCGACCGGCAGCGCGCCGAAGCGATTCTGGCCTCTGACGAATTCGCCACCGACGTGCGCAAGGAAGAACAATTGTGGCTGTCGCGCGGCGTGAGTTCGGTGCCGACCGTGGTGTTCAACGAGCAATACGCGGTGACTGGCGGGCAGCCTGTGGACACCTTTGTCGGGGCGATCCGGCAGATCATGAGTGAGGCGAAGGGCGGCACGGTGAACTGAGGCCCTGAGGTTCCCGGGCAATGCCCGGGAACCCGGATCAGCGGACGATCTTGTCGACGTGAATCCCCAGTTTCTTCAGGCGATACCAGAAGCTGCGCTCGGAAATCCCGATCAGTTGCGCCGCCGCAGCCTGCACTCCGTTGCTCTGGGCCAGCGCGGCGAGGATGTAGGCTTTTTCCACTTCTGCCAGCGCCGCTTCCAGGTCCGCCGGCACGCTGCCTTCGGCGACCAGCGCTCCCGGCTGGGTCGGCTGTGAGGCGAACAGATAGGCCGGCAGGTCCTGCTCTTCAATCTGCGCGCCGGACGCCACGATGGTCGCGCGCTCGACGCAGTTCTGCAGTTCACGAATGTTTCCCGGCCACGAATAACGGGCCATCGCCTGCAACGCCTCGGCACTGAAACCGCTGAAGCGCTTGCCCGCCGCAGCGCCCAGGGTATGGGCGAAATGCCGGGCGAGCGGCGCGATGTCTTCGACCCGCTCCCGCAAGGCCGGCAACGGAATAGGGAACACATTGAGGCGGTAATACAGGTCTTCGCGAAACTCCTTGTTGGCCACCGCATCCAGCAGGTTCTTGTTGGTCGCGGCGATGACCCGTACATCGACCTTGCGCTCGCGTGGATCGCCCACCGGTTCGATGATGCGTTCCTGCAAGGCGCGGAGAATTTTCGCCTGCAGCGCCAAAGGCATCTCGCCGATTTCATCGAGAAACAGCGTGCCTTTGTCCGCCTGCTGGAAACGCCCGACCCGGTCCGCCACTGCACCGGTGAACGCGCCTTTGCGGTGGCCGAACATTTCACTTTCCAGCAGCCCTTCCGGGATCGCCGCGCAGTTGACCGCGACAAACGGCTTGTCGGCACGGTTGCCGTGCTTGTGGATGGCCCGGGCGACCATTTCCTTGCCGGTGCCGCTTTCGCCGGTCAGCAGAATGGTGGCGTTGCTTTCGCGCACCGAATCGATTGCGCTCAAGACCCGGCGAAAGCTCGGGCTGTCGCCCACCAGACTGTCAATCTGCTGGTGTTCGTCGAGTTCGGCGCGCATGCGCAGGTTGTCTTTGAGGATGTCGCGAAATTGCAGGGCCTTGCTGACGGTGATGTCCAGCTCATCGATGTCGAAAGGTTTGGCGATGTAGTCGAAGGCGCCGTTGCGCATCGACTGCACGGCATTTTTCACTGTGCTGTAAGCGGTCATGACGATCACCGGCAACTGCGGGTAGCGGTTCTTGATTTCCGCCAGCAGTTGCGGACCGTCCATGCCCGGCATGCGCCAGTCGCTGATCACCAGATCGATGTCCTCGGACTCCAGCACCTTGAGTGCGTGCAGGCCGTTGCCTGCGGTAAACACCACAATGTCGTTCTGACTCAAGGCCGATGCCAGCAGGTCGCAGAGCTTGGGCTCATCGTCCACCACCAGTACGTTATGCGTCATCGCTGTCCTCGTCGTCATCTTCACCGTTGGCCGGGATGTAAAGGCTGAAGGTGGCCCCGGCATCTTTTTCACTGACGCATTCGACGCGCCCGTCATGGTTTTCCATGATCGAGAATACCTTGGCCAGGCCGAGTCCGGTGCCGGAGGCTTTGGTGGTGACGAAGGGTGTGAAGATCCGTTCGAGCATATCCGCTTCGATGCCCTGGCCAGTGTCGCTGATGCTGATGACCGTATTGTGCTCGTCGCGACGAATGCCCAGGGTCAGGCGACCGCCGTCGGGCATGGCATCGATGGCGTTGACGATCAGGTTCAGGGCCGCCTGCTTGAGTTGCCGTGCATCGGCGTACAGGGTAGCACCCGGCGCGCGATCGTCGATCTGCACATCGATCTTGTGGCTGGCCAGTTCCGGAGCGCAGAAGCCCACCAGTTCATCCACCAGCGGCCGTGCCAGCTGGGTCGAGCGCAGCGGTGCACTGGGTTTGGCAAAGTCGAGAAATTCGGTGATCAGGTCATTGATGCGGCTGACTTCACTGACCACGTATTCCAGATGACGCTTGTCGGTCTCCGGCAGGTCGGCGCGCCGGTGCAGCAATTGCGTGGCGGTCTTGATGATGCCCAGCGGGTTGCGGATTTCATGGGCCAGGCCCATCGCGACTTCACCCAGCGCATGCAAGCGATCCCGGCGTCGCAGCTGCGATTCCAGATGCTGTAACTCGCCGAGGCGTTCGCTCATGTGGTTGAAGATGCTGCTCAGCTCCGCCAGCTCATCGCCACCGGTGACCGGCAGGCGCTGACGGTAATCCCCTGCGATCACCGCTTGCACGCCTTTGGCCAGACCACGCAGCGGCTGGGTCAGGCGCTGCGAAACCAGCCAGCCGACGGCCAGCGACGCCGCCGAACTCAGGATGAAAATCAGGATGAACAAATTGCTCTGATTGACCAGCCCGACCAGAGTGGTGTGGCGTAACAGACCGCTGAAGACGACGCCTTGCAGTTCGCCGCTTTCGTCGAGAATCGGACGGTAGATGCCGCTGTAGCGACTGGTCGACTGCTCGATCGGTTGCTTGGTGCGGCGCAGTTGCTGCTCGATGTTCTCCGGCACGACTGTCGGGTGATCTTCGAAACGCTGAGTGGAGAATATTTCCGAGAAGTCATTTTCCTTCGCCAGATACAGGCGCAAGTCCAGCGAGTGCACGTCGGCCACACTGGTCAGGAAGCTGTTGTCGAGGTAGGTCACGACGATCAGTTTGTACTCGGTACCTTCCTGATCGGTCTCGAAAGTCGACACCACTGCACCGGTTGCCACGCCGCCGACCTGCAGGGTCTGCAACACGGCTTTGGGTGCCAGGCTGATTTGCCGCACGATGTCATCGGCGGCGGTGCTGAACACCACTTTGTGATCGCTGTTGTGCACCAGCGCGACCACGTCGATGCCCATGGAGTCAGCAATGTCGGCGGTGAGCTTGTCGCGCCGGGTTGAATGCCGGTCGGTAGGCGGACGGGTGTAGCGCAGGAACAACTGCGCGGCGCGGGCATTGTCACGCACGATTTCTCGGATCTCGTCCTCGACGATCTTGGTCGATTCCTGCAGCCAGATCCGCACGTTGCTGTCGAAAATCTGCGACAGGGTGGTGGCCGCCAGTTCCGCGGCGATCATGGTCGGAATCACGCTGACCAGCCAGAACGCCAGCACCAGTTTGCGTTGCAGGCTCCAGCCGGAGAGGGCGAAGGGTCGGGCGGTGGCGCGTCGGTATTTGCTCATCATGCTCGCTTATTGTTGTTCGCTTATCGCAGTCGCCATGGCCGGATCGGTGCGGTCCGGGCGGATGAAAATCTTCACCAGCCGCAGCAGTTGATTGAGCACGGGATGGCGGTGGCGGAAAAACACAGTGTTGCCGATGAACGAGCAACCCAGGCGCAGCTTACTGGCATAACCGGCCTGGCCGCACGCGTAGATCGGGATGCGGTGTTCAATACAGTAGCCGACATTGGCCAGCCAGCTGCGCATGTACAGTTTGTGCTCGCGGGTCCTGGCCAGATCGTGGGCGAAGAATTTATCCACCAGCCGCTGTTCGTCCAGCAGCACCAGATTGAACGCCACCAGCTCATCATCAACCCAATACAAAACGCAGGCGGCCCGCTCGTCGAGGTGTTCCAGCACCTGGCGAAAGTACGCGGCCGGCAGGCATTCGAAGGTCAGGTCGCTGCGCGCCAGTGTCGCTTCGTAAAGCCGCATCATGGTCGGCAGCAGGTCGTCCACCGAACGTCGCCATTCGATTCGCGGTCCTGCACCGCGCAGGGTCCGGCGCAAGTCCTTGCGGGTAGATTTCCCCAGGGTGCCGAGGTAGGCGTCAACCGAAGCGAATTTGATCGGCAGCTCGGCACCGGGCAATCCCGGCATGCTTTGCAAACCGGCCTCGCGGCAGGCCTGCAACCATTGCGGGTTGCGATGGGAAGCATCCTTGACGGCCAGCAGGCCGACCCCGGCCTGGTCCGCATCCTCACGAGCCAGTTTCAGCAGGCGTGCGAACAGTGACGGCAAATGTGCCGGATCGATAGTCGGGAGGGTGCCGACGTGACACTGCTCCGCCACCGGTGAGCCGAGGGCGTACAGGCGAATGTCGAACAGTCCCGGCCAACAACTGCGCAGCCATTGGCTGAAGCCTTTGACGGTGCCCTGCAGGGTGGTGTCGAGCGAATAAGCCGTGGTGAAGGCCACGACCGCCGCAATCAGGCGGTCGTCTTCAAACAGCGCCAGATAGCGCCAGTGAAAGCCGTCGATGCCGGCCTGTTCAACGGCGCGATAGTAGGCCCAGTCTTCGAGCTCCTCGGGAAAGCAGGCATTCCACGCGTCGCGATCAATCGCTTCGATGGTTGAAAAGGCTTGGGCCGTGATCACGTCGTTTCCTTAACCGGCAAGGCATATCGTTTTGCAGTCGACTCACGCCCGTTGCCGGTATTCCTCGGCCGGCAGGGAGGGCGCGGTGAGCGGCAGGTCGGTGCGGTGGTTTTGGATGAACTGCACACTCAGTTCCACGACGCGTCGGTACTGCAGGTCGACGGTGATCATGTGATAGCAGTCGTCCAGCAGGATCTTCACCACTTCGCCACCGAGCTTGCGTTCCACGTAGTCGGCGTTCCAGCGGCTGGTGATGTCGTCCTCGATGGAATGCAGCACCAGTGCCGGGACGGTGATCGAAGGCATGCGCTTGCGCACCACGGCGTTCATCCGGTGCAATTCGCGCACGGTCACGCCTTCCATGGTCAACAGGCCGGCCTCACTGCTGTGGCCTTCCTTCATCTGTCGTTCGACGATGGCCCGCAGGCGCTCGTTCTTGATGCCGTAGGGCGGTTTCTCTTCGAACTTGCAGATGTGCACGCCAAACGGGATTTTCATCAGCAACGGCGTGAGAAACGCCAGTTTGTTGATGCTCCAGCCGTCGTACTTCAAAGTCGTGGAATACATCAGCAGCCCGGCCACCTGGCCCGGATGCTCGGACGCCACGTACATCGACATCACCGCACCCATCGACAGACCACCGACGAATACCTTGCTGTGCTGACGACGAATGCCGACGAAGGTCTTGCGCACGCCTTCGTACCAGTCGCGCCAGCCGGTGGCCTGCAGGTCGGCATTGCCGCCGCAGTGCCCGGCCAGAGTCGGCACGTACACCGTGCAACCGGCCTTGGCCAGTCCCACGGCGACCCGACGCAACTCCGTCGGGGTGCCGGTGAGGCCGTGGATCAACAACACCGCGACCTCCCCTGTGCCGAGAACGAAACCGGCGTCGCCTTCGCCCAGATCGATCCCGGCCGCGTTCATCGTTTCATCGCCCGGGCCAGCAGACGGTCGAGCAGGGCGATGCCCAGGTCGATTTCCGGGTAGCTGATTTCCAGCGACGGCGCGAGGGTGATCACGTTCTTGTAGTAACCGCCCACGTCGAGGATCAGGCCCAGTTTGCGGCCGTCGATCTCGATGTCGCCTTTCATGCCTTCCTCGACCATGAAGTCCAGGGTGGCCTTGTCCGGGGTGAAGCCGTCCGGGGCGCAGATTTCGCAGCGCAGGGCCAGGCCCAGGCCATCGACGTCGCCGATGATCGGGTAGCGTTTCTGCAGGTCCTGCAGGCCTTCGAGGAAGTATTTGCCCTTGGCCATGACCATCGCGCCGTAGTCGACTTCGCTGGTCATCTTGAACATTTCCAGGCCCACGGCGGTGCCCAGCGGGTTGGAGGCGAAGGTGGAGTGGGTCGAACCTGGCGGGAAGACTTTCGGGTTGATCAGTTCTTCCTTGGCCCAGATGCCGCCCAGCGGGTTGAGGCCGTTGGTCAGTGCCTTGCCGAAGACGATCACGTCCGGTTTGACGTCGAAGTGTTCGATCGACCACAGCTTGCCGGTGCGATAGAAGCCCATCTGGATTTCGTCGACCACCATCAGGATGCCGTGCTGGTCCAGCACATGCTTGAGTTCGCTGTAGAAGTTCATCGGCGGAATCACGTAGCCGCCGGTGCCCTGGATCGGCTCGACGTAGAACGCGGCGTATTCACTGGCGCCGACCTTCGGATCCCAGACACCGTTGTATTCAGTCTCGAACAGACGGGCGAACTGCTGCACGCAGTGGCTGCCGTATTCTTCCTTGGTCATGCCTTTCGGGCCACGGAAGTGGTACGGGAACGGGATGAAGTTGGCGCGCTCGCCGAAGTGGCCGTAGCGGCGACGATAGCGGTAGCTGGAAGTGATCGACGAGGCGCCGAGGGTGCGACCGTGGTAACCGCCTTCGAAGGCGAACATCAGGCTCTTGCCGTTGCTGGCGTTACGCACGACTTTCAGCGAGTCCTCGATGGACTGCGAACCGCCGACGTTGAAGTGCACGCGACCATCGAGGCCGAACTTCTTCTTGGCGTCCACGGCGATCATTTCCGACAGCTCGATCTTGCCTTTGTGCAGATATTGGCTGGCGATCTGCGGCAGGGTGTCGATCTGCTGTTTCAGCGCGTTGTTCAGGCGCGGGTTGGCGTAACCGAAGTTGACCGCCGAGTACCACATTTGCAGGTCGAGGTAAGCCTGGTCTTCGGTGTCCCAGACGTAGGAGCCTTCGCAGCGGCTGAAAATGCGCGGCGGCTCGATGTAGTGAACGGTGTCGCCGTAGGAGCAGTACTTGGCTTCTTTTTCCAGAAGGATCTGGTCTTCCTGGGTAGCGATTCGAATATCAGACATGGTGGAAGAGTTCCTGGGTTTCTGTATTGAAAGTTTCCGAGTTGAAAGCTTCGGCATTGAAAACGGTGGCGTTGGCGGCGCTGGCCTTTGGCAGCAGGGCCAACAGCGCCGGGAGTTCGGCGAAGCTGTCGAAGCGGGCGTAAGGGATCGCGTTACGCTCGCAGTACTCGGCGAGGCGACCCTTGGCGAAGACGAAGTCGGCGGTGGACGACACGCACATGTCGGACTGGCCATCACCGATCACCAGCACCCGTTTGTTGCCGGGCGTGGATTTGCATTTGCAGTTGCCGGAGGCCGCGCGGCAGGCGTCGCTGGAATGCGGGAAGTCGATGCGCCAGCTTTCGTGATCGAGCTGTCGCAGGCGGTTGGCGAGGATCGGCAGCAGGGTCACGTAGTTGCGCGACAGGATCCGCGCGATGCCTTGCTCGATGCCGTCGCTGACCACTTCGAACGAAGCGCCCAGGCCGATGGCGTGGTCGACGAAGTCGGGGAAGTCCGGATCGATCTCGATGCTGTCGAAGAATTCCAGCAATTGGCCGGGCGTGGCCTTGACCAGCGAGAGCTGGCGGCTGAGGCATTCACGGGAACCGATTTCACCGGCCAGCCACTGGTTTTCGATCGTTTCCCAACTCGAGTCGGCGAAGCGTTCGAGGATGCTGTCGATCACGTCGGTGCGGGTGATGGTCCCGTCGAAGTCACACACGATATGCCAGTCAATCATCTGCATTACCTATTGGTCAGAGCGCGCTGTGTGCGCTTGCCGAGGGGTAGAGCAGGGACTGTGCCAAGTGCCGGGAACCCCTTGCCGACGGGGCCGATGAGGTGCTTTGGCAATTCGAAGCTACAATTTTTGTAGCTTGCTACAAACAACATGAGTGCTTGCGCGGTGGGTGGCATCCGGGGATTGATGCGCGCATGTTCAATGAAAGGAATGGCCTCATGAAGAGGAAGACACTGTTTTTACTCGCGGCGCTGAGCGTTTTTTCAGCAGGCGCAATGGCGCAAGGGATTACCGGGGAGGCGGGCGTGGGCCTGGGTTATCAGCCTCACGACCCGAGTGGCAGCCGTTATGAAACCCGGCCGATACCGTATCTCGATCTGGACTGGGGCGATGTCAGCCTCAGTACCGACGATGGCCTGACCTGGAGCGCCTTGAAGGCCAACGGTTTCAGCGCCGGCCCCTATGTGAATTACCTGCCGGGCCGCACGTCCAACGGCGAACTGCGCGGCTTGCGCGATGTGCCCGACATGGCCGAGGCCGGTGGTTTCGTGCAGTACGCCCCGGCCGACTTCTGGCGGGTGTTCGCCTCCGTTGGCCAGGCCATCGGCGGTAATGGCGGGCAGGGCGGCGTGCTCGGTCGGGTCGGTGGCGAGATCGGTTATCCACTGGGCGGCGGCGTGATTGGCAGCAGCAATCTGACCGCGCATTTCGCCAACGCGCGGCAGAACAACACCTTCTTCGGTGTCAGCGACAAGGAAGCCCTGGCGTCCGGCATCCGCGCCTACAACGCTGGCGGTGGCCTGCAGAACATTGCGCTGACCCAGAGTTTCGAGTTCCCGCTTGGGCCGCAATGGTCGCTGGTGACCAGCGCCAGCTGGATTCACCTGACGAACTCGGCAGCTGACAGCAGCATCGTCAAAAGCGTCGGCGATACCAATCAGGGCGAGGTGCAGATAGCGATCGCCTATAAATTCAAGTGACCCCGGCGGGAACTGGTCTGGCCTTTGCAGACAGCCGTGACGAACCCATTGTTTCAGGATGTTCTTCATGGCTCGCCCTGTTTATCGTCTGCTGGCCCACTCGCTGTGGGACCTGATTCCCATCGCCCTCGGAATGGCCCATTTCGCCTTTGTGGTGTGGCTGGTCCTGGCCTTTCATGAATTGTCCTGGTGGGCGTTGTTGCCGCTGGCGCTGGTTTACGCGGTGAGCCTGTCATGGAGCATCAACAGCATTTCCCACAATCAGATCCACAACGCCTACTTCACACCGGCGTGGCTCAACCGCGCCTTTGATCTACTGCTGTCGGTGACCATCGGTTTTTCCCAGACCCTCTATCGCGATATCCACAATCGTCATCACCGGGGCAATTCGGACCGGCCGGGGGCGGATGGCAAGACCATCGATCCGTTGTCGATCTATCAGCGCGGCAAGGACGGTCAGCCCGAGAATCCATGGGCCTACACCTTCCTGAGTTTTTTTCGCGACGACCCCAAGCCGATCTACGACGAGATGCAGCGTAAACGTCCCGCCGATGCGCACTGGGTCAAGGTGGAGATCGGTGTGACAGTGGCGTTCTATCTGGGGCTGGCGATCTGTGACTGGCGGGCGGTGCTGGTGTTGCTGCCGTTCTGGTATCTGGGGCAGGCGCTGTCGTCGCTCAACGGTTACTACGAGCATTTCGGCGGCAACCCGGATTCGCCCATCGCCTGGGGCGTCAGCGCCTACAGCCCGCTCTACAACCTGCTATGGATGAACAACGGCTACCACGCCGAGCATCACTACCGGCCGAAAATGCACTGGACCCGGGTCAAGGCGTTTCACCGGGAGATCGCCGGGCAGCAGCGGGAGGCGGGGGTGAAGGACATTCCGGTGGCCCATGGCCTCGGATTTCTGGTGGCGCATCGCAAGGATTGAACCGTAAGAAATGTGGGAGCCGGCAGGCTCCCACGACCGTTCACCTCAGTTTTCCTCGCCCTCGGCCAGTAGCGCAATGCCGGCCATGATCACGGCCACGCCCACCCAGTGCAGCAGGCTGATCTGTTCACCAAGGCCCAGCCACGACCCCAGCAACACCCCGACAAATACCAGCGAACTGAGCGGAAATGCCAGCGACAGGCTGCTGCGCCGCAAAATCAGCATCCAGACAAAGAACGCGCCGATGTAGCAGGCAATCGCCACCAGCACGCCCGGTGCCTGGGCGACGCTGAGCAGCCATTGCAGGGTGAAGTCCATTTGCCCCAGTTGATCACCACCGACCTTGGTCGCGATCTGCCCGCCACTTTCCAGAATGATCAGCAACGCCCAGAGCACCACGGTGCCGAGGCGGCCGTGCAGCCAATCCATCGAGCTATTCCTTTTGAGTATCAGTTGAGAATCAGGCATGGCCGACACACACAAGCATCACGCCCGCCGTAATCACCAGAGTGCCCATCCAGCGACGGCGGCTGACGGTTTCGCCAAGGAACAGCTTGCCGGCCAGCACCACGCCGCAATAGGCCAGTGCGGCGGCGGGGAACAACAGGCTCAGCGGCGCCCGGGACAAGGCTTCGAGCCAGACGAAAAACTCGATCACGTAGGCGCCGATCCCGCACCACAACAGCGGTGCATTGAACACCTGGCCCCAGAACGCCCCCAGCCGAAAACCGCCCTCAAGCTCAGGCAAGCGGTCCAGGCCGAGTTTGAAACAGAGCTGGCCGATCACGTCGAGCACAATGGAAAACGCCACCAGCAGAATAACGGTCAAGGTCATGGGAACAGCTCCTCGAACAACTCGATCAGCGCCTGATTGGTCGCCGAGTTGCGCAGCAGATCGGTTTCGCTCCAGCGCTCGGCCGGGGGCTGGTCGGACTTGGCTTCCCAGCGTTTGAACGCGTTGCTGAAGGCCGGGCGGGCGAACTCGCCGCAGATGTCGATGCCGATCACGCGCTTGCTGGCGGCGAGGCTGCGGATGGCCTGAAGCAAATGGCTCAGGCGCATCTGGCCCTGATCCCAATTGGTCGCGGCGTCTTCGCTGGCCAGCACGTCCTTGTCGATGGTGATCCACACGGCTTGGGTCGGAAGGCTGGCGATCATCCGCTCGAGAAACGCCGACCAGTCCTGATCGGCCAGGTTGTTCCAGTGCAGCAGGTTTTCCTGTTGCTGATGGCCGACGCCGTCACCCACCCGCCCCCAGACTTTCGACGGCGGATGCTGCCAGGGGAACAGCTGCAACACCCCGCGTTTGAGGGCGCCGAGATTGCCACCCTTGATCTGCGGATTTTGCAGGTCATCGCTGCACGGCCCGAGGGTGACGATGCGTTCGATGTTCGGCAGTTTCAGCGCCTGATTTACCCACGAGCCGCAGTGGCGACGGGGGGCAAAGTGAACCCAGTCGGGATGATTGTCGAAGTGGATCAGGCTCACTGGCTCCGGCAAGTCAGTCAGAAAGGCCGGGGTCAGATGGTGATAGTCGCCGGAGCCGACGAAGAAGATTTCCGGCGCAGGGCCGCTGTGCCGGGGCCGCTCACGCAGGCGTTCGGCAAAGCGACGGAAGGTGCGTTCGCTGGACCAGAGCCGCAGTTTCGGGCCCAGGTCGAGCAGGTCCAGGCGCCGGGCGCGGCCGCTGTCGAGCAGCCGCGCGATGGACGCCTGAGCGGTCAGGCTGTGGTCGAGATCTAAAATATTCAAGGTCGCAATTCACCCTTGGCAGACCCTCCCAGACACCGGCCTCATCGAACATGAGCGCCGGCCGGGCGGGCTTTCGGGGGTAAATGCAAGGGACGGGCCAGCCCCTCTCCCGCACGGCAGCTCAGGCGTGCAGGCGGACCCAGACGCTGACCAGCACCGTCGCCGCTATCAGCCACGCGACAGCCGCGACGGCCAGCGAAGCTTCGAGGCGCATCCGGTCGACCATCACATACAGCGTCGCCAGATAAACGAAGTAGGGAATGATTGACCACATGCCAAACACGATGGTGGTCTTCAGGTCTTCGACCGAACGGCCCTTGCCGACGATGTAGTGGGCGATCAGGGCGAAGGTCGGAAACAGCGGCACCAGACCGGCGATGTAATAGTTTTTGGTCTTGGCCAGCATGGCGAGGATCACCACCACCGCCGCACCGAGAAAGGCTTTGAAAATCAGATCCACATCGTTCTCGCTTAATGGCTCAGACCGTATTTTTTCACTTTGTCGAACAGCGTGGTCTTGGCCATGCCCAGTTCCAGACTGGCCTGGGTCAGGTTGCCGCCGCTGCGTTGCAAGGCATCGCTGAGCAGATTGCGTTCGAAGGCTTCCACCGCTTCGGCGAACGCCAGGCCCTGACCGCCACTGCCGGCACCAGACTTCTTGAACGCGGGCAAACCGAGGGCGAAGCGTTCGGCGACGTTGCGCAATTCGCGCACGTTGCCCGGCCAGTCGTGGCTCATCAGGCTGGACAGGGTCTGGTTGTCCAGCTCCGGCAGTGCGCGGTCGAAGCGCAGGGCCGATTGCTGGGTGAAGTGTTCGAACAGTTGCAGGATGTCTTCGCGACGCTCACGCAGAGGCGGCAATTCCAGCGTCACCACGTTGAGGCGGTAGTACAAGTCGCTGCGAAACTCGCCGGCCTTGCTCGATTCGTCGAGGTCGGACTTGGTCGCCGCGATCACCCGGCAATCCACCGCCACGCTCTGGTTCGAACCGAGGCGTTCGAGGGTGCGTTCCTGCAACACCCGCAGCAGTTTGATCTGCAACGGCAGCGGCATGCTTTCCACTTCATCGAGGAACAGCGTGCCGCCGTCGGCGTGTTCGATCTTGCCGATGCGCCGCTTGCCGGCGCCGGTGAAGGCGTTGGCCTCATGGCCGAAGATTTCGCTTTCGAACAGGTTTTCCGGCAGGCCACCGCAGTTCAGCGCGACGAATTGCTTGGTGTGGCGGCGGCTGAAGTCATGCAGGCAACGTGCGACCAGTTCCTTGCCGGTGCCGGTCTCGCCTTCGATCAATACATTGGCCGAAGTGTCGGCAACGTTGGCGATCAGTTCACGCAGGTTCTGCATCGCTGGCGAGCGACCGATGATCCGTCCTTCAAGGGAATCACGCTCGGCCAGTTGCCGGCGCAGGGACGAGACCTCACGAGCGAGGCTGCGTTGCTCCAGCGCACGCCGGGCCACATCCACCAGCCGTTCCGGGGAGAACGGTTTTTCCATGAAGTCGTAGGCACCTTTCTGCATCGCGCCGACCGCCATGGAAATGTCGCCGTGACCGGTGATCAGCACCACCGGCAGGCTGCGGTCCCGTTGCTTGAGGCGGGTCAGCAGCTCCAGGCCATCGATGCCGGGCAGGCGGATGTCACTGATGACAATGCCGGCGAAATTGTCGCCGACCCGGTCCAGCGCTTCTTCGGCACTGCCGACGCCGATGCAGGGGATGTCTTCCAGGGTCAGCGCCTGCTGGCAGCCGAGCAGCACATGGGGATCGTCTTCGACGATCAGCACACTAAGGTCGTTGTTCATATTGGCTCGGCAGGAGTAGGGCTTACCAACGGTAAACTGAGGACGAAGGTGGTACCACCGCTGGCCGGGTGCTCGACACCCAGATGTCCGCCGGTGGCGGCTGCCAGGCTGGCCGAAAGGGTCAGGCCGAGGCCAAGGCCCTGTTCGCCGGGTTTGGTGGTGAAGAACGGTTCGAACAGATGCTTGCGCGCTTCGGCGTCGATACCGTGGCCGTTGTCGCGCACCCGCAGGCGATATTTGCCGTCGAATTCTTCGCCTTCCAGCCACAGCTCCGGCAACGGTTGTGCCTGCATGGCGTCGAGGGCGTTGCCGATCAGGTTGACCAGAATCTGCTCCAGTCGCGTCTGGTCGATCTGCACCTGCACATCAATGAACTGACGATGCACTTGTAGGGATGCTTGCTCGACCCGAGCGCCGAGCACTTGCAGTGCGGCATCCACCGCCTTGCCGAGGCTGGCTCGACCCTTGTCGTCGCCGCGCCGGGCGAACGAGCGCAGGCTGGCGGTGATCCGGCCCATGCGGTCGATCAGGTCGTTGATGGTTTTCAGGTTGGTGCTGGCGACGTCGAGCTGACCTCGTTCCAGAAAGCGAATCGTATTGCCGGACAAGGTGCGCATCGCTGCCAATGGCTGGTTCAGTTCGTGGGCGATGCTGGTGGACATCTGGCCGATGGCTGCGAGCTTGCCCGCCTGCACCAATTCGTCCTGAGCGCGGCGCAGTGTCTCTTCGGCCTGACGGCGTTCGCGGATCTGACTCTTGAGCCGGTCATTGCTGGCGCGCAGGTCGGCGGTGCGTTCGGTAATCCGACGCTCCAGCTGATTGTTGGCTTCCTGCAGGGCTTCCCGGGCGGCGAGTCGGGTGGCGATGACCTTGCGGCGCTCGTTCCAGGCAATCAGCAGGAACGCCACCAGTGCAAAAGCGACCGCCACCAGAATCCCCTGATTGATCGCTTCGCGCCGCAGGTCCTGCAACGGCGTGAGCAGGGTGAAATTCCACGGCGTGTCACTCAATGGCCGGGTCTGCGCCAGGTAACTGATGTTCTCTTCGTCGCGGTCCTGTTGCGGCAGGACTTCGCTGTTGGCCGGGAACGTGAGTTTTTCCACGCCTTCGGCCAGGGTTTCCCGGGCCAGCGGTTGCAATTCGTTGAGCGGGAACCAGTAGTATTGCAGGCTGCGGGCAAGTTTTTCCTTGGTCTCGTCACTCAGCGGCACCACGGACTTGAGGCGACGGGCCGGATCGCTGGAGAGGATGATGATGCCGTTCTCGTCACTGACGAAGGCTTCCAGGCGCGCCCGTTGCCAGCGCTCTTCCATGGCCTCCATGCGCACCTTGACCACCGCGACGCCGATGATCTTGCCGTGCTCTTCCAGGCCGTGGGCCAGGTAATAGCCCGGTTCGCCGTTGGTGCTGCCGATCCCGTAGAAGCGTCCGGGTTCGCCACGCACGGCTTTCTGGAAGTAGGCGCGGAAGGACAGGTCTTCGCCGAGATAACTGTCGACATCGCGCCAGTTGCTGGTGGCCATGACACGACCGGTGGTGTCCATGACGTAGATGGCCCGACTGCGGCTGCGCCGGTTCAAGCCTTCCAGATAATCGTTGACCGTTTGCCGGTGTTCCGGGGTCGGGTCGCCGAGCAACTGTGAAACACTCGATTCGAGTTCCAGCAGGCTGGGCAGGTAGGTGTATTTGCTGATTTCGCTTTCAACGGCGCGGGCGTTCAGTTCGAGCTGGCGCTGGCCGTTTTCGCTGAGGCTGCGAATGCCGAAGCGTTCACTGATCCAGAAGCCGGCGTAACCCAGTCCGATCATCAGGATGATGACCAGCGGCGGCAAGAACAAATGGCGGATCAGACGGGGTTTCACGGCAAGTGATGGCGTGGTTGCGCGATAGAGATTGGGGTCGCATTTCATCACAGATGCCTTGGGTCAACCACCCGGATTCCCCGACAGTTGCTGTCGGGGAGTCCGGCAGTTTTTTAGTGCTGCAGGATTTTCTCGAGGAAATGCTGCGCGCGTTCGGAGCGCTGGCTGATGTCGCCGAAGAACTCTTCCTTCTTGCAGTCTTCGATGATCTTGCCGGCATCCATGAAGATCACGCGGTCAGCCACTTTGCGGGCGAAGCCCATTTCGTGGGTCACGCACATCATGGTCATGCCTTCGTGGGCCAGTTGCACCATCACGTCGAGCACTTCGTTGACCATTTCCGGGTCCAGCGCCGAGGTGGGTTCATCGAACAGCATGACGATCGGGTCCATTGCCAGCGCACGGGCGATCGCTACGCGCTGTTGCTGACCGCCGGACAGTTGGCCGGGGTGCTTGTGGGCGTGAGCCGACAGGCCGACACGATCAAGCAGTTGCAGGCCTTTTTTGGTCGCTTCTTCCTTGCTGCGGCCCAGTACCTTGATCTGCGCAATGGTCAGGTTTTCGGTGATGGTCAGGTGCGGGAACAGTTCGAAATGCTGGAACACCATGCCGACGCGCGAGCGCAGTTTCGGCAGGTTGGTCTTCGGATCGGCAATCGACGTGCCGTCGACCACGATATCGCCTTTCTGGAACGGCTCCAGTGCGTTGACGCACTTGATCAGCGTCGACTTGCCCGAACCGGACGGACCGCAGACCACGATCACTTCACCCTTTTTGACCTCGGTGCTGCAATCGGTCAGCACCTGGAAGTCCCCATACCACTTGTTGATGTTCTTGATAGAGATCATACGGCGAACCTTTTTTGCAGACGCTTGACCAGCTGCGAGGCGGCAAAGCTGATGATGAAGTAGACGACACCGGCAAAGATCAGGAACTCATTGGAGCGTCCGATGATGTCGCCGCTGGAGCGGGCGGAGTTGAGGAAGTCCACCAGGCCCACGGTGTAGACCAGCGAGGTGTCCTGGAACAGGATGATGCTCTGCTGCAGCAGCAGCGGGGTCATCTTGCGAAACGCCTGGGGCAGGATGATCAGGCGCATCATCTGGCCGTAGGTCATGCCCAGTGCCTGGGCGGCACCCATCTGTCCTTTCGGAATCGACTGCACGCCGGCACGGACGATTTCGCAGAAGTACGCCGCTTCGAACATCATGAAGGCCACGATGCACGAGGTGAACGCGCCGATCGGCGTGTCTTCGCCGGTGATCCAGCGCAGCACGAAGGGCACTGCCAGGTAGAACCAGGTGATCACCAGCAGCAGCGGGATCGAACGGAAATAGTTCACGTAGGCGCCGGCGAGGTTCGACAGCAGTTTGCTGTGGGACAGACGGCACAACGCAAGGATGGTACCGAGGATGATCCCGCCGACCACGCCCAGCGCCATCAGCTTGAGGGTCATCAGCATGCCGTTCCACAGGCCGGGAATGGCCGGGACGATGCCACTGAAATCGAAGTCCATCATTTACCCCCTACGGAGATCAGGCCGGGCACGGAGACTTTCTTCTCGACCATGCGCATCAGCAGCATCAGGCTCATGTTCAGGGTGAAATAGATCAGGGTCGCCAGGGTAAAGGCTTCAAACAGGTTGGCGGAGAACTCGGCGGTCTGTTTGGTTTGCGCCAGCAGTTCCATCAGACCGATCAGCGAGGCCACGGAGGAGTTCTTGAACACGTTCAAAAATTCCGAGGTGAGCGGCGGAATGATGATCCGGTAGGCCTGGGGCAGCAGCACGTTCCAGTAGATCTGCGGCAGCTTGAAACCCATGGCGCGGGCGGCGGATTCCTGGCCACGTGGCAGCGCCTGGATACCGGTGCGAACCTGTTCGCAGACACGGGCGGCGGTGAACAGGCCCAGGCACACGACAACGCTCAGGTAGGCCGAGGTGGTCGGGTTCAGGTCCTGTTTGTACCAGTCCTGCAGGTTCTGCGGCAGCATGTCGGGTACCAGGAAGTACCAGATGAACAGCTGAACCAGCAGCGGCACGTTGCGGAACAGTTCGACGTAGCAGGTCGCGATGCCCGCCACGATGCGGTTCGGCACGGTGCGCATGATGCCCAGCAGCGAGCCCAGCAACAGGGCGATGATCCAGGCCACGACGGCGATGGCGATGGTCCAGCCTAAACCTGCGATGAACCAGTCGAGATAGGTCTCGCTGCCCACGCCGGTGGACTTGAAGAACACGCCCCAGTCCCAGTTGTAATTCATTAGGGTCTCCCCTCGATTCGATCGATGTACAAGTGCCCGCCTGGGGAAGATCCTTTCCCGTCTGACGTTGAACGTCAGGCACACGCGATCGGCTCGAAAACCACCAGGTCGAGTGTTCCAGTTGAAACCAGCAGGTATTAACTGTCGCCCGAGGGAGGGGTGGCTCCCTCAGGTGACAAGGTTAGATCAGTGTCAGATTTTTACGTCTGGCGCAGGCTTGTCGCTCGGATTGGCGATCAGCTCTTTAACCTTTTCGCTCATCGGGAAGTTCAGGTTCAGGCCCTTCGGCGGGATCGGGCTTTCGAACCATTTGCTGTAGATCTTGTTGATCTCTCCGGACTTGTAGAGCGCGACGATGGCGTCGTCTACAGCCTTCTTGAAGGCCGGATCGTCTTTGCGAACCATGCACGCATAGGCTTCAAAGGACTGTGGAGTACCGGTGATGACCCAGTCGTCCGGCTTCTTGGCCTTGGCTTCTTCGCCGGCCAGCAGGGCGTCGTCCATCATGAAGGCGACGGCGCGGCCGCTTTCCAGCATCTGGAAGGATTCGCCGTGGTCTTTGGCGGAGATGACGTTCATGGCCATCTGCTTGTCAGCGTTCATCGCCTTGATGATGCGCTCGGAGGTGGTGCCGGCGGTGGTCACGACGTTCTTGCCTTTCAGGTCGGCAAAGTCAGCGTAGGACGGCTTGCCTTCCTTGTCTTTCTTGACCAGCAGGCGGGTGCCGATTTCGAAGATGTTGACGGTGAAGTCGACCTGCTGGGCGCGTTCGGCGTTGTTGGTGGTGGAGCCGCACTCGATATCCACGGTGCCGTTCTGCACCAGCGGGATACGGGTTTGCGAGGTGACCAGGTTGTACTTGGCATTCAGGTCAGGCTTGTTCAGGTCTTTTTTCAGGGCTTCGACGATAGCGACCTGAATGTCGTGGGAGTAGCCCACGGGTTTGCCCGAAGCATCGGCGATGTAGGAGAAAGGAATGGAGCTGTCACGATGCCCGAGGGTGATGGTGCCCGAGTCGTTGATCTTCTTAAGGGTGCCGGTGAGCTCGGCAGCGAAAACTGGTGTGCTGATCAGAGCGGCAGCAATGGCTGCGCCCAGGATATGGGGAACGATGCGCATCAAATTTTCCTCGACATTGTTTTTTTTATGGAGCCGGTTGAGCGGGCCCTTTTGTGCTTTGAATGCCTGACGGCTCCTGTTGTGCTGGCGCAACAGGCATTCGTCGAAGGAGTGTAGAGCATGACTCGTGCCAGACCAGTTGCTACAAGTTAACTTGTTGATTTATTTGATTATTAAGGTTTTGTGATGGTGTTTTTCGGCGTTTCTGATCCGGTTATCCGAATCGATTGACAGGTCGCGTTCGGAAAACCGAACATCATGCATAGCCAGTTGTTTCAGCCTGAATGCAAAAAGCCCCCGAATCTCTCGATTCAGGGGCTTTTCGTTTTACCGGCGGATCGATCAGGCCGCTTCGATCTTGCGGTTCTGCTCGACCTGGTTCAGGTAGGCCGCCAGTTTTTCCTGTTCGGCCGGGGTGGTGAACAGGCCCAGCTTGCTGCGGCGCCACAGGATGTCGTGGGCTGTAGTGGCCCACTCTTCGGCGCACAGGTAATCGACTTCACGGGTGTAGAGACCGCCGCCGATGTGTTCACCCATGTCGGCGAGGCTGTCCACGCCTTCGAGCATGCGCCAGGTGCGGCTGCCGTAGGTGGTGGCCCAGCGGCGGGCGATTTCACTTGGCACGAAGTCGAACTTGTCGCGGATCAGCGCGCTCAAGGCCTGCGGCGTGGTCATGTCTTCGCCGCCCGGCAGAGTGGCGGTGGCCGTCCAGCTCGGACGCATCTGGGTGAAGAACGGCATCAGTTGCACCATCGCCGACTCGGCGAGTTTGCGGTAGGTGGTCAGCTTGCCGCCGAATACCGACAGCAACGGGGCCTCTTCAGTGCTGCCCGACAGCGCCAGGGTGTAGTCGCGGGTCACGGCCGAAGGGTTGTCGGATTCGTCGTTGCACAGTGGGCGTACGCCCGAGTAAGTGTGCAGGATGTCGTCACGGCTGATCTGCTTCTTGAAGTGGGCGTTGACCACTTTCAGCAGGTAATCGGTTTCGCCGTCGGTGATCGCCACTTTGGCCGGATCGCCGGTGTACTCGCGGTCGGTGGTGCCGATCAGCGTCAGGTTGTTCAGGTACGGAATGGTGAAAACGATGCGCTGATCTTCGTTTTGCAGAATGTGCGCGTGATCGCCTTCGTACAGCTTCGGCACGATGATGTGGCTGCCCTGAATCAGGCGGATGCCGTACGGCGATTCCATCTTCAGGTCGTCGCGGATGAACTTGGCGACCCACGGGCCGGCGGCGTTCACCAATGCCTTGGCGGTGATCGAGAACAGGCTGCCATCGGCGCGTTCCAGGTTCAGGTGCCACAGGCCTTTGGCGCGACGAGCGCTGACGCAACGAGTCTGGGTGTGCACATGGGCGCCTTTTTCACGGGCGGCCATGGCGTTCAATACGACGAGGCGGGCGTCATCGACCCAGCAATCGGAATATTCGAAGCCTTTGGTGATTTCGCTTTTCAGCGCACTGTCGGCGCCGAACTTCAGGCTTTTGGAACCTGCGAGTTTTTCGCGCTTGCCGAGGTTGTCGTACAGGAACAGGCCGGCACGGATCATCCAGGCCGGACGCAGGTGCGGGCGGTGCGGCAGTACGAAACGCATAGGTTTGACGATGTGCGGGGCCTTGGCCAGCAGCACTTCGCGCTCGGCCAAGGCTTCGCGCACCAGGCGGAATTCATAATGTTCGAGGTAGCGCAGACCACCATGGATCAGCTTGCTGCTGGCCGACGAGGTGTGGCTGGCCAAGTCGTCCTTTTCACAAAGGAACACCGAAAGGCCGCGACCAGCGGCATCCGCTGCGATCCCCACGCCATTGATCCCGCCGCCAATGACGGCGATATCGTAGATCTCGGAGATAGGGGGCGTACGCAAGGTAGAGGTGGACATCGGCTGGCCTCGGGCTCTTTTGATTTTCTGTCTTGGAAATCGAACATTAATGTTCATTTGCGAAAATGGTAGCCCATAAAGACGCGCGCAGCCAGTCGACTTCGATTGAAAAAACTCATCGAAGGGCGGAGAAAGGAAAATATTCGAACATCAGATGCGCACAAGGCGCCGATGCAGGCGCCTTGTGCGGGGTGGGGGTTAAACGACTTCCAGGCGAATCTTGTGCTGACTCAGCAGTTGCGCCAGGGCCGGCACCGGTTGCTGGTCGGTCACCAGGCAATCGATCAGGCTGATCGGACCGAGGCGAATCATCGCGTTACGCCCGAACTTGCTGGAGTCCGCCGCCAGGATCACCTGCCGGGCATTGGCGATGATCGCCTGGGACACCCGCACTTCCTGGTAATCGAAGTCGAGCAGGCTGCCGTCTTCGTCGATGCCGCTGATGCCCACCAGCGCAAAGTCGACCTTGAACTGGTTGATGAAGTCCACGCTCGCCTGACCCACCACGCCGCCGTCGCGACGGACATTGCCGCCGGTGAGCAGCACATCGAAATCATCCTTGGCGCTGAGCATCGAGGCGACGTGCAGGTTGTTGGTGATGATTTTCAGGTGGCTGTGATTGAGCAGGGCGCGGGCGATGGATTCGGTGGTGGTGCCGATGTTGATGAACAGCGAGGCGTGATCGGGAATCTGTGCGGCGATGGCTTCACCGATGCGTTGTTTTTCATCGCGCATCTGATCGGCGCGCATTGCATAGGCGGTGTTTTCGACGCTGGAATCATAGGCGGCGCCGCCATGGTAGCGACGCAGCAGATTGGCTTCCGCCAGTTGATTGATGTCGCGGCGGATGGTTTGCGGGGTAACAACGAACAGCGTGGCCATTTCCTCGATGCTCACATAGCCGCGTTCGCGGACCAGCTCGAGGATTTGTTGCTGACGGGGAGGCAGATTCATGGGGCTTCCTTTGGGCTGCCGTGCAAAATTTGCTCATGATGCCGCAGGAATCCGCTCCCGACCAGTTACATGCCGTTACCAGTCCTCAGACTGGCTTATTCAGCGTCCTCACGTTCCCAGTCACGGGTACGGCTGACGGCTTTTTTCCAGCCTTTATACAGCTTCTCTTTTGCCGCTTCGTCCAGGCTCGGTTCGAACTCGCGCTCGATCACTGCCTTGCCGCGCAATTCTTCCAGGCTGCCCCAGAAACCGCACGCCAGACCTGCCAGGTAAGCGGCGCCCAGTGCAGTGGTTTCGCGCATTTGCGGGCGCTCGACCTGAGTGCCGAGGATGTCGGCCTGGAACTGCATGAGGAAGTTGTTCGCCACTGCACCGCCGTCCACGCGCAGGGCTTTGAGGCGTTCGCCGGAGTCCTGTTGCATGGCGTCGAGGACGTCGCGGGTCTGGTAGGCAATCGATTCCAGCGCAGCGCGGATGATGTGATCCACACGCACGCCGCGAGTCAGGCCGAACAGCGCGCCACGGGCATATGGGTCCCAGTAAGGAGCACCGAGGCCGGTGAAGGCAGGCACCAGGTAGACGCCGTTGCTGTCCTTCACTTTATTGGCGAAGTATTCGGTGTCGTGGGCGTCGTTGATGATTTTCAGTTCATCGCGCAGCCATTGCACGGTCGAACCGCCGTTGAACACAGCGCCTTCAAGAGCGTAAGCCACTTCGCCGCGCGGGCCGCAGGCGATGGTGGTGAGCATGCCGTGCTGGGATTTCACCGCCTTGTCGCCGGTGTTCATCAGCAGGAAGCAACCGGTGCCGTAGGTGTTTTTCGCCTGGCCCGGCTCCACGCACATCTGGCCGAACAGTGCAGCTTGCTGGTCGCCGGCGATACCGCCGATGGCGATGCCGCTCTTGGTGCGGCCGTAGATTTCCGAGGAGGCTTTGACTTCCGGCAGCATTTCGCGCGGGATGTCGAGGATCTCCAGCATCTTCGAATCCCACTCCAGCGAGTGGATGTTGAAGAGCATGGTCCGCGAGGCGTTGGTGTAGTCGGTGACGTGCACTTTGCCGCCGGTGAATTTCCAGATCAGCCAGCTGTCGACGGTGCCGAATAGCAGTTCACCGTTGCGCGCACGCTCACGGCTGCCTTCGACGTTGTCGAGGATCCACTTCAGTTTGGTGCCGGAGAAGTACGGGTCGGTGACCAGACCGGTGTTCTCACGGATGTAGTCTTCATGACCGTCGCGCTTGAGCTGCTGGCAGATCTCGGTGCTGCGGCGGCATTGCCAGACGATCGCGTTGTAGACCGGGCGGCCGGTGGTCTTGTCCCAGACCACGGTGGTTTCACGCTGGTTGGTGATGCCGATGGCGGCCACCTGGTCGTGATGCAGACCGGCCTGGGCCAGCGCTTCGACCATCACCGCGCTCTGGGTGGCGAAGATTTCCATCGGGTCGTGTTCGACCCAGCCGGCTTGCGGGTAATGCTGGGCGAATTCGCGCTGCGCGGTGCAGACCACGTTCGCATCGCGGTCGAAAATGATCGCGCGGGAGCTGGTCGTACCCTGATCGAGGGCAATGATGTAGTTCTTATTCTGAATGTCGGTCATGTCGATTGCCTTGGACGAAATAAGGGAGAGTGGGCCGTGGCGCAGGTTCGAATGGGCAGGAACCTGCGCCGACTGTTTCAAGAAGTTCTTGGTTTGCCGTCAATGGCCGGTTCTGCATCCTTTGTAGCAGGTGTGGCGCCGGTCAGGTGACGGGCGATCAGCCCGCGATACCCGGCAGCGCCGAGGCAGGCACCGACAATCGGTGCAAAAATCGGAATCAGGAAATACGGGATTTCACGTGCACCGGTGAAGGAAATTTCACCCCAGCCCGCAAAGAAAGTCATCAGTTTCGGTCCGAAGTCGCGAGCCGGGTTCATCGCGAAACCGGTCAGCGGGCCCATCGAGCTGCCGATCACGGCAATCAGCAAGCCGATCAGCAGCGGCGCCAGCGGGCCTTTCGGCAGGCCGTTGTTGTCATCGGTCAGGGACATGATCACGCCCATCAGGATCGCGGTGATGATCACCTCGACCAGGAACGCCTGGGCGGTCGACAGCGCAGGGTTCGGGAAAGTTGAGAACACCGACGCCAGTTCAAGGCTGGCGGCCGAGCCACGAACCATATGGTGAGTTTGTTCGAAATCGAAGAACAGGTTGCTGTACAGCGTGTAAACCAACAGCGCACCGCAGAAGGCGCCGGCGACCTGGGCGAGGATGTAGAACGGCAGTTTGCGCTTTTCGAAGTCGGCGAAAATGCTCAGGGCGATACTGACGGCAGGGTTCAGGTGCGCACCGGAAACTCCGGCGGTGAGGTAGATCGCCATGCTCACGCCGACGCCCCAGATGATGCTGATTTCCCACAGGCCGAAGCTTGCGCCCGCGACCTTGAGCGCGGCGACGCAGCCCGTACCGAAAAAGATCAGAAGTGCAGTACCCAGAAACTCGGCCAGGCACTGGCTCGAGAGCGATGGTTGCTGTAACGCAGTTGTCATTGAAAACCTCGGTTTTTGTTGTTGTCTGGCGCGTTTGCCGACAGGGCAAGGCGCGATTTTCGCCGGGGCAGGATCCCCATCCTGTTCCCGGTTTACTGCTGGGTGCTGCGGTGATGATAATTCTTACATTATTCAGATTCGAAAAAATATAGACAAGAAACAAAGCTGTCAAAGGTCGAAAGTGAACCGTCAGTCACAAATAAACTATCAGTCAGGTGAATGATCCTGCGAGGCACTCGTAGGACAATGCGGCTGTCAGCCTGCAAGCCTTGGGAAACGTGGCGCGCAGTAGAGCCTTTTACGTGGCGATGGCCTAGAATCCGGCGCAGGATTTTTTGCCACTGCCGAGCCTGGAGCTGCCATGACCCCTGCGTTGGACTTGTTGAAAAAAGTTCGTGCCGAACATCGCGTGCACAGTTACGAACATGACCCCAAGGCGGCGTCCTACGGGCTGGAGGCCGCGGAAAAGCTGGGGCTGGAGCCGGCGCAGGTGTTCAAGACGCTGCTGGCGGCCAGTGAAAAAGGTGAATTGCTGGTCGCGGTGGTGCCGGTCGTCGGAAGCCTCGACCTCAAAGGGCTGGCCCACGCCGCCTGCGTGAAGAAAGTGGAAATGGCCGACCCGGCCGCCGCGCAACGTTCCACCGGTTACCTGTTGGGCGGCATCAGCCCGTTGGGGCAGAAAAAGCGCCTGCGCACCTTTATTGATAATTCCGCGCAGGGTTTTGCGACCATTTATGTCAGTGCCGGTCGACGCGGCCTGGAAGTCGAACTGGCGCCCGCGGTCCTCGCCGAGCACACCCAGGCGAAGTTCGCCGACATTGGTCGCGCCTGAGTTCTGTATGAAGAAAATTGGCCGGTTCTGTCACTGGCGATGAACGAGCCGTAGCGGCATGCTCTTTCGACTGACACAGGGAGAAGGTTATGCAGCTCGAGTTTCATCAGGTCGACGCATTCAGTGATCGGCCCTTCAGTGGCAACCCGGCGATGGTCTATCGGCTCGACGCCTGGCTCGCGGACGACTTGATGCAGAAGATCGCCGCCGAGCACAACCTGGCGGAAACCGCGTTTCTGGTGCGCGAAGGCCAGGCCTGGCATATCCGCTGGTTCACGCCGACCACCGAGGTGCCATTGTGCGGTCACGCGACGCTGGCCAGCGCGTATGTATTGTTCGAGATCTATAAGGAAACGGCCGAGCGCTTGGATTTCACCTGCAAGTCCGGCCCGTTGAGTGTCAGTCGCGAAGAGGGGCGTTTGTGGCTGGATTTCCCTTCGATTGTGCCGTCGGAAATCGGTGTGACGCTGGATGTCGAGCGGGCATTGGGCGTCGAAGCGGTGGACGTGCTGGGCTCCAACGAGCTGTTCGTGGTGCTGGAGTCGGAGCAGGCGGTGCTCGATTGCACACCGGACATGGTCGCCCTGGCCAAGCTGCCGTGGTTGGGCGCCATCGTCACGGCCCGGGGCAATCAGCATGATTTCGTCTCGCGCTACTTCGCTCCGGCCATCGGTATCAATGAAGACCCGGTGACCGGCTCGACCCATTGCAGCCTGATTCCGTATTGGTCAAAACGTCTGGGCAAGTCGAGCCTGACCGCCTGCCAGCGTTCGGCGCGGGGCGGGGAGCTGTTCTGTCGGCTGGAAGGCGAGCGGGTGAAGATCGGCGGGAATGCGACACTGGTGGCCAGCGGCACATTGATGCTGGGCTGAAGCAAAAAAATAAGGGAGCCATCAGGCTCCCTCATTGTTTTTGTACAGATCAGTGCGCGGTGCTGTAGCGGCGAACGCCGTTTTCCACGGCCGGAATTTGTGCGGCCGTACTGCCGGACGCCTGGAACAACACCAGGTGTTCAGCCGCCACGCGAACCCCGACATCCGCACCAACCTGATGGTCAGCGTGGCTTGGGAAGATCGATTCCAGTTGCGCGCCGGTCGGCAGTTGCAGGCGATACAGGGTCGAGGCACCGAGGAAGGTCTTGCCGACGATCCGTGCTTTCAACCCGCTGTCCGGTGCATAAACAATGTCATCCGGACGCAGCAACACATCCACCGCGCCACCGATCGGCCAGGTGTAAGCGCGATTGCCGCGCAGTTCGCCGAGTTCGGTGTGCACCGATTCCGGGCTGCCGAGCTGGCCGCGAATGAAGTAGCCCTGACCGATAAAACTCGCCACAAAAGGCGTCGCCGGCTCGTGATAGAGGTTGTATGGCGTATCCCACTGTTCGAGCCGGCCTTCCTTGAACACACCAACGTGATCGCTGACCGCGAAGGCTTCTTCCTGATCGTGAGTCACCAGAATCGCACTGGTGCCACGGGCCTTGAGGATGTCGCGCACCTCATGGCTGAGCTTGCGTCGCAGTTCGCCGTCGAGATTGGAGAACGGTTCGTCGAGCAGCAGCAGTTGTGGTTCCGGCGCCAGGGCGCGGGCGAGAGCGACACGTTGCTGCTGGCCGCCGGACAATTCGTGCGGAAAGCGCTTGCCGAGGTTCTTCAGGTTGACCAGTTCCAGCAACTCTTCGACGACGCGCTGCTTGTTCGGGTGCTTGCGAATGCCGAAGGCGATGTTGTCCGCGACACTCAGGTGCGGGAACAATGCGTAGTCCTGGAACACCATGCCGATCCGGCGTTTTTCCGGGGCGAGGGTGAAACCGGCGCTGGAGATCACTTCACCGCCGAGAGAGATTTCTCCTTCGTGCACCGGTTCGAAACCGGCAATGGCACGCAGGGTGGTGGTCTTGCCGCAGCCCGAGGAGCCGAGCAGGCAACCGATGTCGCCGGCGTTGAGGTGCAGATTGAGGTTCTGCACCACACGTTGATCTTGATAGCCGCAAGCGAGGTTGCGCAGGTTCAGCAGTAATTCATGACTCATGCGTGGTGATATGCCGGTTCGACAAGGAACTCAAGCAGGGCCTTCTGTGCGTGGAGACGGTTTTCTGCCTGATCCCAGGCGACGGAGCGCGGGTCATCGAGCAGGTCGAGGCTGATTTCCTCCCCGCGGTGGGCGGGCAGGCAGTGCATGAATAGCACGTCCTCGGCGGCCAGGTCGAGCAAGGCGCGATTGACCTGGAACGGCGCGAACAATTTGAGGCGCTTGGCGGTTTCCTCTTCCTGGCCCATGGAGGTCCAGACGTCGGTGCTCACCAGGTGCGCGCCGCGCACGGCGTCCTTCGGATCGCGGACGATGGTCACGCGATCACCGGCCTTGGCCAGGAATTCAGGGTTTGGTTCATAGCCTTCAGGGCAGGCCACGCGCAACTGGAAGTCGAACTGGATTGCCGCTTCTATATAGCTGTTGCACATGTTGTTGCCGTCGCCGATCCAGGCCACGGTCTTGCCCTGGATCGAGCCGCGGTGTTCCAGGAAGGTCTGCATGTCGGCCAGTAACTGGCACGGGTGCAGGTCATCGGACAGGCCGTTGATCACCGGCACACGGGAGTTGGCGGCAAATTCGGTCAGGGTGCTGTGGGCAAAGGTACGGATCATCACCGCATCGAGCATGCTCGACATGACAATGGCGCAGTCGCCGATCGGCTCGCCACGGCCCAGCTGGGTGTCACGCGGCGACAGGAAGATCGCCTGGCCACCGAGCTGGATCATGCCGGCCTCGAAGGAGATCCGGGTGCGGGTCGAGGACTTCTCGAAGATCATCCCCAGGACGCGGTTTTTCAGAGGCTCGAACAGTACGCCGCGGTTACGCAGGTCCTTGAGCTCAACGCCTCGACGGATCACGCTGACCAGCTCTTCGGGCGTGCAATCCATCAGGGAGAGAAAGTGCCTTGCGCTCATCATTGACTACCTTTTTGCTACAAACCGCAGATGCTCAAAGCCTTGTTTACAGGAACAACGGGCGAGACCTGCGGCGTAAGCCGCACGGGGCGACGAAATAGGGGGAGGCGCGATATTGACACTAAATGTCGCGTTTTTCCAATAGGCTACGATTTTTGCGGAGTTTGCGAGTGTGACGAGGTCACTCGAAGCGCCGGTTTTGAGCCGGATTCCAGACCTTTGTACACTGGCGCCGCCGAGCTTGGCAATCAGGCAGGGCGGGGATGGAGCAGGCCTGGTCGGTTTGCGACCGGTCGGCCATGGAATCGCTGGTCGGATGTCAGACCTGAAACATTTGCTAAAGCAAAGCGCTGGGTTATAAATAACTCACGAGCGACGCAGGAAGCCTCCGCATGGAATCGAAAGAAAAACTGTTAATGGAATTGCTGGGCCACACGGCACGCTCACTGACTCATCTGACCGCATCGGTCACCTCCTTGTCCTTCGAGCTGCTGCGCAGTGAAGACGAAGTGGTCAAGACGGCCGGCCGCCACATGATCGATCGCATGGCGACCATCAGCACCGGACTCGACGAGCACTGGCGACTGATCGGCGAACTCACTGGCGTCCACGTTGCCCACGAGCAGATCGAAACCATTCAGGAAATCCAGCTGGCGGCGCCACCCCAGTTGCCTTCCAGTTGATCTCGACGGTCTATCGGCACGCCTGATGGTCGTCGATTCACAAGACGAACGTCGCTGGCGCCACTCGCGGCCACGCGCCATAGTTTTGTTCCCGCAGGCGTTATTGCCTGCCCAGAACAAGACAGAGACTGGCCATGACCAAGACTCTCCACCACCGTGCGTGCCACCTGTGCGAAGCCATCTGCGGCCTGAGCATCGAAACCACTGAAACCGACGGCCAGGTGCAGATCACCTCGATCAAGGGTGACGCACTGGATACCTTCAGTCGCGGGCACATCTGCCCCAAGGCCGTGGCGCTGCAAGATATCCAGAACGATCCGGATCGCCTGCGCCAGCCCATGCGCCGGGTCGGCAGTGAATGGTTGCCGATCGGGTGGGAAGAAGCTTTTGAGCTGGTGGCTGAAAAGCTGTCGGCGATTCAAGCGCGTGATGGGCAGAACGCGGTTGCCGTGTATCAGGGCAATCCGAGCGTGCACAACTACGGGCTGATGACCCACAGCAATTACTTCCTGGGCCTGCTGAAAACCCGCAATCGCTATTCGGCCACTTCTGTCGACCAATTGCCCCATCACCTGACCAGCTACTTGATGTACGGCCACGGTTTGCTGCTGCCGATCCCGGACATCGATCACACCGATTTCATGCTGATCCTGGGCGGCAATCCGCTGGCGTCCAACGGCAGCATCATGACCGTGCCGGACGTGGAAAAGCGTCTGAAGGCGATTCAGGCCCGGGGCGGCAAAGTGGTGGTGGTCGATCCTCGGCGCAGCGAGACCGCAGCGATGGCTGATCAGCACCTGTTCGTGCGTCCCGGTGGCGATGCGGCGTTGTTGTTTGGTGTGCTCAACACGCTGTTCAGCGAAGGGCTGACGTCGGACAGCCATCTGCCGGTGGACGGTCTGGATGATGTGCGTGCGGCGGTGGCAGGTTTCACGGCCGAGGCCATGAGCCCGTTGTGCGCGGTTCCTGCCGAGCAGATCCGTCAACTGGCCCGGGACTTCGCTGCTGCGCCAAGCGCCGTCTGCTACGGCCGAATGGGCGTTTCCACCCAGGCTTTTGGCACGTTGTGCCATTGGGTCGTGCAATTGATCAACCTGGTGACCGGCAATCTCGACCGGGTGGGTGGCGCTCTGTGCACCGAGCCGGCGGTGGATCTGGTGGCGTCCACCTCGGGCGGGCATTTCAACAAATGGCAAAGCCGTGTCTCTGGCCGCCCGGAGTACGGTGGCGAGCTACCGGTCTCGGCGCTGGCCGAAGAAATGCTCACCGAAGGTGAAGGGCAGATTCGCGCATTGATCACCGTCGCTGGCAACCCGGTTCTGTCCACGCCCAATGGCCGGCAACTGGAGCAGGCGCTGGACGGGCTGGAGTTCATGGTCAGCGTCGATCTGTACATCAACGAAACCACGCGCTATGCCGACCTGATCCTGCCGTCCACCTCGGCGCTGGAGAACGATCACTACGACACCACTTTCAACCTGTTCGCGGTGCGCAACGTCACCCGTTTCAACCGGGCGATCCTCGCCAAACCCGAAGGTGCGCTGCATGACTGGGAGATCTTCGTCGGCCTGGCCAAGGCCTTTGCCGCGAAGACCGGCAAGGAGCTGAAACCGACGATGCCGCCGGCGAAGATGATCGACATGGGACTGCGCATGGGCATGTATGGCGATGCATCCGAGCACAAGCTGTCGCTGGCGACGCTGTTCGATCATCCCCACGGCGTTGATCTGGGGGCGCTGAAACCCAACCTGACACCACGATTGAAGACCGCCAATCAACGAGTCCAGGCAGCGCCGCCGGAAATTCTTGCCGATCTGGCACGTTTCTCTGCCTTGCAGGCGCCGGCTGCCGGTGAACTGTTGATGATTGGTCGGCGTCACGTGCGCAGCAACAACTCCTGGATGCACAACTATCATCGACTGGTGAAGGGCAAGCCGCGTCATCAGTTGCTGATGAACCCGGACGATCTCGCCAGTCGCGGGCTCATCGATGGTCAGCTTGTGCGCGTGAGCTCACGGGTCGGACAGATCGAAGTCGAAGTGCTCGGCAGTGCGGACATGATGCCGGGCGTGGTCAGCCTGCCGCACGGTTGGGGTCATGCCCGGCCGGGCGTGCAGATGGCGATTGCCAGCGGGCAGCCGGGCTCCAGCGCCAACGATCTGACCGATGAATGTCAGCTCGACGAGTTGTCGGGCAATGCAGCGCTCAATGGTGTACCGGTGACGGTGGCGGCGGCTTGAGGAAGTCTGTCGGGGAGACCGAGCAGGGCGCTCGGGATTCCGTTACAATGCGCCACCGTGCCGACCCATGAGTCGGAAAGTTCAGCCGAGGTGCTCCATGGATATCATCGAAACGATTAAAGAGCAGATTGCCAACAACACCATTCTGCTTTACATGAAAGGCTCGCCGAATGCCCCGCAGTGTGGCTTCTCCGCGAAAGCTGCGCAGGCTGTGATGGGCTGTGGCGAGAAGTTCGCCTACGTCGACATCCTGCAGAACCCGGAAATCCGTGCCAACCTGCCGAAGTACGCCAACTGGCCGACTTTCCCGCAGTTGTGGGTAGCCGGTGAACTGGTTGGCGGCAGCGACATCATGGCTGAAATGTTCGCCAACGGTGAGCTGCAGACTCTGGTCAAGGAAGCATCCGCCAAGGCTGCTGCGGCCAAGTCCGAAGCCTGATTGGTTTCTGCCCGGATTTCAGCAAGTCTGAAATCCGGGCAATAAAAAGCCCCGCCTCTCGAAAGAGGGCGGGGCTTTTTAGTGTCTCGAGTTTAGCGCTTGCTGATTACTCGTCTTCGCCCATCTGCGATTGCAGATAGTTTTCAAGACCGACTTTATCGATCAGACCGAGTTGGGTTTCCAGCCAGTCGATGTGTTCTTCTTCGGATTCGAGAATGTCTTCAAGCAGTTCGCGGCTGCCGAAGTCGCCAACGGATTCGCAGTGAGCGATGGCAGTCTTCAGATCGGCGTGGCCGGTCTTCTCGATACGCAGATCGCACTCCAGCATTTCCTTGGTGTGCTCGCCAATGTGCAGCTTGCCCAGATCCTGCACGTTCGGCAGGCCTTCGAGGAACAAAATGCGCTTGATCAGCTTGTCCGCGTGCTTCATCTCGTCGATGGATTCGTGGTACTCGTGTTTGCCGAGCTTGTTCAGGCCCCAATCTTCATACATGCGCGCATGCAGGAAGTACTGATTGATCGCGACCAGCTCATTGGCAAGGATCTTGTTGAGATGCTGGATGACTGTTACGTCGCCTTTCATGATGGGAGTCCTGCCCTAAGTAGCGGTATATAAGGCGGAGTTTGACTTTGGTATTTATAAGTGTCAAACCTAAGTTATTGAATAATATATGAAAATTAATCGGAATAAGAATGTTTGTGTTCCGCGTCTAGTCGCTAAGCAATTGATTTTCAGGCATAAAAAAACCGGACATTAGTCCGGTTCTTCGAATTGGGTGCAATTACGCTGCAGTAAATTCTACAGGGTAGGGGATCGCGGCCTGGGCGGTTTGCAGCTTGGTCAGGGTTTCACGTACCACTTCCTTTGCAAGGCAGGCACATTTTCCGCATTGGCTGGCTACGCCGGTGGCCTGACGGACTTCTTTATAGCTGCAGCAACCTTCATAGATCGCTTCGCGGATCTGTCCGTCGGTGACGCCAGTGCAGAGGCAAACATACATAAGTGAGAACCGTCGCTGGTTGTGGCTCAATTGCGATGGATCTTAATGTTAACGAGAATGATTGTCAAAGTGCTTTCCCAACGGTTTTCATCGCCAGCGGCTGTGACTGACGAACGGTGGTGCATGGCTGAATGCCACCCGGGATTTCGCGAAAAACCGTTAAGGACAGTCCAAAAACGCAGTGTATGATGGTCGGCCCTTGCGAAGGGGGTTCATGTCACAGGGCTGTCGCCTGAGGGTGGCAGGCTGGCGCGAACCCTGAACTTCAAGTTTCTACACCAGGAGATATCAATGAGCGTACTCGTAGGCAAACAAGCCCCTGACTTCACCGTCCCGGCCGTACTCGGCAATGGCGAGATCGTTGACAGCTTCACCCTGTCCTCGGCCATCAAAGGCAAATACGGCCTGGTGTTCTTCTACCCGCTGGACTTCACCTTCGTCTGCCCGTCCGAGCTGATCGCTCTGGACAACCGCATGGCTGACTTCAAGGCGCGCAACGTAGAAGTGGTCGCTGTGTCGATCGACTCGCACTTCACCCACAACGCGTGGCGCAACACCCCGGTCAACAATGGCGGCATCGGCCAGGTGAAATACACCATGGCTGCCGACATGAAGCACGAAATCGCCAAGGCCTACGACGTTGAATCCGAAGGCGGCGTGGCTTTCCGTGGCGCGTTCCTGATCGACGACAAGGGCGTTGTCCGCTCGCAGATCATCAACGACCTGCCGCTGGGCCGTAACATGGAAGAGCTGATCCGTCTGGTTGACGCTCTGCAATTCCACGAAGAGCACGGCGAAGTCTGCCCTGCCAACTGGAAAAAAGGCGACAAAGGCATGAACGCTTCGCCAGAAGGCGTTGCGGCATACCTGACCGAGAACGCTGCTGCCCTGTAAGGCGCAACGTCGAGGTACAAAAAAACCGGCTCTTGAGCCGGTTTTTTCATGCGCGGGGTTTAACCCGACGACCATCAGTCGTTGAAGTCTTCCCAGCCGCCCATCTGTTTCCAGCGGTTGACGATGCCGCAGAACAGCTCGGCGGTCTTTTCGGTGTCGTAACGCGCGGAGTGCGCTTCACGGCCATCGAAATCGATGTCGGCTGCCTGACAAGCCTTGGCCAGCACGGTCTGACCGTAAGCCAGACCGGCGAGGGTCGCGGTGTCGAAGCTGGAGAACGGGTGAAACGGGTTGCGCTTCATGTCCAGCCGCGCAACGGCGGCGTTGAGGAAGCCCAGGTCGAAGCTGCTGTTGTGACCGACCAGAATCGCCCGCTTACAACCGTTTGCCTTCAAGGCCTTGCGTACGCCACGGAAGATGTCGGTCAGGGCCGTCTCTTCGCTGACCGCCATGCGCAACGGGTGATCGAGCTTGATCCCGGTGAACTCCAGAGCGGCTGCTTCGATGTTGGCGCCTTCGAACGGCTCGACACGGAAGAAATAGGTGTGATCCGGGTACACGAAACCCTTTTCATCCATGGCGATGGTGGTCGCGGCAATCTCCAGCAAGGCGTCGGTAGCCGAGTTGAAGCCACCGGTCTCTACGTCGACGACAACCGGCAGGTAGCCGCGAAAGCGTGCTGCCATCGGATGGCGCGAACCGCCGCCACCTTGACCGTCCAGTTCGTCGTCGAAATGGTCTTCACTCACGCGTGTTCCTCCAGCAGGCGCCAGCGCAGTTTTTCACCGGCGCGCAGCGGGATAACGTTCAGCTCGCCGAAGGGCAGGCTGGTCGGGGCGGTCCATTCTTCACGAACCAGGGTGATACGGTCGGTGTTGACCGGCAGACCGTAGAAGCGCGGGCCGTTGAGGCTGGCGAACGCTTCGAGCTTGTCCAGCGCATTACGTTGCTCGAAGGCTTCGGCATACAGCTCGATGGCAGCGTACGCGGTGTAGCAGCCGGCGCAGCCGCAGGCGGCCTCCTTGGCGTGCTGGGCGTGCGGCGCCGAGTCGGTGCCAAGGAAGAACTTCGCGCTGCCGCTGGTGGCGGCGTCGAGCAGAGCTTCCTGATGGGTATTACGCTTGAGGATCGGCAGGCAGTAGAAATGCGGCCGGATCCCGCCCACCAGCATGTGGTTGCGGTTGTACAGCAGGTGATGCGCGGTGATGGTCGCGCCGACGTTGGCCGAAGCCTCGTTGACGAACTGCACGGCATCGCCGGTGGTGATGTGTTCGAACACGACCTTGAGCGTCGGGAAACGCTCGACTACGCGGCGCATGTGCTCGTCGATGAAGATTTTTTCGCGGTCGAACACGTCGACGTCGCCACGGGTGACTTCACCGTGGATCAACAGCGGCATGCCGACTTCGGCCATGGCTTCCAGCGCCGGGAAGATCTTGTCGATACTGGTGACCCCGGAATCGGAGTTGGTGGTGGCGCCGGCCGGATACAACTTGGCCGCGTGGACAAAACCGCTGGCCTTGGCTTCACGAATTTCTTCGGGCTGGGTACGGTCGGTGAGGTAGAGCACCATCAACGGCTCGAAACGACTGCCGGCCGGGCGGGCAGCGAGAATCCGCTGGCGATAGCCGTCGGCTTCAGCGGCGTTGCGCACCGGAGGTACCAGGTTAGGCATGATGATGGCGCGACCAAAGGTGCGCGCAACATCTGCAACGGTATTGGTCAACACGGCACCATCGCGAAGATGGATGTGCCAGTCGTCGGGACGCAGCAGGGTCAGGCGGTCGGACATGAGGGAATTCCAGGCGGGTCAAACTGAGGCGAATGCTACCGGAAAAGACTCTTGCAGGCACTCGCTATCAAGTTTTGCGACGAGCGTCCGATATCCCATAGGTATGCCGTAAACATGTATGTATCGGTCTTTTTTGTTGTAGAAGCCAATGGAGCCTCCCGTGCGCCAGCGTTATTTAGCCTTGCTCAGTGTGTTTGCCAGTCTTCCCGCGATGGCACTGACCTACCAGACCCGTCTGGAGAACATTGAGTGGACGGTCGAAGGCGACAAGTTCGAATGCCGCCTGACGCAACCGATCACCGATTTCGGCTCGGGCCAGTTCGTGCGCAAGGCCGGCGAGCAGGCGATTTTTCGCCTGAACGCCTACAACGCGATGCTTGGCGGTGGTTCGGCAACCTTGCTGGCGGCGGCAGCGCCTTGGCAGCCGGGACGCAATGACATCAATCTGGGCAGCGTCAGGATCGGTACCGGCAACGTGCTGTTCAACAGTTCGCAGTCGCAGGCCGGCGGGTTGATCAGCGGTTTGCTGGAAGGTCGCAGCCCGGTGGTGCGACGTGCCTCCGGTGATGGAAGGGTCTCTGAAGTGCGTCTGCTGCCGGTCAAGTTCAGCAAAGCGTTCAACGACTACCAGACCTGCGTGGCGAAACTGCTCCCGCAGAATTTCGATCAGGTCAAAAACTCCCAGGTCGGCTTTCCGGGCGAAGGCACCGATCTGGACGCCGCCGCGAAAGCCAAACTGCAAGTGATGCTCGAGTTCATGAAGGCCGATCCGACGGTCAATCACATTGAGCTCGATGGCTATTCCGACAACAGCGGCAATCGACTGACCAATCGTGAGTTGTCACGCCGTCGCGCGCTGGCAGTGGTCGATTTCTTCAAGGCCAACGGCATCGCCGAATCGCAGATCACCGTGCGTTTCCACGGTGAGCAATACCCGCTGGTACCGAACACCAACGCCGCCAACCGGGCAAAAAACCGGCGGGTCAGCGTGAAGCTGGCCCGGGTGACACCGGTTACCGCTCCAGCACCTCAAGCCAGCACACCTGCCAACGCTGCGGCGACTTCCTGACCTGTCGGTCATCGTCGCGCTCTCGACAGATTCTGTCGCTTTGTCGTCTTAAGCTGTCGCGCCTCTGTAAATTATCGCGTTTGAGCGTTAGACTCCTCGGCTTTCCGTAGAACCCCGTGGAGTGATGGCATGGCGGACGTAATCAAGGTCGTTCTGGCGTATTCCGGCGGCCTGGACACTTCGGTGATCCTCAAGTGGCTGCAGGATACTTATAACTGTGAAGTAGTGACCTTCACTGCTGACCTGGGTCAGGGCGAAGAGGTCGAGCCGGCTCGCGCCAAGGCGCAGGCCATGGGCGTCAAAGAAATCTACATCGACGACCTGCGCGAAGAATTCGTGCGTGACTTCGTGTTCCCGATGTTCCGCGCCAACACCGTTTACGAAGGCGAGTACCTGCTGGGTACTTCCATCGCGCGTCCGCTGATCGCCAAGCGTCTGATCGAAATCGCCAACGAAACCGGCGCCGACGCCATTTCCCACGGCGCGACCGGCAAGGGCAACGATCAGGTGCGTTTCGAACTGGGTGCCTACGCGCTCAAGCCAGGCGTGAAAGTGATCGCCCCTTGGCGCGAGTGGGACCTGCTGTCCCGCGAGAAGCTGATGGATTACGCCGAGAAGCACGCGATCCCGATCGAGCGTCACGGCAAGAAGAAGTCCCCGTACTCGATGGACGCCAACCTGCTGCACATCTCTTATGAAGGCGGCGTGCTGGAAGATACCTGGACCGAGCACGAAGAAGACATGTGGCGCTGGACCGTCTCCCCGGAGAAGGCTCCCGACACCCCGCAATACCTGGAACTGACCTACCGCAACGGCGACATCGTCGCGCTGGACGGCGTCGAAATGACCCCGGCCACCGTACTGGCGACCCTGAACAAGATCGGTGGTCAACACGGTATCGGCCGTCTCGACATCGTTGAAAACCGTTACGTCGGCATGAAGTCCCGTGGCTGCTACGAAACCCCGGGCGGCACCATCATGCTGCGTGCTCACCGCGCCATTGAATCGATCACGCTGGATCGCGAAGTCGCTCACTTGAAAGACGAGTTGATGCCGAAGTACGCCAGCCTGATCTACACCGGTTACTGGTGGAGCCCGGAGCGTCTGATGCTGCAGCAGATGATCGACGCATCCCAGGTCAACGTGAACGGCGTCGTACGCCTGAAACTGTACAAGGGCAACGTAATCGTGACCGGCCGCAAGTCCGACGACTCGCTGTTCGACGCCAACATCGCGACCTTCGAAGAAGACGGCGGCGCCTACAACCAGGCCGACGCGGCGGGCTTCATCAAGCTCAACGCGCTGCGCATGCGCATTGCTGCCAACAAAGGCCGCAAGTTGTTCTGAGTCCTTGGGGCTGATGTGAATAGAGGCCTTGTCACGGTGACAAGGCCTCTACATTTGAAAATCCTCCTTTATCTGATCGAGACCGATCAGTGTTCCCGTCTTCATCCATGGTACTGCGTGCATTGTATTGATGTGCTTCGCGTATCTGCGCCCCCTATTCAAATCTTTCCCAATACAGTGATGTTCATTGAGTGAGTGTCGTAAATAATACAATACGTCATTCCCATGGTCTTTTTTCCCTGCTTAAGCGACTTGGCGATATTTGCCTTCGGTAAAACACCTGACACGCCGTCGGTTAAAAAGAGGAATACTCTCAGAGAGTGTTTGAGTGGTTGTGGGATTTTTTCCAGTAGCATGCTTATCTTTGAGTCGGTGTTCATTCCGCGAATATCAATGATGCAAAGTATGCTCAATGATTTGGGTAGCTTTACGGTATGTACTTCGGCATTTTCCTGGTTCGATAATTCACCGTTCGAATCGGGTGTGTCTTCAAACGCCTTCAAGAAATTCTTGTCATCATCAAAGTCCGAGGGTGCATAAAGCGATCGGTAGTTGAAATTCAAGGTGATGAAGAACAGGAATATCAAATAGAACGGAAAGCTGATCAGAAACCAGATGTAGAGCTCTCGCTCATCATTGTCAAGGAAGGGCAAGGACACCGCCGCGGACGTTTCGGAAATGAACGCGAATATGGCAATGACACTGATGGGGTTGTTGATTTTCTTGTTGAGTTTTAACATGTTCCTTACTCATGGATATGATCTTTCTCGTCATGTTGTATCGTTAAAGATGTTGGAAGTTTTGGAAGTATTCAAGGCTTTAGTGCTTGGTATTTATATTAAATTTTGTCGAGTGGATATAGATATGTTATTTCAGGCTATTGACATATTGAAGGCGCCTTTTTCAGGTTTTACTGTTCTGGTGTCCTCGGGTGCAGGCCTGTTGATCTTGAATGGCCGCTGGTGCAAGGAGTCTTGCCTCTAAGCTTATGGGTTATTTCTGTAGGATTAATCTTTGTTGAATGTAGGATTCGTCTCTCGCTACCACTGCAAGGGAACTTCGCTATGCCATGGGTGAAATGACTACGCTATTGTGCCGGTTCTAAAAATTCGAACAGCGAACCTGGACTTGCCCATGAATAAAGTGCTGATCGTGGATGATCATCCTGTCATTCGTCTTGCGGTGCGTATGCTGATGGAACGTCATGGCTACGAAGTCATTGCAGAAACGGATAACGGAGTGGATGCATTACAACTGGCTCGCGACCAGATGCCCGATATTGTCATTCTGGATATCGGTATACCGAAACTGGATGGACTGGAAGTCATTGCGCGCCTTACAACTAGCGCGATGCCTCTGAAGGTACTGGTGTTGACGTCCCAGGCCCCGGGCCATTTTTCCATGCGCTGCATGCAGTCGGGCGCAGCGGGATATGTTTGCAAACAACAGGATCTGACCGAACTGCTCAGTGCTATCAAGGCTGTGCTGTCCGGGTACAGTTATTTTCCGAATCAGGCGTTGCACACCGTACGCACCAGCCTGGGCAATGCCAGTGAAGCCGACATGGTTGATCGCCTGTCCGGACGCGAGATGATGGTGTTGCAGCAGTTGGCACGCGGCAAGACCAACAAGGAAATCGCCGATGGCATGTTTCTCAGTAACAAGACCGTCAGCACCTACAAGACACGGTTGCTGTTGAAGCTCAATGCGCGTTCATTGGTAGATCTGATCGAGCTGGCCCAGCGCAATGGCCTGGTCTGACCGCTTCAGCCGCTGACGGATCCTGGGCAGGTCGGCATCAGCTTGCAGCAGAAACGAAAAAGCCTCCGTTGCGGGAGGCTTTCAAATGTCAGAGATCAAAGTCGTAATCGGCCAATTGCTTCTGCAGTCGGCGTTCCTCAAGCATGTTATCGATAGTGCGGCGTTTGCTCAGGTTGGTCTTGGCGACCTCAACCACCGGTTCGTCGTCTGACTCCGCGACGAAATCGTCTTCTACGTCCACTTGCTCTTTGCTGGTGCTCATAAGGTTAACTCCAGGCTAAGGCTGCCTTTGGCGCTCCTTATATCGATATTCCAGCAGATCGTAAAAAAGATTTTTTCAATCGCAATATCAATAAACCTAATAGACGCTCAATCGTCAGAAGTTTTGTCCTTGTATTCACACAAGTCTTCGATCCGACAGCTACCGCACCGCGGCTTGCGGGCCAGGCATACATAACGCCCGTGAAGAATAAGCCAGTGGTGCGAATCGAGCAGGTATTGCTTTGGTACAAACTTCATCAGTTTGTTCTCCACCTCGACCACGTTCTTGCCCGGCGCAATGCCGGTGCGGTTGCTGACCCGAAAAATGTGGGTGTCCACCGCCATCGTCAATTGACGGAACGCCGTGTTGAGTACTACGTTGGCGGTTTTTCGGCCAACGCCGGGCAGGGCTTCCAGCGCTTCGCGCGTCTGCGGGACTTCGCCATTGTGGCGTTCGACCAGCAGACGGCACGTTTCGATCACGTTTTTCGCCTTGCTGTTATAGAGGCCGATGGTCTTGATGTACTCGGACAACCCTTCGACGCCCAAGGCATGAATGGCGGCCGGTGTGTTGGCCACCGGGTAAAGTTTCGCCGTCGCCTTGTTCACCCCGACGTCAGTTGATTGGGCGGACAGAATCACCGCGATCAGCAATTCGAAAGGCGAGGAATAGGCCAGTTCGGTCTTGGGTTCAGGATTGTCCTCGTGAAGCCTGCGGAAAATCTCCAGACGTTTTGCGGCATTCATGGGTGATGCGTTTCCTCGGGTTGGGCGGCAGGGCGAGTCCAGGCCTGACGTGCGGCCAGTAACAGTCCAAGCAAAATGAAGGCGCCGGGAGCCAGCGTCGCGAAATGCAGGCCGTTGCCGAACAGAATCAAACCTTGCCAGTGATCCGACAGGTGATGGCCGATGCTGCCCTGACCGAGCAGCTCGCGCAATACCGCCAGCACGATCATCAGTGCGGCAAACACACCGCAGAGTTTCAGGCGTCCTCGGGCTGGCAGTCGAAAGAATCCATTGTGTTCCAGGATGACGCACTGCAAACCGATCAGGCCGGCGTAAAGACTGATCATCAGATGCCACTGCACAGCGGTGCGTTGCAAAAGAATCTCGGCGCAAGCAGCCAGGGTAGCAGCCAGTATCAGACTGACCGGCAGCAGGCTCTCACTGCTCAGGCGCGACCGCAATGGTGCCATGCACAAGCCGTACATGTTCACCACAACGGCGAACATCAGCAGGATCGCCAGCGCGCCCGCCACGGAGTCAGTGGCGCCGATCAACAGCACCAGCATCATTGAGTTCGACAGGGTCGCTGACGTGTTCATGGCGCACTCCCCAGCAGGGTCGTCCGGTGGTCGTCGAAGTAACGCAGAGCATCGTGGATGGCGTTGATGGCGGCTCGGGATGTGATGGTCGCGCCAGCGATCTGGTCAAATTGCCCCTGATCCTTTTTCAAGGCCCAGCCGGCATCGGTCGGCTGGCCGCTGGATTTGCCGATAAACACCTGCAACCAGCTATTTGGCCAGTCACCGATTGTCCCGCCCAGCGCCGGGGTTTCAGTTTGCTCAAGGGTTTTCACGCCGAGCAATCGGCCATTGGCATCGATGGCGATCAGCAACTCGATGCGGCCCGCATAACCCTCGGTCTGGCTGCGCAGCAGCACCGCCACGGGTTGACCGGCCCTGGTCGCCCGATAACCGCCCAGCAATTCGCTGTGGCTCAGGTGGGGTTCGGCCAGCGCCAGAGGCTGTTCCAGAGGCTGATTGTCGTAGGCGTCGACTGAAAGCACATCCAGTAGTTTGCGACTTTCGAGCTGGCGATGTTCGGCGGCGATGTGTGGAGCATTGCTGCGTTGCACAAGAAAAGTCATGCCGATCCCTGCCGTTGCCAGCAACAATAGCGTGATCAGGCTGCCTGTGCGGTTCATGGCATTACCTGCGACTGACGGGCAGCGGCAAAGCGTTCCAGTGCCGGCACGCACAGGTTCAGCAGCAATACCGCAAATGCCACGCCATCCGGATAGCCGCCCCAGGTGCGAATCAGGTAAGTCAGCAGACCGACGCCTACGCCAAACAACAAACGGGCGAGCGGGCTCCTTGCGCCGGATACCGGCTCCGTGACGATGAAGAATGCACCAAGCATCGTGGCACCGCTCAGCAGATGAAACAGTGGCGAGCCATGGGAATCAGACCCCGAGCCGTTCCAGCACAGCAGGCTGATGACGAACAGACTGGCGAGCATGCCGACCGGTGCGTGCCAGCCGATCACCCGGCGCTGTAGCAGGAACAATCCACCGGCAAGAAATGCCAGATTCACCCACTCCACGCCATGCCCGCCGAAGCGGCCGAATGCCGGGTTGCTGGCAAACAATTCATCGATGGTCAGGCTTTTGTTGATGCGCAGGCTGTCCAGCGCCGTGGCCTGGACCCAGGCGTCCGGCGCCGCGCCCAGGTTGAACACCTGATCAATGGCCGCCGTCAGATTCATGCCATGGGCCGGCCAATGGGTCATCGGCTGCGGGAACATCACCATCGCCAGAGCAAAACCGAGCATGGCCGGATTGAAAGGGTTTCTGCCCACGCCACCGTACAAGTGTTTGCCCAAGAGCAGGCCCGAGCCGATCGCCGTGACCGTCAGCCACCACGGGCAGTAAGGTGGCAGGGCGATGGCCAGCAGCGTGGCGCTGACCAACGCGCTACCATCGGTCAAAGTGGCTTGCAGCGGCTGTCGGCGCAGATAGGTCACGGCGGCTTCGGCGCTCAAGGCTGTGGCGACGGAGAGGATCAGGTTGATCAACACACCCCAGCCGTAAAACCAGAACAACGCCAGCAACCCCGGCAATGTCGCAAGCAGAACCAGCTTCATTGCCTGTTGCAGGCGCTCGTCTCTGGTTTCAATGGATGACATGGGCTTCCACCTGCCGCTCCGCCTCTTGCAGGCGGGTGCGGGCCTTGTCGAGGACCTCGGCTGGCGTGCCGTCACGTCGCTGCAATTTGTTCAGGTCGGCGCGCGCGTAGGCCAGTTCGGTTTTCAGCTGACGAAGCTGGTTGTCGATCGGACGTTTCTCCACACGCACCAGATCGGGAGCCGGTTGCTCGCTGGCCGATTCTGCGTCGTGCAACGCTTGCTCGGCGTCACGCAGGGCTTGTTCCAGTGCAGCAATCTGCTCCGGCGGAGCCTCTGCGGTCTGCGCCTTTTTCAGCTCGGCACGGCGCATCGCCAGCTGGATTTTCGCTCGTTTCAGGTCGGCGTCTTTCGCTGGAGCTGTCACGACCGGCGCAGGTGTGGCGCTGCTTTCCAGTTTCGCCAGGGCCTGCTCGGCGGCTTCGAATTGCTGCTGTAGCACGATCAGTTGCGACTGCTGTTCGAAGGTCGGCGGATGGCCGAAGGCTTTCAGCGATTTGTGCAACTGGGCGCGGCTCATCGCCACGTCGATCTTGGCCTTTTTCAGCGCGGCGTCGGCGGTTGCTGCTTTCTGCGCGCGTACCCGCTCCAGCGCCGCCTGCACCGGATCGAGCGTGGCGGCTGCGACTTCAAACTGCGCCGCACGTTGCGCGCGGGCCTCGCGTTCGGCCTGCTTCTGCTGTTCTTCTCTTTGCAGCCGGGCGTTACGCCGTTCGAAACGTTGCCGGGCGTGATCTCGCTTGGCGGTGCGGGCCTGCTGCTCTTCAAGGCTGGCGGCCAGGCCGCCCACCACTGGCAGTGTTCCCAGCGGCAGCGGGTGCATCTCGATACAGTCGACGGGGCAAGGTGCCACGCACAGATCGCAACCGGTGCACTCGTCGATGATCACGGTGTGCATCAGTTTCGCCGCGCCGACGATGGCGTCGATCGGGCAGGCCTGGATGCATTTGGTGCAGCCGATGCACTCGGCTTCGCGGATGAAAGCCACTTGCGGCGGCGCCGAACCACGGCTGATGTCCAGCTCCAGCACCGGGATTTTCAGCAGTTCGGCCAGTGCCGCGATGGTTTCGTCGCCGCCCGGCGGGCACTTGTTGATCGGCTCGCCGGCGATGATGCCTTCAGCGTAGGGTTTGCATCCGGGATGGCCGCACTTGCCGCATTGGGTTTGTGGCAGCAGGGCATCGATGCGTTGAATCAGACTCATGTTTTGATCAGTCCACTGAATCCGAGAAAAGCCACGGCCATCAGTCCGGCGCCGATCAACTGGATCGGCAGGCCACGAAAGGGCAGGGGAATATCATTGTCGGCCGTGCGTTCGCGCAAATCGCTGAACAGGCTCAGTACCAGCCAGAAACCCAGGCCGGAGCCAAGGCTCAGCGCAGCTGCATGAAACAGGCCTTTGTCCGTTTGCGCGTTGATCAGCGTCAGCCCCAGCACACCGGCGTTGCCCAGCAGCAGCGGCCACAAACCATCGAATGACAGCGTGGGTCGCCAATGTGCCAACAGCTTCAGCAACGGCGCGATCAGCAGGACGCTCAACGGCAGAAACACAAATAGTCGCAGGAATTCCAGTTGCAACGGCACCAGCAACCAATGCCAGATCGCGTAACCCGCCACACCGACTATCAGCATCAGACATAACGTCGCCAGCCCCAGCGCATGCACCTGACGACGCTCACCGCCCAGCAGCGGATCGACGCCCAGCGGCCAGTGCAACACGAAGTTGTTGATCAGCGCAGTACTGAATAGCGTAAGCACGAGTTCGGTCATGGTTCTGCCGATGAGAGCGGGCGGGTGTCACTTAAGATTAGGCATTATCCGGCCGCCATGACGGGTGGGCCAGATATGAAAAATCCCACAGGCGCACGGGGTACGCCTGTGGGATCGGTCAGTGCAGAACCTTACTTGATGCGCTGACCCGGCTTGGCGCCGCTGTCCGGGCTCAGCAGGTAGATTTCTTCACCGCCAGGGCCGGCCGCCATCACCATGCCTTCGGAGATGCCGAACTTCATTTTCCGTGGCTTGAGGTTGGCGATCATCATGGTCAGGCGACCGTCGAGTTTCGACGGATCCGGGTAGGCGCTCTTGATCCCCGAGAACACGTTGCGTTGCTCGTCACCAATGTCGAGGGTCAGACGCAGCAGCTTGTCCGCGCCTTCAACGTGTTCGGCCTTGACGATCAACGCCACGCGGAGGTCGACGGCGGCAAAGGTGTCGAAGTCGATTTCCGGCGACAGCGGATCCTTGGCCAGTTCGCCGTTGCCGGCAGGCGCGGCGGCACCGGTGTCGGTCTGGCTGGCGGTCAGGTCTTCTTTCGAGGCTTCGGTCATGGCTTGCACTTTTACCGGGTCGATGCGGGTCATCAACGGCTTGAATTCGTTCAACTGGTGGTTGGCCAGCAGGGTGGTGTGGTCGTTCCAGGTCAGCGGGGCGACGTTGAGGAACGCTTCGGCGTCGGCGGCCAGCAGCGGCAGCACTGGCTTGAGGAAGATCACCAGCTGGCGGAACAGGTTGATTGCCGTGGCACAGACCGCCTGGACTTCATCCTGCTTGCCTTCCTGCTTGTTCAGCGACCAAGGCGCCTTGTCGGCGATCCAGGCGTTGGCGCGGTCGGCCAAAGCCATGGTTTCGCGCATGGCACGGGCGAAGTCGCGGGCTTCATAGGCGTCAGCGATGCTCGGTGCGGCAGCCAGGAATGCTTCGGTCAGTTCCGGTGCGGCGTTGCTGTCCACCAGCAGGCCGGCATTGCCTTTCTGAATAAAACCGGCGCAACGGCTGGCGATGTTGACCACTTTGCCGACCAGATCGGAGTTGACCTTCTGCACGAAGTCTTCGAGGTTCAGATCGAGGTCGTCGACGCCACGGCCGAGTTTGGCCGCGTAGTAGTAGCGCAGGTATTCCGGCGACAGGTGATCCAGGTATGTCCGGGCCTTGATGAAGGTGCCGCGGGACTTGGACATCTTCTGGCCGTTGACGGTCAGGTAGCCGTGCACGTTGATCCCGGTCGGCTTGCGGAAACCCGCGCCTTCGAGCATCGCCGGCCAGAACAGGGCGTGGAAGTTGACGATGTCCTTGCCGATGAAGTGGTACAGCTCGGCGGTGGAGTCCTTGCCCCAGAACGCGTCGAAGTCCAGCTCCGGCGTGCGGTTGCACAGGTTCTTGAAGCTGGCCATGTAGCCAATCGGCGCATCCAGCCACACGTAGAAGTATTTACCTGGTTCGCCCGGGATCTCGAAGCCGAAGTACGGCGCATCGCGGGAGATGTCCCACTGTTGCAGGCCGGCGTCCAGCCATTCGGCGATCTTGTTGGCCACGGCATCCTGCAGGGTGCCGCTGCGGGTCCAGGTCTGCAGCATCTGCTGGAAGTCAGGCAGCTTGAAGAAGAAGTGTTGGGAATCCTTGAGCACCGGGGTGGCGCCGGAGATTGCCGACTTCGGATCCTTCAGGTCGGTCGGCGCGTAGGTTGCACCGCATTTTTCGCAGTTGTCGCCGTACTGGTCTTCGGTGCCGCATTTCGGGCAGGTGCCCTTGATGAAGCGGTCGGCCAGGAACATTTTCTTTTCCGGGTCGAAATACTGGGTGATCGAACGTTGGGCGATGTGCCCGGCGTCACGCAGCTTCAGGTAGATCTGGCTCGACAGCTCACGGTTTTCTTCGGCGTGAGTGGAGTGGAAGTTGTCGAAGTCCACCAGGAATTCGGCAAAGTCGGCGCTGTGTTCAGCCTGGACGTTGGCGATCAGTTGTTCCGGAGTGATGCCTTCCTTTTCCGCGCGCAGCATGATCGCCGAACCGTGGGCGTCGTCGGCGCAGACATAAATGCACTGATTGCCGCGATGCTTCTGGAAGCGCACCCACATATCGGTCTGGATATATTCCAGCATATGGCCAAGGTGAATCGAACCGTTGGCGTAGGGCAGGGCGCTGGTGACGAGAATCTTGCGTGGTTCGGACATGTGGGGCTTCGCTACTTGATGAAACGGAGGTCGGCCACTATAAAGCGCCGGGAAAGATATTTCACCTCTGCAAATCGTTGCCGGACATGCCGTCCGGAGTGCAGAAGGGGTAGGATACCCGCCATCTTTTCCCAGTCTTGTTATCGGAGTTGCCCATGAGTGCCGTCACTCGCGCAGCGGTGGAAGCCGTCCTCAGCCAATACACCGACCCTTACCTGAACCAGGATCCGGTCAGCGCCGGTTGCGTGCGCAACATCGAAATTGCCGGTGACCGCGTCAGCGTGCAGCTGGAAATCGGTTATGCCGCCGGTCTGTTCAAGAGCGGCTGGGCGCAATTGCTGCAACTGGCCATCGAAAACATCGACGGTGTGGTGTCGGCCAAGGTCGAAGTCAACAGCGTGATTGCCGCGCACAAGGCACAGGCACAGATTCCGGGGCTGGCCAACGTCAAGAACGTGGTTGCCGTGGCGTCGGGCAAGGGCGGTGTGGGCAAGTCCACCACCGCGGCCAACCTGGCGCTGGCACTGGCCCGCGAAGGCGCGAAAGTCGGGATCCTCGACGCCGATATTTATGGCCCGAGCCAGGGCATCATGTTCGGTATTCCCGAGGGCACCCGCCCGCAGATCAAGGATCAGAAGTGGTTCGTGCCGCTTCAGGCCCATGGCGTGGAAGTCATGTCGATGGCTTTCCTGACTGACGACAACACGCCAATGGTCTGGCGCGGGCCGATGGTCTCTGGCGCGCTGCTGCAACTGGTCACGCAAACCGCTTGGGGCGACCTGGATTATCTGGTTATCGACATGCCGCCAGGCACCGGCGACATCCAGTTGACCCTGGCGCAGAAAGTCCCGGTGGCCGGCGCCGTGATCGTCACCACACCGCAGGATCTGGCGCTGCTCGATGCGCGTAAAGGTGTGGAAATGTTCCGCAAGGTCAACATTCCGGTGCTGGGCGTGGTGGAAAACATGGCCGTGCACATCTGCTCGAATTGCGGACATGCCGAGCATCTGTTCGGTGAGGGCGGTGGCGAGAAACTGGCGACCCAGTTCGGCGTTGAACTGCTGGCTTCGCTGCCATTGTCGATGCTGATCCGCGAACAGGCCGATGGTGGCAAGCCGACGGTGATTTCCGAGCCGGACAGCCAGATCGCCATGGTCTATCAGGAACTGGCCCGCCACGTCGGTGCGCGGATCGTGTTGCAGGAAGCTGCCTCGCCGGCAATGCCGAACATTACGATCAGCGACGATTGATGCCTGTGGTTTAAACAAAAACGCCCCGGTGCCTGTGCACCGGGGCGTTTTTCTTTGCGCGACAGCGGTCAGATGCGCAACCCGCCGTCCATCTCCAGAATCCGGCCGGTGTAGTAGTCGTTCTCGAAGATGTACGCCGCCGAGTGGGCAATCTCTTCCGGCTTGCCCATGCGCTTGAGCGGAATGCCCGAGGTCATTTTCTCCAGCGCTTCAGGCTTCATGCCCAGGGTCATCTCGGTCTCGATGAAGCCTGGTGCAATGCCGGCCACGCGAATGCCGTAGCGCGCCAGTTCCTTGGCCCAGGTCACGGTCGCCGCAGCGACGCCAGCCTTGGCGGCGGAGTAGTTGGTCTGGCCGACGTTGCCCGCGCGGGAGATCGACGAGATGTTGATGATCGCGCCGCTGTTCTTCAGCTCGACCATTTTTGCCGCCACTTCACGGGTGCAGAGGAATACGCCGGTCAGGTTGACGTCGATCACCGCCTGCCACTGGGCCAGGCTCATCTTGGTCATTTCGCCGTCCTTGACCTTGAGCAGCAGGCCGTCGCGCAGGATCCCGGCGTTGTTGATCAGGCCGTGAATCGCGCCGAAGTCCTCGGCGACCTGGGCGACCATGTGCGTCACTTGCTCTTCATTGGCGACGTTGCACAGATAGCTGCGCGCCTCGACGCCCTTGGCCTTGCAGGCCGCGACGGCGTCATCGAGTTTTTCCTGATTCAGATCGACCAGTGCCAGCTTCGCGCCCTTGCCCGCGAAATACTCGGCCATCGAGCGGCCCAAGCCTTGGCAACCGCCAGTGATAATGATTACTTTGTCGTTGAGTTGCATTCGCATGCCCCCGAGAGCAGGTCAGAGTGGTGTCCTTTAGAGAGCCTCTCGATCTGCGCCTGACATGGCCCGGCTGCACATGAGAACTGCCCCAGTGACGACTGATACTTATCCGTGTCGCCCGTCCGTTTTTTTGACGGATTCTATTTAAGGAGTCATAAATTGAGCGTTGAAGCGGCTAAGAATGCCCGAGAATTGCTTCTCAAGGAATACCGTGGCGTGCTGTCGACCCACTCCAAATCAATGCCCGGTTTTCCGTTTGGCTCCGTGGTTCCTTACTGCCTGGACGAGCAGGGACGGCCGCTGATCCTCATCAGCCGCATCGCCCAGCACACCCACAACCTGCAGAAAGACCCGAAATGTTCGCTGCTGGTGGGTGAGCGCGAGGCTGATGATGTGCAAGCCGTTGGTCGCCTGACCTATCTGGCCGAAGCGGAAAAACTCGAAGACGCGGCCGCCATCGAAGCCGCTGCTGAGCGCTACTATCGTTATTTCCCCGATTCGCGGAATTACCACAAGGCTCACGATTTCGATTTCTGGGTGCTCAAACCCGTGCGCCATCGCTACATCGGTGGTTTCGGCGCGATCCACTGGGTCGATCATCTGACCCTGGCCAACCCGTTCGCCGGCAAGGCCGAAATCAGCATGGTCGAGCACATGAACAGCGACCACGCCAAGGCCATCGCCCATTACGTCGACCTCGCCGGGCTGCCGAAAACCGTACCGGCACAAATGGCCGGGATCGACACCGAAGGCATGCACCTGCGCATCGGTCAGGCGCTGTACTGGCTGCCGTTTCAAGCGCCTTGTCATACGCCGATACAAGTGCGCGAAGCCTTGGTTTCTCTGGCTCACGCCGAGGTCTGGCCAAAAAATGCAGTAGCCGACGCTTGAATTCACGAAAGGGCGACGTCATCTAAGGCTTACTGCAAGGCATTTCTTGCGTTGAGGAAACTTTGATGCGCCCTTTTTTGTTGCTCTTTCTGCTGTTCCCGGTGTTGGAGCTGTTCGTATTCGTCAAAGTGGCAGGTTCGATCGGATTTTTTCCGGCCCTGCTGCTGATCATTCTCGGCTCGATGTTCGGCGTATTTGTGCTGCGCGTCGCCGGACTGGCAACTGCCCTGCGTGCCCGTGAAAGCCTGAACCGCGGCGAACTGCCTGCGCAAACCATGCTCGAAGGTCTGATGCTGGCCCTGGCCGGTGGCCTGTTGATCCTGCCGGGTTTCATCAGTGACGTGGTCGGTCTGGTGCTGCTGTTGCCGTTCAGTCGTCGACTCGTCGCCAACAAAATGCGCCAGCGCGCCGAAGAGCAGGCCATGCGCCAGCGAGCGTTCGCCGATGACCTGCAACCTCGCGGCGGTCCGGCACCGCGCCAGCCTCTGGGCCGCGAAGGCGATGTAATCGAAGGCGAATTCGAACACCGCGACACCAAGTAACTTCTGCATCGACACGGCACCTTCGGGTGCCGTGTTCGTTTGCGGGGCAAGTTCATGCAGGCTGCATGAAAATTTTTTGACCCCCGCCCTTGTAATAAGCTTCTGCGCCCTTATGTATCGGTCACCGAAAGGTTCCGACATTTTGAGTCGGACAGACTTCCGCGGTTCGCTCGACGAACCGCAACCGGCGCAGGCCGGATTCGTTAAACCCGCCGGGACTACACCGGCCGATGAAAACCACAATTAGGAGAGATCGACAATGAAGCTTCGTCCTCTGCATGACCGCGTCGTCATCCGTCGCAGCGAAGAAGAAAAGAAAACCGCTGGCGGTATCGTCCTGCCAGGTTCGGCTGCTGAAAAAGCCAACCACGGTGAGATTCTGGCTGTAGGCCCGGGCAAGGCACTGGAAAACGGTGAAGTGCGCGCACTGTCCGTGAAGGTAGGCGACAAGGTTGTGTTCGGTCCGTACTCCGGCAGCAACACTGTGAAAGTCGACGGCGAAGACCTGCTGGTAATGAGCGAGAACGAAATCCTCGCCGTTATCGAAGGCTGATTACCCCCGTTCATTTTCCCGCTACTACAAAGTATTTAAGGAATATCGATCATGGCTGCTAAAGAAGTTAAATTCGGCGATTCCGCCCGCAAGAAAATGCTGGTTGGCGTAAACGTCCTGGCTGACGCGGTAAAAGCGACCCTGGGCCCGAAAGGCCGTAACGTGATCCTCGAGAAGAGCTTCGGCGCTCCGACCATCACCAAGGACGGCGTCTCCGTTGCCAAGGAAATCGAGCTGGAAGACCGTTTCGAAAACATGGGCGCGCAGCTGGTCAAAGACGTTGCCTCCCGTGCCAACGATGACGCTGGTGACGGTACTACCACCGCTACCGTTCTGGCTCAGTCGATCGTCAACGAAGGTCTGAAAGCCGTCGCTGCCGGCATGAACCCGATGGACCTGAAGCGCGGTATCGACAAAGCGACCATCGCTGTCGTTGCCGAGCTGAAAAAGCTGTCCGCGCCATGCACCGACACTAAAGCGATCGCTCAGGTTGGCACCATCTCCGCCAACTCCGACAACTCCATCGGCGACATCATTGCCGAAGCCATGGAAAAAGTCGGTAAAGAAGGCGTGATCACCGTTGAAGAAGGCTCGGGCCTGGAAAACGAACTGTCGGTTGTAGAAGGCATGCAGTTCGACCGTGGCTACCTGTCCCCGTACTTCGTCAACAAGCCAGAGACCATGGTTGCCGAGCTGGAAGGCGCGCTGATCCTGCTGGTCGACAAGAAGATCTCGAACATCCGCGAAATGCTGCCAGTACTGGAAGCCGTTGCCAAAGCCGGCCGTCCACTGCTGATCGTTGCCGAAGACGTTGAAGGTGAAGCCCTGGCGACTCTGGTCGTGAACAACATGCGTGGCATCGTTAAAGTCGCAGCCGTCAAGGCTCCAGGCTTCGGCGACCGTCGCAAGGCCATGCTGCAGGACATCGCCGTTCTGACCGGCGGTACCGTTATCTCCGAAGAGATCGGCCTGAGCCTGGAAAGCACCACCCTGGAACACCTGGGTAGCGCCAAGCGCGTAACCCTGTCCAAGGAAAACACCATCATCGTTGACGGTGCTGGCGTTGAAGGCGACATCCAGGCGCGTATCGCTCAGATCCGTGCCCAGGTGGCCGAGACCTCCTCGGACTACGACCGTGAAAAACTGCAAGAGCGTCTGGCCAAGCTGTCCGGCGGCGTTGCAGTGATCAAGGTTGGCGCTGGTTCCGAAGTAGAAATGAAAGAGAAGAAAGCCCGCGTTGAAGACGCCCTGCACGCTACCCGTGCAGCCGTTGAAGAAGGCGTGGTGCCTGGCGGTGGCGTTGCGCTGATCCGCGCTCTGAACGCGATCATCAGCCTGAAAGGCGACAACGCCGACCAGGACGTAGGTATCGCTGTTCTGCGTCGCGCTGTTGAAGCACCGCTGCGTCAGATCGCTGCCAACAGCGGCGACGAGCCAAGCGTTGTGGTCAACGAAGTCAAGAACGGCAAAGGTAACTTCGGTTACAACGCTGCGACTGGCGAATACGGCGACATGATCGAAATGGGCATCCTGGACCCAACCAAGGTCACCCGTTCCGCTCTGCAAGCTGCATCGTCGATCGGCGGTCTGATCCTGACCACCGAAGCTGCTGTTGCTGACGCACCGAAGAAAGAAGGTGCAGTAGGCGGCGGTATGCCGGACATGGGCGGCATGGGTGGCATGGGCGGCATGATGTAAGCCAGCCTTACCCCGAAACGAAAAACCCCGCCTGCGATGAGCAGGCGGGGTTTTTTATTGTCCTGATTTTGTTATCTGGCGTTTGAGTAATCAGGCGTTTACCGGTTGCGACTTCATGACCGCTTCAGCTTTCACGGTCGGGCGATACAGCACCCAGTAATACGACCCCAGGCAGATCAGCCAGCAGAAAATTGCCGTCCACACGTTGTGCGAAAAGAAGTGCGCGCCCTGCATCATCCGGCTGATCGAGAACACCGAGCCCAGCGCAAAGGCAAAGATGAACGCCTGCCGCGCCAGTCGCGGGCGACGATCCCGCAGCACGAAGAACAGCGCGAACAAGGTGAAACCCGTTGCGGCATGGCCACCGGGCCAGCAGCGGCCGGGCTTGTCGGTCGGCGGACGGTGATCCAGCAGTTTGCTGTAGGTTTCATGGCCGCCGAACTGCTCAAGACTCCACGGACACTGCACGGCGGTCACTGCTTTCATCGGTGTCACGAATGACGTCGCCAGGCCGAGCGACAGCACCAGGCAACCCAGTTCACGCTTGAATGGCTTGAGCCGTTCAATGAAGAATGCAGCGATGAAACCGATGACGGAAAACACCGAAAACGCAATCACCACCTGTTTGGCGCGGTCGTGAAGGATGTTTTCCAGAAAGTAACTATGGCGTCCGATGAAGTCGCCGGCGGCGGGGTCGTAAAACATCCGGGCCAGGTTCATGTCCAGATCGGTCAGTTCGAGCAAGACCAGGATGGCGGCCGCGACGGCGGGTATCCCCAGGCACAGCCAAAAGTTCAGCGGGCGAGGGGCAGGGCGTACAACACTTGATGACATGAGGGATCCAGAACGGGAAAACGCCCCGGGGCATCAGCCCGGGGCGCTTCGATTAACGATCGCTGACTTGCGCGGCACCCTCCTTGGGCGCTTTCCAGCCAAGCAGCTGTTGCTTGAAGCCATAACTGGCGGTTTGGTAATACGTGATGGCGCGGCTCACCAGCGGGTCGTCGCTGTTGACCCGGGACTCGCGGCTTTCGGTCAGTGCGTCGTCGTGCCGGCGCAGGCCTTGGCGCGGGCTGAGGATCGCCAGATCCTTGCCGTCGAACAGCCCCAGATGCTGATAGTTGCCCACCACGACCCGAGGTGGCAGCGGGTTGTCCGCCAGCAGGTTGCGACCGAAGAACGTCGATTGGTAATCCAGGTTCAGCAGCCCCAGCAGAGTCGGTGCGAGGTCGACCTGACTGGCCAGTTGCGCGTTTTCCCGTGCTTCGATCAGCTTCGGTGCATAGATGAACAGCGGGATCTGGTAGTTGGTGATCGGCAGATCTTCCTTGCCCGCGCTGCCGGCGGTGTGGTCGGCGACGAAGATGAAGATCGTGTTGTCGAACCACGGTTTCTCACGCGCCTGCGCCAGGAACTGGCCGATGGCGTAGTCGGTGTATTTCACCGCACCATCGCGACCGTTGCCGGATTTGATGTCGATGCGGTTTTCCGGGTAGGTGTACGGGCGATGGTTCGAGGTCGTCATCAGCTGCAACAGGAAAGGTTGCTGCTTGGCGTAGTCGGCGTCCGCCAGCTTCAGGGTCTGTTTGTACAGATCCTCGTCGGCCATGCCCCAGGCATTCTTGAAGTGGATTTCCGACTCATCGACGCTGCTCTGGTCGACAACGCGATAGCCGTTGCCGCTGAAGAACGCGTTCATGTTGTCGAAGTAGCCACGGCCGCCGTAGACGAACACGCTGTCATAGCCGACCGCGCTCAATTGCTGGCCGAGGCTGGCGAAACCGCTTTCGCGACCAATGCGCTTGACGATCGAACGGCCCGGTGTCGGCGGAATGGCCAAAGTGATGGCTTCCAGGCCCCGGTCGGTACGGGTGCCGGTGGCGTAGAAATTGTTGAAGTACAGGCTCTGCTTGCGCAACGCGTCGAGGTTCGGCGTCAGGTTGCGGCCATCACCATTGCTGCCAAGATATTTGGCGCTGAGGCTTTCGATGGTCACCAGCACGATGTTCGGTTTGCGGGTGACACCCGGGTTATCGATATCGCGACGAATGTCCTGCGGATCCTGACCGACGAAGCGGGCATTGGGCTCGTTCAGTTCGGCACGCATCTGACCGGCGACTTTGTCCGCTGGCAGGCTCTTGTAGAACTGGCTGTAGTCCAGCTCGTTGTTACGGAACGCGGCGAAGAACTGATAGGGGCCGTTGCTCGCCAGTTCATTCTGATAGGCGTTGCCGCCCTGGGCCCGCGGGGCGTCCTGGCTGATCAGTTGCAGACTCAGACCCGCGACCACCAGCAGAGCCAGTGCATTCAGAAGGCGCCCGCGCAATGGTGGCAGCGGGGCATCCAGCGCCGCGTTGAACGGTTTGCGCAGTGCGAAACTCAGTGCGATGGCCAGCACCGCCAGGATGCTCAGCAACTTGCCGATCGGGTAGGACTCCAGCACGTTGTTCAGCACTTCGTCGGAATACACCAGATAATCGACGGCGATGAAATTGAAGCGCACCCCGAACTCATCCCAGAACAGCCATTCGGCCACCGCCGTGAACAGCATGGCGTACAGGCTGACGGTCAGCAGTCCCTGCAGGAACCAGCGGTGAGCGCGCCGCCGCCACAGGCCCGGCGGGCACAGCAGCAGATACAGGCCCATCGGCAGGGCCGCGTAGGCGAGAAAGCCCAGGTCGTAGACCAGGCCGACGCCGAACATGGACAGCGCACCGCCACCGGCCTCATCCAGATGAGTCAGCAACAGTACGGTGCGAGTGAGGAGAAACACCACCAGCCAGGCGCCGGTGACCAACAACAGATAGCGCATAGGCGCTGTCTTGAAGAAACCCATTGTTTTCTTTTCCTTTTATCAATGGCGCGGGAGTTTCGCGGCGCCACTGTAGTCAGGTTGTGAATCGATAGTGAAAACTTTGTTAAAGATTTATTTCGTCCGGGCAATTTCATCTGCCGGGGCACCAGCGCTGGCCCTGAACCGAAACAGGCCTTAAGCTGCGCGGGCCATGACGGCCGTTACTGTGTACGGAAGAGGTGCCCATGCGAATTCTATTGGTCGAAGACAACCGCGATATCCTGGCCAACCTGGCCGATTACCTGGGCCTGAAAGGCTATACCGTCGATTGCGCCCAGGACGGTTTGTCGGGCCTGCATCTGGCTGCCACCGAGCACTACGACCTGATCGTGCTCGACATCATGCTGCCCGGTATCGACGGCTATACGCTGTGCAAGCGCCTGCGCGAAGACGCTCGCCGTGACACGCCGGTGATCATGCTCACCGCCCGCGACCAACTCGACGATCGCCTGCAGGGTTTCAAGTCCGGGGCTGACGATTACCTGGTCAAGCCCTTCGCACTGTCGGAACTGGCTGCACGAATCGAAGCCGTGATGCGCCGCACCCAGGGCGGCGGTCGTCGCTCCTTGCAGGTCGGTGATCTGAGCTACGACCTCGACACACTGGAAGTGACCCGCGAAGGCAAACTGCTCAAGCTCAACCCGGTGGGCCTGAAACTGCTCGCGGTACTGATGCAGAAGAGCCCGCATGTACTGCGCCGGGAAATTCTCGAAGAAGCCCTGTGGGGTGACGATTGCCCGGACAGCGACAGCCTGCGCAGCCACGTCCACCAATTGCGTCAGGTGATCGACAAACCGTTCGCCAAACCACTGCTGCACACCGTGCACGGCGTGGGTTATCGCCTGGCCGAGGGCCGCGATGGAGTTTAAGCAAAGCCTTGCCCAGCGGATCATCATCGCCTTTGCGCTGATGAGCGCGCTGGTGGCAGGGGCCTTCGCCATGGGCATTGTTGCGACCGTGCACCTGGTGGAAGAAAAACTGATTTCCGCAGGGCTGGGCGGCGACTTGCAGCGCCTGTTGTTGATGGACAACGTCTCGGACTGGAGCCATCGGCCGGAGCCGGATCAGCTGTTCTATTTCAGCGGCGGCCCGGGGGACTTCGAGCTGCCCAAGGATCTGCGACATCTGGATTCCGGGTTCCACGAAGTTTTCCGCGAGCAGTTGTCATATCACGCGATGGTCGAAATCGTCGACGGTCGGCGTTATGTGCTGCTGCAGGATCAAAGCGATTTCGAAGAGCGTGAGCGCGTACTGTTTGCCGTTGTGCTGGTGGGCTTCGTGCTCAGCCTGGCGCTGGCGGTTTTCCTCGGCTGGGTGCTGGCACGCAAGGTGATGGCACCGGTGGTCCGGCTGGCGCGTCAGGTGCGTCATCGCGATCAGTTGCTGGGCCTCGCACCGCCGCTGGCGCCGGACTACGCCGCCGATGAAGTGGGTGAACTGGCGGTGGCATTTGATGCGACGCTGGGGCGTTTGCGTCAGGCGCTGACGCGTGAACGGCTGTTTACCAGTGATGTGAGCCATGAGTTGCGCACACCGCTGATGGTACTGGCCACCTCATGTGAACTGCTGCTGGAGAACCCGGGCATCGATCAGCGCGGCCGTGCCCAGGTTGAGCGAATAGCCCGTGCCAGCGAAGAAATGCGCGAATTGGTGCAGACCTTCCTGATGTTGGCCCGTGCCCAGCGCGAAGATGCGGGGGCGGCGCCTCGGCACAGTCTGGGGCAGGTGGCGGACAATCTGTTGGGCGTGTGGCGCGAGCCGATCGAATCCAAGGGGCTGAAGCTGATTTTCGAGCCGGGCAACCCGCCGGACACCCCTTATAACGCCACACTGCTTAATGCCGTGATGGGTAACCTGCTGCGAAATGCCCTGCACTACACCGAGCAGGGTTTCATTCGTTTGACGCTCCGTGCCAACGGCTTTGTGGTCGAGGATTCGGGCGTGGGCATTCCCGAGGAGAAACGCGAGGCGATGTTCCAGCCTTTCGTGCGGGGCAGTGAAAAACGTGGAGAGGGCCTGGGACTCGGATTGTCATTGGTGCAACGCATCTGCGAGAACCAGGGGTGGAGCGTCACATTGAGTACGATGGAACCCAATGGCTGCCGTTTCGAGGTAGATCTGGGCAAACAGGAATCCCTCCCAAATGGCACAAAAAAGCTGCCAACCTGAACAAATCCTGTATAACCTTGAAATAGTTCGTGGGTTTACGCGACGTTTTTTTCACAAAGGGATGACCTGACGCTGACACGCGCCTGCCTAAGGTAGAGGCATCAGTATTCAGGAGTCCCGATGATGTCCGGCCCGATCAAGCTCGATTTTTCCGAAAAGTATGACGACAACCATGCGCAGAAATATCTGCGCAAGCATCAGGATGGCCTGGGGCGTCGTCTGTCCAACTGGCGGGATCAGCAGTTGGCCCGCAAAGCGCTGACCTTGGTCGGCGAACCGGGACTGGTGCTGGATCTGCCGTGCGGTGCCGGGCGTTTCTGGCCGTTGCTGGCGGAAAAACCCAATCGGGTGATCATCGGGGCAGACAACTCCGAGTCAATGATCAAGACGGCAATGCAGGCCCAACCGGCGGATGTGGTGAAACGGGTACAACCCTTGCACACATCGGCGTTCGACATCGCGTTGCCTGACAATGCCGTAGACAGCATTTTCTGCATGCGTCTGCTCCACCACATCGGTGAAGCGGAGCATCGACGGACGATTCTGCGCGAATTCGAACGCGTTACCCGGGACAGTGTGATCATTTCGTTGTGGGTTGACGGCAATTTCAAGGCCTGGAAACGCAAACGTGCTGAGAAAAAGCGCGGGCAGGAAGGTTACCAGAACCGGTTTGTGTTACCGGCCGCTACGGTTGAAAAGGAATTTGAAGAGGCGGGATTCAGGATCCAGGAACAACTGGACTTCATTCCGCTCTATGCCATGTGGCGAGTTTACGTACTACGCAAGAGGTAAGAGGATGGCAGTGCAATTTACAGCAGAAACGAGAGTTGCTCCCCAGGATCGCTTTGACTACTACTGGAACCAGCGCGGTGAGTGGGTGGAGGAACCCAATGTGCGTCGTGGTGGCGAAAGTGGCGTGCAGCGGGTGGTGGGGCGCGATGGTCAACTGCTGTATGCCAAACGCCAGACAGGACATATCTATCGCAGCTGGTTGCATCCGTTCGGTCGACCGACCGTATTGCGTGAACTGGATGCACTGACCGGCGTAACCAAACTCGGCGTCCGGGTGCCGGAAATCGTTTTTTGCGGGGCCCAGCCTGATCCGCAGCATAAATGGCGTGCCTTGCTGGTCACCAAGTCGCTGGACGGCTTCCAGGAACTTGAACAGTGGGAAGCGGCAGGTGGCCGCGAGCAGTACGGTGAAGCCGTGTATGAACGCGTGCTCAAGGATCTCGCCGAAAACCTGGCCCGCATGCACAAGGGCCGCTGGCAGCACAGCTGCATTTACATCAAGCACGTCTTTGTCCGCGTCACTGGCGAAGGCGACTCGGCCAAGGTCGAAGTGGCCCTGATCGATCTGGAAAAATGCCGTCAGCGCCTGACCGCTTACCGTGCGGCCTCCCATGACATGAAACAATTGCGCCGCCACTCGTCGTTCAGCCCTACGGACTGGAAAAAACTCGTCTATTTTTATGAGACGGCGTTTGGCAGCGCTATCAAGGGTTTATAGCGATGAAACTAGAAATTGCGCGAGGTTTGTTTCTGGTAGGAGCCTTGGCAGTTGCATCTTTGGCGGTGGCGGCCTGGGAACAGCCACGCATGCAAGTGATCGGGGCATCGAGCAACGATGCCCATTGTCCGATGCCGCGGGTGGCGAAAGCCTCCGTGGCAACCAAGCCCGACCATGATTTACTGCTGTTCATGTTCGGACTTTCTCAAGGGATGAGGCCGCAGAGTTGAATCGATTGAAACGAGCCAAAGGCCTCGCAGATGCGAGGCCTTTTTTGTGCGCGTGTGTAAATGGCGGTTACGGGGCGGGGGCGGGATCGGGTTTGGCCAGCACGGTGTAGACACAGGGCAGGACGAACAGCGTAAACAACGTCCCGATCGACATCCCGGTGGCAATCACCGTCCCGATATCAAAACGGCTCACAGCACCCGCGCCACTGGCCAGGATCAGCGGCACCATGCCGAACACCATGGCTGCGGTTGTCATTAGCACGGGTCGCAGGCGAATCGCCGCTGCTTCCTCGACCGCTTCACGGGGCGTCAGACCCTTTTCCTTGCGCAACTGGTTGGCAAATTCGACGATCAGGATTCCGTGTTTACTGATCAGGCCGATCAGTGTCACCAGCCCGACCTGGGTGTAGATATTCATGCTCGACCAGCCGAGGAACAGCGGAATCAGCGCTCCGCAAATCGACAGCGGTACGGTCACCAGAATCACCAACGGGTCGCGGAAACTTTCGAACTGTGCCGCCAGCACCAGGAAAATGATCGCCAGAGCCAGGGCGAAGGTGACCCACAGCGCACTGCCTTCCTGGACGAACTGCCGCGAAGCACCGCCGTAATCGAAGGCAAAACCCGCAGGTGCTTCTTCCCGGGCGATCTGCACCACGCTGTCGATGGCCTCGCCCATGCTGACCAGCGGGAACCCGGACAGCTTCGCCGCGTTCAGTTGCTGGAACTGGTTGAGCTGTCGCGGTCGTGCCCGGTCGGTCACGGTGATCAGTGTCGACAACGGCAACAGCTCGCCCTGGGTGTTTTTCACGTAGTAGTTGTTCAGCCAGTCCGGGTTGTCACGGTAGGCCCGCTCAACTTGGGCGATGACTTTGTAGCTGCGGCCCTCAATGGTGAATCGGTTGATCTCCGCTTCGCCCAGCAGAGTGGCGAGGGTGCCGCCCAGATCCAGCATCGACACACCCATCTGCGCCGCCTTGGCGCGGTCGATATCGACCACCACTTCCGGTTTGTCGAAGGCCAGGTCGAGGTCGACGAACGCGAACTTGCCCGACTCCATGGCGCGTTTCTTGATCCGGTCAGCCACCTGCAGCAACAGCTCGTAGTCGTTGGCCGTGTTGATCACGAACTCGAACGGCAGGCCCTCGCCGGTGCCGGGCAGGGAGGGCAGGTTGAAGCCGAAGATCTGCAGGCCGGGAATGCTGCCGAGCTTGCCTTGTACCTCGGGAAGAATCTGCATCTGGGTGCGGCTGCGTTCGTTCCATGGTTTGAGCAGGAAACCACCGATGCCGCTCTGCACACCGTTGTAGCCGTTGATCTGGAACGAGGAGTAGTACTCCGGGAATTCCTTGAAGATCTTCACGAATTCTTCGGTGTAGGTGTTCAGATAATCGAGGTTGGTCGGTTGCGGCGCGTTGGCCATCATGAAAATGATGCCCTGGTCTTCGTCCGGTGCCAGTTCCGATTTGGTGAACTTGAGCAGCACCGGAATCAGACACAGCACGATCACCGCGAACACCAGCACCACCGGCCGGGTGTTGAGCGTGCCATGGAGCATGCTCTGGTAGCGTCGCTTGAGGTTATCGAAGATCCGGTCGAGGCGATGGGCCAGTCCCGTTGGGTTCTCCTCGTGACGCAACAGCAGGGCGCACATCATCGGCGACAGGGTCAGGGCAACGATGCCGGAAATCACCACGGCCCCGGCCAGTGTCAACGCAAACTCCTTGAACAACGCCCCGGTCAGCCCGGTGAGGAAACCAATCGGCGCATACACTGCCGCCAGCGTGATGGTCATCGAGACCACTGGCATCGCGATCTCCCGGGCGCCTTCGAGTGCAGCATCCAGCGGTGTCCTGCCTTCCTCTATATGCCGGTGGATGTTTTCCACCACGACGATGGCATCGTCCACCACCAGACCGATGGCCAGCACCATCGCCAGCAGGGTCAGCAGGTTGATCGAGTAGCCCATCATCTGCATGAAGAACATCACGCCGATCATCGACAGCGGAATGGTGACCACCGGGATCACCACTGAACGCAAGGCGCCGAGAAACAGGAACACCACCACGATCACGATCAGCACCGCTTCGAACAGGGTTTTCACCACTTCGTCGATGGAAGCCTGGATGAACAGCGTGGCGTCGTAGGCGATCTCGCTCTTGAGGTTGGGCGGCAACTGGGCCTCCAGCTCCGGCATGATCTTGCGCACTTCCTTGATCACGTCGAGCGGGTTGGCCCCGGGCGTCGCCTTGATCCCGATGTACACCGAGGGTGTACCACCGAAGGAACTGATGGAGTTGTAGTTCTCCGCACCCATTTCCACCCGCGCGACATCGCTCAGCAGCACACGGCTGTCGCCACTGACCTTGAGCGGAATCTTGCCGAAGGCCTCGGCGGACTTCAGTTCGGTGTTGGCGTTGATGCTGGTGACCACGTATTCGCCTTTCACCTCACCAGCGGCGGAGAGGAAGTTGTACTGGCGCACCGCGTTGGTCACATCACTGGCACTGAGGCCGAAACCGGCGAGCTTCACCGGGTCGATCCACAGGCGCATGGCGAACACCTGGTTGCCGAGGATTTCCGCTTCTGCCATGCCTGGCAGCGTAGCCAGTTTCGGCTGGATCACTCGCGACAGGTAGTCAGTGATCTGCGGATTGCTCAATTCCTTGCTGAAGAAGCTGATGTACATCAGCGCCGAGGCATCGGCGGATTCCTTGCTCAGCACCGGGTCTTCGGCATCCTGCGGCAGTTTGTTCTTCACCTCGTTGGCCTTGGCCAGCAGTTCGGTGAACAGTCGGTCGCTGTTGGAGCCGATGCGCGCGTAGATCGAAATTACCGAGAAGTTCTGGCGACTGACCGAGGTCATGTAGTCGATGCCTTCGGCACTCGCCAGGCTCTGTTGCATCGGCTGGGTGATGTAGCCCTGGATGGTTTCGGCGTTGGCCCCGGGATAGGCGGTAGTCACCGTGATCAGGGCGTTTTCCATCTGTGGATACTGGCGCAACGGCAGCTTGCTCCAGGCCTGGAAGCCCAGCAGCACAATCAGCAGGCTGACCACGGTGGCGAGCACCGGGCGGCGAATGAACGGATCGGTAAAGGCCATGAAGATTCCTTGATCAGTCGGCGCGGCGCGGACTGTTCTGCTCGCCGAGGGTCTTGTCTTCGCTGATGGCGATGTGGGCGCCGTTGTCCAGTTTGATCTGGCCGGCCGTCACCACTTGCTCACCGCTCTGCACGCCCTTGTTGATCATCACCAGGCCCTCGCGGCGCTCACCGGTTTCAATGAACCGACGCTCGGCGATCAGCACCGGCTGGCCCTTGTCGTCTTTTTCGACGCTGCCGTCCTCGGCTTTCTTCTGCCCGACCACGTAAATCGAGTTGCCGTAGAGGGTGTAGGTGATCGCGCTTTCCGGCACGACGATGTGTTTCTGCGGATCCGGCAGCAGCACTTCCAGGCTGGCGAACATGCCCGGCAGCAACTTGCCATCGGGGTTGGCCAGCGTCGCGCGAACCAGAATGTTGCGGGTGGTGCTTTCGACAATCGGGTTGATCGCGCTGATGGCGCCGGGAAAATTCTGGCCGGGATACGCGGCTACCGAAATCTGCACCGGTTGACCGATGGCCAGTTTCGGCACTGATTGTTCGGGCACATAGAAGTCGGCGTAGAGGCTGCTCAGGTCCTGCAGGGTGGCGATTTTCGTGCCGCTGGCGAGGTAGTCGCCGACGTCCACCTGACGAATGCCGATGGTGCCGCTGAACGGGGCGACGATGCGTTTTTTCGCCAGCGATGCATTGAGCTGATTGACCGTGGCGCGGTTCTTTTGCAACACCGCCGAGAGTCGGTCGAATTCGCCCTTGGAGATGGCGCTGCTGCCCACCAGTTGACTGCCGCGACCGAAATCCAGTTGCGCCAGTCCGAGGTCGGCCTTGGCGGTTTCCAGCAAGGCGGATTCGACGGCGCTGTCGAGTTGCAACAACGGTTGCCCGGCCTTGACCTTCTGGCCTGATTCGAACTTCAGCTCGGTGACGGTGCCGGCCACTTCCAGGCTCAGCTCGACACCTTGCAGTGCCTTGAGCGTACCGACGGTAGGCAGGCGCATCTGCCACGGGCGCTCGGCGGCGGTGGCCACGGCGACACTGATCGGCGGTTTCGGTTTGGCAAAACCCTGGATCATCGTGTAGATCGAGAAGGCCTTGTAACCGGCGAGGAGCAGAACGATCAGCAGTACAACACCCAACATGATCAGCATGCGGCGACGCAGCATATTCCAGTTCCTTGGAGAAAATCAGGCGAGACAGGCGGGCACATTACCCTGAGTCCGGCAGGGATTCCAACTGCCAGTTTTTACCGGGTGTAAAGGAGGAGGGTGCACAAAAGCGGTGCCGCCGACCGGGCGGTCGGCGGCGATTTTCAGGCCATCAGATGAAGATGGTTGTCCCAGAGCCCCGCCGGCAGTTCCAGCGGTTTGGCCAGCAGTTCGTCCTGGCGGCAATCGTAATAGCGGCAACGTCCTTGCCCCGAGGTCACGACGAAGCCGTCCTTCACTGCACCGACACCGGCGCAGTCGGGTAACGGTGCATCGAGGCGTACTTCGCCGCTGTCCAGATCCCAGATGAAGAAGCGGTTGCCGCGCGGTGCGGTCAGCGCCACCAGCCGCAGATCGCTGTGCACGGCGACGCTGGCGGTGTAATGACCCATAGACTGCAACTGGTGCTCAGGCACCGGGAACGCCACGAATGGCTGGCCCGGACGCTTGATCGCCAGCAACTCGGAACGCTCCTGGGACGGCCCCATGAATTGCTGGCCGGCGACGATGGTGCCGTCGCTGGCGATCCCCAGATGGCGCACGCTGTTCATTTGCTGGGCGAGGGTTTCCTTGCTCAGCAAAGTGCCGTCGCGCTGCATCAGCACCAGGCTTGGTTCCATGGCGTCGAGGTTCATGTCGACCCGGCTTTCGGCCTCGGTGCGGATCCCGCCGTTGGCCACCACCAGGGTTTCACCGTCGGGCATCCACGACACCTGATGCGGGCCGAGACCGTGGGTGGAGATCTCGCCGCTGTGCACCAGTCGTTCACCCTCGAACTTGTACACCCCGAGCAGGCCGCGGCCCGGATCGGTGGTGTCGTTCTCGGTGGCGTACAGGTAGTCGCCGCTGTGGTGGATGACTGCGTGGCCGTAGAAGTGCCGGTTCGGCTGCGAGGTCACGGTCTGCAGCAACGCACCGTTGCGCAGGTCGATAAGGTAACTCTCGGTGCCCGGACGCCGGGCGACGAACAGCGCGATCGGCAGCGTCGGGTGATTGATGATGTCGTGGCAGCGCTGGCCGACTTCGGTGGCGAACACTCGCGTGCCGTCCAGTCGATAGCCGACGGCGTAGTGCTTGCCGTCGACGTCGTCCCGCGCCGACAACAGCAGTGGGCTCTGATCCTTGCGCTTGAACAGCGTCCAGCCGCCCAGTGTCACTGCTCCCAGCAGCAAACTACCTAAAGTCAGAGCCTGGCGTCGCAGCATGGCACTTGCCCTCATCAGTCACCGTCGTTGGCGTTGAAGCCCAGTTGGATGCCCAGCGCCTTGGCCAGTTCGCCTTCGTGTAGGCGATGGACGACGTTGAGGCTGTCGTAGATGTCGTTGAGTTGCTGGGGACCGGCGTCGTCTTCGAGCATTTCGGTCAGCGAGCGCTGGGTGCTGCCGAACAGCTTGAGCGAGGCTGCGTACGCCGCGTCGACCTTGTCCGCCAACGGTTTCTGCTCGGCCGGCAGCAAGCCGCGCAGGCCTTTGTTGTCGACACCTTCCCAAACGGTCTTGGCGGCGGCCAGGCTGGCTTCCATGGCCGTCAGAGACGACTGGCTGCGCCATGCATCGGCCTGGAACGGTTGCGGCACGCCTTTGCTCTGACGGCCCATCGGGGTGCCGAGTTTTTTCTTCAGGGTGTCGAGGGCAGTGACCTGTACCCGCAGCAGATCGGCGATTGCTTCGTGGGAGTCGGCATAGCGCTGGTTGGGGAACTTGCTCATCTGCGCAAGCATGCCGTCGGTGTTGTTCCAGCTGCTGAGGATTTCCTCAGCCAGGAGTTTCTGGCGCTCGCCGATGGCCACCAACAGCGGGCAGTACTTGGCTTTCTGTTCGTCGTTGGTCACGTCAGGCTTGGCGTCGAACAGGATGTATTCATATGCCGACAGGCCCTGGACCACGACGCTGGATTTGGCCAGTGCAGCGGCATCGATCTGCGGCTGGGCGGTGACCAGTTGCTCGACCTGACGGCCGACCAGGTTTTTCTTGTCCGGCCAGAACTGCACCTGCCACGAACGGTTGCCCTCGGCCAGCGGGCCGATCAGCAGCGGTTGCAGCTCGGCCCAGGCTTTCTGCGCATGCAGGAAGTCGGCGCGGGCGGTGTCCAGGGACTCTTTGCCCTGGCAGTAGGCGAGGGCGCTGACGGCCAGTTGCTTGTCAGCTTCGACCCAGCGGGTGTAGGTCGGCAGGATCACCGATTTGGCGATGGCCGCCGAAGTGACGGCTTGCGGATCCTGCGGCGAGCAGGCGCCGAGGGCCAGTGCGGCAAGGCTGGTGAACAACAGCTTGGGACGGAACATGTCGGGCTCCCGATTCTTTTAAGTGTTTAAAGTGAATTCAAGAACGCCAGCAGCGCGGCACGCTGCTCGGCATTGAAAGACAAAACCTGTTGCTGTGCCGCCTTCGCTTCGCCGCCGTGCCAGAGCACGGCTTCGAGCAGGTTGCGGGCTCGGCCGTCGTGCAGAAACTGAGTGTGGCCGCTGACCGCCTGCGTCAGGCCGATGCCCCACAACGGCGGGGTGCGCCAGTCGCGGCCGCTGGCCTGGAATTCGGTGCGGTTGTCGGCCAGGCCTTCGCCCATGTCATGCAGCAGCAGATCGCTGTACGGGCGAATCACTTGATTGGCCAGTTCAGGTTCGGCCGCGTTGGCGGCAGTGGTGTATTTCGGCGTGTGACAGGACTGGCAGCCAGCCTGGAAAAACAGATTCTTGCCGGCCATCACCTGAGCATCGTTGACGCCACGGCGTGCGGGAACAGCGAGGTTGCGGCTGTAGAACAGCACCAGGCGCAGGATGTTGTCGCTGACTTCAGGTTCGCCGTCCGGGCCATTGCCATTCGGCGCCTGTTTGCAGGCGATTTGCGCGTCGGTGCAGTCATCAAATGGTCTCAGGCTTGTGGTGAGGCCCATGTCACCAGAAAACGCGTGAACATTTTGTTGATTGAGGTTCGGTTGTCCGGCTTTCCAGCCAAATCGCCCCATGACCGTCTTCTGCTGAGCGTCATCCCAGACCCGGTTGGGCCGGCCGTTGATGCCGTTGTTCTCTTTGGCCTGCGCGGCGGCGTTGGCGAGGATCGCTTCTTCGGGGATGGCTTCGAGCAGACCCAGGCCGATCATCGGTGGCGCAACGCGTGCGGAGAAACGTGTGTCCGGGTGCATCGGGCCGTAGCCGAGTTGGGTGATTTGCAGAACCGGTTTGCGCAGTTCGATTTCGGTGCCGTCCTTGAAGCGCACCGGCACTGGCGTGTAATCGACCCGCACCTTGCCTTCCGGTGCAACACCGGGCACGGCCATGTCCTGGAACTGCCCACCGTAGACTGGCTCCGGCACGACGCCGACCTGCTCGATCAATCTGGCGTACTGCGGCGCATCGGGAATCGACAGGCGCACCAGCATCGACACGGCGTTGGGCGCATCCGGCGTCGGCGGATGTCCGCGCCCGTCCTTGATGTGGCAACCCTGGCAAGCGTTGGTGTTGAACAACGGGCCGAGGCCATCGCGGGCGGTGGTGGTCGACGGTGCGATCACCCAGGGGCTGCGAAAGAAACTGTTGCCGACGCTGAAATCCACCCGACGCGAAGGTGGCAGGTTGGCCGAGGGCAGGGAAAATGAATTCTGATCGGTCTTGCGTACGGTCGTGGCGCCGCCGGAGCGGGCTTCGCCGGGCTCGGCCTTGGTGAAGCGCGGGGCGTCATCGCAGGCACTCAAGCCAAGGGCCAGAAACAGTGCGGACAAGCGAAGAGGCAGCGACGGCATCAGACTTCCTGCGGACGGGCAAAAATAAAGGCGCAAAGTCTAACAGGGCGAGGGGGTTTGAATAAGAGGAATTATCGTTTGCTTGATACAAGTCAGGCCGGCCGAAACGAACAAGGCGACCCGAAGGTCGCCTTGTTCAGTCAGACAGCGATGATCAGAACTCGTGATCAGCGTTGTCCGGGTTCAGGTCGCTGATGCCCAGTTTGCCGGCAGCGGCTTCGATCGAACCGGTCTGCTTGACCAGCGAGGCGATGGCGTCACGGACGATCTGGTTGCCGGCGGTGTTGCCGGCGGCGATCAACTGGTCGTAGTGCTCACCCTTGTTGGCGTGATCGACCATGACTTGGATCTTGGCCTCGGTAGCGGCCAGATCGGCTTTCAGGGCGGTGTCGGCAGCCGGATCAACCTTGGCTACCAGCGACGACAGGCTGGCGCCGGTCATTTTGGTGCCGTCGACGCGGGTGTACTCGCCCAGGTAAACGTTACGAATACCCTTGGCATCGTAGAAGTGCGAGTTGTGGGTGTTGTCGCTGAAACAGTCCTGTTCGTCTTCCGGGGAGTTCGCTTCCAGGGACACTTTCATGCGCTCGCCTGCCAGCTCGCCCAGTGACAGGCTGCCCATGCCGAACAGCATTTTGCGCAGGCCGCTTTCAGCCGGTTCGGCTTCCAGGGTGGCGCGGTAGTTGTCGGCCACGTTCGGCTTCCAGTTGCCGACCATTTCTTCCAGGTCGCTGACCAGCAGTTGAGTCACGGCTTTCAGGTAGGCACGACGACGATCGTTGTGACCGCCCGTGGCGCCGGCGCCTTCCAGGTAGTCCGACGCCGGGCGGTTGCCGGCGCCAGGGCCGGTGCCGTTCAGGTCCTGGCCCCAGAGCAGGAATTCGATGGCGTGGTAGCCGGTGGCAACGTTGGCTTCGGAACCGCCCAGCTCGTTCAGGCTGGCGAGTTTTTCCGGAGTGATGTCCTTGACGTCGACCTTGTCTTCGCCGACCTGTACTTCGGTGTTGGCGATGATGTTGGCGGTGGCGCCTGGGTTGCCCAGTGCGTGTTCGTAGGATTTGTCGACGTAGTCGATCAGGCCTTCGTCCAGAGGCCAGGAGTTAACCTGACCTTCCCAGTCGTCGATGATGGTGTTGCCGAAGCGGAACACTTCGCTCTGCAGGTAAGGAACGCGCGCGGCAACCCAGGCTTCACGTGCGGCCTTCAACGTCTCGGCGTTTGGCTTGGCAAGGAATGCATCGATAGCGGACTGCAGGGTTTTCGCGGTGGATTCGGCATCACTGTAAACGGCGAAGACCATGTCGGCGTAGTGCGCGACCACAGCCTTGGCAGCGGCTTCGTCGACTTTACCGGCAGTGGCAGGAGCCGCTGGCGCGGCGGTGCTGGCGGCTGGCGTCGGCGCTGCCGGAGCGGCGGCCTTGTCTTTACCTTCGCCGCAACCGGCGAGGGAAATGGCGATGGCCAGCAGACTGGCGGTAGCCAGAGGCATACGAATCATGGCGAACATCCTGCTTCGGTAATTGAGTGGACAGGCGCGTGGGTGCGCAAAGCTGCGACATAATGCAAATCTTTCGCATTATGTGTAAAGGGTTGTAGCTGGAAATATTTCCTATTTGCGCAGGGTTTGCGCTGGATCAACCGCGTACACCATGCCCGGCGGATCAAGCACTTTGCCGGGCTTCGCAGGCTGTTTTCAGAGAATTGCCGCGTTGCTGCGTTGCGCCTGCTTGAGATAGGCGCTCAACTCCCGCGCCGGCAGCGGCTTGCTGTAGTGATAGCCCTGACCTTCGTGGCAGCCTTCGGAGATGATGTAGGTCTCCTGTTCGGCGGTTTCCACGCCTTCGGCGATCACCTGCATGCCCAGGCTCTTGCCCAGTTGAATGATGGCGCGAACGATGGTCGCGTCATCGTCGTCATCCAGCAGATCCTGGACGAAGCTCTTGTCGATCTTGATCTTGTCCAGCGGCAGACTCTTGAGATAGCTCAGCGAGGAGTAGCCGGTCCCGAAGTCGTCGATGGCGATCAGTGCGCCGGAGCGGCGCAGGCTCAGCAAGTGCTGGGCGGCGGTGCTGATGTCTTCCATCAGGCCGGTTTCGGTGACCTCCAGTTCCAGGCTGCGCGGTGGCAGGCGGTACATCTGCAACAGGTTGTTGACCACTCTCGGCAGCTCGGCGTGGTGCAGTTGCACGGTGGACAGGTTAACCGCCATGCGCAGGTCGACGAAGCCCTGATCGTGCCACTCGCGCAGCTGCTTGCAGGCCTGATCCAGCACCCACTCGCCGATGGCGATGATCGTGCCGTTCTGTTCGGCCAGCGGAATGAACAGGTCCGGCGGCACCAGACCATGTTCCGGATGTTGCCAGCGAATCAGCGCCTCAACGCCGACCACACGGTGGTCGCGGTAGCTGATCTGTGGCTGGTAGACGAGGTAGAACTGGTCGCGCAACAGCGCATCACGCAGGTCTTTTTCCAGCTCGCGACGTCGGCGCATTTCGCTGTCGACGCTGGCGATATAGAACTGATAGCGGTTGCGCGAGCGGGTCTTGGCCAGGGTCATGGTCTGCTCGGCTTTCTGCAACAGCTTCTCGGTGCTGTCGCCATCCTCCGGGAACAGGGTGATGCCGATGGTGGCGCGCAGGCGGATTTCCTGATGATCGAGGGCGAATGCGGCCTCCAGATCATCGAGGATGTTTTGCGCCAGTTCCGCCGCTTCGTAAGGTTGTTCGATATCGGCCTGCACCAGGGCGAACTGGTCGCCACCCAGGCGGGCGAGGGCACCTAGGCGGCCGCTATGGGCGCGCAGTCGATCCGCCAGGGCCAGCAGCAATTGGTCGCCGGTCTGGTAGCTGAATTGTTCGTTGATGCCTTTGAAGTCATCCAGCCCCACGCACAACACCGCGACCCGTCGCTGAAGCTTGCCGGCATCCACCAGAATCTTGTCCAGTTGTTGCTGCAGTTGTTGACGATTCGGCAGGCCGGTGAGGAAGTCGTACTGGGCCATGCGCAGCAGACTGTTTTCCGCTTCGTGGCGCAGGTGGGTGTTTCGTTCGATGGATTCGAGCAACTGGTTGGCGGTGTTGATCCAGATACCGAGTTCGTTTTTCTCGTGACCCTTGAGCTGTGGAATCTTGTGTTCGCTGGGGCGGTCCGGGTTGATTTCGGTGAGGTGCTCGATGATCCGCGACAACGGCTTGGTCAGCAGCCAGTGATAGACCAGATACAGCACCAGGCCCATGGCCAGGGCACGCAGCACGCCGGAAATGAAGATGATCACCGAACTGACTATAAAACCCTGGCCATACGTGGCGGTGTCGAGGGTGATGCTCAAGTCGCCGTAATATTCGCTGTAGGGGCCGCGTCCCACCAGCTGGGTGGTGAACGTGCGCTCCTGGCCGAGGATCAGGTCGGTCAGCCAGCGGCTGTTGGAATGCTGCAGTTCGCGGGATTTCTGCGCGAGCATCGCTTCGTTGGGATGGCCGATGGAGGCCTGGCGCACGGCGTCATCCTGGAACAGGCCTTCGATCACCTGCATGCCCATCTCTCGGTCCAGGCTGTAGACAGCCTGGGTGGAGGGATCGCGGAACATGTCGAGGATGCGCTCGGCATCGCTGGCGACAGCCTGGCGTGTTTTATAAGCATCGAAAACGATCTGCGCGCAGCTCAAGACCACGCCGACGATCAATGCCGACAGGAGCACGACCCGGAGCAACTTCACCGACAAGCTGTTCTTGAGTTCCAGCTTCAAAGGGTTATTCCTTGTTCCGTGCGGGTAGCGTCAAGTTGCCATGAGTATTGGCAATCCCGTGTTGGCAGTCAAAGGGACAATCGAACTGCGGAAAGTTTGTCCGTGGCCTTGGCCGAAATGCGGCTGCCTGGAGTATTTGCCCTGGTTGTACTGTGTCGGTAGTTTTGCTCTCCAACTTGAGGGGCGTCTGACAATTTTTCCTCTGTTGATGTTAGTCCGCTGTGGCTTGGGAGCAAGGGGACAAGGGCTGCTTTGCGTGTGGGAAATGGCCCTGTTTGCGATGAGATTCGCCCTCGCGCTTTTCGCAGGCATAAAAAACCCGGCAATAGCCGGGTTTTTTGTCTGGCACGCAGCTTAAGCGGTGAAGGTCTTGCCTTCGAACTGCTCGGCCACGAACTTCCAGTTGACCAGGTTCCAGAACGCCTCGACGTACTTAGGACGCAGGTTACGGTAGTCGATGTAGTAAGCGTGTTCCCACACGTCGCAGGTCAGCAGCGGGGTGTCGCCGCTGGTCAGCGGGTTGCCGGCGCCGATGGTGCTGGCCAGGGCCAGGGAACCGTCAGCCTTTTTCACCAGCCAGCCCCAGCCGGAACCGAAGGTACCGATCGAGGTTTTGCTGAACTCTTCCTTGAACTTGTCGAACGAACCGAAAGCCGCGTTGATGGCATCAGCCAGTGCGCCGGTTGGTTGACCGCCGGCGTTTGGCGCCAGGCAGTTCCAGTAGAAAGTGTGGTTCCAGACCTGAGCGGCGTTGTTGAAGATACCGCCCGAGGAAGTCTTGACGATCTCTTCCAGGGTCTTGCCTTCGAACTCGGTGCCTGGCACCAGGTTGTTCAGGTTCACGACGTAGGTGTTGTGGTGCTTGTCGTGGTGGAATTCCAGGGTTTCCTTGGAAATGTGCGGCTGCAGGGCATCGTGTGCGTAAGGCAGCGGCGGCAATTCGAAAGCCATGATGATTCTCCTAATCAGGTCTGTTGCGGTGAGCGCAAGGCCGATCACGGGCGGCCAGAAATGCACCGGCGAGTTTTTACTCTTTGCGGCGCAGGGTTCGGATCATAGCACCGGGGGTGCGGCATAACCACGCAACAACTGTGTGGGATAGAGGTTCCAGAGCTGTTTGGAATAATCACGAGGCCAGAATGAGCTGACCGGCCACCGTGAACATCATCACAGCCACCAACAGATCAAGAATTCGCCAGGTACTTGGCCGCGCCAGCCATGGGGCGAGCCATGCTGCGCCAAACGCCAGAGTGAAAAACCACAGCAGCGAAGCGCTCGCCGCGCCCACGACATAAGCGCCGGGCACCGATTGTTGCGCGCCGAGGGAGCCGATCAGCAGCACGGTGTCGAGATAAACGTGCGGGTTGAGCAAGGTCACCGCCAGTGCGCTGAGCATCACCGCGCGCAATGAACGCACGGTCTGGTTTTCACCCTGTTGCAGGCTCTGTTTAGAGAACGCCCGGCGCAATGCCTGGCTGCCGTACCAGATCAGGAACACTGCACCGCCCCAGCGGGCAACCGCCAGCAACGTCGGATTTTGCGCCAGCACCGTGGCCAGGCCGAACACGCCTGCCGCCACAAGTAACGCATCGCAGGCGACGCACAGCGCGGCGACCGGCAGGTGATGTTCACGACGCAGGCTCTGGGCCAGGACAAAGGCGTTCTGGGTGCCGATCGCCATGATCAGCCCGAACGCCACCAGCAAACCGTTGGTATAGCTTTGCCACATGACAATTACTCCGCGTTGGCTGCGAGATCGCGCAGCACTTGCATGGCATGTTCGGCGTCGGCCTGACCGACGAACAAATGATCGTGGTAGTAGCCGGCAATCACGTTGCAACTGATGCCGGCCTTGCCCAGTGCGGTGGCGAACGCGGCGGTCAGGCCGACGGCTTCCAGCGCCGAATGCACGTTCAACGTGATCCACGCGGCGACATAGTCAAAGCTGAAACCGGCGCGCTCGGCGTGGGACCGTTCGAGAATTACCGTCAGGCCTTCCCGTTCGCGGAAACTGCCTACGACCTCCAGACCGCTCGGCATTTGCCCGTCGCGCAAGGTGCAGAACACGTATTCGCCGGCATTGAGCTGCGGGCTCATGCTGCGCAGCAGGGTGGTCAACGAGGTTTCGCCAGCCATGGGGAGGGTCCTTGATAAAGAGTGCTTGCTGGCTATTCTCCCGGTTGACGCTGTATAAGAAAAACCAATAGTGCTGATCGCTCATTAGGAAAACTGATGTTCGACTACAAATTGCTTTCCGCCTTGGCCGCCGTGGTCGAGCAGGCCGGATTTGAACGGGCGGCGCAGGTGCTGGGCCTTTCACAATCGGCGATTTCCCAGCGGATCAAACTGCTGGAGGCGCGGGTCGGCCAACCGGTGCTGGTGCGCGGGACGCCGCCGTCGCCGACCGAGATCGGCCGGCGCCTGCTCAACCATGTGCAGCAGGTGCGCCTGCTCGAACGGGATCTACAGACGCTGGTGCCGGCGCTGGACGAAGAGGGCCTGCCGGAACGACTGCGTATCGCCCTGAATGCCGACAGCCTCGCCACCTGGTGGGCCGAGGCGGTGGGCGACTTCTGCGCCGAACAACATCTGTTGCTGGACCTGATCGTCGAGGACCAGACCGTCGGTCTCAAGCGCATGCGTGCGGGTGAAGTGGCAGCCTGCGTTTGCGCCAGTGAACGGCCGGTGGCGGGCGCCCGCAGTGTGTTGCTCGGGGCGATGCGCTATCGCGCGCTGGCCAGCCCGGCATTCATCGAGCGGCATTTTCCCGATGGTGTGCGTGCCGAACAATTGCCGCGCACTCCTGCACTGGTCTTCGGTCCGGACGATTTTCTGCAGCATCGTTACCTCGCATCCCTCGGCGTCGATGGCGGTTTCGAACATCATTTGTGCCCGTCGTCTGAAGGTTTTATTCGCCTGACCGAAGCCGGGCTCGGCTGGGGGCTGGTGCCGGAATTGCAGGTGCGCGAGCAGCTGGAACGCGGCGTGTTGCGTGAACTGTTGCCAGATAAACCGATCGACGTGCCGTTGTACTGGCATCATTGGCGCAATGGCGGCCAGTTGCTGGGGTTGTTGACCGAGCAATTGGTGCGTTCGTCGTCACAATGGCTGGTGCCGTTGGACTGATGGCCAGCGTCAAGACTCACGAATCAGGCAAAACGAAAGACAGCGGAGCTCTACATGAAAATTCTGGTCACCGGCGCAAGCGGCTTCATTGGCGGACGCTTTGCGCGTTTTGCCCTGGAGCAGGGCCTGGACGTGCGGGTCAATGGCCGCCGGGCCGAAGGCGTCGAGCATCTGGTGCGTCGCGGCGCCGAGTTCGTTCAGGGTGATCTGAGTGACCCGGAACTGGTGCGTGCGCTCTGCACCGACGTCGAAGCCGTGGTGCATTGCGCCGGCGCAGTCGGGCTGTGGGGGCGCTATCAGGACTTTCATCAAGGCAATGTGCAGGTCACCGAAAACGTGGTCGAAGCCTGTCTCAAACAACGGGTGCGGCGCCTGGTGCATCTGTCGTCGCCGTCGATCTATTTTGACGGTCGCGACCACCTCGGCCTGACCGAAGAGCAAGTGCCCAAGCGTTTCAAACATCATTACGCAGCAACCAAATTTCTGGCGGAGCAGAAGGTCTTCGGTGCCCAGGAGTTCGGCCTTGAAACCCTGGCCCTGCGCCCGCGTTTCGTCACCGGCGCCGGGGACATGAGCATTTTCCCGCGTCTATTGAAGATGCAGCGCCAGGGGCGTCTGGCGATCATCGGCAACGGTTTGAACAAGGTCGATTTCACCAGCGTGCACAACCTCAACGAAGCCTTGTTGAGCAGCCTTCTGGCGGCTGGCTCGGCGCTGGGCAAGGCCTACAACATCAGCAACGGCGCCCCGGTGCCGCTGTGGGATGTAGTCAATTACGTGATGCGAAAAATGGAAGTCCCGCAGGTCACCAGGTACCGTTCCTACGGACTGGCCTACAGTGTGGCGGCGCTCAACGAAGGCGCGTGCAAACTCTGGCCGGGACGTCCCGAACCGACCCTGTCGCGCTTGGGCATGCAGGTGATGAACAAAAATTTCACCCTCGACATCAGCCGCGCCCGGCATTATCTGGATTACGATCCGAAAGTCAGTCTCTGGACCGCCCTCGATGAGTTCTGTGGCTGGTGGAAGGCCCAGGACATTCGTTGATACGAAGTGCTGAACCCAGCCGCAGGTTGGGGGTCAATCCCTGCGGCTGCGAGGTTTATACTGCGCCGCACTCAGCCATTACCGGGTTTCACAAAGGTTGCCTCAATGTCTATGCGTAACGATGCCCACGACGATTTCGACGATGTACCGAGCCTGCGCGCCGACACACTCGATGACGACGATTTTCCCACCACTGCCCGCACCTCCGTGCATTCGCGCACACCGCCAGTGGTCAAGATCAAGTCGGCCAGCACCGGGCCGTTGTGGGCGCTGGTCGGTGCATTGTTCTTCGCCTTCATCGGCCTGGCCTGGTGGAGCTTCCAGCAGATTTCGTTGATGGAGCAGCAACTGGTGGCGACCCAGGAAAGCTTCGCGCGGATCAGTGAAGAAGCCGCGGGGCGTTTGCAGGACATTTCCGGCAAGGTCGTGGCCAGCCAGACCAACGTCAACACCGACAGCGAAGCCCTGAAACTGCAGATCAGACAGCTGCAAAGCGCACTGCTGGACCAGAGCAAACAGCAGCAGGGCGTGGCCGGACAGGCGACCGATCTGGACAAGCGTCTGGCGCTGATGACCGCTCAAACCACCGAACAGCAGAACGCCAACACTCAGTTGCAGGCCCAGGTCAAAGCCTTGAGTGCAGAGCTGGCAACGCTGAAAAGTACGCCGGCCGACACCAGCAAAGTCGATGCCCAGCTGAAAAGCTTCGATGCACAGGTCAAGGGTTTCGATGCGCAGTTCAAGAGCCTAGGCGCTGACATCACGGCCCTGAAAAAACAGGGTGGGTCGAACGCCGCCATCGAGCGTCTGGAACAGGAAATCGTCGTGCTCAAGAGCGAGCAGGACAACCGTCCGGCCACTGCGCAGGGCGGCTCCAGCACCGCCGAGTTCGATGCGTTCCGTGGGCAGATGACCCGCAATATCAACACCCTGCAGGCGCAGATCCAGAACCTGCAACAGCAGATCAACGCCCGGCCGTGAGCCCCTTCTGTGGCGAGGGCGCGAACGCCCTCACCACACACCCATCGCAACATTCAGAAGCTTTCTGAATATCCATGCCTGCCTCCAGGCCGTCTACGCTCTTGAAACACCAACAAGAACGAGGGATGCGTCATGGGGTTTGTGCAAAAACTGGCCTGGCTCGGCGCGCTGCTGTTGTTGAGTTTCGGACAGGCCAATGCGGCCACGGAAAAAGACGACAGCAAGGCCGCCATCGCCTTGCTGGAAAAGGCTCTGGCCTACTATCACGACAACGGCGACAAGGCGTTCGCGGCGTTCAGCCGTCAGGGCGAGTTCGTCGACAAGGATCGCTACGTGTTCGTAGTCGATACCAAGGGTGTGATGCTCGCCAGCGGCGGGCCGTCTTCGGCGTTGATCGGCCGGGACGTGAGCGAAGTGCTCGGGCCGGATTTGCAGAAAGCGTTCAAGGACGCGCTGAAAGTGCCGGAAGGCAACGGCATCCAGCAGGCCGAGTATCGCTGGCAGAATCAGGCCGATGGCAAGGTCGAGCGCAAGCATGTGTTCTATCAGCGCATCGGTCAGCGGATTCTGGCGGTCGGCTACTACTTGCCGCGTGCGTCGGCGGAGCAGGCGAAAGTCCTGCTGGATAAAGCCGCCACCGATTTGACCAAGGACGAAAAAGGCACGCTGACGGCGGTCAACTCGCTCAAGGGCGGATACCTGCAGGATGACCTTTACGTTTTCGTGGTGGACCTGAAGACGCGGCGCTACGTCGCCCACGGTACCAACCTGCGGTTGGTCAATACCGACTTCGCCAAGGTCAAGGACCCGGAAGGCAAACCGGTGGGCGAGCCGATTCTGGCGCTGATCGGCAAACAGGATGAGGGCGAGTACGAATACCGCTGGAAAAACCCGGTAACCGGCAAGGTCGAGAACAAACATGCCTACCTGAAGAAGGTCGGGGATTATCTGGTGGCAGTCGGTTATTACAGCGCTTGATCCCTGTGGCTTTGGCTCCCACGCAAGGTGTGGGAGCCTTCGGCATCGGTTAGCGTGCGCCGTGTTCACGTCCGCGCAACAAGCGGTTCGGCATCGCGATCGCCGCCGCCAGCCCGAGCAGCGACACCCCGGCGCTGACCATCAGCAAATGCCGGAACGTCACCAGCAACTCGGCACGCAAGGCATTCTGCGCATCGCCGGGAGCCGCGTTCAGGCCATCGAGCAAGACGTTGCCGGATTGACCCTCGCCGATCAGCGATGCGCCGGTCAGATGGGCAAAGCTGGAGTCCTGTAACAACGCCAGCAACAGCGCCGACATCAGCGCCACGCCCACCGCGCCGCCCAGAGAGCGGAACAGGTTGGTGGTGCTGGTGGCGACGCCAATGTCTTTTTGTTCCACCGAGTTCTGCGTGCCGACCAGCGAGGTCGGGAATTGCATGCCGCCGGCGATACCGCTGAGCAACATGAACAGACTGCTGATCAGCGTCGCATCCGGTGGGCTGAAGGCCATGCCGAGGATCGAGATCGGCATCAGCAATGCGCCGGTGAGAATCTGTGGTTTATAGCGCCCGGTAATCGAGGTGCGGCGACCGGCGAAATACGCGCCGATCGGCAACCCCATCGCCAGTGGCAGCAAGTGCAGCGCAGCGCTGTCCGCCCCCGCGCCCGTCACGCTCTGGAAGCGCAACGGCATCAGCACGATCAACGAAATCGCCTGAAAGCTGCAGAAGAAAATCGTGCACCAGCACAGCAGGGCGCTGCGGTTGGTGAACAGGTGCATTGGCAGCAACGGCTCCCGGGCACGTCGCTCATGCCAGACGAACACCGCCAGCACCGCCACCGCACAAGCGAACAGACCGAGGACTTCACTGCTGCGCCATGCGTGGCCTTGGCCGACCTGAGTGATCGCCAGCAACAATGCCGTCAGGCCGATGATCATCAGCAGCGTGCCGAGGTAGTCGATGACCGGTTTGCGCTGGGGAATCGGCAGGCCGAACAGGTTGCGTCGCGCCACCCAATACGCGCCGAGGCCCAGCGGCAGGTTGATCAGGAACACCCAGCGCCATGACAGATACTCTGTCATGTAACCGCCGAGCACCGGACCGGCAACGCTGGCCACCGCATACATGCTGGAGAAGTAACCCTGATAGCGCCCGCGCTCACGGGGCGGGACGATGTCGCCGATGATCGCCTGGCTCACCGAAATCATCCCGCCGGCGCCGATGCCCTGAAAGATCCGCGCCAGCACCAGTTGCTCCATGCTTTGGGCCATGCCGCAGAACAGCGAGGCGAGGGTGAACAGGCCCATGCCGAACAGCATCAGTTTGCGCCGCCCGTACAAATCGCCGAGCTTGCCGTAGATCGGCACCGCCACGGTCATCGCCACCATGTATCCGGAAATCACCCAGGCCAGCAGGCTGACGTCCTTGAATTGCGCGGAGATGGCCGGCATGGAAACAGCGACGATGGTCTGGTCCAGTGCGCCAAGAAATATCGCCATCATCAGCGCGACCAGCACGCTGCGAATGGCCGGTTTGGGCGTTTCGGGATGGTTGAGATTGGTCACGGGCAAAACCTGCGGGCAGTGAGGGTCCCGCAGATCGTCAGGCGAGCGGGGATGCTCGCCAGTGTAAGTCGGTAGGAAGCTATTCGATAGCCTCATAAGGAAGTCCGACGTAATTTTCTGCAATGGTTTTTTGTCCCGCTTCTGAACTGACAAAGTAGTCCAGTTCCGAGGCGCTGATGCGCTGACTGAAATCGTCGTGCTCGTCGAAACGGTGCAGCATCGAGGTCATCCACCAGGAAAACCGCTCGGCTTTCCACACCCGACGCAGGCAGATTTGCGAATACTTCTCCAGCAAGTCCCTGCGACCCTCGCGGTAGACCTTGAGCAGAATCCTGAACAGCGTGCTGACATCGCTGGCTGCCAGATTCAAACCCTTGGCACCGGTCGGTGGAACGATGTGCGCCGCGTCGCCCACCAGAAACATGCGCCCGTACTGCATTGGCTCGACCACAAAACTGCGCAGCGGCGCGATGCTCTTTTCGATCGAAGGACCGGTCACGAGTTTCTGCGCCAGATCCTCCGGCAGACGATTGCGCAGTTCATCCCAAAAGCGCTGATCCGACCAGTTGTCGACGTTCTCTTCGGCCGGCACTTGCAGGTAATAGCGGGTGCGGGTCGCCGAACGCATGCTGCACAGGGCGAAGCCGCGTTCGTGGCGGGCGTAGACCAGTTCGTCGTGAATCGGTGGCGTGTCAGCGAGAATTCCCAGCCAGCCGAACGGATAGACACGTTCGAAAATCTTCAGGCATTCGGCAGGAATCGACTGGCGCGCCACGCCGTGGAAACCGTCGCAACCGGCGATGTAATCGCAATCGACGCGCCAGTTTTCGCCATCCTTTTCAAACGTGACGAAGGCTTCGTCGCTTTTCATGCCACAGGGAACGACATCGCGTGCTTCGTAGATTGTCTTCCCGCCGGTCTCCCGACGAGCGGCCATCAGGTCGCGGGTGACCTCGGTCTGGCCATAGACCATTACGGTTTTTCCACCGGTCAACGCCTGCAGATCGATGTGCACCCGACGCCCATCCAGGGCCAGTTCGAAACCACCGTGAACAAGACCTTCGGCGTCCATCCGCTGACCCACGCCAGCCTCACGCAACAGCTCTACCATGCCCTGTTCAAGGACACCGGCGCGAATTCGGCCGAGCACATAGTCAGGTGACTGGCGTTCAATGATCAGGGTGTCGATGCCGGCGTTGTGCAGCAGTTGGCCGAGCAATAATCCGGACGGACCGGCGCCAATGATGGCGACTTGGGTTTTCAGCGTTTTCATTGTTTTTATGACTCGCAAGCTTCACACGACAACGGCCGGTGAATGATTTTCAGGATTCGAGTGCTTGCATTTTTCCCTTGCGGGTCTGTCAATTGAAGGTGAAAACTGAGCCGATACCTGTACATTCTGCCAATCGGTGCGATTATCGCCCGCAACCTTCGAGGCCTGGATTGAAGTGATGAACAAGCCTGACCTGCCTTCGATTCCGGTGTTCAAGCTCTACGGTGAAAGCCTGGACTGGCCGACCCCTGACTTGCTGCACTGTGAAACCATTTCCAAACGCAGCCGCGAACATCAATGGGAAATCAAACCCCACCGCCACGCCGATTTGTGCCAGTTGCTCTTCGTATTCAAAGGTCAGGCAGAGCTTGAAATCGAAGGCCAACGCACGCAACTGAACGAAGCTGCCATCCAGATCCTGCCGCCACTTTCGGTGCATGGATTCCGTTTTTCCGAGGACGTCGAAGGATTCGTCGTCACCCTCGCCACACCGCTGATCAACCATTTGCAGGCGCAACTGGGCAGTGCGGTGCAGGCCCTGGCCCAGGCTGAAAGCTATCCGGCGGGCCCGGACGCGGAGTACCTCAACAGTCTGTTTGCCGCGTTGCAGGCCGAGTACAACGGCCATCAACCGGCGCGGGAAATGCTCATGCATTCGCTGGTGAGCGTGATCATGGTCTGGGTCAGCCGTCAGGCGATCCGGCGCCACAATGCCAGCCAGAGACCGCAGCGCCAGCGCGAATACCTCAACGGCTTTATTCAACTGGTGGAAGAAAAGTACCGGCAGCATGTGAAGGTCGAAGACCTGGCCCATCGTCTGGGCATTTCCGTCTCGCACCTCAACGGCACCTGTCGCGAACTGGCGGGGCAGCCGGCGTTGCAGATCATGCACGAGCGTCAGTTGCTGGAAGCCAAGCGTCTGCTGACGTACACCAGCATGACGATTTACGAGATGTCCGAGGTATTGGGTTTTTCCGATCCGACCAACTTCACGCGCCTGTTTCGGCGCCGGGTGGGGATCTCGCCAAAGGCGTTCCGCGACCGCTTGAAGGCCGAGCAGAACGACGACGCCTGACGTCCTGTATCAGCGCAGGGCGTTGAGGGTGGCGTTGTGAGGGATGCAGCGCTCGAAGTTGCAGCTCGCGTACTCACGGGGCAGTTGCCGCAACTGCTCCACGCGCCATGCCGCGGTGCCGTACAGCGCCAGCGTGGCCGCGCAGGTGATGAAAATCGCGAGGTACCTTCTTGTTCTGGTGCTCATGATCATGGCGTTGACCTCTGAACGAATACCCTTGGGTACTACTTTCAGCATAGGTCAGCGCCGTGGAGTTGCCAGCCGAGGTGCGAGCGGGTTTACAAGCCGGCATCCCATTGCGGGTTTTCGGGAAAGCGCAGTACCAGGAAATCCAGCATGCTGCGCAGTGCCGCCGGCATGTGCTTGCGTGAGGCGTACACCGCGTAGATGTTCATCCGCCGAGGTTCGGCGTGGGGCAACAGGCGCACCAGTTCGCCGCTGTGGATATGCACGCCGGCCTGATAGGTCGGCAGCATCGACACTCCGGCGCCGGCCAGGGTCGCACGCAGCAGAGTGCTCGATTCGTTGCCGCTGATGTTGCCTTGCACCGCCACCGATACCGGTTCGCCATCCTCTTCGAATTGCCACACGCTCTTGCCGACGTAGGAGTGAGTCAGGCAGTTGTGTCGGCTCAGATCTTCCACCCGCAGTGGCTGCGGATGATCTCGCAGATAAGCGGGCGCAGCGCAGATCACAGAGCGGCACACCGTCAGGCGCCGGGCGATCAGATTGGGATCGAGGTCGGTGCTGGTGCGGATCGCCAGATCGATGCGCTCGTCCACAAGATTTACCGTGCGATCGAGCATTTGCAGGTCGATATTGACGCCCGGGTAGCGCTTGACGAACGCGGCCATGGCATCGGCCAGTTGCGCCTGGCCGAACGAGGTGCTGACGCTGATTCGCAGCAGACCCCGTGGTGCATCGTCGGGCTCGCTGACGGCGGCCTGCATGTCGCTCGACAGTTCCAGCATCTGCCGGCAGCGCGGCAGGATTTCGTTGCCGGCCGCAGTCAGGCTCAACTTGCGTGTGGTGCGGTGCATCAGGCGCGCGCCGACCCAGTCTTCCAGTTCCGCCAGATACCGCGACACCACTGGCCGCGACAGGTCCAGGTGATCGGCCGCCGCTGACTGGCTGCCCAGATCCACCACCGTGACAAACACCCGCATTGCTTGAAGACGATCCATGATTTGCCCGCTTTCAGAAACAAACTATGTTTAAGCATCGCATTTTTTGTAACGAGTCTGGCAACTAAGCTCTGTCCCATCGCCAAGCACGGCATACGAACAGCGGAGCAACTCATGATCGGCTTCACCACTCTCAAGCGCGTTTTACTGGCCACCGCCACCCTCGGCTTTGCTGCCCACGCAGCGGCCGCGAACCTGAGCCTCGATGTCTACAACCCGGGCACCCATGCGATCTTCCCGGTGACTTCGGTGCTGGTCAGCGGCGAGAAGGACGCCATTCTGGTAGACGCGCAGTTCGGCAAGTCCCAGGCCGAGCAAATGGTGGAAAAGATCCGCGCCAGCGGCAAGCAACTGACCACGATCTACATCAGCCACGGTGACCCGGATTACTACTTCGGTCTCGACACCCTGACCAAGGCCTTCCCGAATGCCAAGGTGCTGGCCTCGCAGTCGACGGTTGATCACATCAAGCAAACCGTCGACGGCAAGCTCGCTTTCTGGGGGCCGAAAATGGGCGCCGACGTGCCGGCCAAAACCATCGTGCCGGGCGTGCTCAAGGGCGACAGCCTGATGCTGGAAGGGCAGAAACTGCAGGTGGTCGGCCTGGAAGGCAAGCAACCGGATCGCAGCTTCGTGTGGATTCCGTCGTTGAAAGCCGTGGTTGGCGGTGTCGTTGTCGCCGAGAACATTCACGTGTGGATGGCCGACACCCAGACTGCGCAATCTCACGCCGACTGGCTCGAAACACTGCACTCGATCGAAACCCTGAAACCGAAAACCGTGGTGCCGGGCCACTACCTGGGTGACAGCGCCCGTTCGCTAGCCGCCGTGAAGTTCACCGCCGATTACATCAAGGCCTTCGACGAAGAAACCGCCAAGGCCAAGGACTCTGCCGCACTGATCGCCGCGATGAAAAAGCGCTACCCGAAACTGGGCGAAGAAAGCTCCCTGGAGCTGAGCGCCAAGGTCGCCAAGGGCGAGATGAAGTGGTAACCCGATTCTGAAAAACGCAGCACTCTCAAGCCAACTGGAGAATGTCATGAGCAAGATCGCAATCATTGGTGCCACCGGCCGTGCCGGCAGCCAATTGCTGGAAGAAGCCCTGCGTCGCGGCCACAGCGTCACCGCCATCGCCCGGGATACCTCGAAGATCGGCGCCCGTGCCGGTGTGGTCAGCAAGAACGTCGACGTGCTGGATGCCGCCGCGCTGCAAGCCGCAGTCGCCGGTAACGATGTGGTAATCAGCGCCGCGCATTTCGCCACGGTCCCGGCCAGCGCGCTGATCGGTCCGGTGAAACAGGCCGGGGTGAAACGTCTGCTGGTGGTCGGCGGTGCCGGTTCGCTGTTGCTGCCGGATGGCACCCGAGTGATCGACAGCGCCGGTTTCCCGGCCGAGTACAAGGCTGAGGCCAGCGCCGGTGCGGTGTTCCTTGATGCGCTGCGTCAGGAGAAGGAGCTGGACTGGACGTTCCTGTCGCCGTCGGCGCTGTTTGTCGAAGGCGAGCGCACCGGCAAGTTCCGCGTTGGCAAGGATGACTTGCTGGTGAGCGCCGAAGGCCAGAGTTCGATCAGCTTTGCCGACTACGCGATTGCGCTGATCGACGAAGTGGAAACGCCGAAGCATTCGCGTCAGCGGTTTACTGTCGGTTACTGATGTAACCCGATCAAACGTTCCCACGCCTTGCGTGGGAACGTTCAGTAACAGGCTCACCGCGTATGAGCCTGCTCCACCAGCCACCCCATCAACTCCTGCAACTTCGCCGACGGCTCCGACGCCGGCGCCACGATGTAATAACCCAATCCCGTCTTCACCTTCAGATCGAACGGCATCACCAGTCGCCCGGCGTTCAAGTCATCGCCGATCAACGACCAGTCACCAATCGCCACCCCTGTCCCGTGGGACGCCATCGACATCGCCTGATCCAGCGTCTCGAAATGCTGACCGCTGCTGATGTTGCTCAAGTGCAGTTCGGCGGCTTCAAGCCATAGCGTCCAGTCGTCATCGGTGTGAGTCGGATGCAGCAGCAGGTGTTGTTGCAAGTCTGCCGGTGTGTGCAGCGCCGGGCCACCGTTGAGCAGCGTCGGCGAACAGACCGGCGTCAGTTGTTCATCGAACAGGTGCAGGGTCGCGGGTGAGTCGTGAGGCGCGGTGCCGTAGATCACCGCCGCGTCGAACTGCTCGCGATGAAAGTCCACGCCGTGTTGCAACGACGCCGTGAGTTTCACCGGCACGTCCGGGCGCTCGCGCTGCCATTGCAGCAGGCGCGGCAACAACCAGCGCATCACGCAGCTCGGGGCCTTGAGTTGCAGGGTTTCGCGCTTGGCGCCGATCTGTTCCATCGAATCGCCGATCAGGCTGAACACCTGCTGCACCCGTGGCAGCCATTCGCGACCTTCGGCCGTCAGCTCCAGGCCCCGGGCCAGGCGAATGAACAGTTCATAACCCAGATGCTCCTCAAGTCCGGCGATCTGCCGGCTCACCGCACCTTGGGTGATGTGCAACTGCTCGGCGGCCCGGGTGAAGTTGCAGCACTGCGCAGTGATCAGAAACGTGTGCAGGGCGGGCAGGGGGGGCAGTCGTTTCATGTGGATCCAAGGTATGACGTGAGGACATGGCTAGTATGAGCTTTTATCGATTGTTGCGGCTACGGGTCGCCCGTTTCAATGAGGCCAATCACCGGTTCCTTTAAAGCCCGGTGCCTCAACGAACAAGAAGGGCAAAGACATGGCGACGTGTGGCGAAGTACTGGTCAAGTTACTCGAAGGTTACGGGGTCGAGCAGGTGTTCGGCATTCCCGGGGTACATACCGTGGAGTTGTATCGCGGGCTGGCCCGTTCGAGCATCAACCACGTCACCCCCCGGCATGAACAAGGCGCCGGCTTCATGGCCGACGGCTACGCCCGCACCAGCGGCAAACCGGGTGTGTGCTTCATCATCACCGGCCCGGGCATGACCAACATCACCACGGCGATGGGCCAGGCCTATGCCGATTCGATCCCGATGCTGGTGATCTCCAGCGTGCAGTCGCGCAGTCAACTGGGCGGTGGTCGCGGCAAGCTGCATGAACTGCCGAACCAGAGTGCACTGGTCGGCGGCGTGGCGGCGTTCTCCCACACCCTGATGTCGGCGTCCGAATTGCCGGGCGTGCTGGCCCGTGCGTTTGCGCTGTTCCAGGCCGGGCGTCCGCGTCCTGTGCACATCGAGATTCCGCTGGACGTGCTGGTCGAAGAAGCCGACGAACTGCTGACCAGCGTGCCGGTCAACATCGACCGCGCCGGTGCCGCGCCGGCCGCCGTGAGCCGCATGACTGAACTGCTGGCCGGCGCACAACGTCCGCTGATCCTCGCCGGTGGCGGCGCCATTGACGCGGCTGCCGAACTCACCGAACTGGCCGAGCTGCTCGACGCACCGGTGGCCCTGACCATCAACGCCAAAGGCATGTTGCCGTCCAGCCATCCGCTGTTGATCGGTTCGACCCAGAGCCTGGTCGCGACCCGCGCCCTGGTGGCGGATGCCGACGTGGTGCTGGCGATCGGCACCGAGCTGGCGGAAACCGACTACGACGTCACCTTCGCCGGCGGCTTCGAAATCCCCGGCAAGTTGCTGCGCGTCGATATCGATCCCGACCAGACCGTGCGCAACTACCCGCCTCACGTGGCGCTGGTCGCCGACTCGCGCAACGCGGCGCAAGCGCTGCTCAGTGCGCTGTCGCACAAACCGCTGGCCGAACGCCGCAACGATTGGGGTCAGGTACGCGCTGCGCGTCTGCGTGAAGACCTGGCCGCAACCTGGGATGCGCCGACCCTGGCTCAGACCCGGTTCCTCGAAACCGTGCTGCACGAATTGCCGAACGCCGTGTTCGTCGGCGACTCCACGCAACCGGTGTACACCGGCAACCTCACGTTCAACCCGGAGCGCCCGCGCCGCTGGTTCAACTCGTCCACCGGTTACGGCACCCTCGGTTACGCCTTGCCGGCAGCGATTGGCGCGTGGCTTGGCGGCAACTTCGAACATGGCGCACGTCCGCCGGTGGTATGCCTGATCGGCGACGGCGGTCTGCAATTCACCCTGCCGGAACTGGCCAGCGCCGTGGAGGCGCGCACGCCTGTGATCATCCTGCTGTGGAATAACCAGGGTTACGAAGAGATCAAGAAATACATGGTCAACCGCGCCATCGAGCCGGTGGGCGTCGACATCTACACCCCTGACTTCATCGGTGTGGCCAAGGCCCTGGGTTGCGCGGCGGAAGCGATCAGCTCCGCCGAACATCTGCGCGGTGCACTGCGCGCCGCCACCGATCGTCAGGGCCCGACCCTGATCGAAATCGACCAGACCCAATGGATGAAGGCGGTGGCCAAATGATGAATTTCCCGACCACACTCGACGGCCTGTACATCAACGGCCAATGGTCCGCCGGTCGCGAACACCTGCGCGTCATCAATCCGGCCACCGAAGCGCTGCTGACCACGGTCAATGGCGGTGACGAAAGCGCCGTCAACCAAGCTGTAGCGGCGGCGACCGAAGCCTTCAAGGTCTGGTCGAAAACCACGGGAGCCGAGCGCGGCGCAATTTTGCGCAAGATTGCCGAAGGCGTGCGTAATGGCCGTGATCACTTGATGAACCTGCAGTCGAGCAACAACGGCAAACCGCAGTTTGAAGCGGGCATCGATGTCGATGATGTGATTGCCACATTCGAGTACTACGCCGGACTCGCCGAAAGTCTTGATGCAAAACAGGACAGCAACGTGCCGCTGCCGAGCGACGACTTCAGCGCACGTCTGCGCCGCGAGCCGTGCGGTGTGGTCGGCCTGATCGTGCCGTGGAATTTCCCGATGGTCACCACCGCATGGAAACTCGCCCCGGCCTTGGCCGCCGGTTGCTGCGTGGTGCTCAAACCTTCTGAAGTCACGCCGTTGCCGGAACTGGAGCTGGCGACCATCATCGCCGAATCCGGTCTGCCAAAAGGCGTGTTCAACCTGGTGTGCGGCACCGGTCTGGCGGTCGGTGCGCCGCTGTCAGCGGACCCGCGCATCGCCAAGGTTTCCTTCACCGGCAGCAACGCCGTCGGTGTGCAAGTGATGCAGCGCGCCGCTGAAACCGTGAAGGGCGTGAGCCTGGAACTGGGCGGCAAATCCTCGTTGCTGATTCTGGAAGATGCCGACCTCGATCTGGCGGTGGAACTGGCCTGCGGTGGCGGTTTCTTCAACGCCGGGCAGATGTGCTCGGCCACCAGCCGGGTGCTGGTTGCCGATGAACTGGCCGATGAATTTCTGATCCGCTTGAAGGCCCGTGCGGAGAAAATCCGTGTGGCCGATCCGTTCGACCCGGAAGTCGAGATGGGCGCGCTGGTCAATCAGGCGCAGTACCAGCGCGTGCTCGGTCACATCGACCGTGGTCTGAGCGCCGGTGCCAAGCTGATCTGTGGCGGCAATCGTCCCGCCGATCTGCAGCGCGGCTATTTCTTGCAGCCGACGATCTTCACCGAAGTGCCCCTCGACAGTGCGCTGTGGTGTGAAGAGATCTTCGGCCCGGTGATCTGCGTGCGCAGTTTCGCTTCGGAAGCCGAGGCGATTGCCCTGGCCAACGACAGCCAGTTCGGTCTGGTCGCCAGTGTCGTCACGCGCAATGCCGAGACGGCGGATCGGGTCGCCAACGCCTTGCAGGCGGGGCTGGTGTGGCTCAACGCGCCGCAGGTGATCTTTCCGCAGACCGCGTGGGGCGGCTACAAACAGAGCAGCATCGGCCGCGAGTTGGGGCCGTGGGGCCTGGCTGCATTTCAGGAAATCAAGCACGTGATCCGCGCGCTCTGAATGCCCGAAAAAGGTCAGCGCATGCCTCGCAACGAGGCATGCGCCGGCGTCATGGCTCCAATGAGTTTTTATCGATAGTCAGGTGTTTTGCACGACCTCAGGATGAACCCGCAGACCACGCTCAAACCCTTTGAAACCGGGCGCTTGAGCAATATCGGTCAGGCAGATGCAAGGGTTGCGATCAATCTCATACTTAGAAAAATAATGGGAGTCCTAAATGGGCGAGCACGATCTGAACAGGCGTCAATTCATCAAAACCGTCGGCGTGGCCTCGGTGGCTGCGGCGGCCATGAGCATGCCCTTCATCCGGGCCAGTGCCAGCGACACCCGCTTTGCCGGCAAGACCCTGCGCCTGCTGACCTGGTCCGATGACACGGGCCTCGCCGCACTGCGCAACATCGCTGCAACGTTCGAGGCCAAGACCGGCGCCAAAGTGATTGCCGACCGTACCGGCAGCACTTCGGAAATGGTCGCCAAACTAAAGGCCGGCGGTGACCGTCCGCAGTACGACATCATCACCCTGGCCGGGGTCGGCGCCGAAGGTCTGGCCGCTGCCGGACTGCTGGAAAAGCCCGATCTCAACCGCATTCCCAACCTGATCGACGTCCCGGAAAAATACCGCACCGGGGCCAACGGTCACGGCATCGGTTACCTGCTGTGGTGCAACAGTCTGGTCTACAGCACCCGCACCCAGAAGGAAGCGCCGGACAGTTACGCCGCGCTGTGGGACGCCGATCTGGCACCGAACATTTTCCTGCCGCCGCCGAACTGGACCGAGGCCATGGACCTGATCATCATCGCCGCCAAACTGGCCGGTGGTGACGAGCACAACATCGAACCGGGCTTCAAGAAACTCGCCGAGCTCAAGGAGCGTGTGGTGACCCTGGGCGAAAACCCCAACCAGATTGCCGAGCTGTTCCGCACCGGTTCTCTGGACATGGGCGGCCTCTACGCCCCGGCGTTTTTCCCCAAGCAGATCCGCGATCCGAACTACGGCCTCGGCGCCACGTTCGGCATGAAGGAAGGTTTCTACACCGACCTGATGCTCTCGGTGATGCCGAAGAACCGTCCGGGCGACACCGACCTGGCCTACGCCTTCATCGACCACTCCCTCGACCCGCTGGTACAGGGCAAGATGGCCGAAGACATCTTCAACGGCCCGGTCAACGCCAAGGCGATCATCTCCGCCGAAGCGCGCAAGAGCCCGTTCATCCTCACGCCGGAGCAGATTGCGGAGAAGGCGATCATGCACGACAACGCCTTCCTGGCGACTGTGCATGACCAGTGGATTCGTCGCTACACGGAAATCTTTTCTTCCTGACGCCGACCTTCCGGGGCACCGCATGATCGGGGTGCCCGGGAGATTCGTTTTCCATTGACGAGATCATTGCTATGGAACATCAATCCCTGACCCAACCGGTCGGCGCGGGTGACGTGCGCCCGGCGCGCGGTATTTCGCCGACGGCGCGGGCGTGGTTTTTCCTCACGCCGTCGATGCTGTTTCTCGGCGTGCTGATTGCCGCCAGCCTGCTGGTGCTGCGCATGAGCGTCGGCACCAAAGGCGCGGAGTGGTCCGGTTTCAGCCTGGCCAGTTACGCGCAGTTGCTCGAACCCTACTACCTCAAATCGTTGCTGCTGACCTTGCGTCTGGCGCTGATCAGCGCGGTGATCGCCGTGGTGCTGGCGATCCCGGTGGCCTACACCATGTCGCGCCTGACCTCGCCGTTCGTGCGGCGGATTTTTCTGGCGGCGGTACTGTTGCCGCTGCTGGTCAACCTGCTGCTGCAAAGCTACGGCTGGCTGGTGATCCTCGGCCCCGGCGGCATGCTCAACCAGACCCTGATGGGCCTCGGTCTGATCAAGCGTCCGATCATGTTGCTGTACAACCAGAACGGCGTGTTGATGGGGTTGGTGCAGACCGCGTTTCCGTTGGCCGTGCTGCCGATTGCCAGCGCCATGCGCGGTGTCGCCCGCAGCTACGAAGAAGCTGCTGCCACCCTTGGCGCCAGCCGTTTTCAAGTGTTCCGTCAGGTGGTATTGCCGATGAGTCTGCCGGGGATCATCACTGGCGCGACCCTGGTGTTCGCCTACAACGCCAGCAGCTTTGTGGTGCCACTTCTGCTGGGTGGCCGTCGCGTGCCGATGCTCGCGGTGATGGTGCATGACCAGATCGCCCCGCTGATGAACTGGCCTGCCGCGTCCGCCGCCGGGGTGGTGCTGATCGTCACCACGCTCGCCATCATGACCTTGTCCGAATACATCACCGGCCGCCGTCGCCGTCTGCTGGAGGCTTCGCAATGAGTGCCCTGATCAAGAAGCGTCAGTCGCTGCTGCCGGGCGACACCGGCAAGTTTGCGGGCATCCTTTCCGGGATCATTTTGTTCCTGGCCGTGTTGCCGATCCTGACCATGATCGTGATGTCGTTCAGTGGCGCGTCGAACCTCGACTTCCCGCCGAGCAGTTACAGCCTGCAGTGGTACAAGGCGGCGTGGCACACGTTTGTGTCGCCGGACGCCAGTGATGTGCTGAGCCTCGGCCAAGCCATGGGCACCAGTTTGCTGGTGTCGTGCCTGACGATGATTTTCGCCACGCTGATCGCGGTGCCGGCGGCTTACGCGCTGACCCGTTGCGAATTCCGTGGCAAGGGTGTGGCACTGCAACTGATGTCGCTGCCGCTGGTGTTCCCGATGGTGGTGCTGGGGCTGGCCTTGCTGCTGGTGTTCGACAGCCTGCCGTTCCACATGACTACGTCGCGTCTGGTGATTGCCCACGTGATTCTGGCGCTGCCGTTCGTGGTGAAGAACTGCACGGCGGCCATGCTTTCCATCGGCAGCGAAGTCGAAGAGGCCGCGCAGATGCTCGGCGCTTCGCCACTGCGCGCCATCGTCGATGTGGTGGTGCCGTTGATGAAATCGGGGATTCTGGCGGGGATGCTGCTGGCGTTCATCGTCTCCTTCAACGAATTCACCGTGACCTATTTCCTCTACACCATCGACGTCATGACCGTGCCGATCTGGATGTACAGCCGCACCGTGTCATCGCTCGACCCTACCGTGTTCTCGTTTGCCGTGCTGATTGTGCTGATCGACTTCGTCCTGATCTGGGCGCTGGAGAAGCTGGTGGGCGAGGGCGGCGTTTCCTTCTGATTTTGAGGTGAGTTATGTCTGGTCTGATTCTGGAAAACGTCGAGAAACACTACGGCTCGGCCTGCGCGGTAAAAGACGTCAACCTGCATTTGCCCGAGGGCAAACTGGTGTGCTTCCTCGGTCCGTCGGGCTGCGGCAAGACCACCTTGCTGCGAATGATCGCCGGGCTGGAAACCCTCACCGGCGGCGAGATCCGCCTGGACGGCGAAGACATCGGCCACACCCCGGCGCACCTGCGCAACTTCGGTATGGTGTTCCAGTCGCTGGCATTGTTTCCGCACATGACCGTGGGCGAGAACATCGCCTATCCGCTGAAACTGCGCGGCGTGAGCAAGGCGGATCAACAGGCGCGGGTGGTGGAATTGCTGGAGCTGATCCAGCTGCAACCGATGATCGATCGTCCGGTGGCGAAACTCTCCGGCGGTCAGCGTCAGCGGGTGGCGATTGCCCGGGCGATCGCTTCGCACCCGAAAATCCTTCTGCTCGATGAACCACTGTCGGCGCTGGATGCCAAGTTGCGCGAGTCGATGCAGGTGGAAATCCGCCAGCTACAACAACGCCTGAACATCACCACCATCATGGTCACCCACGATCAACGCGAGGCCATGACCATGGCTGACATCGTGGTGGTGCTGGGCGAGCATCGGGTGCAACAAGTGGGCACGCCCATTGAAATCTACCGCCATCCGGCCAACGAATTCGTCGCGGACTTCATCGGCTCCGGCAACATCTTCCCGGCCACAGCGTTGGGCGACGGCAAGGTCGTGCTGCCGGGCGGCGATGCCCTGCAAGTGCCGATCTGCAGCAGCATCGTGGTCGGGCAGAAAGTGAAGATGTTGATTCGCCCCGAGGACCTGCAACTGTCGGCACCCCAGGCCACGGCGGGCAATCGCCTGCTGGGCAAGGTGACGTTCGTGCGCGACATCGGCGCAACCATCGAGACTACGGTGGAATGTTCCGGGGTGACCTTCACGGCGCTGAGCACGCCGTGTCAGGGCATCGGGCTGGGGATCGGGCATCCGGTGTCGGTGACGTTGCCGAGTGAGGCGTGTCGGGTACTCGGCGCCTGATTAGACACTCAGCCGAAGGCGCGCCAGATCCCTTAGCGGCGGCGCGCCGAACAACCGGCTGTACTCGCGGCTGAATTGCGACGGGCTTTCATACCCCACGCGATATCCGGCCGCCGATGCCTCCAGCCCTTCAGCCAGCATCAGGCGCCGCGCCTCCTGCAGGCGCAGCTGCTTCTGATACTGCAACGGACTCATCGCCGTCATCGCCTTGAAACGGTGATGCAGGGTCGAGACGCTGAGGTTCACTTCCTTCGCCAGATCATCGATGCGCAACGGCTGTTCGAAGTTGCCGTTGAGCCATTTGATCGCCTGGCTGATGCGGTGGCTCTGGCTGTTGGCGATGGCGATTTCGTACAGCCGATGGCCCTGCGGGCTGCGCAACAGGCGATAGAGAATCTCCCGGCGAATCAGTGGCGCGAGCATGGCGATGTCTTTCGGCGTGTCGAGCAGTCGGGCCAGGCGCAGCACTGCATCGAGCATCGCGCTGTCGATCCTTTCCACATACAGACCGCGCCCGGTCGGCCGGGTCGGTACGCCCATGGGGCCGGCGTCGGCAATCAGCGCGGTGATTTCTGCCGGATCGATGTCCAGGCGCACGGCGAGGATCGGTTCCAGAGGCGAGACATTCACCACCCGACCGCTCAACGGCATCGAGACCGAGACCACCAGATAATTCAGCGGATCGTAATTGAAGTATTCGTCTGCCAGCCGCACCTCCTTGCGACCCTGCGCCATGATGCACAGCGCCGGTTGTGCGAGCACCGGGGCGAAATCGTGGGATTTTGTGTGGCGCGACATGAACAGCGAGCCGACGGCGGTGGCATAACTGCCATCTTCGGAGGTGTTGCGGCGAATGATCGCCGCCAGTTCCTCGCGCTGCTTTTCCATGTCGGCATCGGGCGGCGCCTGAAAACGATCGAATGACGTCATGCACAGCCTCCTCGGCAAGGGATGGAATGGGAGCAGAGCATAAGTTTGTGCAAGCGCAAGCGGTAGACACATCCTGCGAAATGCTTGCCTGATCCTGCATGGCGTTGCTGGTCTGCCCAGACATGACAGGGCGCATCCCGGCAAACTTGCTCGAAACCGGTGTGACAGGACGGTGACAGCCATTCATGCGTTGTTACAGGCCTGGAAGACAGTCTCGCAGGATTGTGCAACGCGACGGCAGGAATCGACTAACGGCGAATGCTGCACGGCCCTTAACCTTGGATCCTGTCGCAGCCCGTCCCCGGCTGCCACGCGACTCCCTGGGAGGGTTGAACATGTCCAAGCAGATTCCCGTCAGTCATATGGCCTTCGTTCGAGCGCGCGCCGGCCGCTCGGCGGAACTCGGCATGCGCCTGAGCGCGCTGATCGAGCCGTCCCGCGCCGCCGCTGGTTGCCTGAGCTTTTCCTTGCAGCATTCGCAGTGTGATCCGGAGTTGTGGCTGGTTTCCGGATTCTGGAATAACCAGCAATCGATGACCGCTTACTTCAGCAGCCCGTCGATGGAAGTCTTTGCAGAGTTGGTGCAGGACCTGGTGGTCAACAGCCTGGATTTCCACACGTTTAAAGACGTGTCGGCAGTGCAGGCGCTGGGTCAAAGTTGCGCGCCGATACACAAACTCGCCGGTTGAGGGTTTAATGGCCGGCCTATCTGACTGAGCCAGGACCTGCGATATGGCACGTAAAGAGTTCGAACACTTCGAAGCGGTTTCCGCTGTAGTCCCCGTCGAGTTGGGCAGCAACAAGGGTTATTTCGCGGCAATCGCGGTCAAGGCCCTGGTCGACGGTGGTGCGCCACGCTTTCACAAACTGTTGAATGACCAGGTATTCCCTGGCGCCATTGCCGCCGATGAAGCGGCCATCAACGAGCTGGACAAGCTCAAGGGCGTCACTGATGACGCCGAGCTGATCTGGTAACCGCGTTTACTTGACGGCGCCCGGGCGCCACATCTTGAACAACGCCTCCGGCCCCAGCTGGAAGTAGTCCGCCGGCCCGCCGCCGCGCAGAATCGGTTCTGCGGCGGCGGTGTCGTAGATCCCGTCCTTCAACAGCCATTTGGCAATGTGTACGGCGACCACTTCGCCGAGCACCAGCCAGCTCGGCACCGTCTCGCCGTCGGCGCGCTGCAACTGAATGATCTGCGTGACCTTGCACTCGAAGGACACCGGGCTTTCGGCCACACGCGGTACGGCAATCACCTTCGACGCCACCGGCGTCAGACCCGCCAGTTCGAACTCGTTGACTTCGGGCGCAACGGCTGCGCAGCTCTGGTTCATCTGCTCGGCCAGCGGCCGGGTCGCGAGGTTCCAGACGAACTCGCCGGTCTGCTCGATGTTGTTCAGGCTGTCTTTGCGCCCGACGCTGGAGAACCCGATGATCGGCGGAATGTAGTTGAACGCGTTGAAAAAGCTGTAAGGCGCCAGATTCAACTTGCCCTGGGCATCCTGCGAAGAAATCCAGCCGATGGGGCGCGGACCGACGATGGCGTTGAACGGATCGTGGGGCAGGCCGTGGCCGTTGGCCGGTTCGTAGAAATGGATGTCATCGGGCATGGCGGGGTGTTCCTGAAGGCTTTTATAAGCGGCCAATAGTGCAAGTCCGGTCCGCGAAGATCAAATGCCGACCTTTAGAAATGAACAAGCCCGGCAATGGCCGGGCTTTGGTGTCTGCATTCTGCCGATCAGCTGATAGCTGCAGCAGTGCCGGTTTTATCGAAACCGTCGGCCGCGATGGCAGCGGCGGTGCCGGTCTTGTCGAAGCCGTCGGCAGCGATGGCTGCAGCGGTGCCAGTCTTGTCGAAGCCATCGGCAGCAACCGCTTTGCCAACGTTGGTTTTGTCGAAACCATCGGCTGCGTAGGCGCCGGAGTGGCTGGTTTCGATGGCGGCGCTGGCGCCGGAGATGAAATCGGCGGATTTGGTTTTGTCCGAGCCATCGGCGGCGAAGGTGTTGGCGGCCAGTACGGACAGGGTCAGGGCGAGGATCAGTTTGGTTTTCATGGTCGTTCTCCAGATTCGAAATTCGTTGGCGGTGTGTCTTGCATGGGGTTCATGCTACGCCAACTAAATTGATTAAAAAGCGCAAAATAATGCTAAAAACAATCGATTAACTTGATATTAAGGGCGACGCATTCAATTCGTCTCGTCTTGGGAGCGAGCGACGCGCAGTCAATCGATCAGGTAAGTGCAGGATGCGGCAGGGGCATTAACCGGTGATTAATCGCCGCTTTTGGCTTGTGTGACAGATTTTTCATACATTCCCGACCGGTTTTTCACCCTCGCAACGCCAGTCTGCCGGCGGCCAGAAAACCAAGAGCCGGCCGTCACACACTGGAGCTTTACCTGCAATGAACAAACTGCCTCAAATCACCCTGGCCTTCTGGGTCATGAAAATCTGCGCGACGACCCTGGGGGAAACCGCGGGGGATTTGCTGTCGATGACCCTCAACGTCGGCTACGCCATGAGCTCGCTGATCCTGATCAGCGTGTTCGTCCTAACGCTGGTCACGCAACTGATGTCCAAGACCTACAAGCCGCTGCTGTACTGGATCGTGATCCTGTCGACCAGCACCGCCGGCACCACCATGTCCGACTTCATGGACCGCACGCTGGAGCTGGGTTACGCCACAGGTTCCATGATCCTGATCGCGATCCTGCTGGCGATCTTCGCGGCGTGGCGCTTGAGCGGCGATTCGCTCAACGTCACCAAGGTGCAGAGCTTTCGCGGCGAGATGTTCTACTGGATGGCGATCCTGTTCTCCAACACCCTAGGCACCGCGCTCGGCGATTACCTGGCGGACGACTCGGGCCTGGGTTTTGCCGGTGGCGCGCTGTTGATCGGCTCGGCGATTGCGGTAGTGGTACTGCTCAAGTACTTCACCAAGATTTCGTCGGTGGCGCTGTTCTGGGTGGCGTTCGTGCTGACCCGGCCGTTTGGCGCGACCTTGGGCGACTTGATGACCAAGTCTCATGAGAAGGGCGGTCTGGACTTCGGCACCATCGGTTCGTCGGCAGTGCTGGCGGGGATTCTGTTGGTGATGATCGTGGGCGCGTCTTATGCGCAGAAGCGCTTTGGCGGCAAACAGGGCGTTGCCGAGTTGTCCTGATCGGGCGATCGGGCTGAATGCAAACGCGCGAAGGTCTTGCACCTTCGCGCGTTTTTTTTTGCGATCAGTCAGTGACGATGCGCGAATGTTTCTGGGTGTCTTTCATGGTGATGTACACCAGCAGGGACACCGCGATGCACGCGGTCACGTACCAGTAGTAACCGGTTTCCATACCGATGCTCTTGAACCAGAGCGCGATGTATTCGGCGGTGCCGCCGAAGATCGACACGGTCAGTGCGTACGGCAGGCCGACGCCCAGAGCGCGGATTTCGGTCGGGAACAGCTCGGCCTTCACCACGGCGTTGATCGAGGTGTAGCCGCTGACGATGATCAGCGCCGCCATGATCAGGAAGAACGCGCCCCACCAGGTCTGGATGGTGTGCAGCGTCATCAGGATCGGCACGGTGAAGATCGTGCCCAGCACGCCGAAGGCGATCAGGATCGGACGACGGCCGATCTTGTCGGACAGGCCACCGATGATCGGTTGCAGGCACATGAACAGGAACAGCGTGGCCGCAGAAATGGTGGTGGAGTCGGAAATGCTCATGCCGACGGTGTTCACCAGGTATTTCTGCATGTAAGTGGTGTAGGTGTAGAACGCCAGTGTACCGCCCATGGTCAGGCCGACCACGGTGAGCAGTTCCTTCGGATGGCGCAGCAAGGTGCGCATGGCGCTTTCCTTGGACTTCTCTTTCTTGGTGAACGATTCGGTTTCTTCCATGCCGCGACGCAGGTACAGCGCGACGATTGCGCACAGCGCGCCGATGGCGAACGGAATACGCCAGCCCCATGCGTACAGTTGCTCGGTGGTGAGCATCTGTTGCAGCACGATCAACACGCCCAGCGCGATGAGCTGGCCGGAGATCAGGGTCACGTACTGGAAGCTGGAGAAGAAGCCGCGACGTTCCTTGGTTGCCATCTCCGACAGGTAAGTGGCGGAGGTGCCGTACTCGCCGCCGACCGACAGGCCCTGCAGCAGACGGGCAAACACCAGCAGGATCGGTGCGCCGATGCCGATGGTTTCGTAGTTCGGGCTGAGGGCGATCAGCAGGGAGCCGAAGCACATCAGGTACACCGAGGCCATCAGCGCCTTTTTACGTCCGACCTTGTCGGCGTACAGGCCCATCAGCCAGCCACCGATCGGGCGCATCAGAAAGCCCACGGCGAAGATCGCGGCGGTGTTCATCAGTTGGGCGGTGGTGGAACCGGCGGGGAAAAATGTCTTGGCGAAGTACAGCGAGAAGGCGGCGTAGACGTACCAGTCATACCACTCGACCATGTTGCCGACGGAACCGCTGAAGATCGACTTGATGCGACTGGCGGTGGTTCGTTCTTTAGTCGGCACGGCAGCCGACCCAAGAGGCAGGGCGTTGGAGTTATCCATTGAAGGATCCTTCGTTTAATTGTTTTTGTGGAGCGCGTTGAAACGCAGCCTGCGAGGGCTATAGCAGGAGCTGTGCCAATGGGGGGAGGGCCGGTTTAGAGGGGGTGGGGAGATGGGCTGAGCGGGATTTTGCCGATGAGCCGGAATGAATGAGCGGATTTCCGCTCATTCAGGTACGAACATTTCCCGGCTCAGTCCATGGCGCTGCATCTTTTCATTGAAGGTGCGACGAGGCAGTTGCAGTTCTTCCAGTACGGCTTTCACATCGCCCTTGTGCCGGGTCAGCGCGGCCCGCAGACACTGCGCCTCAAATGCCTCCTGCTGCGCCGCCAGCGACTGGCCGGGATCGATGCCCTGCACAGGCTCATCCAGCCCCAGCACCTGCCGCTCGGCAACGTTCGCCAGTTCCCGCACATTACCCGGCCAGTCATGACTCAGCAGATGGCTCAACTGCGCACCACTGAGCGGCGGAAAGGTCCGGCCCAGACGCTGGGCGGCGCTTTGAGCGAAGGATTCGAACAACAACGGAATATCTTCGCGACGATCACGCAGCGGCGGCAGGCGCAGTTCGGCGACGTTCAGGCGATACGCCAGGTCTTCACGAAAACGCCCGGCCCGGGCTTCATCCAGCAAGTCAGGTTTGGTGGCGGCGACGATCCGCAAGTCCACCCGAATGCTCTGGTTCGACCCCAGCCGCTCCAGCTTCTGCTCCTGCAACACCCGCAGCAGTTTCACTTGCTGGGCCAGCGGCATGCTTTCGATTTCATCGAGAAACAGGGTGCCGCCATCGGCGTATTCCAGCTTGCCGATGCGCTTGCCGGAGGCTCCGGTGAACGCGCCGCTTTCATGCCCGAACAACTCGGCTTCGAACAATTGCTCGGGGATCGCCGCGCAGTTCAGCGCCACGAACGGTTTGTCGGCGCGTGGGCCGAAGTCGTGCAGGCAACGGGCGACCAGTTCCTTGCCGCTGCCGGTCTCGCCACGGATCAGCACGTTGACCGGGAGCGTCGCCAGATCCAGCACCTGCCGGCGCAGGGTCTGCAAACCACGGGACACACCGAGCAACGTCGCCTCCAGTCTGGCGCGGTTGTCGGCCTGCTCGTGCAGGGCACGGTTTTCCAGCACCAGCCGACGCTTGTCCAGCGCCCGGCGCAGGCTGCCGAGCAGGGTCTCGGGGCTGAAGGGTTTTTCCAGAAAATCGTAGGCACCGTCGCGCATCGCTTCGACCGCCATCGGCACATCGCCGTGGCCGGTGAGCAGAATCACCGGCAAGTCGGGATCCCGGCGCTGTACTTCGGCCAACAACTCAAGACCGCTGAGCCCGGGCATGCGCACATCGCTGAGAATCACCCCGGCAAAATGCTTCGGCAGCGCCGCCAGGCATTCGTCGGCGCGGCTGAACAGCTGCACCTCGAACCCGGACAGGCTCAGCCATTGCTCGACGGCACTGCGAATACTGCTTTCGTCATCGACCACCATCACGCGATTGAGCATCAGAGGTGCGCCTCCTGATCGATTGGCAGGGTCAGGCTGAACACCGCGCCGTTGGCGCCGTTCTCGGCGCTCAGGCGCCCGCCGGATTCGTGGACGATGGCAAACGACACCGCCAGTCCCAGACCCAGCCCGTCACCCACAGGTTTAGTGGTGAAGAACGGATCGAACACCTGACCCAGATGTTCTTCGGCAATGCCGCCGCCGTTGTCGATGACGCTCAGGCGCCACAGTTGCTCGTCGGCTTCCAGACGGATTTCCAGACGCTTGCACGGTTTGCCCTGCATGGCATCGAGGGCGTTGCGCAGCAGGTTGATCAGCACTTGTTCGAGGCGGATCGCATCGCCACGTACCCAGGCCGGACGGGTCAGGTGCAACACGAGGCTGACCTGTTCGTCGCGCATCCTTGCGTCGAGCAATTGCAGGGCCTGATCGACCACCGTCGCCAGATCCAGCCGCTCTCGCAAGCCGCTGGGGCTCTTGCGGGCAAAGGTTTTCAAATGACCGGTGAGAGCCGCCATACGCGTGAGCATTTCATCCACCGGTTTGAGTGCCTTGTAGGCGTCGTCGACCCGGCCATGATCGAGCAGCAGGCGCAGGGTCGCTAGCTGCATGCGCTGGGCGGTCAACGGCTGATTGATTTCGTGGGCCAGAGCCGCCGACATCTGCCCCAGTGCCGCGAGTTTCGCCGACTGCACAAGTCCGTCCTGAGCGGTACGCAAGTCGCGGGTACGTTCCTCGACCAATTGCTCAAGCTCTTCGCGGCTACGCTGACGCATCTTCGCCAGACGCCAGCGCTGGTTGAGGAACAACAACAGGAATACCAGCGCCAGCCACACCCCGGCGGCGGCGAGTCCGGCATTGCGCTGGTCTTCGAAGGACAGTTGCGGGCGCCGCAGCAGGTGAAGGGTCCAGCCTTCGGCGGTCAGCGGCAGCGATTCCCACAGGTAATCCGCTGTGCCCTGCGGGCCTTCAACGCGGCGCAGATCACTGTTGTCATCGAAGCGACGCAGCGACAGATGAGTCAGCGGCACCAGCGACTGTTTGTCGTATTGGCGGGTAGCCTTGATCTCTTTGTAATCGGCCGGGCTCAGCGGGTGCAGGAGGCGATAGCGCCAGTCGGGCTGGTTGGCGATGAAGATGATGCCCCGGGCATCGCTGACCAGCAGGGTGTCGCTGCCCTGGCTCCATTCGCGTTCGAGTTCAGGGAATTCGAGCTTGACCACCATCGCCCCGAGGAACTCGCCGTTGTCGCCGAGCACCGCGCTGGACAAGAAGTAACCGGGAATTCCGCTGGTCACGCCGACCGCGTAGAAACGCCCGGTGCCCTGGGTGCGGGTCTGGCTGAAGTACGGGCGAAAGCCATAGTTGTGGCCGACGTAACTGCTGGGCAGACGCCAGTTGCTGGCCGCCACCGCGAGACCGGTGTGATCGAGCAATTCAAGGGTCGAGGATTGTGCCGCGCCGTTGATCTTTTCCAGTTTCAGGTTGAGCGCTGCCTGCTCTTCAAGGCTCACGGGACCGGCCAGCGCCGCACGCAGTTGCGGATCCAGCGCCAATACGGCGGGCAGGGCGCGGTAGCGGTCGATCAGGGTGTGCAGCGAGTTGGCGTAGAGCGTCAGTTGCTGGTTGGCTCTGGCGGCGTCTTCCACCAGCGCCTGGCGTTCGGCGTGGCGGATTGCAAGCGTCGCGGCGAGGGCGGCACCGGCGATGATCAGCAGGGTATACAACGACAGACGCAGGGTACGGGAAGTCGGCAGCATGCTGTGGCAAACGGATGGCAGGACGGGCGGGCACGATACCATGCAGATGTGTAGGCGGGGCTCCTGTTCATAGTCGCTATGAGCATGCGGTACTTTTTGCCGATATTGATCACTGAAGGCATCGACAATTGCGCACGAAAAAAAACGCTCTGCATGTAGATGTTTGGTTGTACGAGTCTCATATACCCAAAAAAAGGCCGGCTCTCCACCTGGATGAGCCGGCCGTTTTTATATTGCAAATAGCTTACTGCACTTCCACCGCTAGGCTCTCGCTGATCTTCTGTTGCCAGATCGCAGGACCGGTGATGTGCACCGACTCACCTTTGCTGTCCACCGCTACGGTGACCGGCATGTCCTTGACCTCGAACTCGTAGATCGCTTCCATGCCCAGTTCAGCGAACGCCAGGACCTTGGACTTCTTGATCGCTTGCGCCACCAGGTAAGCGGCACCGCCGACGGCCATCAGGTAAACGGCCTTGTTGTCCTTGATCGCATCGATGGCGGTCGGGCCGCGCTCGGACTTGCCGATCATGCCCAAGAGGCCGGTCTGTTCGAGGATCTGACGGGTGAACTTGTCCATCCGCGTGGCGGTGGTCGGGCCAGCCGGGCCAACCACTTCGTCACCGACCGGATCAACCGGGCCGACGTAGTAGATGAAGCGACCTTTCAGATCAACCGGCAGGGTTTCGCCCTTGTTCAGCATCTCGACCATGCGCTTGTGCGCCGCGTCGCGACCGGTGAGCATCTTGCCGTTGAGCAGGACGGTTTCGCCCGGCTTCCAGCTCTGCACGTCTTCCGGCGTCAGGGTGTCGAGGTTGACGCGACGGGCCGACGGGCCGGCTTCCCAGACGATTTCCGGGTAGGCGTCCAGCGGTGGTGCTTCCAGAGAGGCCGGGCCGGAGCCGTCGAGCACGAAGTGTGCGTGACGGGTGGCGGCACAGTTCGGGATCATGCACACCGGCAAGGATGCGGCGTGAGTCGGGTAATCCATGATCTTCACGTCGAGCACGGTGGTCAGACCGCCGAGGCCCTGGGCGCCGATGCCCAGTTGGTTGACCTTCTCGAACAGCTCCAGACGCATTTCTTCGATACGGTTCTGTGGGCCACGAGCCTTGAGCTCGTGAATGTCGATGGATTCCATCAACACTTCCTTGGCCATCACAGCGGCTTTCTCGGCGGTGCCGCCGATGCCGATACCCAGCATGCCCGGTGGGCACCAGCCGGCGCCCATGGTCGGAACGGTCTTGAGCACCCAGTCGACGATCGAGTCGGACGGGTTGAGCATGGCCATTTTCGACTTGTTCTCGGAACCGCCGCCCTTGGCCGCCACGTCCACTTCCACGGTGTTACCCGGAACGATGGAGTAGTGGATGACCGCCGGGGTGTTGTCCTTGGTGTTTTTACGAGCGCCCGCCGGGTCGGCGAGGATCGAGGCACGCAGGACGTTTTCCGGAAGGTTGTAGGCGCGGCGCACGCCTTCGTTGATCATGTCGTCCAGGCTCATGGTAGCGCCATCCCAACGCACGTCCATGCCCACACGCACGAACACGGTCACGATGCCGGTGTCCTGGCAGATCGGCCGGTGGCCGGTGGCGCACATGCGCGAGTTGATCAGGATCTGCGCCATCGAGTCACGGGCCGCTGGCGATTCTTCGCGCAGGTAGGCCTCGTGCATCGCCTGGATGAAGTCCACGGGGTGGTAATAGGAAATGAACTGCAGGGCGTCGGCAACGCTCTGAATCAGGTCGTCTTGCTTGATCACGGTCATGAGTCGCGCTCCTCTAAAAGACGGGAACATTCAATAAGGTGCCTGCGGCTTGGGTGCATCGGTCGGTCGCAGACACCTTTCAAGGCACGCCGGGGCTGCTGGCGCGACGCTAAAAAGGCGCGGCAGTATACCGCGCCTCCCTGGTGGTGACACGCGCCGGTAGTCATTCGTTGGTCGCATGGCGGGAGCCGGTCGGTGTGGTCTGCAATCGCTGCGTCCGGCTCGCTGTTTGCGGACGGCGAAGGCCGACAAAAAATCACGCGTGATAGGTGCTTTTGGCGGGCGCTCCGGGAACCCGGGAGGGGCGGGCTCAAGGGCTTTTTTGACGCCAAATATCCGGCCCGAAAATCAATGGTCATTTATCGACTGGGCCACTAAAGTGGCAGCCGGTCTGTAGAGTAGGACACTCGGTCAGCCTCTTATCGCACGGTGAGTCAACGATTGACCCATAACGCCATTCAACGTCTTTTGCTCAAACGCTTCGCCCTCGCTGCAGCCACCTACGGATTGGCCTTGCTGCTGCTGTGGCTGGCGTATTTCACCGGACACTACGAAGATTCGCTGGCAGGCGTCGCCGTCGGCAGCGCCCTGGTGGTCATCAGCCAGGCGACCCTGTTCGCGTTGTTTTTTTCGGGCGCCAATCTGCGGTTCTCCGACCCGAGCCTGACCGAAGCGCAAGTGCTGCTTGGCCTCGGCTGGCAGACGTGGCTGATCGCGCATCTGGAAGAAGCGCGGGGCGAGTTCCTGGTCTTCTATGTGCTGATCCTGCTGTTCGGCCTGTTCCATCTGTCACGGCGGGCCTTTGTACGCTGCGCGATGCTGGTGTTCTTCAGCTTCTGCGCCATCACGCTGTGGGACGGTTACCACTTCCGGCTGCACGATCCGGCACTTTCCGCGTTGCAGGCGTGCATTCTGTTGATCGTGCTGGCATGGCTGGTGATCTACGCACGCTTCGTCCAGACCTCACGGCAACGCATGCGCCAGCGCCGGTTTGCCTTGCAGGCGCATCAGGACACCCTGCGCGGGATGATGCGCCAGCTCGAAGACCTGGTGGCCACCGACGAATTGACCGGGCTGTTCAACCGTCGGCATTTCCTGCGCCTGGCCACTCGCGAGTTGAATGCGATGGAGGCCGACGTGGTGCACGGTCTGGCGCTGATCGACCTCGACCATTTCAAACGTATCAATGATCTGCATGGCCACGCTGCTGGCGATCAGGTGTTGCAAGCCTTCGCCGGTGTTGCCGGAGCCTGTCTGCGCGACGGCGACGTGCTGGCGCGTTATGGTGGTGAAGAATTCGTGGTGCTGCTGCCCGATTGCAACGCCGAGCGGCTGACCGCTTGCTGCGAACGGCTGCGCGTCGCCTTCACCGACGTCGAACTGGTAGGCCTGAACGTGAAAAACCTTAGCCTGTCCGCCGGCATGACCCTGCTGGAACTGGGTGATGATCTGGACGACGCCTTGCAGCGCGCCGATCAGGCGCTGTACCGGGCCAAGCGCGACGGGCGAAATCGTTGTGCGGCCGCGTGGGAGAACATCGATGCCTGAACTGCGAGTAGGTGATCGACTGTGGTCGGTGGCTTCGGGCAGCAACCTGCTCGACGCCCTAAACCAGAACGGTGTGGCGGTGCCTTACAGTTGCCGCGCCGGCAGTTGCCATGCGTGTCTGGTGCAATGCGTGCAGGGCTTGCCTGCTGACAGTCGTCCCGACGCCTTGAGCGCTGAACAGCGTGAGCAGGGCTGGCGACTCGCGTGCCAGTGTCAGGTGCTCGAAGACTTGCAGGTTCACACCTTCGATCCCGTCACCGATGGTCGTCCGGCGGTGGTCGAGGCTCTGGACTGGCTCGGTGCCGATGTCTTGCGCTTGCGTCTGACACCCCAGCGGCCGTTGCGCTACAGCGCCGGCCAGCATCTGGTGCTCTGGGCCGGTCAGATTGCGCGGCCGTATTCGCTGGCGAGCCTGCCGGAAGAAGACCGCTTTCTTGAATTCCACCTCGATTGCCGCCAGCCCGGCGAATTCAGCGATGCCGCGCGCCGCTTGCAGATCGGCGACCCGATCCGCCTCGGCGAACTGCGCGGCGGTGCGTTGCATTACGACCCGGACTGGCATGACCGGCCGCTGTGGCTGCTCGCCGCCGGCACCGGGCTCGGCCCGTTGTTCGGCGTGTTGCGTGAGGCCTTGCGTCACGATCATCGGGGCGCCATCCGCGTCATTCACCTGGCCCATGATGCCGACGGGCATTACCTGGCCAAACCCCTTGAAGCACTGGCCGCACAGCGGGAGAACCTCAGCGTCGAGCGGTGGACGGCGGCCGAGTTGCCGGGCGCTTTGGCGCAACTGCGCCTTGTTTCCCGGCAAACCCTGGCCTTAGTCTGCGGCTCGACCGCCAGCGTCGACGCGTTTGCCAAGCGTCTGTTTCTGGCCGGACTGCCGCGCAATCAACTGCTGGCCGATGTCTTCCTGAGCCGTGGTTGAGCGCTGAATTCTCAGACGCGAGACACACCATGCCCGAAGCCATCCTGCTGCACCGTGAACGCGGTTTGCTGACCCTGCGCCTCAATCGCCCGGACAAGAAAAACGCCCTGACCCGCGCCATGTACAGGCAATTGGCCGACGCGCTGAAACAGGCCGACAGCGACCCCGAGATCAACGCCGTGCTGATCACCGGCAGCGCCGAGTGTTTCACCGCCGGCAACGACATCGCCGACTTCATCCAGCAACCACCGAGCGACCTCGACAGCCCGGTGTTTCACTTCATGCTCGAACTGCTCGAATGCCGCAAACCGGTGATCGCCGCTGTGGCCGGGGCGGCGGTGGGGATTGGCACGACGTTGTTGCTGCATTGCGATCTGGTTTATGTGGCGCGGGATGCGCGATTGCGCATGCCTTTCGTCAATCTTGGTTTGTGTCCGGAGTTCGGTTCCAGCCTGATCCTGCCGCGTTTGCTCGGGCAAGCCAAAGCGTCGGAACTGTTGCTGCTCGGTGAAGGATTCACCGGTGAGCAAGCGGCGCAATGGGGGATCGCGACCGAGTCCTTAAGCAGTGGCGAAGCCGCTTTGGCCAAGGCGCGGGAGATGGCGCTGAGGTTTGATGAGCTGCCGGCCGAGGCGGTGCGCATCAGCAAACAATTGATGCGCGCGCCGGATCGCGAGTTGATCCGCAAGGTGATCGAGGAGGAGGGTGCGCTGTTTACCCAGCGGCTGAGGTCGCCGGAGGCGTTGGCGGCGTTGACCGGGTTCATCAAACGCCATTAACGAAAAAGCCCCGCCATTCACATGGCGGGGCTTTTCGTTTTCAGCAACCGGTCACTCAGACCTGCGGGTCGCCCACGTGCAGGATCTTCATGCCGTTGGTGCCGCCGGTGGTGTGGTAGCTGTCGCCCTTGGTCAGGATGACCCAGTCGCCTTTCTCGACCACGCCGCGCTTGACCAGCTCGTCGATGGCTTTCTGGCTGACTTCGTTCGGTGCCAGCGAAGCTGGGTCGAACGGTACGGTGTACACGCCACGGAACATCGCCACGCGGGCCTGGGCTTCGCGGTGCGGGGTGAAGCAGTAGATCGGCACCGACGAACGGATACGCGACATGATCAGCGGGGTGTAGCCGCTTTCGGTCAGCGCGATGATCGCCTTGACGCCCGGGAAGTGGTTGGCGGTGTACATGGTCGCCAGCGCAATGCTCTCGTCGCAGCGGCTGAATTCCTTGCCGATGCGGTGGCTGGAGGTCTTGCTGGTCGGGTGCTTTTCAGCGCCAACGCAGATACGCGCCATCGCCTGCACGGCTTCCAGCGGATAAGCGCCGGCAGCGGATTCGGCCGACAGCATCACGGCGTCGGTGTAGTCGAGCACGGCGTTGGCCACGTCGGACACTTCGGCGCGCGTCGGCATCGGGTTCTGGATCATCGACTCCATCATCTGGGTCGCCACGATCACCGCCTTGTTGTGGCGGCGTGCGTGCAGAATGATTTTCTTCTGGATGCCCACAAGCTCGGCGTCGCCGATTTCCACACCCAGGTCGCCACGGGCAACCATCACCGCATCGGACGCCTGGATCAGACCGTCGAGGGTTTCGTCGTCGGCCACGGCTTCGGCGCGTTCGATCTTCGCTACCAGCCAGGCGGTGCCGCCAGCTTCGTCGCGCAGTTGACGGGCGTAGTTCATGTCGGCGGCGTCGCGCGGGAAGGACACGGCGAGGTAGTCGACTTCCATTTCAGCGGCGAGCTTGATGTCGGCCTTGTCTTTATCGGTCAGGGCCGGCGCGGTCAGGCCGCCACCGCGACGGTTGATGCCTTTGTGGTCGGACAGCGGGCCGCCGATGGTCACCACGCAGTTCAGTTCGGTGGCGGTGGCGGTTTCAACGCGCATCACCACGCGGCCGTCGTCGAGCAGCAGCTCGTCGCCCACGCCGCAGTCCTTGACCAGGTCCGGGTAGTCGATGCCGACCACTTGCTGGTTGCCTTCGGTCAGCGGATGGCTGGTGGAGAAGGTGAACTTGTCACCGATCTTCAGCTCGATGCGCTTGTTGGCGAATTTGGCGATACGGATTTTCGGGCCTTGCAGGTCGCCCAGCAGGGCGACGAAGCGGCCGTGCTTGGCAGCGAGGTCACGCACCAGCTTCGCGCGAGCCTTGTGCTCGTCGGGGGTGCCGTGGGAGAAGTTCAGACGGGCGACGTCCAGGCCAGCCAGAATCAGCTGTTCGAGAACTTCCGGCGAGTTACTGGCCGGGCCAAGGGTAGCGACGATTTTGGTACGACGGACGGACATGCAAAGACTCCTCAGGTTCAAGCGCTCGCAGAGGCTACTACGCTCTTTGGGTGTAGTCATTGTTCGTTTGCACTACTTATTGTTTTCTTTATTGAACGCGACAATCGGAGCAAAGGGCTCTGAAGATTTCTCGCCAGAGGTCGATAATGATCACAAGACAGGAGAATACCCCATGCGATTCGTGCCCATTGCCGCCCTTGCCCTCAGCGTCCTCGCTGCTTCGGGCTGCACCCGTTGGTCGATGAACCATCATCTGAACAACGCCTACAGCGCCTATGACCGGGGCAATTGCGAGCAAGTGATGCTCGAACTGTCCAAGGTCGAACGCGCCAGCCGTGCCCGCCCTTACGTGTGGCCGGAAGTGTCGATGATGCGCGGCCAGTGCCTCGAGCGGCAGAAAATGTTCGTCGATGCGGCGCAGACCTATCAGTTCATCATCGCCTCGTACCCCAACAGCGAATACGCCTACCGCGCCCGCGCGCGTCTGGAGACCCTGCAGAGCCTGGGCCACTATCCGACCCGTAGCGCAGCGGCCGTGGTACGTCCAACCCGCTTCTGATGGCAGTTGTCATACAAAATCTGGCCGGCTGTATAAGGTGAGCTATAGTCCAGAGACACCGGTGCAGACGACATCTGTACCGGCGCAACACCTGCGACTGGCATGAGCAGTACGTGGCGAGCGCCACACCGGAAGCGGGGAGAGCGGGCCTGACGGACAGGTTCGTTCCGAAGCACAGTGCGGCCCGAACACCGGGCCTTGCATGGCGATACGCTCATGTTTACCGACCGTCGAATCGAACGGCATCAGCTGCCGTATTTTCTGCGTGTGTTCAACAGCGTCACCGATAAAACCATCGGCTTTCTGGGCAACGTTTCCGAAGACGGGCTGATGCTGATCAGCCAGTTGCCGATGATGATCGGTGCCGAGTTCAAATTGCGTCTGAAGATTCCGGTGGGCGATGGCTGTCAGCAAGTGATCGACCTCACCGCGTGCTGTCTGTGGTGCCATGAAGACGCCACGCCCCAACACTACGACGCCGGTTTCAGCCTGTTCCGCACCCCGCCGGAATACGGGCAACTGGTCGAGGCGTTGAAGCAGTATTTCAGTTTTCAGCCGTTGCCGGCTTCGGCCTGACAAAACAAAAGGGTCATGACCTGCCGCAGGTCATGACCCTTTTTGGTTACGTGCCTATCGCAATCGCCCGCTCGTTATCCAGCGTCTTTTCCGCCAACAACAATCCCATCTCGCTCAACTGATAGATCGCCATCGCCAGATGTCGCGGCTTTTCGTCCAGGCTGTCGGCCAGGTCGAGCAGCAGGATGCTGACCGAAGAAAAGGTTTCGTAGGTCTGGATGGCGATAGCTTCCGGGTTGATGTCTGGATCGACCTTGAACATCTGCATGCCACGATCCACGGAGTTGCGCGGTTTTTCGGGTGAGGGATTGAGGTAAAAGTCGAGGGCTCGATGAGCAGCATCGTGGAGTTTTTTTGAATCGACGGAGGCGTAGGGGGAGACCGGATCGGTTTGATCAGTCTTGTCAGTTGGATCGATATCCGAAGGCGGATTTGGTGTTGCTTTGATCATACCTAACTTCCTAATAAGTTGGGCTGTCACAGCTTCGCGACTAAACGAGAGGGTGGCAGCTGTAAGCAGGTTAGTCGACCGGGGAAGTAGGCTTTTTCCGGCGTGCCGGGGGCACCCTGCTCACAGCCACCATCGAGTGCGGGGATTGGGAATACCCGACTAGACGATGCGTTTGCAAACCTATCTTACCTCGGGCGACTAAACCCGGCCGCTGATTGGCAGCGACGGGGATCAAGTTACGGGTCAACGCCAAGGTACACAAGCCAGCGGATTCGCGCTTACATGTAGGCAAAAGCATCACGTGTTGTAGCCTCAATTCCACCGCTTTTTGATGTCCACGAATAGTGAGAGAACAACAGTTTTGCATTTAGTTTGAGGTTTTTTACACGGGTAGGAGGGGTACTGTAGTCATAGGCAAAGGAAGTTTTTTGAGACGAGCTGTAAGAAAAACTCTAGTCAATGATTGGTTTTAGTGGACACGATCAATAGAGGAAATGCATCGAAAGGTCTTGGAGGTATAGCTGAAAGTTCGAAAGCTTTAGCTGGGGCGTTTTCCTTTCAGCTTGGCCAAACCTTGCTTGATGTAGCCAGCGTTTTCTCCAATTGTAAAAAGTGCTTCTCGGACGTTGTTTCCGGTATCCACCATTCCCTGTGCTTCGATTTGGAGTACCAATTCCATCAGAGCAGCTTCCAAGCCGAGTTGATTCTGATACATCCTTTCCAGCACGTCTGATAGAGAGTATTGATCAGACATTCTTCGACTCCTTTGGCAAAAAAAACAGCATAGCAGTGGCATTTGCGAGTATGAGTTTGCTAGCGATTTCTACTGAGACTGCATCAGCTTGTGATGCTCCGCGCGTGAACTGAGCCAGCTTGTTGCTTAGAGCTTTTGACTTTCGTAATTTTAATCCGGCCCTCCAGTGTGGATCTCACAAGGTGTTAGCAGAGCGCTCCAGATTTTTTCCAGCTCAGATAACGCGAAATTACATCTGTACTCAACTCGCTTGGAGGGACATCTATCACTTGCACTCCTTGGGCATTCAATTTTTCATGGAGCGTTGATCGTACGTTCAGATAATCCACTGTTGCGCAGTATTCAAGCGCTTGCTCAATCGTTTGCACTTGCGAATGCCGTACATCTTCAAGCGTGAATTCACGCAGGCTGGCCACGAGTACTCGATGCTTTTGGCTTAGTTGTCTGACGGCCTTCAGCAATTCCTCATCATCCTTATCCCGCACATTCGTCACCAGCACCACCAGCGCCCGACGCTTCTGCCTCGCCAGCAACTGATTCACCGCCGCCGAATAGTCTGCCGAATGTCGCGTGCTATCCAGATCGTAAGCACCGTTGAGCAACACCTTGAGCTGCCCCGCACCTTTGACTGGCGCCACATAACGCGGCTGATCGCTGGCGAAAGTAAACAGCCCCACCGCATCTCCCTGCCGCAACGCCACATAACTCAACAGCAAACACGCATTCAACGCATGATCGAAATGCGACAGCTCGCCGTCCTGACTTCGCATCTGCCGCCCGCAATCGAGCATGAAAACGATCTGCTGATCCCGCTCGTCTTCGTACTCCCGGGCAATCGGTGTGCGATGGCGGGCGGTGGCTTTCCAGTCGATCTGGCGCAGGCTGTCGCCTTCGCGAAATTCCCTGAGTTGATGGAATTCCATCCCTTGGCCACGGCGCTGACGCTGGCGTATGCCGAGCTGGCTGAGCCAGTTGTCGACCCCCAGTAACTGGCCGCCGTAGAGACGGGCGAAGTCGGGGTAGACGCGGGTGTGGTCGGTGATGTTGATCAGGCGTTTGCCGGACCACAGACCCAAGGGGCTCGGCAGGTTGAGTTCGCAGGTTTCGAAGGTGAAGTGGCCGCGCTTGAGCGGGCGCAGGCGATAGCCGATCAGGCTGCGCTGGCCGGGTTGTAGCACGACGTTTAGTGGCAGGTTTTCGACATTCAGACCATCGGGTACGTGGTCGTAGAGCTGGATATTCAGCGGTTGAGCGAAGTCGTGCTCGATCTCCAGCCGGACTTCACCCCAGCGACCGAGGGCCAGGCTGCCGGGCATTTGCCGACGCACGCGGGGCGAGGGCAGGCGCTTGAGGCGCAGCGCGTCCAGCAGGCTCAGTGCAAACAATGCCAGCAACAATCCCCAGTTGATTGACAGCAGGCTCGAAGGCACCTCGACATCCAGCGCCTGCAACGCGCCCAGCACAATGCCGATGGCCAGCAGGATCGCCAGCCAGATCAACAACAGACGCGAGGGTTTCACAGGCGCGGCGCCGGCACTTGGTCGAGCAGTTGCTGGAGCACCTGATCGACTTGCAGCCCTTCGATATCCAGCTCCGGTGCGAGGTGCACCCGGTGACGCAACACCGCCAGTGCGCAGCCTTTGATGTCGTCGGGAATCACGAATTCGCCGCCGCGCAACAGGGCCCGGGCGCGGGCGCAACGCACCAGTGCAATGGAGGCGCGTGGCCCGGCGCCGAGGGTCAGTCCCGGCCAGGTGCGGGTGCTGCGGGCGAGGCGTACGGCGTAGTCGAGTACCTGATCGTCCAGCGGCAGATCGCTGGCGATACGTTGCAGGGCTTGCACGTCCTTGGCCTGCAACACGGTGCGCAGCGGTTGCACGTCGAGCATGTCGGCGCGGGTCGAGCGGCTGACCTGACGCACCATGTCCAGCTCCTGCTCGACGTCGGGGTAATCCATGCGCACCTTGAGCATGAAGCGGTCGAGCTCGGCTTCTGGCAGAGGATAGGTGCCTTCCTGTTCGATCGGGTTTTGCGTGGCGAGCACCATGAACGGTTGAGCAATCGGCAGGGCCCGGCCTTCCAGGGTGACCTGACGTTCCTGCATCGCTTCGAGCAGGGCGGCTTGCGTCTTGGCCGGGGCGCGGTTGATCTCGTCCGCCAACAGCAGATTGGTGAACAACGGGCCTTTGCGCAGTTTGAATTGCTCGGTCTGCAGGTCATAGACCGCATGGCCGGTGACGTCGCTGGGCATCAGGTCCGGGGTGAACTGGATGCGGGCGAACTCGCCGCCGAAGCACTTCGCCAAGGCTCGGACCAACAAGGTTTTGCCGAGGCCGGGAACGCCTTCGAGCAGTACGTGGCCGCCTGCGATGAGCGCGGTCAGCACGTTGTCGATCACCGGGTTCTGGCCGATCAGCACTTTCTGCAATTCGCCGCGTACCGCTTGCGCCAACTGACTGGCTCGGTGACGTTGCTGGGCCGCGTGGCCGGGCGAGCCGGGTTCGATGTGTTCGGTCATAGCGAGTTCCTCAAGGCTTGCAGGTGGGCGACCTGACGGCAGAATTCGGCGCTGGACATGCGCCGCTTCGGTGCCGGGCTCAGGGCCTGGCTGATGGCACGGGTCGGTTGGCGGGTCAGGCGCGACAGCGCCAGCCATTGTTCGGCGACATTCAATTGGTCGAAACCGGGATGACGGTGACGGGCGCGGCGCAGGACGTCCTGCTGCAAGGCTTGCAGCAAGGTCTGTTGGCCGTTGTGGCGCAGGATGAAATCGGCGCTGGCGCGCAGGTGTTCCATCAACTGACGACGACCGCTCGGAGCAGGGGCCTGCACTGGCCCGTGGCGCACGCCGACGTGCCACAGCCACAGACCGATCAAAGCGAGCAGGGCGACGATGGCTTGCGGGAAGTAGCGCCAGAGCAAGGTCAGCAGACCGTCGTGTTCGGTGTTGTACAGCAGCGTCACGGCGGTGTCAGCGCTGAGGTACCAGAGCAGCCACGCGTTGTCGTGTTGCGCAATCGCCGGGGTTTTCCACAGGTCGGCATCGGTGACCACGGTGATCGTGCCGACGCCGTAGGGCAGTTGCATCATGTGTGTAGCCCGGGCGCTGTTGGCCCAGGACTGGGCGAGGTTTTTCGGGTCGTCGAGGTGGAACGCGGTGTCGAACCCGGCATAGGCGGGAGCGTCTTCGTCTTCCAGATAAAGCTTGGTCAGGTTGGGGTAGGGATCTTCGTCGGCATCCGGCGGCGGGTCCTTCAGATCCTTGCTCAGGGATTGGCGCAGTTGCACGCGGTCGAGCAGCAGGTCGTTGCTCTGGCCGGTCTTTTCATCCCAGATCGATTCGGCGACGAACACCAGCCGTCCGCCGGCCCGGGCCCAGTTCAAGACTTGATCGACCTGACGCGGGGTCATGTTCGAGCGGTCGTTGAACAGTAGCAGCGTGTGTCGGCGGGGGTCGATCTCGGGCAGCACGGCGAGACTCTCGGCATGACTGACGTCTATCCCGCGACCCCGTAGAAACATCTCCGCCGCCAGATAAGGATTGGCTTGCGCGGCGGGGGAAGGGCCGTGATCGACCACGGCCTGGTAAGGCGTGGCCTTGAGGTACAGATAAACGCCCAGCGCACCCAACAGGGCAACGATCAACGCGCCGACCAGCCAGAGTGCGCGCCGGTTCAACGGGCAACTCCATGGCCGAACAGTGACCGCCAGCCATCACACAGTTCCTGTTGCAGGTGCGCCGCCGGCACGCGGTGTCCGTAGGCCATGTTCTGCCAGTGGCCGGTGAGATGACGGCTGTAAGCGAGCAGTTCCGGACGCTGCAAATGCTCGATCCGCGCCAGCACTTCGTTTTCGGTGTCGGCAGGTTTGAGGGTCAGGTTGAAGTCGTGCAGCAGATGACTGAGCAGCGCCCGATACAGCAGACCGAGCGCCGCACGGGGCTGGGTCTGCCAGAGCTGTTCGGCGCTGGCGGCGATGTCGTCGGGCAGGGTCTCCTTGCTCAGGTCGAGGCCAAAGGCTTGCTGTGGCACGGGCCGTTTTATCCGCTCGGGCAATCGTGGGCGACGACTGACGAACGTTTGCAGAAACTCGCGATAGCGCCAGATCAGCCAGCCGAGCGCACCGATCATTACGGCCCACAGCAATACTTCAATCGCCTTGGCCAGCCCGTTGAGGTGTTGACCGTTGAGCCAGCCCAGAAAGGTTTTCAGCCAATGCGGTACCTTGCCGTCCGTGTTTTTTTCGGCGGTGGCGGGGTCTTCGCCAAAGCGGTAACGGGTGACGGTTTCCTTGTTCTTGAAAGGAGGTTGTTCCAGCAAGGCCTTGATGCTGTCGCGGGATGCCTGGCTGGTAAGCGGCTGATTCAGGAGTCGGGGGGCATCCGGGGCGGTGGCAGGGTCGGCGGCCCATGCCGAGTGCACTCCCGGCAGCAGCAGACAAACCACCAGCAGCAAACCGAGTGCACTGCTGTTCAGGCGTTGGCGCAGGCGGCGGAACACCAGTTCGATGTCCCAGGCTTCGAGCTCGGTGCGCCGGTTCAGGTAGAGGCTGAAACCGCAGGCGACGTAGATCGGTTCCCAGATCACCAGTATCAGTGCATAGAAGGCATTGGTCAGGTGCTCGAGCCAGCGCCACTGGTGGTCGGTGGCGAAGATCAGGCTTTGCCAGTCCCAGTCGGTTTCAATCTGTTGCGGCAGGAGTAAATAGAACAGCACCATCAGGCCTATCCACAGCGCCGTTTCCAGATGCACGCCAATGATCGTCAGCCACTGTGCGGCACCGGCATTGCGTTGCAACAGCACCCGCAAACGCTGCTGGCGTGCGAGGCCGCCAAGCCCTTCGAGTTGCACCACCGGCATCAGGAAGCTGCGACTGAAGCTCAGGCGTCGCCAGGTCAGGCTCGCCAGCAACTGCGGTTTGAGCAGTTTCGGCCATTGGCGCAATGCCTGTTTCAGCGTAGGCGTTTCGCCGAACAGCGCTTTGGACAGGATGTACAGCGGCAGGCGCTCGTACGCCGGTTTCAGCCACCAGAAGATGAACACCGCGAGCGACGGCGAATCCCAGAACAACAGACTGAGCACCAAGAACAGCGGCAGGGTGACGATGGCCCAACTGGTCATCAACAGACGCCGGTGCTGCTGGCTCATGCGCACACCCAGGTCCATGGCTTCCCAGGTGGTGCGCGGGCGGATCACCACGGTGGCGTCACTCAGGCGCATGGCGGGTCCTTCCGGCGAACAGCAGATACGTCGCCACGCAGAGCCAGAGTCCGATACCGACCAGGTATTTGGTCTGCGGCGTGACCCCGGTGCGTGACGACCAGTAAGCCTCGATAAACGCGGCGATCAACAGAAACAGCATCACCCCGCAGATCAGCAGGATGCTCTGACGCGCCGCGTGTCGCAGGGCCTCGCCGCGCATCAGGCGTCCCGGTGCAATCAGCGCCCAGCCCAGTTTCAACCCCGCTGCGCCGGCCAGGACAATCGCGCTGAGTTCAAATGCGCCATGGCCGATCACGAAAGACCAGAAGGTCTGACCGAAGCCGATTTCACTCAGGTGCCCGGCCACCGCACCGATGGTCAGACCGTTGTAGAACAGGAAGAACGCACTGCCCAGACCCAGCAGCAAACCGCTGGCGAAGGTCTGAAAGGCGATGCCGATGTTATGCATGATGTAGTAGCCGAACATCACCCAGTTTTCACTGGCGGCGCGCTCGGCCGAGCGCCCGAGGTGGCCGGCGACCGGATCGTACATGCCCTGCATCTCGCGCACCTGCTCGGCGGGGATCAGGTTGTAGATCAATTCGGGATTCAGATACACCAGCACCCCGAAGCCGGCCAGGGTACCGAAGAACAGCAGCCCGGCCACCAACACGAAAGGCCATTGCGCGCGTACCAGCCGGGGGAATCCGGCGAGGATGAAGCTCAGCAGGCTGGCACCGAGCTGTCGGTGGTGGCGGTAAAGCTGTTGATGACCGCGCAACACCTGCTGTTGCAGTGAATCGATGAGAAAACTGCTGTAGCCGCGTTCCTGAGCTAACGCCAGATGCTGGCAGAGTCGGCGATAGGCCTTGGGAAATTCAGCCACCTGCGAAGTGTCCTTGCCGCGTTCCAGACGTTCGAGGACGAGTGTGAAACGCTCCCATTCCGCCTTGTGGCGACTTTCGAAGAGACTTTGCTTCATGTCGGCCCCAACAGGCCGCGAGCGATGCCGTTGAGTTCTCCGACGGCGTTCGTCGCGCTGATGTGCAGCGGCTGGGCGAGCAGTGCAGCGAGCTCATTGACCCGCGCCGTCGACAGTTCACCCTGGCGTTCGGCGAAAGCGAGCAGGGCCCGTTGTTCTGTCAGGGTCAGCGGGATCGGCGAGCGGCGGGGTTCGGCATCGGGCAATTGCGGGCGCTTGAGCGGGCGTTCGCTGTAGATCACCAGCGTGCCGGCAGCGATGTCGCCGAGGCGTTTGAAGGTCGGGTGTTGCAGGCAACTGATCGCCCCGAGGAAATAGCCGAACGGCATCAGGTCGACAAAACGCAGAAGGTTGCGCAGCAGGGAGGCCGACCACCCGACCGGCGTGCCATCGTCGTGCACCACCCGCAGGCCCATCCATTGCTTGCCCGGCGAACGGCCCTGACGCAGCACTTCGAACAACACCATGTACCACCAGCTCACGGCGAACAGCAGCAGTGACCCCAGGCCAATACCGAGTTTGCCCAGCAACGCCAGCAGCATGAACAGCAACCCCATGATCAGCCCGCGCAAACACAGATCAATGGTGAACGCCACGGCACGCACCATCAGGCCGGCGGGACGCAACGGCAGGTCGATGCCCTCCGGCGTTTCGACCTGGTGCCGCGTGTCCAGTGGCGGGGCCAGCGTTGCTTTCCTTGGCGGTGCTGTGGTCTCGAGCATGGGCTACCTGATGTTGCCTGATCGGGATGCGAGTGAATCCGATGCTAGCAGTCTCTCGGGGGAAAACGACATAACTATGTCATACACATCGTTCAACCAAATGTGCCTGAATGATGCCGCGCTGGCCGCGAATGCAGTCGAGCGCCTAGACTTTGCCGATCTTCAGTTCAGGAACCGCCCGTGACTTCCATCTTCTGGTACGACTACGAAACCACCGGCATCAATCCCCGGAGTGACCGTCCGTTGCAGGTGGCCGGGATTCGCACCGACCACGATCTCAACGAAATCGACGAACCGGTCAATCTTTACTGCCAGCCCAGCGAAGACATCCTGCCGCACCCGGCGGCGTGCGCAATCACCGGTATCACCCCGAGCCGCCTCGCCGAGCAAGGCTTGAGCGAGGCTGATTTCATGACCCGGGTTCACGCCCAGCTCGCGGCTCCCGGCACTTGCGGTGCGGGGTACAACACCTTGCGCTTCGACGACGAGATGACTCGCTACAGCCTGTATCGCAACTTTTTCGATCCTTATGCCCGTGAATGGCAGGGCGGTAACAGTCGCTGGGACCTGATCGATGTGGTGCGCGCCGCCTACGCGTTGCGCCCCGATGGTCTGGTCTGGCCGACCGATGACGAAGGCCGGGTGACACTCAAGCTCGAACGCCTGACCGCCGCCAACAATATCGATCATGGTAATGCCCACGAGGCGTTGTCGGACGTGCGCGCCACCATTGCCCTGGCCCGGTTGATCCGCGAGAAGCAGCCGAAGCTGTATGACTGGCTGTTTCAGCTGCGCAGCAAGCAGAAGGTGTTGGACCAGATTCGTCTGTTGCAGCCGATGGTGCACATTTCCGGACGCTTTTCGGCGGCGCGCAGTTATGTCGGTGTGGTGGTGCCACTGGCCTGGCATCCGCGTAACAAGAACGCGTTGATTGTCTGCGATCTGCACCTGGACCCGCAGGGCCTGCTCGATCTGGATGCGCAGACATTGCGTCAGCGTCTGTATACCCGTCGTGACGATCTGGCCGAAGGCGAGTTGCCGGTGCCGCTCAAGCTTATTCACATCAACAAGTGCCCGGTGGTGGCGCCGTTGTCGGTGCTGAGAGCTGAAGATCAGCAGCGTTTGGGGCTGGACATGGCGCTGTATCAGGCGCGTGCATTGCGACTAAGTGACGCACAACAAGTTTGGAAAGATAAAGTCGCGGCGATTTATGCAAGCGAAGATTTCACCCCGAGTGAAGATCCCGAACAACAGTTGTACGACGGATTTATCGGTGATCGCGACCGGCGACTATGTGAGCAAGTGAGGACGGCAGATCCTGCTCAATTAGCGCGAGAGCAATGGCCGTTCGATGACGAACGTTTGCCTGAATTGTTGTTTCGATATCGAGCACGTAACTTTCCCGATACGTTGAATTTCGAAGAGCAAGAACGCTGGCAAATCTTTTGTCGGCAGCGCTTGTCCGAGCCTGAATGGGGTGCCCCTAATACCTTGCAATCTTTTACAGAGGCCGCGGAGCAATGGTTGCTTAGTGCCTCGCCATTACAGCGCGAGGTGCTGGTTGAATGGCAGAGTTATGTCCAGGCATTGCGCAAACGTTTGAATCTTTGAAATCGAACATGTCCGTCGCCAGAACGGCGGGCATAAAAAAACGCCAGCGCATGCTGGCGTTTTTTTGTGTCGCGGATGGGTCTGCGACAAGGGTTGCGGCTTAGCCCAGCAGGGTAGCCCAGCCTTCAACCACGTCACCGCCCCACTTGGCTTTCCACTCTTTCAGAGTTTTGTGGTTGCCACCTTTGGTTTCGATGACTTCGCCGTTGTGCGGGTTTTTGTATTGTTTAACTTTGCGAGCACGCTTGGTGCCGGTAGTTTTGGCTGCGCCGCCACGTGGTGCCTTGGTTTTGGACTCTGGATCCAGCAGCGCGATGATGTCGCGCAGGGATTTGGAATATTCGCCCATCAGTGTGCGCAGTTTGCCTTCGAATTCCAGTTCGGCTTGCAGTTTGTCGTCTTGCGACAGGTTCTTCAAACGGGCCTGCAGCTCTTTGATAGCTTCTTCGGTGGCACGATATTCGTTGATCAAGGACATGATTACTACCTTATGTGGGAGTGCGCGATGGCAGGGGACAGTGCGGCAATAATAGTCAGGCTGTTTCATCAAGTAAACATTTAACCGGGGTTTTTATTTGAATTAGTTACGTTGAAAAGCCCGGAATTGAATGTTCAGTTAAATATTGTGATGGAGTCTTCACAGATATTCACACAGGTCTGCACATGCAGGGCTATTGCTACGCCATCATTCTGGCGTTTGCAGGCGTCAAAAAAAATTGCGACGGGCTGCCGTGAGGCTCCGAGGGTCATCAATACTGCAGTTTTCCCGCGCAGTCGCTAGAATGGCCGCCTTTGCGAAGTTCTGGAGTTTCCCCCTCATGCGCACTTTTCGGTTGGTGATTTCTTGCCCGGACCGCGTTGGCATCGTTGCCAAAGTCAGTAACTTTCTGGCGGCCCACAATGGCTGGATCACCGAAGCGAGCCACCACTCGGATAACCAGGTCGGCTGGTTCTTCATGCGTCACGAAATCCGTGCCGATTCCCTGCCATTCGGTATCGAGGTGTTGCGCGAGAAGTTTGCACCGATCGCCGAAGAGTTCTCGATGGACTGGCGCATCACCGACACCGAGCAGAAAAAACGCGTGGTGCTGATGGCCAGCCGTGAATCCCACTGCCTGGCTGACCTGTTGCACCGCTGGCACAGCGATGAACTCGATTGTGAGATCTCCTGCGTGATTTCCAACCACGACGACCTGCGCAGCATGGTCGAGTGGCACGGCATTCCTTATTACCATGTCCCGGTCAATCCGCAGGACAAGCAACCGGCCTTCGACGAAGTGTCGCGCCTGGTCAAGCAGCACGATGCCGAAGTGGTAGTGCTGGCGCGGTACATGCAGATCCTGCCGCCGGACATGTGCCGCGAATACGCACACAAGGTCATCAACATTCACCACAGCTTCCTGCCGTCGTTCGTCGGCGCCAAACCGTATCACCAGGCATCTCTGCGTGGCGTGAAGCTGATCGGCGCAACCTGCCACTATGTGACCGAAGAGCTGGACGCCGGGCCGATCATCGAGCAGGACGTGGTGCGCGTCAGCCACAGCGACAGCATCGAAGACATGGTGCGTTTCGGCCGTGACGTCGAGAAGATGGTGCTGGCCCGTGGTCTGCGTTATCACCTGGAAGACCGCGTGCTGGTGCACGGCAACAAGACCGTGGTGTTCTGATCGAACCTTTCGGTTGAAAAGCAAAGGGCCTGGGCGTTCAATCGCCTCAGGCCCTTTTTTTCGACTTGTTGCAGCCCTGTGAGGAAGCGTTCATGAGCGATCCACTGGACAAAGCCACTTCCAAGGCACCCGCCACCCTCGGCGAGGGCTGCCTGAGCCGCTATGACCCGGATGACCTGAGCCCGGAGGATGGCACGGAGTTTCCCGGCGCTGCCGAACTGTGGGAACAACTCAAGGACGAAGAAGATGACCTCAAGAAGCCTGCCTGACGCTCAGCAGTTTTTTCAGCAACGGCCGGCCCAGCATCAATAGAAACACCGGGCCACCGACCAGCAGATAGAAGTAATACGTCACCACCCGCCAGATCAGGATCGCCGCCGCCGCGGTCGATTTGCCGACCATCGGCGCCAGCAGCGCCGCCGAGGTTAATTCCGCCGCACCGGCACCGCCCGGCAACAGGCTGAATTGCCCCGCACCCAGCGAAAGCATCTGGATCAGAAACGTCCAGGCCCACTGCACGTCCGCCCCCAGCCCGCGCAACGCCAGGTACAGCACGCTGTATCGCAGCGACCAATGCACGCAGGTCAGGACGAACACCTTGATCAGTGTCTGCCACGGCAATTTCAGTGCATCGGTGAAAGCGGCCAGAAAATGCAGCAACTGCCGCGCCCAACGCCGTCGAGTGCGGGGTTCGACGTTCATCCCGGCCAGCAGGCGCCCGCTCAGGCGGATCAAGCGACGGTGATAGCGCGCGACCAGCACGCAACTGAACAGGCCACCGGTCAACGACATCGCACTGACGATCAGCAACCATTCCATACGGTCGCTGAGATGCTGGAACAACGCGTAGATCAGAATTCCAATCAGGGCGCAGAGAAAAAACAGCAGATCGCTCAACTGATCCATCGCAAACACGGCGCTGCCCCGGGCCGGGCGCACGCCGCTGCGGGCCAACAGCGCCATGATCGTCAACGGCCCACCGCTGCCGCCGGGCGTGGCGCACCAGGCAAATTCGGCAGCCATCACCACCCCGAGGCTTTTGACGGGCGTGACCCGGTCACGCTGATCGCCGAGCAACAGCCGCAGACGCAAGGTGTTGATGCCCCAGCACAGCAGAACCATGGCGAACATGATCAATAGCCAGCGCAGCGGAAAGGCCTGCAGGCGCTCCCACGTCTCGCCGCCCCCGAGCAGAACGGGAACTGCCACGGCCACCAGCAGGCCGATCAGCAACAGAATGCCGCGGCTCAAGCGGCACGCTCGGCTTGAGTGCGCTGGCGCGTCAGCCAGTCGATTTTGGTCATGGGCACGCGTCCGTCCGCCAGCAATCGTTCAAGGGTGCGCCACCAGTAATCCCGGGAAAACCGGTGGCGCATGTCCACCGGGTGCAAGCCTAGACGAATCACCGGCGCCTGACGCCAGCGCTGTTCCCGCTGTTCGCTGATGACCTTCGACATGCCGCGACGCCAGGCACTGCGTGCGCTCCAGACCAGTCCCGGGGCTTCGACCGCGGTGAACTCCGGCAAGTGATAAAGATGCTGCGGGTCGCTGGTGTAGCGCAGCGGCAATTCGCGCAGTGCCTGGCGCGTGCCGGCGCTCATCAACCAGGCGGGGGCGACGAAACCGTGCAGCGGCCAGTCGTGGCGCCGAAACAGATCGATGCCCGGGCGCAGGCGGGCGAGGGCGGCTTCCCGGGACAGCTGATAGAACTCGCCTTCATGGGTGTAGACCCGGCGCATGAACCAGTCGCGCGCCGTGCGCGGGCTGGGCTCGGTATCTTCATGAAAGTGGCCGTGCAGGGCCAGTTCATCACCGCGTGCGACGCGCTCGTCGAGCATTCGACAAAACGCTGGATGGCCTTCAAGTGCCTCGCGTCGATGGAAGTCCGGAACCACCAGCCACGTCATCGGGACATTGCCCAACCGGTCAACGGCTTCGACGAAGGCTCGATAATCGGCCCACGTGGAGGGCGCCACGTCATGCAGCACCAGCATCAGCGCCGGACGCTCGTGAGATTCAGCCATTGGCCACCCGTGGAACCGAATCGCCGAGTACGGCGTGATAATGCCCCAGCAGGCTGTCGACGACCGTGTCCCAGGCGTAATGCCGTTCGGCATGCTGGCGTGCCTGTTGCCCGAGTACGCCAGTCCCGCGACTGAACAGTTCGCGCACGGCATTGGCCATGGCTTGCGCATTGTTCGGCGCGCAGAGCAGGCCGCAGGATTCGCTGACGATTTCCTCGAACGCCCCGGCCGCCACCGCCACCACCGGGATGCCGCAGGCCATCGCCTCCAGAATCACCAGACCGAAGGTTTCCTGATCGCCGGCGTGGATCAGCGCGTCGGCACTGGCCATCAGCCGCGCGACCTGCGCGGCCGGGCAGAACCGGTCAATCACGCTGACGTTGTCCGGGACGGACGCCGGCATCGACGAGCCGACCAGCAACAGGTGATAACGCGGGCCCAGGCGTTTCATGCAATCGAGCAGCACCGGCAGGTTTTTCTCCTTGGAACCGCGACCGGCAAAGATCAGCAGGCGCGTGTCCTCGGCAATCCCCAGCTCGCTGCGTAACCCGGTATCGCGGGCATCCGGGTGGAAGGTGTGCAGGTCAACGCCCAGCGGTTGCACGAAGACGTTGCGCACGCCCAGCCCGCTGAGCTTGTCGGCCATTACCTGGCTGGGCGCCAGCACCCGGTCGAAATTGCCGTACAACTTGCGCACATACGCGTCGACATTCGGCGTGACCCAGTGGCCCATGCGGTTGCCCACCAGCAGCGGCAGGTCGGAGTGATAGAAGCCGATCACCGGCACGTCCAGTTGCCGGCGCGCGTCGAGCGCAGCCCAGGCGGTGAGGTACGGGTCGCCGACTTCGATCAGATCGGGTTGCAGATCCTGCAAAACGTTTCGCCAAGGGGCCAGGCGCAGGGGAAAACGATAGCCTTTGCCGAATGGCAGGGCAGGGGCGGGAACTGTATAAACGCCGTCAGACTCACCAAAATCCGCCCCGGGGATCAGCAGGCTGTGGCGGATGCCGGGCTTGACCCCCAGCCGACGGTGCTTGGCATCCAGATAGGTGCGCACGCCGCCGCTGGCCGGGGCGTAGAACATGGTGATGTCAGCGATATGCACGGTGAACGTCCCTCCGCGTTGATCTCCCTTGGTTGACCGTTATCAAGAATAGATGTTCGGTCGGGGTTTCGCGGTGGGGTGCAAGGCCGGTTTCGGAGGGATTGTCGGTCGTCTTCGTCGGATAGTTGTGAACGACGAAGACGACCGGCAGAACGGCGTTAAATCCGGAAGCTGCCAACCAGTTGCTTCAAGCGCGAAGCCTGCTGCTCCAGATCTGAGCAGGCACGCAACGTCGCCTGCAAGTTCTCGACACCTTCCTGGTTCAGCGTATTGATCTCGGTGATATCCACGTTGATCGACTCGACCACGGCGGTCTGTTCCTCGGTCGCGGTGGCGACCGACTGGTTCATGCCGTCGATCTCGCCGATGCGCTGGGTCACGCTGTTCAGGCGTTCACCGGCGAGGTTGGCGATTTCCACGCTGTCCTGGCTGTGGCGCTGGCTGTCGCTCATGGTGCTGACGGACTCACGGGCACCGACCTGCAGCTCCTCGATCATGGTCTGCACTTGTTGCGCCGATTCCTGGGTGCGGTGGGCGAGGTTGCGAACTTCATCAGCCACCACCGCGAAACCGCGACCGGCCTCGCCAGCCCGTGCGGCTTCGATGGCTGCGTTGAGCGCCAGCAGGTTGGTCTGCTGGGAGATGCTGGTGATCACTTCCAGGATCTGGCCGATGTTCACGGTTTTGCTGTTCAGCGATTCGATGTTGCTGCTCGATGCGCTGAGCATGCTCGACAGCTGATTCATCGCCTTGATGCTGCGATCCACCACTTGCTGACCGTCTTCGGCCAGGCCACGTGCGTCGCTGGCCTGGGTCGAGGCTTGTGCGGCGTTGCGGGCGATTTCCTGGGCGGCGGCGCCGAGCTGGTTGATCGCGGCGGCTACGCTGTTGGTGCGCGAGGCTTGCTGGTCGGAGTTGTACATCGACGAGTTGGAAGCCGCGACCACGCGCAGGGCGACTTCGTTGACCTGCCCGGTGGCCGACGACACTTCGCGGATCGAACCGTGAATGCGTTCTACAAAGCGGTTGAACGCTGTGCCGAGCTTGCCGAATTCGTCCTGGTTCTGGATGGTCAGACGCTTGGTCAGATCGCCTTCGCCATCGGCGATGTCTTCCATGGCGCGGGTCATGACGTGCAGCGGCTGGATCAGGAGGCGGATCAGCATGCCGAGCAGGGCGATGATGATCGCCACGGCAATGACCGTCGCCACCACGGCGGAGGTGCGGAACTCGCTGAGCATGGAAAAGGCCTTGTCCTTGTCTACCGACAGGCCGATGTACCAGTTCACCGATGGCAGGCCCTTGATCGGGGCGAAGGTGACGATGCGGGTCTTGCCGTCGACAGTGACCTCACTGAAATCGCTGCTGATGCGCGGGGTGTCCTGCGGATAGGCTTCCTTGAGCGACTTCATTACCAGCGCCTTGTCCGGATGCACCAGGATCTTGCCGTCGGCGCTGACCAGGAACGCGTAGCCCATGCCGGAGAAATCCCGGGCGCTGAGGGTGTCGATCAGGGTTTGCAGGCTCAGGTCGCCGCCCACCACGCCGACGCTCTGACCGGCCTTTTTCGCGGCAGTGGCGATGGAAATGATGGTCTGGCCGGTCGCCGCGTCGATGTACGGTTCGGTCAGGGTCGAGGTGCTGCTGCTTTCCGCGCCTTTATACCAAGGGCGGACCCGTGGATCGAAACCGTCCGGCATCTTCGCATCCGGACGAATGGTGAAGTGGCCGGTGGCGTCGCCGAGGTACGAAGCCATGAACGTCGATGTCAGGGCTTTCTGTTCCAGCAGGCTCGCGACCGCGGCAGGCTCGGGGTTGATGGCGATGTTTTGGGCTGCGTTTTCGATCAGCAGGATTCGCCCGCTGAGCCAGGTCTGGATGTTGTCGGCAGTGACTTCGCCCATCTCATTGAGGTAGTTGTTCAGGTCATCGCGGATCGCGTTGCGCTGCAGCCAATCGTTGTACAGCGTGAACGAGGCGAAGGCGGCAATGACGATGAGGGCGGCGGCAAGCAAAATTTTATGGCTGAAACGTAGATTTTTGTTCATGGCTTGGGGTTCCGCTAAGGTCTTAATGTCCAGGGCGTGCTTTTATAAAGGCGCGCAAAATGGGCAGGTGTGAAGGCTGAGTGATATTTCCGTCTCTCCTTAGGGAAATCACGGACCGGACTTTTGATCCGGTCTCTCACTTCTCTCTATCGGCCATGCTCGACAAAGATTAACTATTGGGTGACCAAATGCCTGACTCTTCGCAACTCATTATCGGGGCCGATCTCGCCGGGCAACCGATCGCCCAGGCGATGCGCCTGGCCAACCGTCACGGACTGGTGGCCGGCGCGACTGGCACCGGCAAGACCGTCACCCTGCAACGGCTGGCTGAAGCGTTCAGTGACGCCGGGGTCGCGGTGTTCGCGGCCGACATCAAGGGTGACCTGTGCGGCCTCGGTGCTGTCGGCAATCCTCAGGGCAAGGTCGCCGAACGCATCGCCGGCATGCAGTGGCTCAACTACAAGCCTCAGGCTTATCCCGTGACCTTGTGGGACATTCACGGCGAGTCCGGTCATCCGCTGCGCACCACGCTGAGCGAAATGGGGCCGCTGCTGATCGGCGCCTTGCTGGAATTGACCGACAGCCAGCAGTCGGCGCTGTACGCGGCGTTCAAGGTCGCCGACCGCGAAGGCCTGTTGCTGCTGGATCTGAAAGACCTGAAAGCGCTTCTCAACCACCTCAAGGACAACCCGCAGCTGCTCGGCGAAGACGCCGCGTTGTTCACCACCGGTTCCAGCCAGGCGCTGTTACGGCGTCTGGCCATCCTGGAGCAGCAGGGCGCCGAAGCCTTGTTCGGTGAGCCGGCACTGCAACTGGAAGACATTCTTCAACCGGCCGCTGACGGTCGCGGACGGATTCATTTGCTCGATGCCAGTCGTCTGGTGCATGAAGCGCCGAAGGTCTACGCGACGTTCCTGCTCTGGTTGCTGGCCGAGCTGTTCGAGCAACTGCCGGAACGTGGCGATGCCGATAAACCGCTGCTGGCGCTGTTCTTCGACGAAGCGCACTTGTTGTTCGGTGATACGCCAAAAGCCTTGCAGGAACGTCTGGAACAAGTGGTGCGGCTGATCCGTTCCAAGGGCGTCGGGGTGTATTTCGTCACTCAGTCGCCGGGCGACCTGCCGGACGATGTGCTGGCGCAACTGGGCCTGCGGGTCCAGCACGGTCTGCGCGCATTCACCGCAAAGGAACAGAAATCCCTGCGGGCGGTGGCGGACGGTTTTCGGCCGAATCCGGCGTTCGATACGTTGTCGGTGTTGACTGAGCTTGGGATCGGCGAGGCGCTGGTCGGCACCCTGCAGGAAAAAGGCACGCCGGAAATGGTCCAGCGGGTGTTGGTAGCGCCGCCGCAATCGCGGATCGGGCCGTTGACCGAGACCGAACGCACGATGCTGATTGCCGGGTCGCCGTTCAAGGGGCGTTATGACAAGCCGATCGACCGGGAGTCGGCTTATGAAATTCTCACCGGACGCAAGAACCTTGGGCCTGAAGCCGAGGCGATACCTGGCAAACCTGCAGCGGCGGAACCAAGTCTGGCGGACAAGGCCGGGGAGTTTCTCGGTACTGCCGCAGGGCAGGCATTGAAGTCGGCGATGCGTCAGGCGGCGAACCAGTTGGGCCGGCAGTTGGTGCGGGGATTAATGGGATCGTTGCTCGGAGGCAGCAAGCGCCGCTAAGAACTGTTGCGGGCGGGCCAGGGTCAGGATTTGGCCTTGGCGTGCGCTGCCAGACGCTCCAGCGCCGCCCGCAGGCTCGGATCGCTGATCCCGTCGGCGGTGGATTGAATGGTCGCCGCGGCATCCGTCGACAGATCCATCGTGTGTCCGGCTGCTCTGGGCTGGATGACGGGCGGTCGCACCGAGAACTTGATCCGCGTCAGGCCGGCGAACTCGTCGAACATCTGCAATTGCCGCAGCAGGCGTTTTTGCTGGTAGCGCAGACGTGTGGCCCAATGACCATCGGTGACCACCAGCGACAGTTCGCCTTCGCGCCACTTGGCCACATGGCAGTGCTCGCGGGCGGCGGGTTGCAGCTGGCTGTCGAGCAGACGCTGCAGATGGGCCAGGCGTTGAGCATGGCCGAGGATGGCTTTCAACGGCCTGGCTTCGCGTAGCAGAACGGCGGGCGCTCTGGCTGTAAGAGGGCGAAATGCCATGATCCAACACCTGAAGTTACAGAGGCGCCATGGTAGCAGATAGCACCCATTTCACTCGCCCATTGCTTTTGTCCCTGCTTTGCCCATTAAATCAACGACTAACTTCTGCCTCCAACGGCTTGAAGTTGAGCAAAACGCCCCTATTTTAAGTGAGCCCCGTCAAAGCGCAGTGCCAGCATCGTGGAATATCGCCACTTTCCTCACCACCGTTTCCGGGTAGAATGCTCGTTCGCATGCGGCCATGAGGGCTGCACGGGCGACTCACGGGGCCGCCCTCCATCCCTTTAGTGTGGAAGATCCTGCCGATATGTTTGCGCCTTTGTTAAAGAAACTTTTTGGAAGCAAGAACGAGCGTGAAGTCAAACGCATGCTCAAGACGGTGCAGCTCGTCAATGCCTTCGAAGAGAAGATGGTCGCTCTTTCGGACGATCAACTGCGCGCCAAGACTGCCGAGTTCAAGGACCGTATCGCCAAAGGGGAAACCCTCGACAAGCTGTTGCCCGAAGCGTTTGCGGTCGCCCGCGAAGCCGGCAAGCGCGTCATGGGCATGCGTCACTTTGACGTTCAGTTGATCGGCGGCATGACCTTGCACGAAGGCAAGATCGCCGAAATGCGTACCGGTGAAGGCAAGACCCTGGTGGGTACACTGGGCGTTTACCTCAACGCGCTGTCCGGCAAGGGCGTGCACGTTGTGACCGTGAACGACTACCTGGCCCGCCGTGACGCCAACTGGATGCGCCCGCTGTATGAATTCCTCGGCCTGAGCGTCGGCATCGTGACGCCGTTCCAGCCGCCGGAAGAGAAACGCGCCGCCTACGCTGCCGACATCACTTACGGCACCAACAACGAATTCGGGTTCGACTACCTGCGCGACAACATGGCGTTCAGCATGGAAGAGAAATTCCAGCGCGAACTCAACTTTGCCGTGATCGACGAAGTCGACTCCATCCTCATCGACGAAGCACGTACTCCGTTGATCATTTCCGGTCAGGCCGAGGACAGCTCCAAGCTGTACATCGAGATCAACAAACTGATCCCGAAACTCAAGCTGCACGTCGAAGAAGTCGAAGGCGAAGTCACCCAGGAAGGTCACTTCACCGTCGACGAGAAGACCCGTCAGGTCGAACTCAACGAAGCCGGTCACCAGTTCATCGAAGACCAGTTGACCAGCATCGGTCTGCTGGCCGAGGGCGAGAGCCTGTACTCGGCGCACAACCTGAGCCTGCTGACTCACGTCTACGCCGGCCTGCGTGCACACAAACTGTTCAACCGCAACGTCGAATACATCGTGCAGGACGGTCAGGTCGTACTCGTCGACGAACACACCGGTCGTACCATGCCGGGTCGTCGACTGTCCGAAGGCCTGCACCAGGCCATTGAAGCCAAGGAAAACCTGAACATCCAGGCCGAAAGCCAGACCCTGGCATCGACCACGTTCCAGAACTACTTCCGTCTGTACGAAAAACTGTCCGGCATGACCGGTACTGCGGACACCGAAGCGTTCGAATTCCATCAGATCTATGGTCTGCAGGTCGTCGTCATCCCGACCAACAAACCGTTGGCCCGTAAGGATTACAACGACCTGGTGTTCCTGACCGCCGAAGAGAAGTACGCGGCAATCGTCAACGACATCAAGGAAAGCATGGCCGCCGGCCGTCCGGTGCTGGTGGGTACTGCGACCATCGAAACCTCCGAGCACATGTCCGCATTGCTCGTGAAGGAAGGCATCGAACACAAGGTTCTGAACGCCAAGTTCCACGAAAAAGAAGCTGAAATCATTGCGCAGGCGGGGCGTCCGGGTGCACTGACCATCGCTACCAACATGGCTGGTCGTGGTACCGACATCCTGTTGGGCGGCAACTGGGAAGTGGAAGTGGCGTCGCTGGAAAACCCGACCCCTGAGCAGATCGCCCAGATCAAGGCTGACTGGCAGAAGCGTCACCAGCAAGTGCTGGAGTCCGGCGGTCTGCAGGTGATCGCGTCCGAGCGTCACGAGTCCCGTCGTATCGATAACCAGTTGCGTGGCCGTGCCGGCCGTCAGGGTGATGCCGGTTCCAGCCGCTTCTATCTGTCGCTGGAAGACAGCCTGATGCGCATCTTCGCCTCCGACCGGGTGAAGAACTTCATGAAGGCCCTGGGCATGCAGCCTGGCGAAGCGATCGAGCACCGCATGGTGACCAACGCCATCGAAAAGGCCCAGCGCAAGGTTGAAGGTCGCAACTTCGACATTCGTAAACAACTGCTGGAATTCGATGACGTCAACAACGAGCAGCGTAAAGTGATCTATCACATGCGCAACACGTTGCTGGCCGCAGACAACATCGGCGAAACCATCGCTGATTTCCGTCAGGACGTCCTGAACGCCACCGTCAGTGCGCATATTCCGCCACAATCGCTGCCTGAGCAGTGGGACGTGGCCGGTCTGGAAGCCGCGATTGCCAGCGACTTCGGCGTGAAGCTGCCGATCCAGCAATGGCTCGACGAAGACGATCACCTGTACGAAGAAACCCTGCGCGAGAAGCTGATGAACGAGCTGATCGCCGCGTACAACGAAAAAGAAGACCAGGCCGGTGCCGACGCACTGCGCTCCTTCGAGAAGCAAATCGTGCTGCGCGTGCTGGACGACCTGTGGAAAGACCACCTGTCGACCATGGATCACCTGCGTCACGGCATCCATCTGCGTGGTTATGCGCAGAAGAACCCGAAGCAGGAATACAAGCGCGAGTCCTTCACGCTGTTCTCCGAGCTGCTGGATTCGATCAAGCGCGACTCGATCCGTGTGCTGTCGCACGTTCAGGTTCGCCGCGAAGATCCGGCCGAGGAAGAGGCGCGTCTGCGTCAGGAAGCCGAGGCACTGGCCGCTCGCATGCAGTTCGAACACGCCGAAGCCCCGGGGCTGGAGCAGCCGGAAGCACTGGTCGGTGAAGAGGTCGATGTGGCCCTGGCCACCGCACCGGTTCGCAACGAGCAGAAGCTGGGCCGCAACGAACTGTGCTACTGCGGTTCGGGCAAGAAATTCAAGCATTGCCACGGGCAGATCCAGTAAAACCCGTTTCAATCGCTGAAATACCCGCGCCGCGACCGGCACCAGCCGTCGCGGCGTTTTGCCATTTACACCACCGCCACTACGCTTGGCGGTGCTGACATCATTGAGTAAGGAGCGCATTCATGGCTGTTGGTCTTGGTCCTTTGCCAACGTTGCACCCGGTTGCCGGTTTTGAACTCGGTATCGCTTCGGCCGGCATCAAGCGCCCTGGGCGCAAGGATGTCGTCGTGATGCGTTGCGCCGAAGGTTCGACCGTGGCGGGCGTGTTCACGTTGAACGCTTTCTGTGCAGCACCGGTGATCCTGGCCAAGAAACGCGTGCAGAACGCTGTGCGCTACCTGTTGACCAACACCGGCAATGCCAACGCCGGCACCGGCGAGCCGGGCCTGGCTGCCGCCGAGCGCACCACCGCCAAACTGGCGGAACTGACCGGCGTCGATGCCAGCCAGATCCTGCCGTACTCCACCGGCGTGATTGGTGAGCCGCTGCCGGTCGAGAAAATTGAAGGCGCCTTGCAGGCCGCGCTGGACGATCTGTCGGAAAACAACTGGGAAGCCGCCGCCACCGGCATCATGACCACCGACACCTTGCCAAAGGGTGCCAGCCGCCAGTTCCAGCATGACGGCGTGACCATCACCGTCACCGGCATCAGCAAGGGCGCGGGCATGATTCGTCCGAACATGGCCACCATGCTTGGCTACATCGCCACCGACGCCAAAGTCTCCCGCGACGTGCTGCACAACCTGATGCTGGACGGCGCCAACAAATCGTTCAACCGCATCACTATCGACGGCGACACCTCGACCAACGACTGCTGCATGCTGATTGCCACCGGCAAGGCTGCGCTGCCGGAAATCACCCGTGCCGAAGGCGAGCTTTTCGCCAAGCTGAAACAGGCCGTGTTCGAAGTGTGCATGGACGTGGCCCAGGCCATCGTGCGAGACGGCGAAGGCGCGACCAAGTTCGTGACCGTTGAAGTCAACGGCGGCAGCAATCACCAGGAATGCCTGGACGTCGGTTACACCGTGGCCCACTCGCCGCTGATCAAGACTGCACTGTTCGCCTCCGACCCGAACTGGGGCCGTATCCTCGCCGCTGTCGGTCGTGCCGGCGTGCCGGATCTGGACGTAAGCAAGATCGACGTGTTCCTCGGCGACGTGTGTATCGCCAGCCGTGGCGCCCGCGCCGCGACTTACACCGAAGCCCAGGGTTCGGCAGTGATGCAGCAGGAAGAAATCACCATCCGTATCGAACTGGGTCGCGGCGATTGCAGCGAAACCATCTGGACCACCGACCTGTCCCACGAGTACGTGAAGATCAACGCCGAATACCGCACCTGATCCCTGCCGAAGAGGGAGGTCTGCGGACCTCCTTTTCTTCTGTCCCATGAAAGGACCCGAACATGAGCCTTCACCTGATCATCGGCGACAAACTGCTTTCCTCCTGGTCCCTGCGCGCGGCGCTGGCGCTTGAACTGACCGGCGCGCCCTACACCGAAGAGCTGATCAAGCTCGGCAAGCCCGATACCCGCGAGCGCCTGCTCAAGCATTCGCCCACCGGCAAGGTGCCGCTGCTGACCACCGCACGAGGCACCATCGCCGACTCCCTGGCGATTGCCGAATACCTGGCCGAGCAGTTTCCTTCCGAGCAACTCTGGCCGACTGATATCGCTGCTCGTGCCCAGGCACGTTCTGCCTGCGCGCAGATGCACAGCGGCTTCTTTGCCATGCGCAATCACATGCCGTTCAACCTGAGCCACGACGCACCGCTCAATCCGGTACCGCCGGAAGTGAAGGTCGATGTCGAGCGCATGCTTGCGCTGTGGGCCGAATGCCGTGCGGCGGCGACCGAGGCCGGGCCGTTTCTGTTTGGTCGGGTGTCGCTGGCCGATGCGTTCTTCGCACCGATTGCCGTACGTCTGCGCACCTATCAGGTGAAGTTGCCGGCCGAAGATGAAGCCTATGTTGAAACCGTCTACCAATGGCCGGCCTTCAAGGCCTGGCAAAAGGCTGGACTGGAGGAATTGCAGTCGTGAAACGTGTACACGTCGCCGCCGCCGTCATTCGTGACGGCAGCGGCAAGATTCTGATCGCCCGCCGGGCTGACACTCAGCATCAGGGTGGTCTCTGGGAGTTTCCCGGTGGCAAGGTCGAAGCCGAAGAGTCGGTGCAGACCGCGCTGGCCCGTGAGCTGCACGAAGAACTGGGCATTGTCGTCGGCGCCGCTCGCCCGATGATCAAGGTTCGTCATGATTACCCGGACAAGCAGGTGTTGCTGGATGTTTGGGAAGTCTCAAGCTTCACCGGCGAACCCCACGGCGCCGAAGGCCAGCCATTGGCCTGGGTGTCGGCCAGGGAACTGACGAACTACGAGTTCCCGGCGGCCAACCAGCCGATCGTGGCGGCGGCACGTCTGCCAGCTGAATACCTGATTACCCCGGAAGACCTGGAAGCCCCGGCCTTGCTGCGCGGTATCCAGAAAGCGATTGCCGGTGGCATCAAGCTGATCCAGCTGCGTGCGCCCAATGGTTATGACCCGAAGTATCGCGATCTGGCGGTGGACGCTGTGGGCCTGTGTGCCGGCAAGGCACAGTTGATGATCAAGGGCCCGTTTGAATGGCTGGGCGATTTCCCGTCCGCCGGTTGGCACATCACCTCGGCGCAACTGCGCAAGTACGCGGCAGCGGGGCGTCCGCTACCGGCGGAGCGCTGGCTGGCAGCGTCCTGCCACGATGCTGAAGAACTGGCGCTGGCCGAGCAGATGGGCGTGGATTTCGTCACCCTGTCGCCGGTGCAGCCGACCCTGACTCATCCGGATGCGCAGCCGCTGGGCTGGGAACAGGCTTCGACACTGATCGAAGGCTTCAGCAAACCGGTATTTCTGTTGGGTGGCGTTGGCCCTGCGGAGCGCGAGAAAGCGTGGAATGCCGGGGCTCAGGGCGTGGCGGGGATTCGGGCGTTCTGGCCTGAGGCCTGAATGGGCATCCGATCACTCCCGCGCCAGGCGTGGGAGTGATCAGTTTTCGGGTTTTGCCGCCGGTTGCCACAGAATTTCAGCAATGCCCTGGCGGCGCGCAATCAGCCTCGCCGCTACAAACAACAGATCCGACAAGCGATTGATATACGCCAGGCCAACCCCGGCCAACGGTTCGATCGCATTCAAATGCTGACAACGTCGCTCGGCACTGCGCGCCAGGCTGCGGCAGACATGAGCCTGGGCAATCAGCATCGAACCGCCGGGCAGAATGAAGTTCTCCAGCGGCCCCAATTCCTCGTTCCACGCATCGATGGCGGCTTCCAGCCGTTCGATTTCTGCGGTGTTCAGCGCCTGATATTCCGGCATCGCCAGCTCGCCACCCAGGTCGAACAGTCGATGTTGGCAGGGCGCCAACACGTCGATCAATTCACTGAGTCCGGGGCAGTTTTCGCATTCGGCGAGCAACCCGGCCAGCAGTACGCCGACCTGACTGTTCAGGGTGTCAACCTCGCCAATGGCCTCGATGCGCGGATGATCCTTGGGGACGCGGCGACCATCGCCGAGGCCGGTTTCGCCTTTGTCGCCGGTGCGGGTGTAGATCTTCGACAAGCGAAAGCCCATGGTTTACCTCGGTATTTGATTGGTTTCGGCGGCGATGGGTGTCGGTTGCGCGAGCGGCAGGCGCAGGGTGAAGCAAGTGCCTTGCCCCGGTGCCGACTGCACTTCCATCTGCCCTTTGTGATTGTTGGTGATGATGAAGTACGACACCGACAGTCCGAGCCCCGTGCCCTGGCCGATTTCCTTGGTGGTGAAGAACGGCTCGAAGGTGCGTTTGCGCACGTTCTCGCTCATGCCGATGCCGTTGTCTTCGACCTGGATTTCGGCCCATGGCGGATTGAGTCTGGTGCGCAGGATGATTCGCCCCGGCTCGCTGTCGTCTTCGCGCAGGTGAATCGCCTGCGCGGCGTTTTTCAGCAGGTTGAGCAGCACTTGTTCCAGCTCGTTGGCGGTGCCCGGAACCGGTCCCAGCGCCGGGTCGAACTGACGGATGATTGCCTGGCCCTTGAAGTCGAAGCCGATGGCCAGGTCGAAGTCGTTACCGGCGATTTCCACGGCTTGATCGATCAGCGCCGGCAGGTCGCACGGTGCCATCTGCCGGGTGCTGCGGCGGCTGAAACTGAGCATGTGGGTGACGATCTTTGCCGCCCGGGCACCGGCCTGCTGGATGCCGTCGAGCAGTTGCGGGACCTCCCGGCCTTGCAGGTAACGGTTCACGGTCTCCAGCTCGATGCCCAGTTGTTCGGCTTGCTCGAGGTTTTTCGGCAGGTCGGGCGATAGACGCCGGCGAATGTTCTGCACGTTGTGCAGGATCGCCCCCAGCGGGTTGTTGATTTCGTGGGCCATGCCGGCGGCGAGGCCGCCGACCGAGAGCATTTTTTCCGACTGCACCATCATGTCCTCCAGTGACAGGCGCTGGGTGATGTCGTCGATCCGGATCACCACACCGCGCCCGGCACCGCCCATCAGCGGGTAGAAGGTCAGGGCGTAATGTTTGGGCTCGTCGTCCTTGAACCAGGTCACCCGCTCGATTTTCGCCACGGTGTGTTGTTCGACGGTCTGCTTGAGCTGCGGCAGGAATGGCTTGAGCGGTTCAAACGCGAGGAAGATCGGCTGATTCAGTGCTTCGTCCAGCCGGGTACCGGAGAGGGCGCTGGCTTCCTGGTTCCATTGCGTGACGTAGAGCTGCTCGTCGAGGGCGATCAGCGCCGAAGGCATGGAGTCGATGATGCTGTTGAGGTAGTTCTGGAAACCGGTGAGTTTCTTCTCGATCTTGCTGCGCACCTGGACTTCCAGCTCCAGTTTGCGGTTGGTGTGGCGGGTTTCTTCGGCCAGCCCCTGAGCCTGATCGTAAGCGGCTTGCGAGTCATCGCGGGCGCGCTTGAGCTGCTGCTCCCGCGCCTCGATGCGTGAAAGCATGGTGTTGAAGGCCTCGGCCAGACTGCCGATTTCGTCGTGGTTGCCACGGGAAGCGCGCAGGGCGTAGTTCTCCTCGCGAGTCACCTGGCGGGACAGCTCTTCGAGTTCGTGGATTGGCCGGGTGATCAGGCGTTTGATCTGCCGGGCAATCACCAGCCACAACAGCACGCTGAAGATCAGGATCCCCAGGCTCGCCGTCAGGGTACCGGTGTAGAACGCCATCGGCAGTTCGCTGCTGGCCACCAACAGCAGATGACCCGGCGCAGCGCCGGGACGGGGCAGGGTGATCAATTGATTGCTGCGAAACTCGGTGAGTTGCCAGGCTTCGATGTGCCGGTAGCGCTCCGGCAGATTGAGCTTGTCGCCGCGTTGCACCTGCGCGATGCGGTCGCCCTTGCCGTCATACAGGGCGGCCGCCCGCAGCGGCGAGTAGCTGTCGAGCTCCTTGAGCAGGCGTTCGGCGCTCTGCGGTGATTGCAGCGCTTCGGCGATCAGGCTCGGGTTCGCCACCAGACGGCCAATGGTCTGCAGCGCCTGGGGCGCCATGCTTTCCTGGGAAATGTAATAGGCGGCGCTGATGAAGGTCAGGTTGGCGACCAGTAACACGGTGGTCAACAGCACCAGCAGGGCGGCCAGCAGTTTCTGGCCGACCGGCAGGTTTTCGAGGCGCTGGCGCAATGGCATCGGGCTTATCGCAACAAAGGAACAAGTGGGCAGCGTAGCCGCTGCTCAGGCGACGGGCAATCCGAGACTGTGCAGATGGGCTGTCAGCCGTTGCTGCAATTGTTTGAGATGCGGCAGGTTCAACTGATGGCGCTCTGCAACCTTGCAGGCATGTCCGAGCAGATAGCTGATTTCTGTGCGGCGTTTATTGGCCACGTCCTGATACATGGAGGAGAAATTCGCCGCCGTGGCCTGGATCACCCGTTCGACTTCCTGTTGCAGGTTGTCCGCCGCCGCAGGCTGGCCGCAACGTTCGAGCAACTCGGTCAGCTCGGCGCACAAGGTGGCAACTTCGCAGTGGTGTTCCTGCAATCCGCCGTTGCGGCAGTCGTGCAACACCGTCAGCGGATTGATCGCACAGTTGAGCGCCAGTTTTCGCCAAAGACGCGTGAGGATATCGGCGCTCCATTCATGGGGGATCCTGGCCATCTCCAGATCGTCGAGCCAGAACGGTGCCACGGGATGGCCAGCATCGCCGAGCCAGGTGTAACCGTGGCCGGCGAACACCACGCGCCAATCTCCGTCGCGAAACGCGCCTTCGGTGCTGGAGGCGCTGATGCAGCGGGCCTGCGGGACTTGCGCGGCCACCGCTTCCTGGCTGCCGAGGCCGTTTTGCAGAAGAATCAGTTCTGCGTCCGGTGCCAGACGATGAGCGACACCGGCCACGGCGCTTTCGGCATCGTAGGCCTTGCACGCCACCAGCAGGCGACGGATCGGTCCGGGGCTGTCCGGCGTTTCGCCGGGGATGGCATAACTGCTGGCCACGCCTTGTTCCACCAGGGTCAGGCCGCCCGCCGTCGCATAGTCATGCAAGCGGTCGATATCGCGCAGGATCAGCCGGACCGGCAATCCGGCCCGGGCCAGGCGTGTGGCCCAGAGGGTGCCGAGACTTCCGGCGCCGAGGATGTGCCAGGGGGTGGACATCAGTTTTTCACTCGGTAAGGTACAGGCATGCAAGGCTCGCCGTGTCGGTGGGAAAAGACCCGTTATAATGAGCCCGATTTTAACCGCAAGCCAAGCGCGCCGCGTCCTGAACGAGCGCGCCTTTTTATTGGAGAGATTACATGCCGTCGTTCGACGTGGTATCCGAACTGGACAAACACGAACTCACCAACGCGGTCGAGAACGCCGTGAAGGAACTCGATCGTCGTTATGACCTGAAAGGCAAGGGCAGCTTCGAATACAAGGAAAAGGACCTGACCGTCCACCTGACCGCTGAAGCCGATTTCCAGCTGGAAGCGATGATCGAGATCCTCAAACTGGCCCTGGTCAAGCGCAAGATCGACGTGCAGTGCCTTGAAGTCAAAGACTCCTTCGCCTCGGGCAAGCTGATGAAGCAGGACGCCGTTCTGAAGGAAGGCATCGACAAGGAGCTGGCGAAGAAGATCGTCGGCCACATCAAGGAAGCCAAACTCAAGGTGCAGGCCGCCATTCAGGGCGAGCAGGTACGTGTCACCGGCAAGAAGCGTGACGATCTGCAGGAAGCCATCGCTGCTCTGCGTGCCAAGGAATTCGGCATGCCTCTGCAATTCAACAACTTCCGCGACTGAGCCATCCGAGTCGGGAACCTCTCGGCGTTTTCAGCGTCCGAGGCCCAAGCAGCGGCAGAAACGATTGAGCCCCAACAGGTCCGGTCGTTCTGCCGCTGATTTTTTCAGCCCGGGAAGCCGGCAATCAGGAGATAAAAGATGGATTTGAATGCTGAGGTAGACAACCTTGTCAAGGCGTCCCAGGCGTGGATTCCGATGATCATGGAATACGGCAGTCGTGTGCTGCTGGCGGTGATTACCCTGGCGATCGGCTGGTGGCTGATCAACAAGGTTACGCAAAAACTGGGTGGCCTGTTGGCTCTGCGCAATGCCGACCTGGCTTTGCAAGGTTTCATCAGCAGCCTGGCCAACATCATTCTCAAGGTGCTGTTGATCGTCAGCGTGGCGTCGATGATCGGTGTCGAGACCACTTCGTTCGTGGCGGCAATCGGTGCGGCCGGCCTTGCCATCGGCCTGGCATTGCAGGGCAGCCTGGCGAACTTCGCCGGTGGCGTGCTGATTCTGCTGTTCCGCCCGTTCCGCATCGGTGACTGGATCGAAGCGCAAGGCGTGGCGGGTACTGTCGACAGCATCCAGATTTTCCACACCGTACTGCGCACCGGCGACAACAAGACCATCATCGTACCGAACGGCAATCTGTCGAACGGCATTATTACCAACACCAACCGTCAGCCAACCCGCAAGGTTGTGTTCGATGTGGGTGTCGATTACGAAGCCGATCTGCAAAAGGCCCGTCAGGTGCTGCTGGATCTGGCTAAAGATGATCGCGTGCTGCAGGATCCGGCGCCTCAGGCTGTCATTTCGACGCTGGGTGATAGTTCGATCACTGTTTCTCTGCGGGTCTGGGTTAAAACTGCAGATTATTGGGATGTGATGTTCATGTTCAACGAACAATCCCGCGATCGTTTGAAGGCTGCCGACATCGATATTCCGTTTCCACAACGAGTGATTCGTGTGGTTCAGGAGTCGGCAGTTTAATGATAGGTTGCTAATCAATTGCCTGACTTATCGGTCAGGCATGTATTACAAGCAACAGGCAATAAAAAAGGCCCATCCGAAGATGGGCCTTTTTCATTCAACCAAACTAACCACTGACGATTACAAGATGTTCAGTGGGTACTCGGTGATCAGACGGAACTCTTTAACGTCGCCTTCGCCTTCATCAGCGTTAGCAACGTGCCACGCTTGACGAATACGGAAGGACAGATCTTTTGCCGGACCGCTTTGAACCACATATTTGGCTTCAAAGTTGGTTTCGTGGTGTTTGCCATCTTCACCGTAGAGACCGGCGTAAGCGCTACCCGCTGGAGTGTGGGTACCGTCGATATCCCAGCCTTTGACGTAGCGAACCATGAAGCTCAGACCAGGAACGCCGTACTCGGCCATTTTCAGGTCGTAACGGGCTTGCAGGGATTTCTCGCCTGCACCGTTAAAGTCGGAGTACTGGATCGAGTTGGCGAGGAAGATCGAGTCGCCGCCACGGTTGTTCTTGCCCACGCCGATGTAGTCGAACGGGGTGTCGCCGTTGACCTTCTGGAAGGCCAGGGTGAAGGTGTGTGCCTTCAGGAACGACAGGGCAGTCGCCAGGGAGAACGCGGTGTTGCTGATGTCACCGGCTTTGGCGCTACCGGTATCGGTGGTGCGGTAGATGTTGAAGTCAGTGTTCAGCGAAGTGTCACCACCGAATGGCGTGGTGAGGTTCACGTTCGCGTAGTACTGGTTCCAGATGTCTTCCAGCTTGGCGCCGTACAGCGATGCGGTCAGGTTGTCGGTGATGCCGTATTTACCACCGAAGTAGTCGATGTTTTTGGCTTCAACGCCTGCGTAGGTGGCGTAGAGGCCGCCTTCACGAGCGTTTTTGTCCTGGCTGGTAGCCGAGTAGAAGTGACCGGCTTCGAGGTCAAGATCTTTGACTTCGCTGCTCTGCAACTGGAAGCCGCTGGCAGTTTGCGGAAGGATACGGGAACCGCCGACAGCGAACACTGGGGCAGTGCTTGGCTGCTGGTCGCCGATTTTCAGCTCGGTCTTGGAGATGCGGAACTTGATGGCTGCGCCGGCTTTGCCTTGGCTCTCATCAACGTCATGGGCATAACCGTTGGCTTTGACAGTATTGCTGCGGCTCATGTTACCGGTACCGGAAGTACCGTCACCGCCGTCCAGTTTGACCGCCAGGTAACCGAATGCATCGATACCGACGCCTACGGTGCCTTGGGTGTAACCGGAAGTGAAGTTGCCGAGGAAACCCTGGGTCCAGTCTTTCTGGTCGTGGCCGCCGTTCTTGTTGTCACGGTTGAAGTAGTAGTTCTTCAACGTTTCGGTCAGTTTGGCGTCTTCAACAAAGCCTTTGGCTTCAGACTGGTCACTAACAAACGGTGCGGCCGTAGCCAACTGAGTACTGGCTGCTGTAACGGCCAGTGCGATCATGCTCCACTTCATCACGCGCATCGTGATTTGCTCCTTTGGTTTTAGAAGAGTACTGCCGTCCCACCTGTTTTATTATCTGGGCGGCTCTTTCTTTTTGTGTCGGCGCAAACTTATATCACGCCGACAATGTTGGCGATACTTGCGCATACAACCTTTCATGTTCTTTACGACGCTGTCGCAAATGGCTTGGTTGATGTCGCAAATTCACAGTACCAATGCAGCCGGACTGACAACTTTATCGCTGTTTCTGGGCCTTTTTGCATCGGTAAAAAAGAGTCCCTGGCAAAACACTTGAATCTCCATCGGGCAACCCTGCCACTGTTTTTTTCGGGCTTTGAGCCACCACTTCCCGTGGCGTGCTCATAGCTCATATGAGTACGAATGCAACAAGCGTGCACAAACCGCAAAATTGATGCGGTTATTTTTCCCTTGCCCCGCTCGTCGCTGTAAAAACCTTGTAAATACGGGCTCGCGCGCCCCTTTTTGATGAGGGTTGACGCGCTTGCTCGCTTGGTGTTGTCTCCCGCGTTTTTGCGCATGACAACCAAAAACGTTACCGGTTCACCCTTTCAGTGAGTATTTGGCGGATGCCCGAGCCATTGAGCGTAGACCCGCTGTACGGTTTTGGTGCAAATATTTTTTCCGGCTGTACTGAATTCAAACACTTGAGCCCTGTCATGACCCTGAGCGCGGTATTGAGTCATGGTCATTTTTGCGTGTTGCCTGGCACGGCGAGTCTCGGGCTGGTGCGCAATCGCCAGAAATGTTCCATGACGGGGCACCGCTTCATCGTGAAGGGCAGGGCATTCGGAGGTATGCTGCCGTCCTGTCGTTTAGTGCGCCCTCTACCGGGCAGGTCCACTAAGCTGAATATTGTCGATCAGCCGGGAGTACACCCAGTGTTTGCTTTAGATTCACGCCTTCAACAGGACACGCTGACCATCGGCGACTTCCCGCTCTGCCGGTTGCTGCTGTCCAACGACGCCAACTACCCCTGGTTCATTCTGGTGCCTCGTCGCGACGATATCAGCGAGTTGTTTCAATTGGATGTCGCCGACCAGCAGCGTCTGTGGCAGGAAACCACTGCGTTGGCGGAAGTGCTCAAGGATTCGTTCGATGCCGACAAAATGAACGTCGCCACGCTGGGTAACGTCGTCAGCCAGATGCATATGCATGTGATTGTGCGTAAACGTGACGATGCCGCCTGGCCAGCGCCGGTCTGGGGCAAGCATCCCGCCAAACCTTATAGCGCCGAGCAGGTCGCCGCGATCCGCGAGCGCCTGCGCCTGGTGCTGGACGACGATTTCAAGTTTCTGGAGGTTTGACCATGAACCTGGAAGAGCGCGTAAACGATCTGGAAAGCCGTCTGGCGTTTCAGGACGACACCATTCAGGCGTTGAACGACGTGCTGGTGGCACAACAGAGAGTCATGGAACATCTGCAGTTGCAGATGGCCGCGCTGCTCAAGCGTCAGGAGGAAATGGTCGGCCAGTTTGGATCTTTCGAAGAAGACGCACCGCCGCCGCATTACTGAGTTCACGTATTTCGTAAGGGCAATAAAAAACCGCGAACAGCCAGGCTGTTCGCGGTTTTTTCGTTCTGGATCAGCGACGCGGCAGGGCGGCGATCACGTCTTCAGCTTGCAGGCCTTTGTCACGGTTCATCACCGAGAATTCCACACGCTGGCCTTCGACCAGAACGCGATGGCCTTCGCCACGAATGGCACGAAAGTGCACGAAAATATCATCGCCGGAATCCCGGGAGATAAAGCCGAAGCCCTTGGAAGTGTTGAACCACTTGACGGTGCCGGTATCGCGGTTGCTCATGTCGTAGCTTTGCGTAGCGGCGGCCGGTGAGGATTTATAGAAGCTGACGGCCAGGTGCACGGCCACGGCAACCAGAGCAATGACCAGGCTGAATAGCACAGCTGGCTGGCCGGCGATGACAGGCATTGGCGCGATCAGGGTCAGGGTTTGCAGGACGACGGTCAGCACCAGCAATGCGCTGACCAGATTTTGCAGATGCTGGCGCGGGCCTTTGTTCCAGTAAGGGATCACCGGGGCAATGACCAGGTTCAGCAGGCCGAAAAAGGCCAGGTAAAGTGCATCGGGTTGTTGCAGGTAAGGTACGGCTTCGGGTCTCAAGCTAGGTATGAAGGACAGCAGCAGGGCTGCTGCGCCCATTAGCAGGTGGACGATTTTCAACATTTTTAATGACTCACGTTATGACGGCTCACAAGGAAGAGCTGAAGGCGCACGGTTCGCTTCGGAACAATAAGAGGCGTTGGACACGTGCCCGGCATCAGCCTATGCGCAACCCCCGGAAAACAGGGCGTAGCGACACACTGCCTATTTAACAGTAAAGCCTGCAGCGACTCAAATCACGCCGGCCAGCGGCAGGACGTGGGGCGATTTGTCGCCTCTATCGGGTCAATACGGGGGCTGTCATGGGAGGGAGGCCTTGCTACAGTGAACCGACACCTGCTGGATGAATTCAATCGCCGTTAGGGGGTAAGCATGGCAATCGATATCGGTATCAGTGAAGAAGACCGCAAATCCATCGTCGAAGGGCTGTCGCGTCTGCTGTCGGACACCTACGTGCTGTATCTGAAAACCCACAACTTCCACTGGAATGTCACCGGGCCGATGTTCCGGACACTGCACCTGATGTTCGAAGAGCAATACAACGAACTCGCCCTGGCCGTGGACTCGATCGCCGAGCGCATCCGGGCCCTGGGTTTCCCTGCACCGGGTGCCTATGCGACTTACGCGCGCCTTTCCTCTATTAAGGAAGAAGTGGGCGTGCCGAGTGCCGAAGACATGATCAAACAACTGGTCGAAGGCCAGGAAGCGGTTACTCGTACGGCGCGGGGGATTTTCCCGCTGTTGGATAAGGTCAGTGACGAACCGACGGCTGATCTTCTGACTCAGCGCATGCAAGTCCACGAGAAAACCGCGTGGATGCTCAGGGCGCTGCTCGAAGCCTGATCGCCCGAGGCGCACGGACACAGTTTGTGAGTCGTGCGCCCATTTGGGTCGGGAAAAAGCTTTCGCTATTGTAGGAAGCGAAGAAAGCATTTCGCTGCTCCATGATCCTCCCTGTTGTGTTGGCTTATCCTACGTGGACGGTCAAAAAGTCGTCTGGATATACCTTTGCTCCGCGCTTTTAATGAGGTCACAGGATGTTGCCTTGGCAACAAGCAGAGATGGCAAAGGAGTGTCAACGATATGGAAGTTGGAGACAGGCGAAGTGGAATCGTCATCGGCTCGCGGCAAGACCGGGCCGTGGCACCGTTTCTTGAAGAGTTCGACATGGCATTGATCCGGCCATTGGCCCGATCGGTGCGCTTGAACGGGTTTGCAACCTGCATGCGGCTGGAGCAGGTCTACTGGAATATTCTGGGTCGCATGGCCGAGGATAATTGCTGTTCGGTCGGCACATTGTTGTCCCGTGTCGATCGCGAAGTGCACTTGCGTCATGGCGGCGTGAAGAACTTCAGCGGCCTGGTGCGGGTGGTGTGTGTCGTGCATGGCTTGCGCGATGCCCCGGTGACCACCGGGGGGTGTCAATGACTGGGCGGCCTGTGCAGTCTTCCGGCTGCACAGGCCGCATTTAATGGATATAATCCCGCTCTTTCGCCACACCGCCCTGCGGTAGCTGGCAATCTGATCGCTGAGACAACCCCATGCCGATGTACGATTACCAATGTGCTTCCTGTGGCCATCAGTTGGAAGCCATTCAAAAGATCAGCGACGCACCGCTGGTCGACTGCCCTGCCTGTCAGGCACCGGAGCTCAAGAAACAGCTGTCCATGCCAGGCTTTCGCTTGAGCGGCGGCGGTTGGTACGAAACCGATTTCAAGACCGGCGCGAAGAAGAATCTGGCCGGTGGCGACAAATCTGACTAGGGTTCAGACCCAGGTCGAACGACACGCGCGAGTATCCACTGGTCGCACATAGCTTGAGTGCGATGGATCTCTACCGAATTTCGAATTACGAGAAGCGAAACCACTACCATGATGCGCAGCCATTATTGCGGCCAACTGAACGAAAGCCTGGAAGGCCAGGAAATTACCCTTTGCGGATGGGTTCACCGTCGCCGCGACCACGGCGGGGTGATTTTCCTCGATATCCGTGATCGTGATGGTCTGGCCCAGGTGGTATTCGACCCGGATCGTGCCGAGAGCTTCGCCGCCGCCGATCGCGTGCGCAGCGAGTACGTCGTGAAGATCACCGGCAAGGTGCGTCTGCGTCCGGCCGGTGCTACCAACGCCAACATGGCGTCGGGCATGATCGAAGTCCTGGGCTACGAACTGGAAGTGCTGAACGAGTCGGAAACTCCTCCGTTCCCGCTGAACGAGTTCTCGGACGTTGGCGAAGAAACCCGCCTGCGCTATCGCTTCCTCGACCTGCGTCGTCCGGAAATGGCCGAGAAGCTGCGTCTGCGTTCGCGCATGACCACCAGCATCCGTCGCTACCTCGACGAAAATGGCTTCCTCGACGTTGAAACGCCGATCCTGACTCGTGCCACTCCGGAAGGCGCGCGCGACTACCTCGTACCGAGCCGTACTCACGCCGGTTCGTTCTTCGCCCTGCCGCAATCGCCACAGCTGTTCAAGCAACTGCTGATGGTCGCCGGCTTCGACCGTTACTACCAGATCGCCAAGTGCTTCCGCGACGAAGACCTGCGTGCCGACCGTCAGCCTGAGTTCACTCAGATCGACATCGAGACCAGCTTCCTCGACGAAAAAGACATCATGGGCCTGACCGAAGGCATGATCCGCAACCTGTTCAAGGAAGTGCTGGATCTGGAATTCGGCGAATTCCCGCACATGACTTTCGAAGAAGCCATGCGCCGTTACGGTTCCGACAAGCCGGACCTGCGTAACCCGCTGGAGCTGGTGGACGTTGCCGATCAACTGAAAGAAGTTGATTTCAAGGTGTTCAGCGGCCCGGCCAACGACCCGAAATGCCGTATCGCCGCACTGCGCGTTCCAGGCGGGGCGAGCATGCCGCGCAAGCAGATCGACGACTACACCAAGTTCGTCGGCATCTACGGTGCCAAGGGCCTGGCGTACATCAAGGTCAACGAGCGTGCTGCCGGTGTTGAAGGTCTGCAATCGCCGATCGTGAAAAACATCCCGGAAGCCAACCTGAACGTGATCCTCGATCGCGTCGGTGCAGTTGATGGCGACATCGTGTTCTTCGGCGCCGACAAGGCCAAGATCGTCAGCGAAGCCCTGGGCGCGCTACGGATCAAGCTCGGTCATGACCTGAAGCTGCTGACCTGTGAATGGGCTCCGATGTGGGTCGTCGACTTCCCGATGTTCGAAGAGAACGATGATGGCAGCTTCTCTGCGCTGCACCACCCGTTCACCGCGCCGAAGTGCACCCCGGAAGAGCTCGAAGCCAACCCGGCGGGCGCTCTGTCCCGTGCCTATGACATGGTTCTGAACGGCACCGAGCTGGGTGGCGGTTCGATCCGTATCCACCGTAAAGAGATGCAACAAGCGGTATTCCGTCTGCTGGGTATCAACGAAGCGGAACAGGAAGAGAAGTTCGGCTTCCTGCTCGACGCCTTGAAATACGGTGCACCGCCGCACGGTGGTCTGGCCTTCGGTCTGGACCGTCTGGTAATGCTGATGACCGGCGCCCAGTCGATCCGTGAAGTGATCGCCTTCCCGAAAACCCAGAGTGCTGCCGACGTGATGACGCAGGCGCCGGGTGTTGTGGATGCGAAGGCATTGCGCGAATTGCACATTCGTTTGCGCGAAACGCCAAAGGCTGAGTAAGACGGGCCTGAAGGCGCATCTTCGGATGCGCCTTTTTTCTTTCTGTAGAGAGCAGGTCGAGATTTTTTTGTTTGCTGGCTGTGCGATGTGCGCGGCGGGCAACGTTTCAAAGAGAATTCGGAGCGAGATATGGCAGGTCATTCCAAGTGGGCGAACATCAAGCACCGCAAAGAACGTCAGGATGCCAAACGAGGCAAGATCTTCACCAAGTGGATCCGTGAACTGACCGTTGCGGCGCGTCAGGGCGGCGGCGATCCGGGTTCCAACCCGCGTCTGCGTCTGGCCCTGGACAAGGCACTGGGCGCCAACATGAGCCGCGACATCATCGATCGTGCAGTGGCCCGTGGCGCCGGTGCGACCGAAGCGGACAACGTTGAAGAACTGACCTACGAAGGCTACGGCCCGGGCGGCGTGGCCGTGATGGTCGAGTGCATGACCGACAACCGCAACCGTACCGCTGCGGCTGTGCGTCATGCGTTCAGCAAGTGTGGCGGCAACCTCGGAACTGACGGCTCGGTGGCGTATCTATTCGAGCGCAAGGGCCAGATCAGCTTTGCGCCAGGTGTTGACGAAGATGCGCTGACGGAAGCGGCACTGGAAGCCGACGCCGATGACGTGATCACTCATGAAGACGGCTCCATTGACGTGTTCACCTCCTTCACCAGCTTCTACGCCGTGCGGAACGCGCTGGAAGCGGCCGGTTTCAAGGGTGATGACGCGGAAATCGTCATGCAGCCGACCACCAGCGCCGAACTGGATCTGGAAGGGGCGGAGAAGGTGCTCAAGCTGATCGACATGCTGGAAGACCTGGATGACGTGCAGAACGTCTACTCCAACGCGGACATTCCGGAAGACGTGGCGGCTCAGCTCGGCTGATAACGGCTAGGCTTCAATGTGGGAGATTCCATGTTTGAGGGTTCCTCTCAGGCATGGAATCTCCCACATTTGTTTTTGTGTTTTTTCGAACCTGCAGGCTTATGACTTTAATTCTTGGTATCGACCCCGGTTCGCGCATTACCGGTTACGGCATAGTTCGTGATACCGGACGCGGCGGTTGCATCTATGTCGCCTCGGGCTGTATCCGCACCGGCGCCGGCGAGCTGCACGAGCGCCTGCAAATCGTCTATCGCGGCGTACGCGAGATTATCCAGACCTATGGCCCGGTGACCATGGGCATCGAAAAAGTGTTCATGGCGAAAAACGCCGACTCGGCGCTGAAGCTCGGACAGGCCCGTGGGGCCGCTATCGTTGCCGGCGCCGAAGAGAGCCTGGAAATCGCCGAGTACACGGCCACCCAGGTCAAGCAGGCAGTGGTCGGTACTGGCGCTGCAAATAAAGAACAAGTGCAGATGATGGTCATGCACATGCTCAAACTGACCAGCAAGCCGCAGATCGACGCCTCGGACGCCCTGGCCATTGCCATTTGCCACGCGCACACTCGCTCCAGTCTGCTACCGCACGGTCTGGGAACCGCACGCAGTCGTGGCGGGCGCCTGCGTCTCTGATAGCATCAGCATCAAATTTACGGAATGTGGACTTGCGCGCCTGTGTTGTCGGCCGGAGTCCTTCGTTCTGATTGTCGCCAGCCCACGGCTGGCCAACGCTCAAGGATCTGAAACGTGATTGGACGCTTGCGCGGCACCCTCGCTGAAAAACAGCCGCCGCACCTGATTCTGGATGTAAACGGCCTCGGGTATGAGCTGGAAGTGCCCATGACCACTCTGTATCGCCTGCCGTCGGTCGGTGAACCGCTGACCTTGCACACCCATTTGGTCGTACGCGAAGACGCGCAGTTACTCTATGGTTTCGCTGGCAAACGTGAGCGAGACTTTTTTCGCGAGTTGATCCGTCTCAATGGTGTGGGCCCGAAACTGGCCCTGGCGTTGATGTCGAGTCTGGAAGTCGATGAGCTGATCCGTTGCGTGCAGTCCCAGGACACTTCGGCGCTGACCAAGGTGCCGGGGGTGGGCAAGAAAACCGCCGAGCGTCTACTGGTCGAACTCAAGGACCGCTTCAAGGCCTGGGAGACCTCGCCGGCCATGTTTGCGCTGGTACCGAACCAGCCGGACGGCCCGGCACCGGTCAATACCGCCGAGAATGATGCGGTCAGCGCGCTGATTTCCCTGGGCTACAAGCCGCAGGAAGCGAGCAAGGCGATTTCCGCGATCAAGGAGAAAGGCTTGAGCAGTGAAGACATGATCCGACGCGCCCTGAAGGGAATGATTTAAGTGATTGAAGCTGATCGTCTGATCTCCGCCACGCACAGTCCGCGTGAGCGCGAAGAAGTCCAGGATCGGGCGATACGTCCCGTCAGTCTGGCCGAATACATTGGCCAGCCGACCGTTCGCGAGCAGATGGAATTGTTTATCCAGGCCGCCCGTGGCCGTGGCGAATCCCTCGACCACACCTTGATCTTCGGCCCGCCGGGGCTGGGCAAGACCACCCTGGCCAACATCATTGCCCAGGAAATGGGGGTGTCGATCAAGAGCACTTCGGGCCCGGTGCTCGAGCGGCCGGGGGATCTGGCAGCGCTGTTGACCAACCTTGAACCCCACGATGTGTTGTTCATCGATGAAATCCATCGTCTGTCGCCGATCGTCGAAGAAGTGCTGTACCCGGCGATGGAAGACTTCCAGCTCGACATCATGATCGGTGAAGGGCCGGCGGCGCGTTCGATCAAGCTCGACTTGCCGCCGTTCACCCTCGTTGGCGCAACGACGCGGGCGGGGATGCTGACCAATCCGTTGCGTGACCGTTTCGGTATCGTTCAGCGTCTTGAGTTCTACAGCACCGCCGACCTGGCGACGATTGTCAGCCGTTCGGCGAACATCCTCGGTCTGCCGCTGGACCCGGAAGGCTCTTTCGAGATTGCCCGTCGTGCCCGTGGTACGCCGCGAATTGCCAACCGGCTGTTGCGCCGGGTGCGGGATTTCGCCGAAGTCCGGGCCAAGGGGCATATCACCAAATCCGTTGCCGACCTGGCACTGAATCTGCTGGATGTCGATGAGCACGGCTTCGATCATCAGGACCGGCGATTGTTGCTGACCATGATCGAGAAGTTCGATGGCGGCCCGGTCGGCATCGACAGTCTGGCGGCTGCGATCAGTGAAGAGCGCCACACCATCGAAGATGTGCTGGAGCCGTATCTGATTCAGCAGGGCTACATCATGCGTACGCCGCGGGGCAGGGTGGTGACCCGGCACGCATATCTGCATTTTGGTTTAAACATTCCGTCACGAATGGGCGAAATGCCCGTGGCAGACGATTTTCTCGATGCCGTGGACGATTGATACACATTTATTGGCGATTTATTCAGCGTTTGTACTGTCTCAGGACGGTACTTTTGCGGTAAAGCCTTCGAACTATGAAAAACAGTTGCCTGGCCGGATTGGCAACCCGAGGAGTAAGCACTAGAGTATGCGCGCGCAAAACGGGCTTGAGCCGTTCGCACATCGTTGTCGCGTTTATTACGAGGACACCGATGCGGGCGGCATCGTGTATTACGTTAATTACCTCAAGTTTATGGAACGGGCTCGAACCGAGCGGCTCCGGGAGCTGGGCTTTGCCCAGTCGGCGCTGGCAGGGGAGGACCTGTTGTTCGTCGTGCACTCCAGCGAAGCGCGATATCACGCGCCGGCGCGACTGGACGACGAGCTGCTGGTAAGCGCTGATGTAATCGAATTGAACCGTGCCAGCCTGCGCTTTCGACAGCAGGTCAGGCGGGCAACGGATAATGTGCTGCTCTGTGAGGGGCAGTTTCTGGTGGCCTGTGTGCGCACTAACAGTTTGAAACCCCGGGCCCTTCCCGAAGACTTGCGTGCGGCTTTCGCCGACGCGGTCGGCACGGGTACACACTTGAAGCAGGAGATAAAGCGTGGAAGCTAACGTCGTCGACCATTCCTCCATGTGGAGCCTGGTCAGCAATGCCAGCATCGTGGTGCAGTTGGTAATGTTGACCCTGGTAGCCGCATCGGTGACCTCATGGATCATGATCTTTCAGCGCAGCAATCTGCTGCGCGCCGGTCGACGTGCCCTGGAGAGCTTCGAGGAGCGCTTCTGGTCGGGTATCGACCTGTCCAAACTGTACCGCCAGGCCGGCAGCAACCCGGATCCGGATTCGGGCGTCGAGCAGATCTTCCGTGCCGGTTTCAAGGAATTCTCGCGTCTGCGCCAGCAGCCGGGCGTTGATCCTGAAGCGGTCATGGAAGGCGTGGCCCGTGCCATGCGCGTAGCGATCTCCCGCGAGGAAGAGAAACTCGAGCAAAGCCTGCCGTTCCTCGCCACCGTCGGTTCGGTCAGCCCGTACATCGGTCTGTTCGGTACCGTGTGGGGGATCATGAACTCCTTCCGTGGTCTGGCCAGCGCACAACAGGCCACCCTGGCCACTGTGGCCCCAGGTATCGCCGAAGCCCTGATCGCCACTGCGATCGGCCTGTTCGCCGCGATCCCGGCCGTTATCGCTTACAACCGTTTCTCTGCCCGCAGTGAAACCTTGCTGAGCCGCTACTACACCTTCGCCGATGAATTCCAGGCGATCCTGCACCGCAAAGTGCACACCAGCGAAGAATAAGCAGGTATTTACCGATGGCTTTAATCACTCGAGCCCGACACAAGCGCAAGCCGGTCGCCGAGATGAACGTAGTGCCTTACATCGACGTGATGCTGGTGCTGCTGGTCATCTTCATGGTGACTGCGCCGATGCTCAATCAGGGCGTGAAAGTGGATCTGCCCAAGGTTTCCAGCGAAGCCTTGCCGCAGGACAACAACACCCAGGTGCTGACCATTTCGATCAAGGCTGACAAGACCTACTACTGGAACCTTGGCAGCGAAGTCGACACCGAGAAGCAACAGGACCGGGCCATGACCCTGCCACAGATGACCGACGCGGTGACCAAGATCATCCGCGCCGGCACTGAAGGCGGCAAGCGCACCCAGGTCTTCATCCGTGGCGACAAGTCCGTCGATTATGGCTCCGTCATGGGCGCCATGGGCGGGTTGCAGAAAGCCGGGGTCGGTAATGTTGGCTTGATCACCGAGGCCCCCTGATGCAGCAACAGCGAGAGCCGTCCGCCTCGGAAAGCTACTTCTGGCCCAGTGTCTGGGCGATTGGCTTGCACGTGCTGGTGTTCGGCATGCTGTTCGTCAGTTTCGCCATGACACCGGAGCTGCCGCCGGCCAAGCCGATTGTCCAGGCAACCCTTTACCAGCTGAAATCGAAAAGTCAGGCAACCACCCAGACCAATCAGAAGATTGCGGGTGAGGCGAAGAAATCCGCCGCGCGCCAGACCGAAGTCGAGCAGATGGAGCAGAAAAAGGTCGAGCAGGAAGCGGTGAAGGCTGCGGAACAAAAGAAAGAAGAAGCGGCTCAAAAGGCCGAGGAAGCCAAGAAGGCCGATGAGGCGAAGAAAGCGGAACAGGCGAAGAAGGCTGACGAAGCCAAGAAAGCCGAAGACGCGAAGAAAGCCGCCGAAGCCAAGAAGGCAGAAGAGAAACAATTGGCTGATATAGCCAAGAAGAAAGCTGAAGAAGAAGCCAAGAAGGCTGCTGAAGAAGAGGCCAAGAAAGAGGCCGCTGAAGAAGCCAAGAAGAAAATCGTCGAAGACGCGAAGAAGAAAGCCGCCGAAGACGCCAAGAAGAAAGCCGAGGCTGAAGAGGCGAAGAAGAAAGTCGCCGATGAAGCCAAGAAGAAAGCTGCTGCCGATGCTGCGAAGAAGAAAGCGCAGGACGCGGCACGCAAATCGGTCGAGGACAAGAAGGCCCAGGCTCTGGCCGACCTGCTGTCCGACAAGACCGAGCGCCAGCAGGCTTTGGCGGACGAACGTGGTGACGAAACCGCGGGCAGCTTCGATGACTTGATTCGTGCGCGGGCAGCGGAAGGCTGGGCTCGTCCTCCTTCGGCACGCAAAGGCATGACGGTTGTTCTGCAGATCGGCATGTTGCCGGACGGCACGGTGACCACGGTCAGCGTGGCCAAGTCCAGTGGCGACGGTCCGTTCGATGCGTCGGCAGTGGCAGCGGTCAAGAATATTGGACGTTTGACGGAAATGCAGGGAATGAAGCCGAGCGATTTCGCTCCGTATCGTTCATTCAAGATGACATTCACACCTGAGGATCTAGCCTTGTGAGAAACCTTCTTCGAGGAATGCTGGTCGTGATCTGCTGCATGGCAGGGATCGCGATGGCGGATGAAAAGAACATTCTGGTCACCAGCGGCAGCGATCGGGCTACCCCGATCGCCGTAGTACCGTTCGGTTTCCAGGGCGGTGCCGTCCTGCCGGATGACATGGCTGAAATCATTGGCAACGATCTGCGGAACTCGGGTTATTACTCGCCGATTCCAAAACAGAACATGATCAGCCAGCCAAGCCAGCCGAGCGAAATCATCTTCCGTGACTGGAAGGCAGTAGGTGCCCAGTACATGATGGTCGGCAATATCACGCCGGCCGGTGGTCGCCTGCAGGTTCAGTGGGCGTTGTTCAACGTTGCCACCGAACAGAAAGTGGCGGACGGCAGTGTTTCCGGTACGACCGAGCAAATACGGGACATGGCGCACTTCATCTCTGACCAGTCGTTCCAGAAACTGACCGGTATCGACGGTGCGTTCTCGACCCGCCTGCTGTACGTGACGGCTGAACGCTTCTCCGAGAAGAACACCCGCTACACCCTGCAGCGTTCAGACTATGACGGCGCCCGTGCCGTGACTCTGCTGCAATCGCGCGAGCCGATCCTGTCGCCGCGTTTCGCACCGGACGGCAAGCGTATTGCCTATGTCTCGTTCGAGCAGAAGCGTCCGCGTATCTTCATGCAGAACATCGACACCGGTCGCCGTGAGCAGATCACCAACTTCGAAGGCCTGAACGGTGCACCTGCCTGGTCGCCGGATGGCAATCGCCTGGCGTTCGTACTGTCGAAAGATGGCAACCCGGACATCTACGTGATGAACCTCGGTTCGCGCCAGATCACTCGTGTGACCGCAGGTCCTGGCATCAACACCGAACCGTACTGGGGCAAGGATGGCTCGACCATCTACTTCACTTCCGACCGTGGAGGCAAGCCGCAGATCTACAAGACCAGCGCCAATGGCGGTGGTGCCGAGCGTGTTACGTTCGTAGGTAACTACAACGCCAACCCGAAGCTGTCGGCTGATGAAAAGACCTTGGTGATGATTCATCGTCAGGACGGTTTCACCAATTTCAAAGTGGCGGCTCAGGATTTGCAGCGCGGAAGTGTAAAAATCCTCACTGATAGCACTCTGGACGAGTCGCCTACTGTTGCGCCCAACGGCACCATGGTAATCTACGCCACCCGCCAACAGGGCCGGGGAGTCTTGATGCTCGTGTCCATTAATGGACGCGTTAGGCTCCCGCTTCCTACCGCTCAAGGCGAAGTCAGAGAACCGTCCTGGTCCCCTTACCTGAAGTGAGCGGGCGCTACACGTTTTACTTAACACACTGGGGTTCATTAGGAGTTTCACGATGGAAATGCTGAAGTTTGGTAAATTTGCTGCGCTGGCTCTGGCCATGGCTGTAGCTGTAGGTTGCTCGTCCAAAGGCGGCGACAACGCCGGTGAAGGCGCTGTTGATCCAAACGCTGGTTACGGCGCAAACACTGGTGCCGTTGACGGTTCCCTGAGCGAAGAAGCTGCTCTGCGCGCAATCACCACCTTCTACTTCGAATACGACAGCTCGGACCTGAAGCCAGAAGCCATGCGCGCTCTGGACGTTCACGCCAAAGACCTGAAAGCAAACGGCGCTCGCGTTGTTCTGGAAGGCAACACCGACGAACGTGGTACTCGTGAGTACAACATGGCACTGGGCGAGCGTCGTGCGAAAGCCGTTCAGCGCTACCTGGTACTGCAAGGCGTTTCCCCAGCTCAGCTGGAACTGGTTTCCTACGGCGAAGAGCGTCCAGTTGCTACCGGCAACGACGAGCAGTCCTGGGCTCAAAACCGTCGCGTCGAACTGCGTAAGTAATTCGATATGCGAACGTGCCGTCGTGCTGTAACTGTTCTGGCTCTCAGCCTCGCGCCGCTTGCGGCATGGGCTGCGGTTCCTGTGGTCGATGACAACTCCGGTTATAACAATAGCGGGAGCAGTTATCCGCCTGCAGGTTACGGTACGAACGGCGCCTATGCCGGGGGAGCGGCTTCGGCCCCTGCCTCGGCACAAGGCATGCTGTTCAACCAACTGCAACAAATGCAGGATCAGATATCGCGCCAGCAAGGCGTGATCGAAGAACTGCAGAATCAGGTTGCGCGCATGAAGCAGGAATCCCTGGAGCGATACCAGGATCTTGATCGGCGCATAGGATCCGGTGCTGCACCTGCCGCGACTCCCGAGAATTCTTCTGCCGGTGGCGATGCAAGTGCTGCTGCCGGTGCCGCCGCTGGAGCCGGGGCCGCTGCGGCCGCCCAGGCACCTGCCGCGAGTGGCGAACCGGCTGATCCGGCCAAGGAAAAGCTGTATTACGATGCAGCCTTCGACCTGATCAAGGCCAAGGATTTCGACAAGGCCAGCCAGGCTTTCGCCGCTTTCCTGCGTAAATACCCGAACAGCCAATACGCGGGCAATGCCCAGTACTGGTTGGGTGAGGTGAACCTGGCCAAAGGCGATCTGCAAGGTGCAGGTCAGGCTTTCGCCAAGGTTTCGCAGCTGTATCCCAAGCATGCCAAAGTGCCGGATTCGCTGTACAAGCTGGCTGACGTAGAGCGCCGCCTCGGTCACACCGACAAGGTCAAAGGCATTCTGCAACAAGTGGTGTCCCAGTATCCGGGTACCTCCGCTGCCCAGTTGGCCCAACGCGATCTGCAACGCATGTAAGACTGTTTGATCCGTCTGGAAGAAACCCGCGCTTGTCGCGGGTTTTTTCGTTAGAATTCACGCCCTTTTATGAAACACGCTTCTGGTGATCTACGCGTTGGCGGGGTTGCCTGAAGTGCCTGACGGAGGCGGACAGCCTGTTTAGCTGTTACGCCCGTGGCGACTATGCAAGACACATTGAGAATCACCGAAGTTTTCTACTCGTTGCAGGGGGAAACGCGGACTGCCGGGCTGCCCACGGTTTTTGTGCGCCTGACCGGTTGCCCATTGCGTTGCCAATACTGCGACAGTGCCTACGCGTTCAGCGGCGGCACCATTCGTACACTCGACGACATCCTCGAGCAAGTAGCCGGGTTTCGCCCGCGTTACGTCTGTGTCACCGGCGGTGAGCCGCTGGCGCAGCCCAATGCCATTCCTTTGCTTAAACGGTTGTGCGATGCCGGCTACGAAGTCTCGCTGGAAACAAGTGGCGCCCTCGATATTTCCGCGGTCGATCCGCGGGTCAGTCGCGTTGTCGACCTGAAGACGCCCGATTCGAAAGAAGCCCATCGCAACCGATACGAAAACATCGAATTGCTGACGTCCAACGATCAGGTGAAGTTTGTCATCTGCTCGCGGGACGATTATGACTGGGCGGTATCCAAGCTGATCCAGTACGGGCTTGACCGGCGTGCCGGCGAAGTGCTGTTTTCCCCGAGCCACCATGACCTCAATGCTCGGGATCTGGCGGATTGGGTGGTGGCGGACAATTTGCCCGTGCGCCTGCAATTGCAACTGCACAAGTATCTGTGGAATGACGAGCCGGGGCGCTGAGATGACTGAACAACTGAACACCACTGAAAAGCGTGCGGTCATTTTGCTCTCCGGCGGCCTGGACTCGGCCACGGTCGTGGCCATGGCCCGCGCCGAAGGTTATCGCTGCTACACCATGAGCTTTGATTACGGCCAACGCTCTCACGCCGAGTTGCACGCGGCCGCGCGCGTCGCTCGCGATCTGGGCGTGGTCGAGCACAAGGTGATCGGTCTGAACCTGAACGGCATGGGCGGTTCGGCCCTGACCGACAGCAGCATCGATATCCCGGAGGAACTGGGTGAAGGCATTCCGGTGACTTATGTGCCGGCGCGCAATACGGTGTTCCTGTCGCTGGCATTGGGCTGGGCCGAAGTACTCGGCGCCCGTGACATCTTCATCGGCGTCAACGCGGTGGATTACTCCGGTTACCCGGACTGCCGTCCCGAGTTCATCGAGTCGTTCGAACGCATGGCCAACCTGGCGACCAAGGCCGGCGTGGAGGGCAACGGTTTCCGCATCCAGGCGCCGCTGCAGAACCTGAGCAAAGCGCAGATCGTCCAGGCTGGCGTGAAGCTGGGTGTTGATTACGGGCTGACGGTTTCCTGCTATCAGGCGGACGATAATGGCCGTGCCTGCGGCAAATGCGACAGCTGCCGACTGCGTGCGGAAGGCTTTGCAGCGGCCGGAATCAGTGACCCGACACCTTATTTTTGATTTTTTTTAAATTAGGTGTTGAATAGTCCTTAAAAATCAGTATTATACGCGCCACCACACAGCGGGTCGTTAGCTCAGTTGGTAGAGCAGTTGGCTTTTAACCAATTGGTCGTAGGTTCGAATCCCACACGACCCACCATATTTGGCGGTTTAGAAAATCCGGAAGGCCCACGAAAGTGAGGATTTCCGGGTTTTTTTTTGCCTGCGATTCGGCGTCACTCCTTTTGGCACCTGTTGCGCTGACACAGGTCAGAATCATCTTTTGCATCACCGGGATATTCTGTAGCCTTGCGCAGCTTCAACGCTGTCCGTGCCTGATAAAACTCACTCTCCCGGCGGTACCCTCAAGCGGTCCGGAGCCGGGTGTATACTCGACTTTCGCGCGAATGCGCCTGCAGGTCTTGCGAACATGACGCAGATTTCCGAACGCCTTCTGGTACAAGCCCACCTCGACGCCAAGCAGCCCAAACCGCTGACGGCCGAGGAAGAGGCTTATTACCGTTCCGCCATCGCCGCCGAGCTCAAGGCTCAGGACGCGGTGCTGGTTGCCCACTTTTATTGCGATCCGATCATCCAGGCCCTCGCCGAAGAAACCGGCGGTTGCGTTTCCGACTCACTGGAAATGGCGCGCTTCGGTAACGCCCACCCGGCCAAGACCGTGGTGGTCGCCGGGGTGAAATTCATGGGTGAAACCGCGAAGATTCTCAACCCGGAAAAGCGCGTACTGATGCCGACCCTGGAGGCGACCTGCTCGCTGGACCTGGGTTGCCCGGTTGATGAGTTCTCGGCGTTCTGTGATCAGCATCCCGAGCGCACGGTGGTGGTGTACGCCAACACCTCGGCCGCGGTCAAAGCCCGGGCCGACTGGGTGGTGACCTCCAGCTGCGCACTGGAGATCGTCGAAAGCCTGATGGACAACGGCGAGACCATCATCTGGGGCCCAGACAAGCACCTGGGCACCTACATTCAGCGTCAGACCGGCGCCGACATGCTGCTCTGGGACGGTGCCTGCATCGTTCACGAAGAGTTCAAGTCCAAGCAGTTGGAAGACATGAAAGCGTTGTACCCGGACGCGGCCATTCTGGTGCACCCGGAGTCGCCGACTTCAGTGATCGAACTGGCAGACGCCGTCGGTTCCACCAGCCAGTTGATCGCTGCCGCACAATCGCTGCCGAACAAGACCCTGATCGTCGCTACCGACCGCGGCATCTTCTACAAGATGCAGCAGCTGTGCCCGGACAAGGTCTTCATCGAGGCGCCAACGGCCGGTAACGGCGCGGCGTGTCGCAGTTGCGCACATTGCCCGTGGATGGCCATGAACACCCTTGAGCGCACGCTGAAGTGCCTGAAGGAGGGCTCGAACGAGATCTTCGTCGACCCGGCGCTGATTCCCCAGGCTATCCGCCCCCTCAAGCGCATGCTCGACTTCACTCAGGCTGCGCGGATGAAGCTGGCAGGCAACGCCTGACCTTCAGCCACAAACAAAAAGCGCCCCGATTTGATCGGGGCGTTTTTGCATCTGCCGGGTTATTTGGCTTTCTTCGGGATCCGCACCAGTTGCGTGTCCGAGTAGATGTCATGCCAGGCGCGCTTGCGCTTGTCGAACAGCGACCAGAAGAACCCCACGCCGAGGCACAGCCACGACGCGATCGACACCATGAACCGCAGCAGCGCCTGCCACAGGCTGATCGCGGTGCCATCGGCGTTCTGTACGCGAATGCCCCACACCTGCATGCCCAGTGTCTGGCCGGCGTGGGTCCAGAATTTGGCGAAGAAGCCAAACAGCACCAGCAGCAGTACGGTGGAGTACAGCGGGTCGCCGTCCAGTTTGCCGGCGTCGGTCATTGCGCGCAGACGCTCTTCGCCGATGATTGCGGCCTGGATCAGCTTATAGATGAAGCCCGTGACGATCAGCAGGGCGGTACACAGCAGAAAGTCATAGAACATCGCTGCCAGACGACGGCCGAGACCGACGGCGGGAAAGTCGCCCTGGGGAAGGAGCAGGTGTTTCGACATGGCAGCCTCTGGACGGAAAGTGAAGCGCCATTTTACGGATTCGCGCGCACAAAAAAGCCCCTGATATCAATATCAGGGGCTTTTTCGTTACAGAAAATCAGGCTTCAGCGATGACTTCATCAGCCTGCATGCCTTTCTGGCCTTGTACGGCAACGAAAGTCACTTTCTGGCCTTCTTTCAGGCTCTTGAAGCCGTTGCCCTGAATAGCGCGGAAATGCACGAACAGATCCGGACCGCTTTCTGGAGTGATAAAACCAAAACCTTTCTCGTCGTTAAACCACTTGACGGTACCGCTCTGACGTGTGGACATTTCTTATTTCCTTTGACGCAAAAATTGATGACAGTCTCTTCCTCATGAAAGAGTACTGGGGCTGGTTGCAGGAGAGTAAGAAGACGTCGAACGGGATGTAGCTAACTTGTAGGCTACTGCCCAGGTCACGATTCCAAGCTGACCCATGCAAACACAGTGGACAAACTCTACGCCAACTACAGGAGGAAAAACAAGCCCCGTGAAGGCCCCGGTTTTCCTGTGCTTGCCGGCTGTTAGTCAGTCCACTAGTCGGGCTTATACGATTAGCTTGTTCAATTGTTTTCGAACGTTATAAGCCAAGTTCATATTCGAATCGAATGTAAGGGAAGTGCACTGTTTTATGGCGATTGCGTTACACATTAGTGCACGCATAACGCAATCGCGTTACTTATAGAAACAGTCCATCAACCACGATAGTAGCGTTGTGGAACGAATGGCATTTTGCTTACAAGCATTTGCACCTTTTTCCCACGAACGATAGCCCAGACTGGTGTGTCCAGTGCGACATAGGCGCTGTCAAGGTAACCCATCGCCAATGGACCGCCCAGGGTCGGGCCGAAACCGCCGCTGCACACGCTGCCGATGATTTCGCCGGCTTCGTTGACGATCTCTGCACCTTCACGGACCGGCGTGCGCTCCTGCGGCAGCAGGCCGACGCGTTTGCGTGCGACACCGTTCTGCTGCTGGCCGAAAACCTGTTCTGCACCCGGGAAGCCGCCGGCCCGTGCACCATCGGCACGGCGTGGCTTGGAGATTGCCCACAGCAGGCTGGCTTCGATTGGCGTGGTGTCGGTGTTCATGTCATGGCCGTACAGGCACAGGCCGGCTTCCAGACGCAGCGAATCCCGGGCACCGAGGCCGATGGCGGCGACTTCCGGCTCGGCCAGCAAGGCGCGGGCGAGTTTTTCCGCATCGGCTGCTGGTACCGAGATTTCGAAACCGTCTTCACCGGTGTAGCCCGAACGGCTGACGAAGCAATCCACACCCAGCAGTGTCACGCGGGTGAACTGCATGAAAGTCATCTTCGCCACTTCCGGCGCCAGGCGTGCCAGTACGGTTACGGCCGCCGGGCCTTGCAGCGCGAGCAGGGCGCGGGCTTCGAACAGCTCGGTAATGGTGCATTGATCGCCGATGTGTTTCTGCAGATGGGCCAGGTCCTGGTCCTTGCACGCGGCATTGACCACCAGGAACAGTTCGTCGTTGCCCAGATTGGCGACCATCAGGTCGTCGAGGATGCCGCCGGTTTCGTTGGTGAACATCGCGTAGCGCTGCATGCCCACCGGCAGGTCGATGATGTCCACCGGCACCAGGGTTTCCAGGGCTTTGGCGGCATTGGCGCCGGTCAGGCGGATCTGGCCCATGTGCGAGACGTCGAACAGCCCGGCCTGCTCACGGGTGTGCTGGTGTTCTTTCATCACGCCCAGCGGGTATTGCACCGGCATGTCGTAGCCGGCGAACGGCACCATGCGGGCGCCGAGTTCGATGTGCAGAGCGTGCAGCGGGGTTTTCGACAGTTGTTCGGTGGACATGCGTGACTCCTTGATTCACACCAACCCTCTCCCGGCGGGAGAGGGGGCTAATTAACACTCGATAATGTTGACCGCCAGACCGCCGCGGGCGGTCTCCTTGTATTTGCTTTTCATGTCGGCGCCGGTCTGGCGCATGGTGCGGATGACCTTGTCGAGGGAGACGAAGTGCTGCCCGTCTCCGCGCATGGCCATGCGCACGGCATTGATCGCCTTGACCGAGCCCATGGCGTTGCGTTCGATGCACGGCACCTGCACCAGCCCGCCAATCGGATCGCAGGTCAGGCCGAGGTTGTGTTCCATGCCGATTTCGGCGGCGTTTTCCACTTGTTGCACGCTGCCGCCGAGGACTTCGCACAACGCGCCGGCCGCCATCGAGCAGGCCACGCCGACCTCGCCCTGGCAGCCGACTTCGGCACCGGAGATCGAGGCGTTTTCCTTGTATAGAATGCCGATGGCCGCCGCGGTCAGCAGGAAGCGCACCACGCCGTCATCGTTCGCGCCGGGAATGAAGCGCATGTAGTAATGCAGCACCGCTGGGATGATCCCCGCCGCGCCGTTGGTCGGTGCCGTGACCACGCGCCCGCCGTTGGCGTTTTCTTCGTTGACGGCCAGGGCGTAGAGGTTGACCCAGTCCAGCACCGACAGCGGATCGCGCAGCGACGATTCCGGGTTCTTGCACAGTTGCCGGTGCAGCGCCGCCGCCCGTCGCTTGACCTTCAGGCCGCCCGGCAGAATGCCTTCGTTGCGACAGCCGGCAGCTACGCAGTCCTGCATCACTTGCCAGATCTTCAACAGGCCGGCGCGGGTTTCCGCTTCCGGGCGCCAGGCGCTTTCGTTGGTCAGCATCACCTGGCTGATCGACAGGCCGTAGGTGGCGCAGTGACCGAGCAAGTCCTTGGCACTTTTGAACGGGAAGGTCAGTGGTGTGGCGTCTTCGACGATACGGTCGGCGCCGGCCGCGTCTTCGTCGACCACAAAACCACCGCCGACGGAGTAGTACTCGCGGCTGCGGATCTGCAATCCCGCTGCATCGAAGGCACGGAAGATCATGCCGTTGGGGTGATAGGCCAATGGCTTGCGGATCATTGCCAGGTGTTCTTTCTCGTTGAACGCGATGCTGTGTTCACCGAGCAGGTTCAAACGCCCGCTGCCGCGAATCTGCGTGAGACGTGCAGCGACGGTTTCGGTATCCACGGTATCCGGGTGTTCACCTTCCAGGCCCAGCAGTACGGCCTTGTCGCTGCCGTGACCCTTGCCGGTGGCGCCGAGGGATCCATACAACTCGACCCTGACGCTGGTGGTGGCCGACAACAGGTTTTCCCGACGCAAACCTTCGACGAAACGCGCAGCTGCGCGCATCGGGCCGACGGTGTGGGAGCTGGAGGGGCCGATGCCAATCTTGAACAGGTCGAACACGCTTAACGACATGGTTGTTCTCCGGTTTCTTGTTATAGGCACTTCAGGCACGCATGAAAGGGGCGGGCGAACCCGCCCCCTCACAGGTCAAGCGTAGCTTTCGATCGACGGGCAGGCGCAGACCAGATTGCGGTCGCCGAACACGTTGTCGACGCGACCGACCGGCGGCCAGTACTTGCCTTCGACCAACGATGCCACCGGGTACACCGCTTGTTCGCGGCTGTATGGGTGAGTCCACTCGCCAACCAGCTCTGCGGCAGTGTGCGGAGCGTTCTTCAGCGGGTTGTCGTCCTTGTCCAGGGTGCCGTTTTCCACTGCGCGGATTTCTTCGCGGATGCGGATCATGGCGTCGCAGAAGCGGTCCAGTTCTTCCTTGGATTCACTTTCGGTCGGCTCGATCATCAGCGTGCCGGCCACCGGGAACGACATGGTCGGGGCGTGGAAGCCGAAGTCGATCAGACGTTTGGCCACGTCATCGACGCTGATGCCGCTGCTGTCTTTCAATGGACGCAGATCCAGGATGCACTCGTGCGCCACCAGGCCGTTGCTGCCGGTGTACAGCACTGGATAGTGCTCTTCCAGGCGACGGGAAATGTAGTTGGCATTGAGGATCGCCAGTTGCGAAGCGCGCTTGAGACCTGCGCCACCCATCATGCGAATGTACATCCAGGTGATCGGCAGAATGCTCGCGCTGCCGAACGGCGCCGCGCAGACTGCGCCTGCCTTGCGTTCCATATGGCCGTGGCCCGGCAGGAACGGGGTCAGGTGCGATTTCACGCCGATCGGGCCGACACCCGGGCCGCCACCGCCGTGCGGAATGCAGAAGGTCTTGTGCAGGTTCAGGTGCGAGACGTCGCCGCCGAACTTGCCCGGTGCGCAGAGGCCGACCATCGCGTTCATGTTGGCGCCGTCGATGTACACCTGGCCGCCGTTGTCGTGAATGATGCCGCAGATTTCGCGGATGCCTTCTTCGAACACGCCGTGGGTCGACGGGTAGGTGATCATCAGCGCGGCGAGGTGTTCGCGGTGCTCGATGGCCTTGGCGCGCAGGTCTTCGATGTCCACGTTGCCACGGGCGTCGCAGGCAGTCACGACCACACGCATGCCAGCCATGTTGGCGGTAGCCGGGTTGGTGCCGTGGGCGGACGACGGGATCAGGCAGATGTCGCGACGGTCTTCGCCACGGCTCTGGTGATAGGCACGGATCGCCAGAAGACCTGCATATTCACCCTGGGAACCGGCGTTCGGCTGCAGCGAGATCGCGTCGTAACCGGTGGCGGCGCAGAGCATCGCTTCCAGTTCATCGGTCAGTTGCTGATAGCCGGCGCTTTGCTCGGCAGGGGCGAATGGGTGCAGGGCACCGAATTCGGCCCAGGTCACCGGGATCATTTCGCTGGCGGCGTTGAGTTTCATGGTGCACGAGCCCAGCGGGATCATGGTGCGATCCAGTGCCAGGTCCTTGTCCGCCAGTTTGCGCAGGTAGCGCATCAGCTCGGTTTCCGAGTGATAACGGTTGAATACCGGGTGGCTGAGGATCGGCGACTGACGAACCAGTGCGGCTGGAATGGTGCTTTGCGCGGCAGCGGCGAGAGCAGCGAAGTCCGGCAGAGTCTTGCCGTCGGTGAACAGGCCCCACAGGGTTTCGATGTCGGCCTGGGTGGTGGTTTCGTCGACCGACAGGCCCAGACGCTGGGCATTGATCACCCGCAGGTTGATCTGTTGGGCGCGAGCCTTGTCGTGCAGCGCAGCCGTTTGCGCGCCGGTGGCCAGGGTCAGGGTGTCGAAGAAGCTGGCTTGCTCGACGGTCACGCCCAGGGCGCTCAGTCCCTTGGCCAGGATCGCGGTCAGGTGATGCACACGGTTGGCGATCTGGGTCAGGCCTTTCGGGCCATGGTAAACGGCGTACATGCTGGCGATGTTGGCCAGCAGCACTTGTGCGGTGCAGATGTTCGATGTGGCTTTCTCACGGCGGATGTGTTGCTCGCGGGTCTGCATCGCCAGGCGCAGGGCCGGCTTGCCGAAGCGGTCAACCGAGACACCGACCAGACGGCCCGGCATGTCGCGCTTGAACGCATCTTTGGTGGAGAAGTAAGCCGCGTGCGGGCCACCGAAGCCCAGCGGCACGCCGAAGCGTTGCGCGCTGCCGATGGCCACGTCCGCGCCGAATTCGCCCGGCGGGGTCAGCAAGGTCAGGGCCAGCAGGTCAGCGGCGACGGCTACCAAGGCGTTGGCAGCGTGGAAGCGCTCGGTCAGTTCGCGGTAGTCGAACACATCACCGTTGCTCGCCGGGTATTGCAGCAGCGCGCCGAAGAACGGCGTCACGTCGGTCAGTTCACGCTCGTCGCCCACCACTACTTCAATGCCCAGCGGCTCGGCACGGGTGCGCAGCACGTCGAGGGTTTGCGGGTGGCTGTGGATCGAGGCGAAGAACTGGTGACTGCCCTTGTTCTTGCTCAGGCGTTTGCAGAAGGTCATGGCTTCGGCAGCGGCGGTGGCTTCATCGAGCAAGGAGGCATTGGCGATCGGCAGGCCGGTGAGGTCGCTGATCAGGGTCTGGAAGTTCAGCAGCGCTTCGAGACGGCCCTGGGAAATTTCCGGCTGGTATGGGGTGTAAGCGGTGTACCAGGCCGGGTTTTCCAGCAGGTTGCGCAGGATCGGCGACGGCGTATGGCAGTTGTAGTAGCCCTGGCCGATGTAGGTCTTGAACAGTTGGTTCTTGCCGGCGATGCCTTTGATCATTGCCAAGGCATCGGCTTCGCTCAGGCCGTCGTCGAGGCCGAGCACGCTGGTGCCCTTGATGCTTTCCGGGATGACGCTGGCGCTCAGGGCTTCGAGCGAGTCGAAGCCGAGGCTGTTGAGCATGGCTTGCTCGTCACCGGCGCGCGGGCCGATGTGACGGACAATGAATTCGTTGGCGGTGCCGAGATTTACTTGGGTCATGTCAGGTTCCTCAGGCTTCGGCTTGGGCTTTGATCAGACGGTCGTAGGCGTCCTGATCCAGCAGCTTGGCGACGGCGGAAGCGTCGGCTGGTTTGAAGCGGAAGAACCAGCCTTCGCCCAGCGGATCTTCGTTGACCAGCTCAGGGCTGTCTTCCAGGGCCGGGTTGGTGGCCAGGACTTCACCATCCAGCGGCATGTAAACGCCGCTCGCGGCTTTTACTGATTCCACGGTGGCGGCTTCGGCGCCTTTCTCGTACGCCTGCAATTCAGGCAGTTGCACGAACACCACGTCGCCCAGGGCGTTCTGCGCGAAAGCGGTGATGCCAACGGTGACAGAGCCATCGGCTTCGGCGCGCAGCCATTCGTGATCTTCAGTAAAACGCAACTCGCTCATGGAATCTCCTAGGGGCCAGACTCGTCTGGTGGACGCGGTGGAATACTCGGGCGGCAATGCCCTGATTTTATGAGCGGTTACTTAGCAAGAACGCGGCCAATGCAAAAATATCGTTATAAATCAATGGCTTGATTGATTTGTAGGCAGGCGCGATCACGCTAGCTGTAGCGAAATCGCTACAGTGCGGGGCGAAGAAAAAAGCTGAAGCGGATCAAAGCCTTGCACAGCGGTGATCGGAGGAGGGTGTAGCGATATCGTTCCGCTGTAGCGCTTTCAGTACAGATGGAGGTCGCTTTTGGGGCGCTGTCAGGCTTTCCCCGGAATCCCGTACTTGCGCAGCCGATGGGCAATCGCCGTGTGCGAGGTCTGCAGGCGACTGGCCAGTTGGCGGGTCGAGGGGTAGCTGACGTAGAGCTTTTCCAGCAGCGATTTCTCGAAGGCCTCAACCGCTTCTTCGAGGCTGTCGACATCGGTGTCGGTCTGGCGCGCCACTGAAGTGCCGGCGATGTCGAGATCGCCGATATCCACAAGACTGCTTTCGCAGATTGCTGCGGCGCGGAAGATCACGTTCTGCAATTGCCGCACGTTGCCCGGCCAGCGGTTGCCGAGCAGCGCCGGGTAAGTGCCCGGGGCGAGGCGGCAGACCGGGCGCTGGATCTGCGCACATGCCTGCTGCATGAAGTAGCGGGCCAGCAGCAGAATGTCCTGACCGCGTTCGCGCAGCGGTGGCACCTCGACGTTGAGCACGTTGAGGCGGTAGAACAGGTCTTCGCGGAACAGGCCTTCGCTGACCATTTTTTCCAGATCGCGGTGGGTCGCGCTGAGGATGCGCACGTTGACCTTCACTTCGCGATCACCGCCCACCCGACGGAAGCTGCCATCGTTGAGAAAGCGCAGCAGCTTGGCCTGCAAATACGGCGACATTTCGCCGATCTCGTCGAGGAACACCGTGCCCTGGTTGGCCAGTTCCATCAGCCCCGGTTTACCGCCCCGTTGTGCGCCGGTGAAGGCGCCGGGGGCGTAGCCGAACAGTTCGCTCTCGGCGAGGTTCTCCGGCAGGGCCGCGCAGTTCAGCGCCAGGAATGGTGCGCTGTGGCGGGTGCTGATGGCGTGGCAGGCGCGGGCCACCAATTCCTTGCCGGTGCCGGTTTCGCCCTGGATCAGCAGCGGCGCATCGAGCGCGGCCACCCGTTGCGCACGGGCCTTGAGCGTGCGGATCGCCGGGGATTCGCCGAGCAGGGCATCGAAACCTTCGGCATGGTCGTGGTGCAGCGCCGAGAGTTGTTCGCCGATGCGATTAGGTTGATACAGGGTCAGCAGGGCACCAGCGTCAGTGATCGGCGTGGCATCCAGCAACAGGGTCTGGCCGTTGACGGTGATTTCCCGCAGCGGCAGGCGGAAGCCTTGTTCAAGCAATGTTTCGAGCAGCCCCGGGTCGTTGAACAGCTCCGAGACGCTTTCCCCCGCCGGTTCGCGACCGTACAGGGCGATCAGCGCCGGGTTGGCCAGCAGCACCTTGCCGGCGCTGTCCAGCGCCAGCACCGGGTCGGTCATTGCTGCGAGCAACGCGTCAAGCTGCAAGTGCCGCCGCTGGCCGGGGAGGATGTCGACCACCACCACGGCCTCCACGCCGCGCACCCGGAACAGCGCATCTTTCAGTTCTTCGAGCACTTGCGGGCTGAGGGTCGGGGCGTCGATGTAGACGTTCGGCGGGACCATTTCCACCGCATCCAGATTGAGGTTGCGTCCACCGAGAATCGCCAGGACTTCCTGGGTGATGCCGACGCGGTCGATGAAACTGACGTGGATACGCATGGGGGTGGTTCTGGGTTCTGGAGTACGGAGGGGGGCAAGTATGCCTTGGGGCGGGGCTTCAGGTGAAATCCGACGTGAACTTGCGGCGGGTATGCATCTCCTGTGGGAGCGAGTTCGCTCCCACAATGGATCTGAGGTATGTGGGGTTACTCGAAATGCTCGGGATTAACCGGATCCCCGGATTTCATATTCAACTGCACACGGATGTCTTCAAACATCAAATCGTAATGCTTGTGCACCGAGCCGATCTGGCTGTGGCTCTTGGGGATGCCGTACTTTTCGGCAATCTGCGTCACGTTGCGAGCGAAGTTGTAAGCCTCTTCTTTTGGCAGGAAGAAGGGCTCGTTGACCTCTTTGCCCTGGATGGTTCCATGCAGCCGGAACTGTATCCCTTTGCCTTTTTGCGGATCCTGCGAGACTTCGTACTCGAGGCGGATATTGTAGTTGACGTCATCCTGGGTCAACGCGTGCCGTTCGATGTGCAAGTGACCGGGTTCGAACTGGGCCATGGTGTTCTCTCCTTTCAAGGCATGGGAGAAGGGCAGACCCTGGGTCTGCCCCCGGCATTTCTGGTTATCGGTAGGTGATGCCTGGTGCGGCGGTGCTGACCCGCGTACCGGCGGTGCCCTGGACGATGGCTTCGATGTCCGCCAGAGAACCGATCACCGCGACTTTGCCAGTATGGCGCGCAAATTCACAGGCTGCCTGCACCTTCGGCCCCATGGAGCCGGCGGCGAAGCCCAGGCGTTCGAGTTCGTCCGGATGAGCCTGGGCGATGGCTTTCTCGGTTGGTTTTTTGAAGTCGATGTACGCCGCGTTGACGTCGGTGGCGATCACCAGCAAGTCCGCTTCCAGCTGTTCGGCGAGCAGCGACGAGCACAGGTCTTTGTCGATCACCGCCTCAATACCTTTGAGGTTGCGCTTCTCGTCATACATGGTCGGGATGCCGCCACCGCCGGCGCAGATCACGATGCTGCCCTTGTCCAGCAGCCACTTGATCGGGCGGATTTCGAAGATGCGCTTGGGTTTCGGGCTGGCAACCACGCGACGGTATTTGTCACCGTCGGCCTTGACCACCCAGCCTTTCTCTTTGGCCAGGCGCTCGGCTTCTTCTTTGGCATAGACCGGGCCGATGAATTTGGTCGGGTCTTTGAAAGCCGGATCTTTGGGATCGACTTCGACCTGGGTGAGCAGGGTGGCGAACGGGACTTCGAAGTCCAGCAGGTTGCCCAGTTCCTGTTCGATGATGTAACCGATCATGCCTTCGGTTTCGGCACCGAGCACGTCCAGAGGGTAGGCTTCATCGGGTTTATAGGAGAGGCCCTGCAACGACAGCAGCCCGACTTGCGGGCCATTGCCGTGGGCGATGACCAGTTGGTTGCCGGGATGGATCTTGGCGATTTGCTCGGTCGCGATGCGGATGTTGGCGCGCTGGTTCTCAGCGGTCATCGGCTCACCACGGCGGAGCAGGGCGTTACCGCCCAGAGCTACGACGATACGCATGGTGCATGTCCTTTTTTCGTGTTGATCACTGATCGTGCCCACGCTCCTGCGTGGGAACGATCAGTGCCAAAGCCGGGTTACAGATCAGCCAGAGTCGACACCAGAATCGCCTTGATGGTGTGCATGCGGTTTTCCGCTTGCTCGAAGGCGATGCAGGCAGGCGACTCGAACACGTCGTCGGTCACTTCGATGCCGTTGGCCAGGTGCGGATACTGTTCGGCGATCTGTTTGCCGACCTTGGTATCGCTGTTGTGGAACGCCGGCAGGCAGTGCATGAACTTGGTACGTGGGTTGCCGGTGGCTTTCATCAATTGTGCGTTGACCTGATACGGCAGCAGTTGCTCGATGCGCTCGGCCCAGGCTTCAACCGGTTCGCCCATCGATACCCAGACGTCGGTGTGGATGAAGTCCACGCCCTTGACCGCCGCTTTCGGGTCTTCGGTCAGGGTGATGCGGGCCCCGCTTTCTTCAGCGTATTTCTTGCAACGCTGCACAAGGTCGTCGTGGGGCCACAGCGCCTTCGGTGCACAGATGCGCACGTCCATGCCCAGTTTGGAGCCGACCAGCAGCAGCGAATTACCCATGTTGTTACGGGCGTCACCCAGGTAGGCGTAGCTGATTTCATGGATCGGCTTGTCGGCGTGCTCACGCATGGTCAGCACGTCGGCGATCATCTGGGTCGGGTGATATTCATCGGTCAGGCCGTTGAACACCGGTACGCCGGCGAACTTGGCCAGCTCTTCGACGATTTCCTGCTTGAAGCCACGGTACTCGATGGCGTCGTACATGCGACCCAGCACGCGGGCGGTGTCCTTCATGCTTTCCTTGTGGCCGATCTGCGAGGAATTCGGGTCGATGTAGGTGACGTTGGCGCCCTGGTCATACGCGGCGACTTCGAACGCGCAGCGGGTGCGGGTCGAGGTTTTTTCGAAGATCAGGGCGATGTTGTTGCCCTTCAGGTGTTGCTGCTCGGTGCCGGTGTACTTGGCGCGCTTGAGGTCGCGGGACAGGTCGAGCAGGTAGCGCAGCTCACGTGGGGTGTGGTGTTCCAGGCTGAGCAGGTTACGGTTGTGAATGTTGAAAGCCATGATGGATCTCCTTGCGTACTCGGTTGTCCCCCTGGCCGCGACTTTCTGTTGAAAGAAGGTGAGTTGCGGCCAGGGCTCAGAGGTTTAGTAGTCGATTGGGTCGCGCACGATCGGGCAGGTCATGCAGTGGCCGCCGCCACGGCCACGGCCCAGTTCGCCGGCGCTGATGGTGATGACCTCCACACCGGCCTTGCGCAGCAGGGTGTTGGTGTAGGTGTTGCGGTCGTAACCGATAACGACCCCAGGTTCCAGAGCCACCACGTTGTTGCCGTCGTCCCATTGCTCGCGCTCGGCGGCGAAGCTGTTGCCACCGGTTTCCACGACGCGCAGGTTCGGCAGGTTCAGCGAGTTGGCCACGACTTCGAGGAACGTTTTGTTCTCCCGTCGTACGTCCAGACCGTAAGGTTTGCTTTCGTCAGGACGGATGATGAACGGCACGATTTCCTTGACCACTTCCGGGAAGACCGTGACCAGGTCGCGGTCGCAGAAGCTGAACACGGTATCCAGGTGCATTGCCGCGCGAGATTTCGGCAGGCCGGCGACCACGACTTTGTCCGCCGCGCCTTTGGCGAACAGCGATTGGGCCAGTTGACCGATGGCCTGGCGCGAGGAACGCTCGCCCATGCCGATCAACACCACGCCGTTGCCGATCGGCATCACGTCGCCGCCCTCGAGAGTGGCTTTGCCGTGGTCCTTGTCCGGATCGCCGTACCAGACTTCGAAGTCGGCACCGGTGAAGTCGGGGTGGAACTTGTAGATGGCGGTGGTCAACAGGGTTTCCTGGCGACGGGCCGGCCAGTACATAGGGTTGAGCGTCACGCCGCCGTAGATCCAGCAAGTGGTGTCGCGGGTGAACTGGGTGTTGGGCAGCGGGTCGAGCAGGAAGCTGGAATGGCCCAGGTAGTCGCGATACATCTTGATCACGCTGGCGCCTTCGCTGTCCGGCAGATCTTCGCCGGCCACGCCACCAATCAGGAACTCGGCGAGCTTGCGCGGCTCCAGGCCTTCGAGCCAGCTGCGCACTTCGTTGGTCAGGCCGACGCCGACGGTGTCGGGGGTGATCTTGCGATCCAGAATCCATTTCAGCGCTTCGGGGTTGCCGACGATGTCGGTCAGCAGGTTGTGCATTTCCAGCACTTCGATCCCGCGCTCGCGCATCTTGGTGACGAAGTCGAAGTGGTCGCGCTTGGCCTGATTGACCCAGATCACATCGTCGAACAGCAGTTCGTCGCAGTTGCTCGGGGTCAGCCGCTGGTGGGCCAGACCTGGGGAACAAACCATGACTTTGCGCAGTTTGCCGGCTTCGGAATGGACGCCGTACTTAACTTTTTCCGTGGTCATTTCAGTGATCCTCCAGAGATAAAACGTTTGGCAATTACAGAGTCAGGAAGCCGTCGTAGAGACCGTAGGCTGCCACCAGGGCACCTACGACCACCGCGGCGAAAATCAGCTTCTCGACGTTGGTGAAAACCGGTTGTTTGAGTTCGAGCTTGGCCTTGGCGAACAGGATCGCGCCGGGTGCATAGAGCAGGGCCGACAGCAGCAGGTACTTGACGCCGCCGGCATACAACAGCCAGATCGCGTAGACGAGGGCGATGGCGCCGATGATCAGGTCCTTGCGCCGTTCGGCGGCAAAACCTTCATAGGTCTCGCCACGGATCGCCAGCAGCAGGGCGTAGGCTGCCGACCACAGGTAGGGCACCAGAATCATCGAGGTGGCGAGGTAGATCAGTGACAGGTAGGTGCTGGCCGAGAACAGGGTGATGACCAGAAACAGCTGCACCATCGCGTTGGTCAGCCACAGGGCATTGGCGGGAACCTGGTTGGCGTTTTCGCGGCGCAGGAACTCCGGCATGGTGTGGTCCTTGGCGGCGGCGAACATGATCTCCGCACACAGCAGCACCCACGACAGCAGCGCTCCCAGCAGCGAGATGATCAGGCCCACGCTGATCAGCACCGCGCCCCAGTGACCGACCACGTGCTCCAGCACGGCGGCCATCGACGGGTTCTGCAGTTTGGCCAGTTCCGGTTGGGTCATGATCCCCAGCGACAGCACATTCACCAGCACCAGGAAAAGCAGCACGGTGATGAAACCGATCACGGTGGCCTTGCCGACGTCTGAACGTTTTTCCGCCCGGGCCGAGAAGATGCTCGCGCCTTCGATGCCGATGAACACCCACACGGTGACCAGCATCATGTTGCGCACCTGGTTCATCACGCTGCCCAGGTCCGGGTTTTTCACACCCCAGATGTCGGCGGTGAAGATGTCCAGTTTGAAGGCGAAAATCGCGATCAGGACGAACAGCAGCAACGGCACGACCTTGGCGACGGTGGTCACGAGGTTGATGAATGCCGCTTCCTTGATCCCGCGCAGCACCAGAAAGTGCACGGCCCACAGCAGCACCGAGGCGCCGATCACGGCGGCAACGGTGTTGCCTTCACCGAAAATCGGAAAGAAATAGCCAAGAGTGCTGAACAGCAGAACGAAGTAACCGACGTTGCCCAGCCAGGCGCTGATCCAGTAGCCCCAGGCGGACGAGAAACCCATGTAGTCGCCGAAACCGGCCTTGGCGTAGGCGTACACGCCGCCGTCCAGGTCAGGTTTGCGATTGGCGAGGGTTTGAAAGACGAAAGCGAGGGTGAGCATGCCGACGGCGGTGATAGCCCACCCGATCAGCACCGCACCCACGTCGGCGCTGGCGGCCATGTTTTGTGGCAAAGAAAATATCCCGCCACCGATCATTGAGCCGACTACCAATGCGACCAGTGCACCTAGTCGTAGTTTTCCGGGAGCTTCAGACATTGCATGACTCCATTGCAGGAGAGAAGAGTTCACAGCGTAGTTCTGTTGGCTTTTCAAACAGCTGACTTAGATCAGTGCATAGTCACATTCCATTGTTAATGAATGACTTATGAAGCGGATGCAGGCATAAAGCTATTGGCTGAAAGGCCCGTCCCAGAGGCCTTTGGTCGATGTGGTTGGGAATGGATCCTATTACTTTCGAGTTATGACGCTAGTTGCTTTTCGGGTTTTGGCAAATTTTTCACATCTGTTTTCAGTACAGAATTGATTTATTAGGATCGGCGCACAAAACTGACTTAACGTGCTAGGCGTTAGCGTTATCCGCTATATATAAATAGGCGCTTTTGGTGTTACCTGATAAACGTCAGCTAGTTTTATCCGTTTAGTTAATAGTTGTTACAAATAAAAACCTCAGCCCATCTTTCAAGGAGATTTGAATGTCGCAACCGACGCAAAAACTGCGCCTTGGCGCACTGATCGCCCTGGTGGTGGGTTCGATGATCGGTGGGGGGATTTTCTCTTTGCCGCAGAACATGGCGGCTCGCGCCGACGCCGGCGCTATCCTGATCGGCTGGGGAATCACCGCCATCGGGATGCTGACCCTGGCGTTCGTGTTCCAGACCCTGGCCAATCGCAAGCCGGAACTCGATTCTGGCGTCTACGCCTACGCCAAGGCCGGGTTCGGCGATTACATGGGCTTTTCTTCGGCCTGGGGTTACTGGATCAGTGCCTGGCTGGGCAACGTCGGGTATTTCGTGTTGCTGTTCAGCACCCTCGGCTACTTCTTTCCGGTGTTCGGCCAGGGCAACACGCCGATCGCCATCGGTTGCGCCTCGGTGCTGCTGTGGGCCGTGCATTTTCTGGTGATGCGCGGGATCAAGGAGGCGGCGCTGATCAACCAGTTGACCACCGTGGCCAAGATCATTCCGTTGATCATGTTTGTGATCATCGCCGCCGTGGCGTTCAAGGCTGACGTGTTTACCCGTGACATCTGGGGCCGCAGCAATCCGAACTTCGGCGGTGTGATGGACCAGGTGCGCAACATGATGCTGGTTACCGTGTTTGTATTTATCGGTATCGAAGGCGCGAGCGTTTACTCGGCGCGGGCGGAGAAACGCACGGACGTGGGTCGCGCCACGGTGATCGGTTTCCTCGGTGTGCTGGCGCTGCTGGTGCTGGTCAATGTGTTGTCGCTGGGGATCATGAGTCAGCCGGAACTGGCGATCTTGCAGAACCCGTCGCTGGCCGCCGTGCTGGAACACATCGTCGGACCATGGGGCGCGTTGCTGATCAGTGTCGGTCTGGCCATTTCGTTGCTCGGTGCGCTGTTGTCGTGGGCGCTGCTGTGCGCCGAAATCCTCTTCGCCACCGCCAAGGACAAGACCATGCCGGCGTTCCTGCGCAAGGAAAACGCCAACCATGTTCCGGTCAACGCGCTGTGGCTGACCAACGTGATGATCCAGATTTTCCTGCTGATCACGCTGTTTTCCGCCGGCACCTACACCAGCCTCATCTACCTCGCGTCGTCGATGATCCTGGTGCCGTACCTGTGGTCGGCAGCCTACGCGGTGCTGTTGAGCGGACGCGGAGAAACCTATGAACATGCCTCGGCCGAACGCACCAAGGACCTGCTGATCGGCGGCATTGCCCTGTGCTACGCGGTGTGGTTGCTGTACGCCGGCGGGGTGAAATACCTGCTGTTGTCGGCGCTGCTGTATGCGCCGGGGGTGATTCTGTTCGCCAAGGCCAAGCATGAGCAGAATGAGCCGCTGTTCACTACGATCGAGAAGGGGATCTTCACCTGTGTCATCGCCGGGGCGGGGCTCGCGGCCTACGGGTTGTACAGCGGTGTGCTGTCGTTGTGAGGCTGCGACTCGAATACCGGGCGCCCTACGACTGGCCGGCTATGCTCGGATTTCTCGCGGCGCGGGCGGTGGCAGGGATGGAGACCGTTGTCGATAGTGTGTATTCGCGCAGCATCGGTTTGAACGGTATGCATGGCACAGTTTCGGTCTGGTCCGGTGACAATGATGCGCTGGAGGTTGAGCTGGATTTTCCGGATGCGACGGCGGTGCCCGAGATAGTTGTGCGCTTGCGTCGGCTGTTCGATCTGGACGCGGATCTGCCGACGATGCAGCGCCATCTGGCGATGGATCCGCTGCTTGCGCCATTGATTGCCGAACGCCCGGGGTTGCGGGTGCCGGGCGCGTGGGACGGACTGGAGCTGGCGTTTCGGGCAGTGCTGGGGCAGCAGATTACGGTGGTCGGGGCGATCCGGCTGGCGGGGAAACTGGTGGCGCAGTATGGCGAGCCATTGCGCTCAACAGTGCCGGGATTGACTCATGCATTTCCCGACGCGGCGGTTCTGGCGAAGGCCGATCTGGCGGCGCTGGGCATGCCGAAAAGTCGAGGACGGACCTTGTCCGGGGTGTCGCAGGCGTTGCTGGATGATCCGCTGCTGTTTGAATCCGGGACCGCGCGGTTGCTGGCGCTGCACGGGATCGGCGACTGGACGGCGCAATACATTGCCCTGCGGCAGTTGCGGGATATGGACGGGTTTCCGACCGGGGATGTGGGGTTGCTGCGGGCGCTCGAGGTGCTGGAGGGAACGCGGATGACGGCGCGGGAATTGTCTGCCCGCGCCGAGATTTGGCGGCCGTATCGCGGGTATGCGGCGCAGGTGTTGTGGACATCGTCGAGTCGTGCGGATTGATACCCGCACACATTCAAATCCATCGCGGTTGATGTGAACCCAACTCAGTGGCCGGCAATGCCCACTGCAATGGCGTCCCGCAGATCTTCAATGGCGCTTGCAGCCGATGCGCCAGCCCCCAAGGCGTCTGCTCCATCTGCAAACTCTGATCCTTTGCCTCTTCCGGACGCAGCACTTCGTTCGTGCCCGGCTCCTGCTCGATCAACAATTTCGCTGTCCGCGCCAGCGACAATCGCGCTGATCCACCTCGACCACTGTGCAGCCTTTCAGCCAGCAACCGGATCGCACTCGCCGCCATCAAATATCCCGTCGCATGATCCAGCGCCTGCACCGGCAGCGGGGTCGGTTTGTCAGCCTGCTTCCAGCGCTGTCCGGCCTCGGCAATGCCGCTGCTCATCTGCACCAGGCTGTCGAAGCCTCGGCGGTTCTGCCACGGGCCGCTCCAGCCGTAGGCATTGAGGCAGACGTCGATCAGTCCGGGTGCCAGTTGCCGGCGATGCTCGGCACCAAAACCCAAGTGCTCCAGCGCATCGGCGCGATAGCCGTGCAGCAGAATGTCAGCGTCTTTGAGCAGACTTTCGAACACCGCACGATCTGCCGCTTGATGCAGATCCAGCCGCGCACAGCGTTTACCGAGGGTTACTTCCGGCACCACGCCGGGCTCGTTCCAGGTCGGAGGGTCGATGCGCAGGACATTGGCACCCAGCCCCGCGAGAAAGCGGCTCGCAGTCGGGCCGGCGAGGACGCGAGTCAAATCGAGCACCTTGAGCCCCGCCAGCGGTTGTTCCACCGAGCCTTTCCAGGTTTTATGACTTTCTTCTCCATCACCGAAATGCACTAAGGGCTCGGCATTCACCGCCAGTCCTTGCGGGTGTTTCTGCCACTGCGCCCAACTGCGCATTTCGGCGGCGCAGCCATTGGCCTCGACTACCGCTTGTTCCAGATCGGTACTGGCCCATTGCACGACTTTCGCCGCCATCGCCGCGCGGTCGGCACAGGCACCCAGCACGCTTTCGGCAGCGGCGCGGTGATGCGGGGCGTTGGTGTGCAGGCGAATCCAGCCATCCTTGGTCGCGTAGTCGCCGGCCACCGGATCCCACAGCGGCGGCACCTCCCAGCCGATCGGTCGCAGCGAAGTGGCGAACCAGAACGAGGCGAGGCGGCGGTCGACTGCCATGTCGGGTAGCTGGCCGGTCTGCTGCCGGAGCAATTCGCCGACCGCTTGCCCGGCCGCAGCAATGCTCGCGCAGGCCAGGTCGGTGACGGCAAACGCCGAGGGCAGGGCGCCCTCGCCGGTAAACGGAATCGGTGTGCTGGGCAAGCCAAGCGCGGCTTGAATGGACGTGAGCAGATCAGTCATCGAAGGCCCTCCGGCAGAGGGCCTGATCATAGATCAAATCAGACGCGGAACTGATCCATCAATTTCATCTGTTGACTGGCCAGGGCATTCAACTGGCTGCTGATCGCCGCCGATTCGGTGGCCTGTTCGGTCAGGGTTTCGGTGACAGTGCGGATCGCCGAGACGTTGCGGTTGACCTCTTCGGCCACGGCGCTTTGCTGTTCGGCGGCGCTGGCGATCTGCAGGTTCATGTCGCTGATCACGGTCACCGCATCGCTGATCTTGCCGAGGGCGTCCACGGCCTGGCGGATCTGCCCGGCGTTGTTGTGGGCCTGGGTCTGGCTCGAATGCATGGTCGCGACCACGCCACGGGTTCCGGTCTGGATGCGTTCGATCACCACGCGGATTTCTTCCACAGAATCCTGAGTGCGCTTGGCCAGGTTGCGGACTTCGTCGGCAACCACCGCGAAACCGCGACCGCTTTCACCGGCACGGGCCGCTTCGATCGCGGCGTTCAGCGCCAGCAGGTTGGTCTGTTCGGCAATGCTGCGGATCACTTCCAGCACCGAACCGATCTGTTCGCTGTTGACCGCCAGTTCTTCAACCTCAGTCACCGCTTTGCTGACTTCATCGGCCAGTTGATTGATGTCGCGGGTGCTGCGCTCGATGATCGACATCCCGTCCTTGGCCGACTGGTCGGCGCCTTTCGCGGCGTTGGCAGCATTCGAAGCGCTGTTGGCCACGTCGTGGGCGGTGGCGCTCATTTCGTTGGAGGCGGTGGCCACCTGATCGATCTCGCGGAACTGCACCTGCATGCCTTCGCTGGTCTGGCGGGCGATTTCCGATGATTGATCGGCGGTGCCACGGGCCTCGGAGATGCTCTGTTTGATCTGGGCGATGGTCGGTTGCAGCTTGTCAAGGAAGCGGTTGAACCAGTTCACCAGTTCGCCCAGTTCATCTTTCTTGGTGTAGTTCAGGCGCTGAGTCAGATCGCCTTCACCACTGGCGATGTTCTTCAGCATTTCGGCGACGCTGTTGATCGGACGGGTCACACCGGAGGCGGTGAGCCAGATCAGCACCAGGCCGATCAGGCCGGCGATCACGGCCACCGCCAACGCGGTCATCACGCCGGTTTGCTGAGCGTCGTCGAGCACCGCTTGCAGCTTGACCGAGTCGGCCAGCAGCACTTGTTTCGGCAGATCGATGACCACGCCCCAGGCCCGGGAATTGCCAATCGGATCGACCGGGTATACGGCGCGGATCAGGTCGCCCTGCTCGAGAATCTTCGGTGTGCCGGCGCTCAGCAATTGCAGGATGTCCTTGCCTTCGGCGCCAAGGGTTTCGGCGATGCCTTTGCCGACCTTGGTCGCGTCGGTGCTGTAGGCACCGAGCACGCCGCTGCCGGAGACGATCAGCATGTGCCCGGCACCGTTGAACAGTTCGCGCTGGGAACCCACGGCCGCCGCTTGCAGTGCATCAAGGGCGATGTCGACGCCGACCACGCCGATAGCCTTGCCATCCACCAGCAGCGGCACGGCAATGGTGGTCATGAGCATTTCCTTGCCGCCCACGGTGTCGGCGTAAGGGTCGAGCAGGCAGGTGCGCTTGTTGTCGCGAGGGCAGGTGTACCAGCTGTTGTAAGGCGTACCGCTGACGCTGAGGGTGGTCTTGGTCATGTCTTCTTCGACCATGATCGTGTTCAGCGCAGAACCGGCGGCGCGGCTCCAGTAAGTGGCGAAGCGCCCGGCTTCGTTGGACTGGCGCGCGGCATCGTTGATGAACTCACTGTCCTTGCCGTCCAGGCCGTTGGGTTCGAAGGCCAGCCAGATGCCCAGCACCTTGCTGTTGCGCTCGAACGCGGTTTTCAGGCTCAGGTTCAACTCTTCACGCAAGGCCCCGGCGTCCAGCGAACGCTTGGCGGCCATGACGCGCATGTCCTTGATCTGGTCGGCCAGTGCGGTGATCACCAGCAGGCTCTCGCCGAAGGTTTTCTGCACCTGCACCGCCTGTTCGGCCGCCTTGGCCTGCAGCAGGTTCTGCACGCTGGCGGTGAGCATCTTGCTGCTCGACTCGCTGACCAGTTTGTCGTTCTGGTTGGTCTGGTAAATGTTGATGCCGACAATCAGCGCAACCACGCCGAGCAGGCAGAGCCCGGACAGCAGGACGATTTTCAGGCGAATGGACAGGGAGTCGAACATGGGGTGTTCTCGCGAATGAATGAACTGTTGGCTACGGGACACGGAATTGCCCGGTTCGCCAAATCCATTCAGCGCCATTCAATGGTCATCGGCGCGGGGCGAGGGTGCATGAGGCGCAAGCCGACGAACGGTCGCCGGTAAACGTTTGCGCGGGCAAATGCCCTGAAAAGAATGGAAAAATCAGGAAATCTTCGGCAACGCTTCCGGTCGTGACCAGATCCACAGGTTGCCCATCGTCATGCCGGCAATCGCCAGATAGACCGGCCAGCCGTGATCGAGCATCACCAGCATCAGGGTCGCGCACAGCAGCATGCTGACGGTGGCGCTGACCTTGGCCTTGCGGGCGATGATCTTGCCGTTGCGCCAGTTGTTCAGGATCGGGCCGAACAGTCGATGGTTTTCCAGCCAGGCACTCAGGCGCGGCGAACTGCGGGTCGCGGCCCAGGCGGCGAGCAGGATGAACTCGGTGGTCGGCAGGCCGGGTACGACAATGGCGATCAGGCCGATACCGAGGCTGACATAGGCCAGCAGGCCGAATAGCAGGCGGGCGAGTCTGGAAGAGGCGGGTTGGGGCATGGGCTCGAGGTGCGTGAGGCGAAACGGGGATTCTACAGGCTGGCGCCATTCCCATGTGGAAGCTGGTTTGCCAGCTCCCCCAGGGTTTTGTGTCGGGCTTGGGATCAGGCCGGTTCGGCTTCTGTTGCGTAAGCCTGTTCCAGCAGCACGGTGAAGCGGTTGAACGCGTCGATCGCGCCTTGCTCCACTTCGGCTTCTTCTTCGGCACTGAATTGCAGCGAGTCCAGGGTGCGCACGAAACTTTTCCAGCCTTCGGCGCGACCGCCTTCAGGCTCGCCCAGGTGACGGGCGCCGAAGGTTTCGCTCAGGTCCAGGGCAACGGCGCGTTTGATCAGAAACGCAGCGCCGAGCTTGGAGCCTTCGGACACGAAGATCCAGCCCAGGGCGCGGGCCTTGTTCGGGTTTTTCACCGCGCCGGCCACTGGCGCAGGCACTTCGGTGTCCAGATCCGCAAGGTCGGCCTTGGCGGCTTCTGCGCGGCAGCGGGCCGGCAGATCCGGGACGATGGCGGTCAGTTCGGCATCGTTGTACAGCGAGACCAGTTCCGACTGGAACAGGTACTGCGCGACCACGAAACGGGCGAAATTGGCGCGGGTCTCGAACGGCGCGTGGGCCTTGACCAGCGCATCGAGCTTGCTGTGCGGCTCGTGGGTGATCTGGTTCAAACGTTGCGAACGCAGGGCTTTTTCCGGGGTGCTCATGAGATGTCCTTGAAAAGAAGAGGCGCTTGATAACGAGACGAACGGGCAAGCGCCGGACAGTAAAAAAACCTCACGGCGCGGCAATGCACGCGCCGTGAGGTCATCCGGATCAGATATCCCAGACCAGGTTGATCGCGAAGTTGCGACCCGGCTGGGTCAGGCGGTCGAGGTTGGCCGGGCTCAGCACGGCGGCTTCGCCGACGCTGTCGTAGCCGCGCACGTCATCCCACAGCCAGTACTTCTTGTCGGTCAGGTTGTAGACGCCGCCACTGACGGTGACGTCGTCGGTGACTTTGTAATACCCGGTCAGGTCGAGAATGCCGAAGCCCGGCGACTTGAACTGGCTGCTGACGCCGTCCGGCGACTTGAAGTTGCTGTCGTCTACGCGATCCTTCTTCTTGACCACGGTCCAGCTCAGCAGGCCGCCGTAGTTGTCCTGGTCGTAACCGAGGCCGAACACGCCGGTCAGCGGGTTGACGCTGTTGAGCGGTTCGCCGGTGTCGTTGTTGCGACCGTAGGCGTAGGCAATCGAACCCTGGGTGTACAGGCCTTGCGGTGCGCCGAACGAATCGAGGTTGAGGCGACCTTTGACCTCGGCACCCTTGATGGTGGCGTGCTTGATGTTGTTGGTCTGGAACGTCAGCTCGTTATAGCCCGGGGTAACGGCGTCTTCGTTGATGAAGTCGCGATACTTGTTATAGAACACCGCCACGTCGAACGAGCCTTGCTCGAAGTTGCCGCGCAGACCGGTTTCATAGCTTTTGCTCTTTTCCGGTTCCAGATCCGGGTTCGGCGCCACGTTGTAGCCGGTGGTGCTGTTCTCGAAGCGGCCGTACAGCGCTTTCGCAGTCGGGGTGCGGAAGCCTTCGGCGTACTGACCGTACCAGGTGTAGTTGTCGGTCAGGGCGTAGGTCAGGCCGAATTTCGGCGAGACTTTATGCCAGGTCTTGTTTTCGTCGCTGACCGTGCCTTTGCCATCAGCGGCCACGGTGTTGAGGAATTCCTGGGTGATGTGCGGCTTGAGCTGGGTGTAGTCGTAGCGCAGGCCCGGCAGGAAGGTCCATTTGTTCCAGCTGATCTGATCCTGGGCGAACAGGCTGTAGGTATTGATGGTCGGGTCCGGGAAGTCGCTGGACTTCTTCAGCACGTCGGCTGCACTGGTGGCGCCGATGGCAGTGCAGCCGCGACCGACTGCCAGGCACTTGCCGTCGCCGCTGCGTGAACCGGTGACTTTCTGCTGTTTGATCGTAGTGCCGTAAGTCAGGACGTGATCGGTGTCACCGATGGCGAATGCCTTGTCCAGTTGCGCATCGAACACCCATTGTTTTTCCTCGTAGATCGTGTCGCGGGTACGCAGCACTTTACGGGTCATCGGGTAATAGAACTCTTCGGTGCTCTGGTCGGTCTTGGCGGTCTGGTGGTTGAGGCTCCACTTCACGTTGTCGGCCAGCAGGCTGTTCAACTCGAAGCTGTGTTCCAGGCCGAAACGCTCGCGGGTGACGGTGTCGTTGCCGGTACGCCACTGGTACATGCCGCCGGGCAGTACGCTGTTTGGAATGGTCGGGGCGCCATTGAAGTACGGGCCGCCGTAAGCACTTTTCTGATCGGTGTCGCGATCATCCTTGTATTTTTCGTAGGTCAGGCCCAGACGCGAACCTTCGTTGTAGTTCCAGCCGATCTTGGCCAGCACGTTGGAGGCTTTCACGTCCTCCGGGTTGGCGGCAGTGCGCTCAAGACCGGTGCCGTTGTTGCTGCCGTAGGAGTCGGTTTCATGCCCGTCGCGCTGGCTGTAGTGCAGCAGGCCGTCGAACTGCTCGGCGCGTCCGGCAACGGTGGCGGATTTCAGCCAGCTGTCGTCGGCGGAGCTGTAGCCGGTCTTCAGGCGGGCGCCGACGTCTTTGCCGGGCTTGATGATGTCATCCGGGTCGAGGGTGTAGTAGCTGACCGCGCCGCCGATGGCGTTGCTGCCGTACAGCACTGAGGCCGGACCGCGAAGGATTTCAACGCGTTTGACGATTTCCGGGTCAACGTAGTTGCGCTGGGTCTTGGCGTACGGGCCGTTGAAGAAGCCGTCTGGCACTTCGACACCGTCGACCTGGGTCAGGATGCGGTCACCGTCGATACCGCGAATGTTGTAGCCGCTGATACCGCCGCGCTGACCGGCGCCGCCGACGGAGACGCCCGGCTCGTAGCGCACCAGATCCTTGATGGTGTTGACGTTGTTGCGGTCCAGGTCCTGACGGGTCTGCACGGTGACGGTAGCCGGCACGCTGCTCACCGACTGTTCCTGACGGGTGGCGCTGATAGTCACCTGATCGAGGTTGAGTGCGCCGCCGTTGTTGCGCTTTTCCAGCACGACGTTGTTGTTGCTGATTTTTCGGAAGCTCAGGTTGGTCCCCACCAACAGGCGCTCCAGGGCTTTTTCCGGTGGCAGCGAACCGCGCACGCCCGGCGACGACACGCCTTTACCCAGTTCCGCCGGCAAGCCGACCTGCCAGCCGGTGACGGCGGTGAACGCGTTGAGCGCCGACACCAGTGGTTGCTGGCTGATGGCGAACGAGTAATTGCCCATGTTGCGTGCCGGTTGCTCGGTGGCGGCCATCAGTGGCGCAGTGCCGGCCATCAGGATGGCGGCGGTCAGCAGCGACAGCACGCGGGAAGGAGAAGAAGTCTGGCGGGTAAGGCGTGAGGACATCGATAGCGCTCCGTGTCGCACGAATCTTTATAGGTGCTGATTGGTATCGCGAGATGCGAATTAATTGCATTGGCTATAACGAGACGAACGAGCTTCGGCTATCGAGTAAAAATAATTCTCATTTAGTTAAGAATGACCAGCGCCGGGAATTCCTGAAGCTTGGCCGAGGTGATGTGAGCGAGCGAACGCACTACGTCCAGCGGTTGGTCGAGGCGGTAATTGCCGGTGACGGCGACGTCGGCCAGGTGTTCGTTGGTGTTGATGATGAAGCCCGGGTAGTAGCGGCGCAGTTCCGCCAGCACCTGGCTCAGAGGACAGTTCTCGAAGATCAGACGACCCTGCACCCACGCCAGATCGGTGGCGGCATCGACCTTGGCCGGGCGGTCGAAACCATTGGGGCCGATGCGGATGCTTTCCCCGGCGGACAGCCGCACACGGGCATCGTCACGGGTGGCACGCAGATCGACATCGCCACGCTGCACGCGCACCTGCGCCACACCGTCCAGGTAACGCACGGCGAACGCGGTGTCGCGCACGCTGGCCTTCACCGGCCCGGCGTCGATTTCCAGCGGCTGGCTGCGGCTGGCCGGGATCTCGAAAAACGCTTCGCCCTGATACAGGCGCGCCACCCGCTGACGATCGTTGATCGTGCTGGAGAAGGCCGAATTGGTGTTGAGCAGGACTTTCGAACCGTCCTCAAGCTGCAGGCGCTGACGCTCGCCGACCACCGTCAGGTGATCGGCCTGCAGACGCATCGGCAGGTTGCTGAAGCTGAACAGTCCGAGAATCAGCACCGCGGCGGTGGCCAGCGGTTTCCAGTGCGGACGCAGGCGTGTGAGGACGGTGACTTTCTTCGGTCTGGCCGCGAGGTCCTGCGCGCACTGAGCGATCTGCGGGCCGTCCCAGATCGCCTGGGCCTTGGCAAACGCCTGGGCGTTCAACGGATCGGCCGCCAACCAGGCGTGAAATTGCCGGGTCTGTTCATCGTCCGGGCTGTCGAGCACGATGAGCCAGTCCAGAGCCTGATCCATTGCGTTGGCAGCGTCCTGCGCCGTGTCGGGCGAAGGAGGGCGGTGGGTGTCCGTCACGGTGTTTCCTCGGCAGTGTCTGTGCACGGCTGTTTTTTTAGTGAAGCGTAAAAGTCGAGCAAGGGTAACAAAGCCCGATGATCAGTGCAGTCGATCCTGGCACTTAGAGAAAAAACCTACAGCATCAGTCCCCATTCAAGCGTTCGGCGACACCGATGCAAATGGTCATGATCAATTTGAGTTCTTTCTGCACCGTGCTGAGAGAAACGCTCAGATCGTCGGCGATGTCCTGATAGCTGTGCCCGTGCAGGCGGCTGAGGATGAAGATCTGCTGCTGACGGGGGCTGAGTTCACCGAGGCTCACGTTCAAGCGCTCCAGCAATTGTTCGGCGTGGGCGGCGTCTTCGGCGCTGCTGGCGGGGGCGGCGACGCTGTGCACCACGTCCTGCGGCACGTCGTCGACCATGGTGCGTGAGTGGATCTTGCGCGCACGCAAGTGGTCCAGCGCCAGGTTGCGTGCGGTCTGGAAGACAAAGGGTTCGAGGTGATCGATGGCCCGTTCGCCCAGCGCCCGCGTGACGCGCAGGTAGGTTTCCTGCAGCAGGTCTTCGGCGGTGCTGTGGTTGTTGACCATGCGTTCCAGCGTTCGCAGCAATGAAGTGCGCTGGGCGAGGAAAACGTGATTGAACTGCGACTGACTCACGGGAGGACCTGATCCATTTCGAGCGAATGATAATGCTTATCATCCGCCCAAGTGGTCAAGTGTTGATTTGTCAAAGGTTGGTAAAGCTATTACCCGCTGACAAATCGGCGGCAGCGGTTTTATTCCGCGTTGCACAGCGCCAGGCAGTTATCGAGCATGCGGTTGGAGAAGCCCCACTCGTTGTCGTACCAGGCCAGCACCTTCAACAGTTTGCCGCTGGATTTGGTGTGGTTGGCGTCGAAAATCGACGACAGCGGGTTGTGGTTGAAGTCGCTCGATACCAGCGGCAGGGTGTTGTAACCGAGGATTTTCGAGTGCTGGCTCGCGGCTTTCATCAGCGCGTTGACTTCATCGGCCGAGGCTTCGCGCTTCAACTGCACGGTCAGGTCAACCAGCGACACATTGATCACCGGCACGCGCACGGCCATGCCGGTCAACTTGCCCGCCAGTTCCGGCAGCACCAGGCCCACGGCTTCGGCGGCGCCGGTCTTGCTCGGGATCATATTCTGCGTGGCGGAGCGGGCGCGGTACGGGTCGGTGTGATAGACGTCGGTCAGGTTCTGGTCGTTGGTGTAGGCGTGAATCGTGGTCATCAGACCGCTTTCGATGCCCAGTTCGCGGTGCAGCACCTGGGCCACCGGCGCCAGGCAGTTAGTGGTGCACGACGCGTTGGAAATGATCTGGTGCGACTGGCGCAGAATGTCGTGGTTCACACCATAAACGACGGTGGCATCGGCGCCTTTGGCCGGGGCCGAGATAATCACTTTGCGTGCGCCGGCGGTAATATGCGCGGCGGCTTTGGCCCGGTCGGTGAACAGACCGGTGCATTCGAACACCACATCAATCTTTTCCGCGGCCCATGGCAGGTCGGCCGGGTTGCGGATGGCGCTGACCGAAATGCGGTCGCCGTTGACGGTAAGGCTCTCGTTGTCATGAACAACTTCGGCGTCGAATGTGCCATGAACGGTGTCGTACTTGAGCAGATGCGCATTGATCGCGCTGTCGCCCAGATCGTTGATGGCGACGATCTGCAAATCCTGTCGATAGCCTTGGGTATACAGTGCGCGCAGGACATTACGGCCGATGCGGCCAAAACCATTGATTGCGATTCGAAGAGTCATTGAACAGCGCCGCCGTCGTTTTGTTGTTGGAATTACAAGATTATTCGCATAAAAATAGAAAACAAGCCTTTTTAGTGGCAATATTTTGTTTTATCTACAACGAGTGACCTGAATCAACTGGTCCGAATGATCAAGAAAACCGCTCGTCATCCCACGCGAACGGGCTTTTGATCAGCATAGACAATCAGGTCGCCACATCCGTTAGCCTGGAGTTCTAAACATGCATCCCCGCGTTCTTGAGGTCACCGAACGGCTTATCGCCCGCAGCCGCGCCACGCGTCAGGCTTACCTTGCGCTGATTCGCGGCGCTGCAACTGACGGGCCGATGCGCGGCAAGCTGCAATGCGCCAACTTCGCCCACGGTGTGGCCGGGTGTGGCAGCGAAGACAAGCACAGCCTGCGGATGATGAACTCGGCGAACATCGCCATTGTTTCGTCGTATAACGACATGCTCTCGGCGCACCAGCCGTACGAAGTCTTCCCGGAACAGATCAAGAACGCCCTGCGCGAAATCGGCTCGGTTGGTCAGTTCGCCGGCGGCACACCTGCGATGTGCGACGGCGTGACCCAAGGCGAGCCGGGCATGGAACTGAGCCTGCCGAGCCGCGAAGTGATCGCCATGTCGACGGCGGTGGCGCTGTCCCACAACATGTTCGACGGCGCGTTGATGCTCGGCATCTGCGACAAGATCGTGCCGGGCCTGATGATGGGCTCGCTGCGTTTCGGTCACCTGCCGACGATTTTCGTTCCGGGCGGGCCGATGGTCTCGGGGATTTCCAACAAGGAAAAAGCCGACGTGCGGCAGAAGTACGCCGAAGGCAAGGCGACCCGCGAAGAGCTGCTGGAATCGGAAATGAAGTCCTACCACAGCCCGGGCACCTGCACGTTCTACGGCACCGCCAACACCAACCAGTTGCTGATGGAAGTCATGGGCCTTCACTTGCCGGGCGCCTCTTTCGTCAACCCGAACACGCCGCTGCGTGAAGCCCTGACCCGCGAAGCCGCGCATCAGGTCACCCGCCTGACCAAACAGAACGGCAACTTCCTGCCGATCGGCGAAATCGTCGACGAGAAGGCGCTGGTCAACTCGATCGTCGCGCTGCACGCCACCGGCGGCTCGACCAACCACACCCTGCACATGCCGGCCATCGCCATGGCGGCGGGCATTCAACTGACCTGGCAGGACATGGCCGACCTCTCCGAAGTCGTACCGACCCTGAGCCACGTCTACCCGAACGGCAAGGCTGACATCAACCACTTCCAGGCCGCCGGCGGCATGTCGTTCCTGATCCGCGAACTGCTCGAAGCCGGTTTGTTGCACGAAGACGTCAACACCGTGCTCGGCCATGGTTTGAGCCAGTACACCAAGGAGCCGTTCCTCGATAACGGCAAACTGGTGTGGCGCGAAGGCCCGACCGAAAGCCTCGACGAAAACATCCTGCGTCCGGTGGCCCGTGCGTTCTCGGCAGAGGGCGGCTTGCGGGTGATGGAAGGCAACCTCGGTCGTGGCGTGATGAAAGTGTCCGCCGTCGCGCTGGAAAACCAGATCGTCGAAGCACCGGCCATGGTGTTCCAGGATCAACAGGATCTGGCCGACGCCTTCAAGGCCGGTCTTCTGGAGAAGGATTTCGTCGCGGTGATGCGCTTCCAGGGCCCGCGTTCCAACGGCATGCCGGAGCTGCACAAGATGACGCCGTTCCTTGGCGTGCTGCAGGATCGCGGCTTCAAGGTTGCGCTGGTGACTGACGGGCGGATGTCCGGCGCGTCGGGGAAAATCCCGGCGGCGATCCACGTCAGTCCGGAAGCTTATGTGGGCGGCGCTTTGGCGCGCGTGCAAGAGGGCGATATCATCCGCGTCGATGGCGTCAAAGGCATTTTGGAACTCAAGGTGGACGCCGCCGAATTCGCAGCGCGCGAACCCGCCAAAGGCCTGTTGGGCAACAACATCGGCAGCGGTCGCGAACTGTTTGGCTTCATGCGTTTGGCCTTCAGCTCGGCAGAGCAGGGCGCCAGCGCCTTCACTTCTGCCCTGGAGACGCTTAATTGAAACTGGCTTTGGTCGGTGACATCGGAGGTACCAACGCGCGGTTCGCGTTGTGGAAAGATCAGCAGCTCGAATCGGTGCAGGTGCTGGCCACCGCCGACCATGCCAGCCCGGAAGAGGCGATCAGCCTCTATCTGAGCGGGCTCGGCCTGGCGCCTGGCGCCATCGGTTCGGTGTGCCTGTCGGTGGCAGGTCCGGTGAGCGGCGATGATTTCAAGTTCACCAACAACCACTGGCGTCTGAGCCGCAAGGCGTTCTGCCAGACGCTGCAGGTCGAGCAATTGCTGCTGGTCAATGACTTCTCGGCCATGGCACTGGGCATGACCCGTTTGCAGCCCGGCGAATTCCGCGTGGTCTGCGAAGGCGAGCCGGAGCCATTGCGCCCTGCAGTGGTCATCGGCCCGGGCACCGGCCTGGGCGTCGGCACGTTGCTTGATCTCGGTGAAGGGCGGTTCGCCGCGTTGCCGGGAGAGGGCGGTCACGTTGATCTGCCGCTGAGCAGCCCGCGCGAAACCCAGCTCTGGCAGCACATCTACAACGAAATCGGCCACGTCAGTGCGGAAACCGCGTTGAGCGGCGGCGGCTTGCCGCGGGTGTACCGGGCGATCTGCGCGGTGGACGGGCATGAACCGAAACTCGACACGCCGGAAGCCATCACTGCGGCGGGGCTTGCGGGCGACCCGATTGCCCTGGAAGTGCTGGAGCAATTCTGCTGCTGGCTCGGTCGCGTGGCCGGCAACAACGTGCTGACCGTTGGCGGCCGTGGCGGGGTGTACATCGTGGGCGGCGTGATTCCGCGTTTCGCCGATTTCTTCCTCGAAAGCGGTTTCGCCCGCAGCTTCGCCGACAAGGGCTGCATGAGCGATTACTTCAAGGGGATTCCGGTGTGGCTGGTGACGGCGCCGTACTCGGGGCTCGTCGGTGCAGGAGTGGCGCTCGAACAATCCGGTAAATGATCATTCCCACGCCGAGCGTGGGAACAATCAACACATCAGGCATAATCCGCCCAATTCCAACAACAAGGATGCCTTCGAAGTGAGCTCAGTCAACAAGTCGATTTTGTTGGTCGATGACGACCAGGAGATACGCGAGTTGCTGGAGACCTACCTGACCCGCGCGGGTTTTCAGGTACGGGCCACGGCGGATGGCGCCGGTTTTCGTCAGGCGCTGAACGAGGCGCCGAGCGATCTGGTGATCCTCGATGTGATGCTGCCCGATGAAGACGGCTTCAGCCTGTGCCGCTGGGTGCGCCAGCATCCGCGTCAGGCCCAGGTGCCGATCATCATGCTCACCGCCAGTTCCGACGAAGCCGACCGGGTCATTGGTCTGGAACTCGGCGCCGACGATTACCTCGGCAAACCTTTCAGCCCCCGCGAACTGCAAGCCCGGATCAAGGCCCTGCTGCGTCGCGCCCAGTTCGGTCAGGAACGCGGCGGCAGTGAAGTGCTGGCGTTCGATGAATGGCGGCTGGACATGGTCAGCCATCGACTGTTTCACACCGACGGCGAGGAAGTGATTCTGTCCGGCGCCGACTTCGCCCTGCTGAAACTGTTCCTCGATCACCCTCAGGAAATCCTCGACCGCGACACCATCGGCAACGCCACCCGTGGCCGCGACCTGATGCCCCTCGACCGCATCGTCGACATGGCCGTCAGCCGTCTGCGCCAGCGTCTGCGCGACACCGAAAAGCCGCCACGGCTGATCCGCACCGTGCGTGGCAGCGGCTACCAACTGGCAGCCAACGTGGTTGCCGGCAATGGTCACTGAGTTCCTGCGCAACACCGCACGCAAATTGCCGATGCCGCGTTCACTGCTTGGGCGGATGCTGCTGCTGACGTTGCTCGCGGTGTTGTTCGCCCAGACGCTGTCCAGCGTGATCTGGGTGTCCCAATTGCGTGCGACGCAGCTCGAAGGCCTGGTCACCAGCGCCCGCAGCCTGGCCCATTCGATGACCGCCAGCGTCAGCTATTTCCGCTCGTTGCCGGTGGCCTATCGGCCGTTGGTGCTCGATCAGTTGCGCAGCATGGGCGGCACCCGATTTGTGGTGACGCTGAACGACAAACCGCTGGGCATGGAAGTGTTGCCGGTTACGCCGCGCAAGGCTGCCGTGTTGCAAGCGGTGGATGAAGTGCTGCGTCAGTCGTTGGGTCAGGACACCGACATTCTGGTGACCTTCGTCAGCCCCGATGACCTGCGGATCTTCAATGCGGGGTTGAAACTCGATGAGTTGCCACGCTCCTGGGCGCATTACGCGTTGACGCTGGAACCGGTGAATCCGCCGGTGCTGGTGACCCAGATCCAGTTGGCGCCCGGTGAATGGCTGTACATCGCCTCGCTGTTGCCCGAGCCCTACACCAGTCTTGAAGAGCAGGGCCTGCCGACCCAGCAGGTTTGGTTCATTGTGTTCACCAGCGGATTTCTGTTGCTGTTCATCGGTCTGTTGGTGCACTGGCAGAGCCGGCCGCTCAAGCGCCTGGCGCGGGCGGCTCGGGACTTGTCGCTCGGCGCCGACGTCGAGCCGGTGGCCGAGGGCGGCGGCAGCGAAGTGGTGGAAGTGGGCCGTGCCTTCAACACCATGCGCGAGCGCATCAGCCGTTACCTCACCGAGCGCAGCCAGTTGTTCAGCGCGATTTCCCATGATCTGCGTACCCCGATCACCCGCCTGCGTCTGCGGGTCGAACTGCTCGAAGACGAACAACTGCAAACCAAGTTTGGCCGTGACCTGGATGAGCTGGAGCTGCTGGTCAAGGGTGCGCTGCAATGCGTCAAAGACACCGACATCCACGAAAACATTGAGCCGGTGGATCTCAATCATGTGCTCGACTGCCTGGTGGAGCCGTATCTGGCGCCCAACGGCAATGGCCGTGTAACCCAGCAGGGACGGGCGTTAGCGGCGTATCCGGGCAAGCCATTGGCGCTCAAGCGCTGTATCGGCAACCTGATCGACAATGCACTGAAGTACGGGCAGAAAGCTCATCTGCATATCGATGACGATGAGAGTGCGTTCGTGCTGCATGTCGACGACGAAGGGCCAGGTGTGCCCGAGCAGCGGCTGGAGCAGGTGTTTGAACCGCACTTCCGTTTGGCGGGGCAGCAGCAGGGTTATGGGCTTGGATTGGGGATCGCCCGCAACATTGCCCATAGCCATGGGGGGGAAGTGACGTTGCAGAATCTTCGCGAAGGCGGATTGCGTGTGACCCTGCAATTGCCGCGTTCGGCGGATTGATCTGAATGTCACCGATCGGTGACAAAACCCGCCCCCTTCGTTACAAGCCCACCTCGGCCCGTTGTTTAGACTGCCCGCAGTCATAACAACAAAAAAGGCCTTCCATGGATCACTTCAATCCGGGCTTCAGCAGTTGGCTGAATGCCCCTGCCCACCAGCAATGGCTCGCCGACGAAGGCCTGCGCCTGCTGGCATTTGCCAAGGCTTCACGATTGCCCGAAGGCTTCGGCAATCTTGATGAGCGCGGCCAGCTCCAGGTTGGCGCGCAAGCCGAAACCATGAACACCGCGCGCATGACCCATAGCTTCGCCATGGCCCATATTCAGGGCCTGCCGGGGTTTGCCGAACTGGTCGATCACGGCGTCCAGGCGTTGCGCGGCCCGTTGCGCGATGCACTGCATGGCGGCTGGTTTGCGGTTGCCGAACACCGTGACGGCAACACCGGCAAGAACGCTTATCTACATGCTTTCGTGGCCCTCGCTGCCAGCTCCGCTGTGGTCGCCCAACGTCCCGGCGCCCAGGCGTTGCTGGATGACGCCATCGATATAATCGACACCTATTTCTGGAGCGAAGAAGAGGGCGCCATGCGCGAATTCTTCAACCGCGACTGGAGCGAAGAAGAAGCCTATCGCGGCGCCAACAGCAACATGCACGCCACCGAAGCGTTCCTCGCGCTGGCCGATGTCAACGAAGATCCGCGCTGGCTGGTGCGTGCGCAGCGCATCGTTGAACGGGTGATTCACGGTCACGCCGCCGCCAATGACTATCTGGTGATCGAGCATTTCGACCGCCACTGGCAGCCACTGCGCGAATACAACCATGACAATCCCGCTGACGGCTTCCGCCCCTACGGCACCACGCCGGGCCACGGTTTCGAGTGGGCGCGCCTGCTCCTGCACCTCGAAGCGGCGCGGGTCCAGGCCGGCATGCTCACACCCGGCTGGCTGGCCACTGATGCGCAAAAGCTGTTCGAGAGCAACTGCCGTTATGGCTGGGACGTCGATGGCGCTCCGGGCATCGTCTATACCCTCGACTGGGACAACAAAGCCGTGGTGCGCCACCGCCTGCACTGGACCCATGCCGAAGCCAGCGCCGCCGCCAGTGCCTTGCTCAAACGCACCGGCGATGCGCAGTACGAAACCTGGTACCGGCTATTCTGGGAATTCTGCGAAGCGAATTTCATCGATCGCTGCGACGGCAGCTGGCATCACGAACTCGATCCGCAGAACCGTCCAAGTGCCGATATCTGGGCGGGCAAACCGGATCTGTATCACGCCTGGCAGGCGGTGCTGATCCCGCGCCTGCCGCAGGCACCGAGCATGGCGACTGCGCTGGCACAGTTGTCCCGCCCCGTTCCTGTGTAACCATGCAGTGACATTTGCGCATCCCTTCGTTACCTGCGAGGGGAAACGCTCTGTTTAAACTCGAGTGCAGCGCAAGCACCAGACTTGCATGCATAACAACAAGAAAGGTACATCTCAGATGAATGCGATTTCTCGCCTCGCTACTGTCATTTCTGTCGCCTCCCTGTTCCCGCTCGCTGTGCTGCCCCTGAGTGTTTCCGCTGCCGAATCCAAAGGTTCGGTGGAAGTCGTGCATTGGTGGACGTCCGGTGGCGAAAAAGCCGCCGTCGATGTGCTCAAGGCACAAGTGGAAAAAGACGGTTTCACCTGGAAAGACGGCGCTGTCGCCGGTGGTGGCGGTGCGACTGCCATGACTGTGCTGAAAAGCCGCGCCGTCGCCGGCAACCCGCCGGGTGTGGCCCAGATCAAAGGCCCGGACATCCAGGAATGGGCGTCGACCGGTCTGCTCGACACTGACGTCCTGAAGGACGTTTCCAAGTCCGAGAAGTGGGACAGCCTGCTCGACAAGAAAGTCTCCGACACCGTGAAGTTCGAAGGTGATTACGTGGCCGTGCCGGTGAACATTCACCGGGTGAACTGGCTGTGGATCAATCCGGAAGTCTTCAAGAAAGCCGGTATCGCCAAAGCCCCGACCACCCTCGAAGAGTTCTACGCCGCCGGCGACAAGCTGAAGGCTGCGGGCTTCATCCCGCTGGCCCACGGCGGTCAGCCTTGGCAGGACAGCACCGTTTTCGAAGCGGTCGTGCTGTCGGTGATGGGCGTTGATGGTTACAAGAAAGCCCTGGTCGACCTGGACAACGCTGCCCTGACTGGTCCGGAAATGGTCAAGGCCCTGACCGAGCTGAAGAAAGTCGCGACCTACATGGACGTCGACGGTAAAGGCCAGGACTGGAACCTCGAAGCGGCCAAGGTCATCAACGGCAAGGCCGGCATGCAGATCATGGGTGACTGGGCCAAGTCCGAATGGACCGCCGCCAAGAAAGTTGCCGGCAAGGATTACGAGTGCGTAGCCTTCCCGGGCACCGACAAGGCGTTCACCTACAACATCGACTCGCTGGCCGTGTTCAAGCAGAAGGACGCGGGCACCGCGGCCGGTCAGCAGGACATCGCCAAAGTCGTGCTGGGTGAAAACTTCCAGAAAGTCTTCAGCATCAACAAGGGCTCGATCCCGGTGCGCAACGACATGCTCGCCGACATGGGCAAGTACGGTTTCGACTCCTGCGCCCAGACCGCTGCGAAGGACTTCCTGGCAGACGCCAAGACCGGCGGCCTGCAGCCGAGCATGGCGCACAACATGGCGACCACGCTGGCCGTACAGGGTGCGTTCTTCGATGTCGTGACCAACTACATCAACGACCCGAAAGCCGACCCGGCCGACGCTGCGAAGAAACTCGGCACCGCCATCAAGGCTGCCAAGTAACACCGGCGTAGAGCAGTTGCCAGCTTCAAGTCGCGCATCGGCTTGGGGCTGGGAGCTTGCAGCGGTCCTTCATTTTCTTTACTGGATCTTCCCATGAGTTCTGTTGCTGTGTTCAGCAAGGCCTCGCCGTTCGACGCATTGCAGCGCTGGCTACCGAAACTGGTGCTGGCGCCGAGCATGTTCATTGTTCTGGTGGGCTTCTATGGCTATATCCTCTGGACGTTTGTCCTGTCGTTCACCACGTCGACCTTCCTGCCGAACTACAAGTGGGCAGGCCTGGCGCAATACGCGCGGCTGTTCGACAACGACCGCTGGTGGGTGGCGAGCAAGAACCTGGCCGTGTTCGGCGGCATGTTCATCGGCATCACCCTGGTAATCGGCGTGACACTGGCGATTTTCCTCGACCAGAAAATCCGTCGTGAAGGCTTCATCCGCACCATTTACCTGTACCCGATGGCGCTCTCGATGATCGTCACCGGTACCGCATGGAAATGGCTGCTCAACCCGGGCATGGGCCTGGACAAATTGCTGCGGGACTGGGGCTGGGAAGGCTTCCGTCTCGACTGGCTGATCGACCCGGATCGCGTGGTGTATTGCCTGGTGATCGCAGCGGTCTGGCAAGCTTCGGGCTTCATCATGGCGATGTTCCTCGCCGGTCTGCGTGGCGTCGATCAATCGATCATCCGTGCCGCCCAGATCGACGGCGCGAGCATGCCGCGCATCTACTGGAAAGTGGTGCTGCCTAGCCTGCGTCCGGTGTTCTTCAGTGCAGTGATGATCCTGGCGCACATCGCGATCAAGAGTTTCGACCTGGTGGCGGCCATGACGGCCGGCGGCCCGGGTTATTCCTCCGACCTGCCGGCGATGTTCATGTACTCGTTCACGTTCAGCCGTGGGCAGATGGGCATGGGCTCGGCCAGTGCGATTCTTATGCTCGGTGCGATCCTCGCGATCATCGTGCCTTACCTGTACTCCGAGCTGAGGACCAAGCGTCATGACTAGTCTCGCTGCCAAACCTTCTATCAGCCTGAGTCGCATCGCGATCTACGCGGTGCTGATCCTCGCGGTCCTGCTGTATCTGGTACCGCTGGTGGTCATGCTGTTGACCAGTTTCAAGACCCCGGAAGACATCTCCACCGGCAACCTTCTGAGCTGGCCGACCGTGGTCAGCGGCATCGGCTGGGTGAAAGCCTGGGCGACCGTTGACGGCTACTTCTGGAACTCGATCAAGATCACCGTTCCGGCCGTAATCATCTCCACCGCCATCGGTGCGTTGAACGGTTATGTGCTGTCGTTCTGGCGCTTCAGGGGTTCGCAGCTGTTCTTCGGTCTGCTGTTGTTCGGCTGCTTCCTACCGTTCCAGACCGTGCTGCTGCCGGCGTCGTTCACCCTCGGCAAAATGGGCCTGGCGAGCACCACCACCGGCCTTGTGTTCATTCACGTGGTCTACGGTCTGGCGTTCACCACACTGTTTTTCCGTAACTACTACGTGAGCATTCCGGATGCGCTGATCAAGGCGGCACGTCTCGATGGCGCGGGGTTCTTCACGATCTTCCGCCAGATCATCCTGCCGATGTCCACCCCGATCATCATGGTCTGCCTGATCTGGCAGTTCACCCAGATCTGGAACGACTTCCTGTTCGGCGTGGTGTTCTCCAGCGGTGATTCGCAACCGATCACGGTGGCGCTGAACAACCTGGTCAACACCAGTACCGGGGCCAAGGAATACAACGTGGACATGGCGGCGGCGATGATCGCCGGGCTGCCGACCCTGCTGGTCTATGTGGTCGCAGGCAAGTATTTCGTGCGCGGGCTGACGGCCGGCGCAGTCAAGGGGTAATCATGGCTACGCTCGAACTTCGCAATGTAAACAAGACCTACGGTGCCGGCCTGCCGGACACCCTGAAGAACATCGAACTGTCGATCAAGGACGGTGAGTTCCTGATCCTTGTCGGGCCTTCGGGCTGCGGCAAGTCGACACTGATGAACTGCATCGCCGGCCTGGAAACCATCACCGGCGGCGCGATCATGATCGGTGATCAGGACGTCAGCGGCATGAGCCCGAAAGATCGCGACATCGCCATGGTGTTCCAGTCCTACGCGCTGTACCCGACCATGAGTGTGCGCGAGAACATCGAGTTCGGTCTGAAGATCCGCAAGATGAGCCAGTCGGCCATCGACGAAGAAGTCGCCCGCGTGGCCAAGCTGCTGCAGATCGAGCACCTGCTCAACCGCAAGCCGGGCCAGCTCTCCGGTGGTCAGCAACAGCGCGTGGCGATGGGCCGTGCACTGGCACGTCGACCAAAGATCTATCTGTTCGACGAACCGCTGTCCAACCTCGACGCCAAGCTGCGCGTCGAGATGCGCACCGAAATGAAACTGATGCACCAGCGCCTGAAAACCACCACGGTCTACGTGACCCACGACCAGATCGAAGCGATGACTCTGGGCGACAAAGTGGCGGTGATGAAGGACGGCATCATCCAGCAGTTCGGTACGCCGAAAGAGATCTACAACGACCCGGCCAACCTGTTCGTGGCGAGCTTCATCGGTTCGCCGCCGATGAACTTCATTCCGCTGCGTCTGCAACGCAAGGACGGTCGTCTGGTGGCGCTGCTGGACAGCGGCCAGGCCCGTTGCGAGTTGCCGATGGCGATGCAGGACGCCGGTCTCGAAGACCGCGAAGTGATCCTCGGCCTGCGCCCGGAGCAGATCGCTCTGGCCAACGGCGAGGGCAACGGCCTGCCGAGTATCAAGGCTGAAGTGCAGGTCACCGAGCCGACCGGTCCGGACACCCTCGTGTTCGTCAACCTCAACGACACCAAGGTCTGCTGCCGACTGGCGCCGGACGTGGCGCCGCAGGTGGGCGAGACCCTGACCCTGCAATTCGATCCGTCGAAAGTGCTGCTGTTCGATGCCAAGAGCGGCGAGCGCCTGGGGGTTGCCGGTCTGCCGAAGACCGAAGCGCACAGCGCCAATGTTGCTCAGTTCAAGGGTCGGTAAGAAATCAATGCGGGAGTGAGCCTGCAACAGGCTCATTTGCGCAGGGGATGTAAACCGCGTTGGAAAAAAACAGTTAATAACAATAAAGACGAGGATGTAGGGATGAAAAAGAAACACGTCAATGCCCGGTTGATCTGCCAAGTGTCAGCCGCGGCCGCATTGGTCCTGGCCGGCAATGCCATGGCCGCCGATGCATTCAGCTCCGATTCCAAATGGATGACGGGCGACTGGGGTGGTGAGCGGACCAAGCTGATCGAGCAAGGCATCGATATCAAGGCTGACTACGTTGGGGAAATGGGCGCCAACCTGCACGGCGGCTACAACGACGACAAGACCGGCCGCTACAGCGACCAGTTCGGTCTGGGCGTGGCTCTGGACCTGCAAAAACTCTGGGGCTGGGACAACACTCAGGCCAAGATCCAGCTGACCAACCGTAACGGTCAGAACATCTCCAACGACCGCGTTGGCGACCCGCGTGCCGGCACCCTGTCTTCCTCGCAGGAAGTCTACGGTCGTGGCCACATGGTGCGTCTGACCCAGCTGTGGATTCAGCACCAGTTCTTTGACAACAAGCTCGACGTCAAGGCTGGTTACTTCGGTGAGGGCGAAGACTTCAACACCTTCCCGTGCGACTTCCAGAACCTGGCGTTCTGCGGCTCGCAGGTCGGTAACTGGGCGACCAACATCTGGTACAACTGGCCCGTCAGCCAGGCCGCAATCCGCGTGAAGTACAACATCAACGACGAGCTCTACGCGCAGATCGGCGCGTACAACCAGAACCCGTCGCAGCTGGAACACGGCAACGGCTTCAAGCTCAGCGGCAGCGGCACCGCCGGTACTGTGCTGCCGGTCGAACTGGTCTGGTCGCCGAAGGTCAACAGCCTGCCGGGCGAATACCGCGTCGGTTACTACAAGAGCACGGCTGATGCCGCAGACGTCCGCGAAGACATCAACGGCAACGACGCAGCAACCACCGGCAATGCCTACCGCACCCACAGCAGCAAGCACGGCTACTGGTTCGTTGCGCAACAGCAACTCACCAGCCACAACGGCGACGCTTCCCGTGGTCTGAACATCGCGGCCAACGCCACGTTCCATGACAAGGACACCAACTTCATCGACAACTACCAGTCGGTGATGTTTGTCTACAAAGGCCCGTTCGACGCCCGTCCGAAGGATGACGTCGGTATCGGCGCGGCGCGTATCCATGTCAACGACGACGTGAAGAAAAACGCCGAGCTGCTGAATGCTTCCAACGGTGTTTCGGACTACGACAATCCGGTGTTTTCGCCGATTCGCGAGACCGAATACAACTACGAGATCAACTACGGCTTCCACGTTACCAACTGGCTGACCGTGCGTCCGAACCTGCAATACATCACTCACCCGGGTGGCGTGGATCAAGTGGACAACGCATTGGTCGCTGGCTTGAAAATTCAGTCTACGTTCTAACGCGTCTGCGATAAGCTCCTCTCTATGTGCGCATATTTGCGGACAGCCCAGGCTGTCCGCTTTTTTTTGGAAGGGGGTGTCGCAGCCCATGAAAGTTGAATCTGGAACCGTGGCCCATGCATGAGCATCCGCTGCAACGCTTCTTCAAATCCTTGCGCGAACGACCGGTGTTCGCCTGGGAGCGCTATCAGATGCGCGATGTGCTGGTGATCGACCATCCGCTGTGTCAGGCGGTGTTCAGTCGTCAGGGTGCGCAATTGCTGCACTTTCAGCCGCGCGGACAAAAGCCGTGGTTGTGGTGCGCGGCGAAGTGGCCGCATGTCGGCGCGATCCGTGGCGGTGTACCGGTTTGCTGGCCGTGGTATGGCCGCCATCCGAGTGAAAACGCATGGCCGTCCCATGGCTGGGCGCGATTGCTGGACTGGAAACTGCTCGACAGCAGTACCGCCGATGACGGCGTGCGCCTGCACTGGCAATTGCAGCTGTGCGATTGGCAGGTGGACCTGCACGCGCACCTGGGTGAACGCATGGAATTGCGCCTGAGCACCGAGCATCAGGACGACATGCCGTGCCAGTTGAGCCAGGCTTTGCACGCTTACTGGCGTATTGGCGATGTAAGTGAGATAGCGCTGTCTGGGCTCGAAGGGGCGCAGGGTTACGACCAGCTGAACCGTGAAGTCTGTCAGCAGGAAGGCGAGTTGCGGGTCGATGGCGGCTGTCAGCGCGTGTTCCAGCACGACGGTGAATTACAGCTCAAGGATCACGCCTGGCAGCGCGAACTGTGCATCGATACCGGCGAGAGTGCGGACACGGTGGTCTGGCATCCGGGGGCGCGGCCGCTGCTGGGCGTGAGCTGGGATGAGATCTCGGAATTTGTCTGCGTTGAAGCAGCGGCGGGGGGGACCGACAGCTTGCATCTGGCGCCGGGGGAAAAGGCGCATTTGAGTTTGCAGGCTTGGGCTGCTGCTTAGTCATCGCTCCCACGCGCAAGCGTGGGAGCGATCAGCACGAACTAGTTGAACTCGTCACCCACCGGATACCGGCTAGCATTCAAGCTTTCTTTGATCTTGCGCAGATGCGGCTGGAAATCCACCCCGCGACGCAGCGTCATGCCAGTCGCCAACACATCCAGCACCGTCAACTGAATGATCCGTGAAGTCATTGGCATGTAGATGTCGGTGTCTTCCGGCAACGGAATATTCAAGCTCAGGGTGCTGGCCTTGGCCAGTGGCGAGTTCTCGGCGGTCAGGCCGAGTACCGAAGCGCCGTTTTCCCGGGCGATGCGCGCCACTTCCACCAGCTCGCGGGTGCGACCGGTGTAGGAAATGATCACGAACAACTCGCCGGTGTGCGCCACCGAAGCAATCATTCGTTGCATCAGCACATCGGCGTGGGCGGTGACGGCCAGGTTGAAACGGAAGAACTTGTGCTGTGCGTCCAAAGCCACCGGGGCCGAGGCGCCGAGGCCGAAGAAGTGAATCTGCCGGGCCTGGATCAACAGGTCGACGGCGCGGCTGATCAGATTCGGGTCCAGTGCCTGGCAAGCGCTGTCCAGGGAGGCGATGGCGCTGCCGAAAATTTTCTGTGTGTAGGCTTCGGGATTGTCGTCAGCTTCCACTGCACGGCTGACATACGCTGCGCCGCTGGCCAGGCTCTGGGCTAGTTGCAGCTTGAGTTCGGGGTAGCCGCTGACGCCGAATGAACGGCAGAAACGGTTGACCGTCGGTTCACTGACCGAAGCGGCCTGGGCGAGGGCGGCGATGCTGAAGCGGGTGGCCTGCTGTGGGTTAAGCAGGATCACTTCGGCGACTTTGCGTTCGGCCTTGTTCAGCTCTTCAAGGCGACTCTGGATCTGTTCCAGTAAATTTCGCACGCGGTCCATATGGATTTCCTAGATTCACCGGCGCCGATAAGCGCGCGGCTATGCAAATTGGGCCTTTGATGTGGCCCGTGACGGTGGCCTATCCTACTGATGGCTCCGACCGACCACCACTCGGAATCTGTATTTTGCGAAAATGTTGTGGTTATTACTACATTTTCCCTTGAGTGATGCCTTGAAAAAAGGTATTTGTAGCTTAACTTGATAAAAGAACAAACATCATGCCTTCGATTACGGTTGAACCGTGCACCTTCGCCTTGTTCGGCGCCCTGGGCGATCTGGCCCTGCGCAAGCTGTTTCCTGCCCTATACCACCTGGATGGCGCCGGCCTGCTGCACGAGGACACGCGTATTATCGCGCTGGCCCGTGAAGAAGGCACCGAGCAGCAGCACATGGCATTCATTGCCGCCGAACTGCGCCGCTATGTGGGCAAGGAACTGGACGAGGCCGTGGCCGAGCGCTTTCTGGCGCGCCTGACCTACCTGCACGTCGACTTCCTCAAGGCTGAAGATTACGTGGCGCTGGCCGAACTGGCCGGCAACACACAACGCATGATTGCCTACTTCGCCACTCCGGCGGCGGTGTACGGCGCGATCTGCGAGAATCTGGCGAACGTCGGTCTGGCCGAAAACACCCGCGTGGTGCTGGAAAAACCGATCGGCTCCGACCTTGAATCCTCGCGCAAGGTCAACGACGCCGTGGCGCAGTTCTTTCCGGAGAACCGCACCTACCGCATCGACCACTACTTGGGCAAAGAGACCGTCCAGAACCTGATCGCCCTGCGTTTCGCCAACAGCCTGTTCGAAACCCAGTGGAACCAGCATTACATCTCCCACGTGGAAATCACCGTGGCCGAGAAGGTCGGTATCGAAGGCCGCTGGGGCTATTTCGACAAGGCCGGCCAGCTGCGCGACATGATCCAGAACCACTTGCTGCAACTGCTTTGCCTGATCGCCATGGACCCGCCGGCCGACCTGTCCGCCGACAGCATCCGTGACGAAAAAGTGAAAGTGCTCAAGGCCCTGGCGCCGATCAGTCCGGAAGGCCTGACCACTCAAGTGGTGCGCGGCCAATATATTGCCGGCCACAGCGAAGGCAAATCCGTACCGGGCTATCTGGAAGAACCGAATTCCAACACCCAGAGCGACACCGAAACCTTCGTCGCCCTGCGTGCCGACATCCGTAACTGGCGCTGGGCTGGCGTGCCGTTTTACCTGCGCACCGGCAAGCGCATGCCGCAGAAGCTGTCGCAGATCGTCATCCACTTCAAGGAACCATCGCACTACATCTTCGCCCCGGAGCAGCGCCTGCAGATCAGCAACAAACTGATCATCCGCCTGCAACCGGACGAAGGGATTTCCCTGCGGGTGATGACCAAGGATCAAGGCCTGGACAAGGGCATGCAGCTGCGCAGCGGCCCGTTGCAGCTGAATTTCTCCGACACTTGGCGCAGCGCGCGGATCCCCGACGCCTACGAGCGGTTGCTGCTGGAAGTGATGAACGGCAATCAGAACCTGTTTGTCCGTAAAGATGAAATCGAAGCCGCGTGGAAATGGTGTGACCAGTTGATCGCCGGGTGGAAAAAATCCGGTGACGCGCCTAAGCCGTATGCGGCCGGGTCGTGGGGGCCGATGAGCTCCATTGCATTGATCACGCGGGACGGGAGGTCGTGGTATGGCGATATCTGATGTGAAACTGCCCGCGGGCGTAAATGCCCACGAATTCAAGAGCCCAGTGTTGCTCGCCGAAGGTCTGGCGCTGAATGTCGCCCAGCAGTTGAGCGATGCACTGGCGGCGCGCGGCAACGCTGTGTTGGTGGTGTCCGGCGGCCGTAGCCCGGTGGCGTTCTTCCAGCACCTGGCCAAGCAGGAACTGGACTGGTCGAAGGTCGTCGTGACCTTGGCCGACGAACGCTGGGTGCCGGTTGAACACGCCGACAGCAACGCTGGTCTGCTCAAGCAGTATCTGCTCAAGGGCCCGGCAGCCAAGGCGCAGTTCCTCAGCCTTTACAGCGCGGCGGCCAACGTCGAGCAGGCTGCGGAACAGGCCGATCGGTTGCTCGCCGAGTTGCCGCCCATCGACGTGCTGGTGCTGGGCATGGGCGATGACGGCCACACCGCCTCGTTGTTCCCGGACAGTCCGAACCTGGCTGAAGCCCTGCAAGTCGATGGCACTCGTCGGTGCTGGCCGATGCTGGCGCCGAGCGTACCGCGTCAACGCCTGACCATGAGCCGGGCGCTGCTGGCTTCGGCGAAGCACAAGATTCTGTCGATTTCCGGTCAGTCGAAACTGACCACCCTGAATGCCGCACTGGCATCCAACGACGTCGCCGCCATGCCGGTTCGCGCGTTTCTGCAACCTACGTTAGAGATTTACTGGTGCCCATGAGCCAAGGAACAGCCGCTATGACAACCCCATCCCCGACCGTTTCCATGGCGGACAAAGTTGCCCTGATCGACAGCCTCTGCGCCAAGGCGCGGATCCTGCCGGTGATCACCATCGCCCGTGAACAGGACGTGCTGCCGCTGGCCGACGCCCTGGCCGCCGGTGGTCTGACCGCGCTGGAAGTGACCCTGCGTTCACAGTTCGGCCTAAAAGCAATTCAGATCCTGCGCGAACAGCGTCCGGAGCTGGTGACCGGTGCCGGAACCGTACTCGACCGCAACATGCTGGCTGCGGCCGAAGCGGCCGGTTCGCAATTCATCGTCACCCCGGGCATCACCCGTGACCTGCTGGAAGCCAGCGTCGAAAGCCCGATCCCGCTGCTGCCGGGCATCAGCAACGCCTCCGGCATCATGGAAGGCTATGGCCTGGGTTATCGCCGCTTCAAGCTGTTCCCGGCTGAAGTCAGCGGCGGCGTGGCAGCTATCAAGGCTCTCGGCGGCCCGTTCGGCGAAGTGAAATTCTGCCCGACCGGCGGCGTCGGCCCGGCCAACATCAAGAGCTACATGGCGCTGAAAAACGTCATGTGCGTGGGCGGTAGCTGGATGCTTGATCCGGAGTGGATCAAGAACGGCGACTGGGCGCGCATTCAGGAATGCACCGCCGAGGCGCTGGCGCTGCTGGACTGATCGCTTCACCTGACACTTCGTTGTGTGTTCTACGGCTTTAACGGTGCGCTTGGTCGGTGCACCGTTTTTTTTTGCCCGCCAAAACCTTGGTTATCTCGCGATACACAGTTACCGCACCTGGCTTGGCATGTGGCGTTAACCTGCGTTCATCTTATGGAAGAGAGAACGCCTCATGGATAACCATCCTTCAGCCCCACCGGTTTATCAACTGGCCCCCGAGCAAGTCGCCGGGCCGTATTTTCGCAATCCCAAACTGCTGCGCCGCAACATCAGCGAAGGCGCCGAGGGCCTGCCGCTGCTGCTGCGTCTGACTATCGTCGATGCCATGACCGCCGAACCGGTCAGCGGTGCGCTGGTGGATATCTGGCATCGCAATGCGCGCGGTGCGTATTCCGGTTGGAGTCGGGTCAACCCGGATCTGGAAGTCGACGTTGAAGACATCGGTTCAATCCCGAGAACCGACGACGACACCTACCTGCGTGGCGGCCAGTTCAGCGATCACAAGGGCAGGGTGCGTTTCACCACGATCTATCCGGGGTTTTATGCCGGGCGTGCCCTGCACATTCACGTGGCGGTGCGCATCGTCGCCGGCAACGAATACCTCGATGAGCGCAATGTGGCCTGGGTCGGGCAGCTGTACTTTCCGGAAGTGGTTTCTCGCGGTGTGCTCAACGCCAAGGCTTATCGTGGGCGGGCGTCCTCACCGCTGAACAACTGCCAGGACCACTACTACACCCGGATGTGCGGGGAGGCCTCGACGCTGACGGTCTGGCCGATCGGCCGTGAATCCCACGAGGACGGCTACTTCGGCCACCTGACGATCGGCATCGACACCTTCGCGGTGTCGTCGCAGATCAAGCCCGAAGACTTCGACAAATACACGGTTTAACGCAGTTCATTCAGCGCCAGAACCAGCGACTGAATCTCCGCTGCCGTAGTGGTCAACGACGGCGTGATGCGGATGCACGGCCCGCAGGCTGCGCCGTTGCGTACCACGGTGAACAGGTTGTAGTCGTTGAGCAGGCGTTCGACCATCGTCTGCTGGTCGGCATGCCGGGTAAAGCGCATCGAGGTGATGCCGCAATACAGACGCGGATCGTCCGGGGTGGTGACCTCGATGCCCGGCAGGTTGCGCACGGCGCTGACCCACAGGTTGCGCAGGTAGTTCACCCTTGCACCCTTGGCCGCTGCGCCACCGAGCGCACGGTGTTCCTCGAACACCAGCGGCAGGGTCATCAACGCCGGAATGTTCGGCGTGCTGTAAGGCGTGCGCGAGCGAATGTCGTTGAGCGGAAAATGCATCTCGCCCATGTCCGGGTCGATGTCGGCCAGGCGTTGCGGGGCGATATACAGAAAGCCCAGGGTCAGCGGCGAACCGATCCACTTGTGCAGGTTGTACCCGGCAAAGGCGATGCCCAGCGCTTCCAGATCGAACTCGATCTGGCCGAGAGCGTGGGCGCCATCGAGGATGATATCGACGCCATGCTCCTTGGCAAGCGAGGCGATCGCTTGCACCGGCATCACCAGCCCGGTGCGATGGGTGATGTGGGTCAGCGCCATCAGCTTGAGCTTCGGATAGCGAATGAAGGCTTCGCGGTAAGTCGCCAGCAGGCTGTCGAAGCTGGCCGGGTGCGTGTGCTTGATCTCGATGACCTCGACCCCGCGATGACGGCCCAGCCAGCGCATGGCGCCCTTGACCGTGTCGTATTCCAGATCGCAGATCAGCACCTGATCGCCAGGCTCGAGACGGTTGTAGTTGCGGATCAGCGATTGCAGGCCGGCGGTGGCGTTCTGGGTGAAGGCGATGCTTTGCGCGCGCACACCGATCATCTCGGCCAGTTGCGCGCGGATGTCGAGGCTGTCGTGCTGTTCGAAGCGTTGGCGCACGTACACCGAGTTGCTGTTGTTGATCAGCTCTATGTGGCGCTGATAGTCCTCGACCACGGTGCGCGACATGCGCCCGAAGTAGCCGTTTTCCAGGTTTACGGGGCCGGGGTGGCGGTCGTAACGGTCGGCGAAGGTTTGCCAGAAGGCTTCGTCTCGGGCGCGGCGGGTGTTATCGGGCATGGTCGACTCGGATCAGTAAAGCGCCTCAGTGGCGCGGGGCGGGTTTGCCATGTTTGGCGCGCAGCGGTTCAAGCAGCTCCGACAGGCCGTTGTGATCGATCTCCTGCATCAGCGCCAGCAAGCCGCCGAGTTCGCCATGGGGGAAACCTTCCCGGGCGAACCAGTTCAGGTACGGGCCGGGAAGGTCGGCAATGATCCGTCCCTTGTATTTGCCGAAGGGCATTTCGCGGGTGATCAGCAGTTCGAGTTTTTCGGGGTTCATCGCGGGGATCGTCTGAGTTCGTAACAGTCTGGAAAATACAGGCATTCTGCATGCAGGCCAAATGACAGATCATGCAAATAACATGCATACAGATTTCTTTTGTATCTCTAACTTATTGAAATTAAACAACTAAATTCAAAATAAAAAGCTGGCACGACCACTGCAACACTCCTTGCATCTTTCACCCACGCAAGGAATTGAAAAATGACTGACATGAATAAAGAAGCCATCTCCGTCCTCAACGACCTGATCGAAACCAGCAAGGACGGTCAGGAAGGGTTCAAGACCTGCGCTGAAGACATCAAGCACCCTGAACTGAAGGCTCTGTTCGTGAAACGCTCCGCCGATTGCGCAACGGCTGCGGCCGAGCTGCAAGCCGCCGTGCGTTCGATGGGTGGCGATCCGGAAACCTCGACCAGCGTGAGCGGTGACCTGCACCGTCGTTGGGTCGACGTCAAAGCGATGTTCACCGGCAAGGATGAAGAGGCGGTGCTCAACGAAGCCGAGCGCGGTGAAGACCACGCCCTGAAGGCCTATCGCGAAGCGATCGAGAAGATCAACAAGCACAACCTGGTCGGCATCCGTGATCTGGTCGAGCGCCAGTACCACGGCGTGCAACGCAATCATGATCAGGTGAAAGCGCTGCGTAACCAGGCTCGCGCACGCTCGTAAGCGTTCGAGGCCAATAAAAAACGCCAGCTAGTCTGGCGTTTTTTATGTCGAGGACAATCAGCCGATGCTGATGGCCGGCAAGGTCGGCAGGGTAACGGTCTGTTGTTTACGTGGAGCCAGAATCTCGGCTTCACCGTCCACCACCAATTCATCGCGCTGGTTGAATACGCGAGTGGCAATGCGCACACGGAATTTCGGCAGTTTCTCGAGGATTTCCAGGCGCACGGTCAGGGTGTCGCCGATCTTCACCGGTTTCTGGAAGCTCATTTGCTGACCGATATAAATGGTGCCCGGCCCAGGCAGCTCGCACGCCACGGCCGCACTGATCAGCGCACCGCTGAACATGCCGTGGGCAATACGCTCCTTGAACATGCTGGCGGCGGCGAACTCGGCGTCCAGGTGCACCGGGTTGTGATCGCCGGACATCGCAGCGAACAGCTGAATGTCGCGCTCCTCGACGGTCTTGCTGTAGCTGGCGGTCTGGCCGACTTCGAGGGCTTCGTAAGGGATGTTGGTAACCTGGGTCATCGGTATCGGTTCCTGTGACGGATTAAATGAATCCACAAAAAATTATTCGCTGCGGTGCGGACGGGGATGGCTCAGCGCCTGGTCGATCCAGGCCAGCACATCGGCAGTCACTTCGTCGCGGTTGGTCTCATTGAACAATTCGTGCCGGGCCTGCGGGTAGATTTTGAGTTGCAGGTTCTGGCTGCCGGCCAAGCGCAAGGCATTGGCCAGATCAGTCAGACGCTTGCCTTCGCTCACCGGATCACATTCGCCACCAATCACCAGCAGCGGCAGGCCCGGGTCGATCTGGGCGAGATTGGACGCTTTGCTGATTTGCTGCAACCCGCCGAGCAGGTCGATCCATAGCTGGTTGGTGCAGCGAAAGCCGCACAGCGGATCGGTGGCGTACTTGTCGACTTCGGCCGGATCTCGACTCAGCCAGTCAAACGCGGTGCGCGCCGGTTTGAATTTATTGTTGAACGAGCCGAACGACAGCCATTCGATCAGCGCGCTGCGACCCTTGGCGCCCTGGCGCAGTTTTTCGATCCGGGCGATCTGCCGCGCCGCGCGGTACAGCGCAACCGGCTGGAAATTCGAGCCGCTGAGAATCGCGCCGTGCAGGCTGGCGCTGTGATGCACCAGATAAGCCTGCGCGATGTAGCTGCCCATGCTGTGCCCGAGCAGCACGATCGGCACGCCGGGATGGCGCTGGCCGATGTGCTGGTTGAGGCTCGCCAGATCACCGACCACCTTGCACCAGCCATCGTCGTCGGCGAAATGCCCGAGCGTCCCATGATCGGCGGTTTTGCCATGGCCGCGCTGATCGGGCGCGTACACACCGTAGCCTTCGGCGCAGAACGATTCGGCCAGTCGCGCATACCGAGCGCTGTGCTCGGCCATGCCGTGGGCCAGCAGAATCACCGCCTTCAGCGGCGCGTTCGGCAGCCACTGATTGACGAAGAGGCGGCTGCGGTCACTCGCGTCCAGCCAGAAAGTGTCGTGGATCATGGCGATTCCTTTTGCGGCATGCTTTTGTTGCAGGGAATTGCAGAGATTGCATTGTATAGCGCGTCCGATCAGCTCACGCCACGGCAGGAAGATTCACACGATCAATGAGGACGTTGCCCATATTTGCCTGAATGACCATAGCTGCTAGTGTCCGTGAAGCCCCGCTTTTTGCTTTCGGCTTTTTCAAGGACAAGAGAAAAATGACAGCGACGCGGCCCCGGATCGGCTCAGGTAAAGAGGACAAGAACAATGCAACCTGATTTCTGGAATGACAAACGCCCGGCGGGCGTACCCCTGGACATCGATGCGAATGAATTCAAATCGGTGATCGAGGTGTTCGAGCGTTCCTGCAAGAAATTCGCTGATCGCCCGGCGTTCAGCAATATGGGCGTGACCCTGACCTACGCCGAACTCGAGCGCCAGAGCGCCGCGTTCGCCGGTTATCTGCAAACCCACACCGATCTGGTGCCGGGGGATCGCATCGCGGTGCAGATGCCCAACGTCCTGCATTATCCGATTGCCGTGTTCGGCGCGTTGCGCGCCGGGCTGATCGTGGTCAACACCAACCCGCTGTACACCGCGCGCGAGATGCGTCATCAGTTCAAGGACTCCGGCGCCCGGGCGCTGGTGTACCTGAACATGTTCGGCCAGAAAGTCCAGGAAGTGCTGCCGGACACCGACATTCAATATCTGATCGAAGCGAAGATGGGCGACCTGATGCCCACCGCCAAGGGCTGGCTGGTCAACACCGTGGTCAGCAAAGTGAAGAAAATGGTCCCGGCGTATTCGCTGCCCCAGGCGATTTCCTTCAAGAGCGCCTTGCGCATGGGCCGGGGCCTGGGCATCAAGCCGCTGAAGGTCGGCCTGGACGACATCGCCGTGCTGCAATACACCGGCGGCACCACCGGTCTGGCCAAGGGCGCGATGCTGACCCACGGCAATCTGGTGGCGAACATGCAGCAGGTTCGCGCCTGTCTCGCCCAGTTTGGCAGCGACGGTCAGCCGTTGTTGCGCGAAGGTCAGGAAGTGATGATCGCGCCGTTGCCGCTGTACCACATCTATGCCTTCACCGCGAATTGCATGTGCATGATGGTGTCGGGCAATCACAACGTATTGATCACCAATCCACGGGACATCGGCGGCTTTATCAAGGAGCTGAAGAACTGGAAGTTCTCGGCACTGCTGGGGCTCAACACCCTGTTCGTCGCTCTGATGGATCATCCGGACTTCAAGACCCTGGATTTCTCCACGCTCAAACTCACCAACTCCGGCGGCACCGCGCTGGTCAAGGCTACCGCCGAGCGCTGGGAGCAGCTCACCGGTTGCCGCATCACCGAAGGCTACGGCCTGACCGAAACCTCGCCGGTGGCCTGCACCAACCCGTACGGTGAGCTGTCGCGGATCGGCACGGTCGGCCTGCCGGTGCCGGGCACCCGGTTGAAAGTCATCAATGACGACGGCGTCGAGCAGCCTTTGGGAGAGCGCGGCGAACTGTGCATCAAGGGCCCGCAAATCATGAAGGGCTACTGGCAGAAACCCGAGGCCACCGCCGAGGTGCTGGACGCGGAGGGCTGGTTCAAGTCCGGCGACATCGCGGTGATCGACCCGGACGGGTTCGTGCGCATCGTCGACCGCAAGAAAGACATGATCATCGTCTCCGGTTTCAACGTGTACCCGAACGAGATCGAAGACGTGGTGATGGCTCACCCGAAAGTCGCCAACTGCGCAGTGATCGGCGTACCGGACGAACGCTCCGGGGAAGCGGTGAAGCTGTTCGTGGTGGCGCGGGAAACCGGGGTCAGCCTGGAAGAGCTGAAGGCCTATTGCAAAGAGAATTTCACCGCGTACAAGGTGCCGAAACACATCGTGCTGCGTGAGTCGTTGCCGATGACGCCTGTCGGGAAAATTCTGCGGCGTGAGTTGCGCGATATCGCCTGATCGCTGAATGACTGCGCCTGACGCATTCGCGTTGAGGCCTGAAGATCGCAGCCTCTGGTGGCTTCCTTGAAGCCGCTGAAGGCGGCGATCTTTTGCTTTTTGTCCCTGAATTCCGGGGCTTTCAGAGAGTTATAGGATTTTTGCTCTAAAATGACTGCCAGTGGTTCTTGAGTCATTAAAATGACTGTAGGGGCCGCTTTTGGCTCTAGTCGACCCTTGGCAAAGCTGCTACTCTCGGCGCGCTTTGTGACTTCTCGGCCTTGTAAAAAGCCAGACTCACCAATAAACAAACACCAATAATAATCGCATCAAATGCGGTGCTGAATTCGCGTTGCTGAGGAGTGGGCTTCCATGATCGAAGACTTTTGGAAGGATAAGTACCCCGCTGGAATTGCTGCCGACATCAATCCAGACGAGTACCCGAATATTCAGGCAGTGTTGAAGCAATCCTGCCAACGCTTCGCCGACAAACCGGCGTTCAGCAACCTGGGCAAGACCATCACCTACGGTGAACTGTACGAATTGTCCGGTGCGTTTGCCGCTTATCTGCAACAGCATACCGATTTGCAGCCCGGTGATCGAATCGCCGTGCAACTGCCCAACGTGTTGCAGTACCCGGTCGCCGTCTTCGGTGCCATCCGTGCCGGGCTGATCGTGGTCAACACCAACCCGCTGTACACCGCGCGGGAAATGGAACACCAGTTCAATGACTCCGGTGCCAAAGCGCTGGTGTGCCTGGCGAACATGGCGCACCTGGCCGAAGCCGTGGTGCCGAAAACCGGCGTCAAACACGTCATCGTCACCGAAGTCGCCGACCTGCTGCCGCCGCTCAAGCGCCTGCTGATCAACAGCGTCATCAAGTACGTGAAGAAAATGGTTCCGGCCTATCACCTGCCCAAAGCCGTCAAGTTCAACGACGTGCTGAGCAAGGGCCAGGGTCAACCTGTGGCCGAAGCCAACCCGGACAGCGGCGATGTCGCGGTGCTGCAGTACACTGGCGGCACCACCGGTGTGGCCAAGGGCGCGATGCTGACCCACCGCAACCTCGTCGCCAACATGCTGCAGTGCAAGGCGCTGATGGGCTCCAACCTCAATGAAGGCTGCGAGATCCTGATCACGCCGCTGCCGCTGTACCACATCTATGCGTTCACCTTTCATTGCATGGCGATGATGCTGATCGGCAACCACAATATCCTGATCAGCAACCCGCGCGACCTGCCGGCGATGGTCAAGGAACTGTCGAAGTGGAAGTTCAGCGGTTTCGTCGGCCTCAATACGCTGTTTGTGGCCCTGTGCAACAACGAAGCTTTCCGCAAGCTGGATTTCTCGGCGCTGAAAGTCACCCTGTCCGGTGGCATGGCGTTGCAACTGGCCGCCGCCGAGCGCTGGAAAGCGGTCACCGGTTGCCCGATCTGCGAAGGCTACGGCATGACCGAAACCAGTCCGGTGGCCACGGTCAATCCGATCCAGAACATCCAGATCGGCACCATTGGCATTCCGGTGCCGTCGACCCTGTGCAAAGTCGTCGACGACGCCGGTGTCGAGCAGCCGCTGGGCGAAATCGGCGAGCTGTGCGTCAAGGGCCCGCAAGTGATGAAAGGCTACTGGCAGCGTCAGGAAGCGACCGACGAGATGCTCGACAGCGAAGGCTGGCTGAAAACCGGCGACATCGCGGTGATCCAGCCGGACGGCTACATGCGCATCGTCGATCGCAAGAAAGACATGATCCTGGTCTCGGGTTTCAACGTGTATCCGAACGAACTGGAAGACGTGCTGGCGACCCTGCCGGGCGTGTTGCAGTGCGCGGCCATCGGCATTCCGGACGAGAAGTCGGGCGAGGCGATCAAGATCTTCATCGTCGCCAAGCCGGGCGTTACGTTGACCAAGGAAACGGTGATGGAGCACATGCGCGCCAACGTCACCGGCTACAAGGTGCCGCGCTCGGTGGAGTTCCGTGATGCGCTGCCCACTACCAACGTCGGCAAGATCCTGCGCCGCGAGTTGCGCGACGAAGAGCTGAAGAAGATCAAGGCGAAGAACGCCGCGTAAAAAAAAGCCCCGCAGATGCGGGGCTTTTTGTTGGTGCAGGAATCGCTTACTGGCGGAACGGCGCGAAGTTAACGTTGGTGCCGGCCGGGCGCATGTCCTGCAGGTACGAGTCCTTGTCGGCGCTCAGTTCCAGGCTCAGGGCTGCCTTGCGCTTGCCTTCGTTGCGGATCACCAGGCCTTCGAGCTTCTCGCGCAGAAACACGGTCGGCACTTTCAGGTGCAGCAGTTCGTCGGTGGCCGGGGTGTGCATCAACAGGTGAATCCACTCGTACTGACCGATGGCCAGGCGCGACACCGGCAGATCGAACCACCAGATGTTGCGGTTGCGGTTCAGTTCGGCGAAGTGGCAGTTGTTGGTGCCGAGCACGGCACCGCCCAGTTCCTGGTTGCGACGGGCGATGGCCTGCTTTTTATCGAGTTTCATAACATTCCTGCGGGATCGGTTCTGTGGCGCCTGGCGCCCTTATGGTGGGCATTCTCGGGGCTACGCTCGCAAACATAAAGCCCAACCTGCATGCCGCGACGAAATGAAGCCCTGAAAATAAATGAAACTTGGCGCAAACCGGGCCAGTCAATCTTTACGTACTGACTTTCCTCGTTAATGCACCAAGGAGAAACACCATGAGTAGCACAGGCGATAAAGTAAAAGGCATGGCCAACGAAGCGGTCGGCAACATCAAGCAAGGCGTCGGTAAAGCCACCGACAACACCAGGCTGCAGGCCGAAGGCAAACTGCAAGAGAAGAAAGGCGAGGCCCAGCAAGCGGTGGGCAAAGCCAAGGACGCGGTCAAGAAAGGCGTCGACAAGGCTTGATCGAGCCTTGAACGAAACAACGAAGCGGCCATCCAAGGATGGCCGTTTTTGTATCCCGTTCACATGCGGTCATGGATCACAGTGTTTCAAAGTCGCCAAGTGAGCTACTTTGATGAGAGAAAAACGGCCCCTGAGTCGCCACGACTTCAACCTGTTTTGCGGCGAAAGGAGACGCGAATGATTTTCCCCGACATGAAAGGCCTGCCCCTGCACCGGGTCATTGTGCGCACCGTCACCGAGTTCATGGATGACGAAATGTCGACCTATGCCTCGGCACTGGCCTACCAGATGCTGTTCTCGCTGTTCCCGTTCATTCTGTTCCTGATTGCCCTGATCGGTTTCCTGCACCTGCCGGACTTCTTCTCCTGGCTGCGCCTGCAATCGGAGCTGGTGTTGCCGCCCCAGGCGCTGGAGCAGGTCAACCCGGTGATCGACCAGTTGCAGCAATCCAAGGGCGGCCTGCTTTCCGTGGGTATCGTCATCGCCCTGTACACCGCGTCCGCCGGTGTGCGCCTGATGATGAGCGCGATGAACGCCGCCTACGACGTGGTCGAAGGCCGGCCGATCTGGAAGCGTTTCCCGCTGTCGATTTTCTACACCGTCGGCATCGCCGGCATGTTGCTGGTGGCCGCAGCGCTGATGGTGCTCGGCCCGCAGGTGATGGGTTGGATCGCCGCGCAGGTCGGGCTGGAAGATTTCATCGTCACGGTGTGGACCATCGCCCGCTGGCCGGTGATCGTGATCCTGATGATGGTGGCCGTCGCGTTGATCTACTACGTGATGCCCGACGTCAAACAGGAGTTCCGTTTCATCACCCCGGGCTCGGTGCTGGCGGTGGTGGTGTGGATCGTCGCGTCCCTGGGGTTCGCGTTCTACGTCAAGACGTTCGCCAACTACAACGCCATGTATGGCAGCATCGGTGCGATCATCGTGCTGTTGCTGTATTTCTACATTTCCGCCGCCGTGCTGTTGCTGGGCGCGGAGATGAATGCGGTGATCGAACACATGTCCAGCGAGGGCAAGGACCCGGGCGAGAAAGTCCCCGGCGAACTCGATGAACATCCCAAACAACACGTTTCCGGCCTGGGGCGCGATCAATCGCTCAAGCCGAACACTGACGAAGCCTGACCATGATCCGTGAAATCCTGAAGATGGGCGACGAGCGCCTGCTGCGCATTGCCCCACCAGTACCCGCCGAGATGCTCGACAGCCCGGAGTTGTGGCAACTGATCGACGACATGTTCCAGACCATGGAAAGCGTCGGCGGTGTCGGTCTGGCTGCGCCGCAGATCGGCGTCGACCTGCAACTGGTGATCTTCGGCTTCGAGCACAGCGAGCGTTACCCGGACGCCGAAGCCGTGCCGCAGACGATCCTGATCAATCCGCTGATCACGCCGCTCAGTCCGCTGATGGAGGAGGGTTTCGAAGGCTGCCTGTCGGTGCCCGGCCTGCGTGGCGCGGTGGATCGTTACCAGCAGATCCGTTACGAAGGCGTCGACCCCAAGGGCGAGCCGATTGTGCGCGTGGCCTCGGGGTTCCACGCGCGGGTGGTACAGCATGAATGCGATCACCTGATCGGGCGGCTGTACCCGTCGCGCATCACCGATTTCAGCAAGTTCGGCTTTACCGAAGTGATGTTTCCGGATCTCGATCCCAACGCTGACGATTGATCAGCCAGTGCGCGGCGCCAGTTCCATGGCAATCATAGGCTTGCTCCGCGCATAACGGCTCAGGCGCTCGGCCATCGCCTGGGGCAAGGCGGGGTCGAAGGTGAAGCCGCACCGCTCATAGAACCCGCGCAGGTCAGGGTGGCAGAACAGCCACACCGGCGCCTCGACGTCCTTCACCGCTTCGCTGATCAACTGCGCGGCAATGCCTTGTTCGCGACAGGCCGGATCAACGAACAACCCGGTCAGCCAATGCCCGCCGAATACCGGCCGCAGGCACAGCGCAGCCACGATTTCCTCGCGCCGCGCCACCCACAATTGCGCCTCGCGCACCGCTTTCATCGACGATTGATGCTGGCGGTAGAACTTGTTCATCAAAGGCCAGGACAGGTCGTCGAGCTGGCTGTAACGGGTGTCGGTCATGAATCGGACTGCCGGTGCAAAAGTCGCGGATTATAAAACAACGTACTCGCCGGGATAGGTGTATACCTGATCTCACATCCCCTTCAGAGGAGTACGCGTCATGTCCAAAGGTATGGATGCGAAGAAAGCTGCGAAGAAGAAACCGGCCAAGACCGCGATCGAGAAACGCCATGAGAAAAGGGCGAAGAAAGTCGACATTTTTGGCCATTGATCACGCCGTTCGGGAGCCCGGATCCGGGCTCCCGCTGCCTCTTTGAAAATAAACTGCAAGAATCTCCGTTGTCGTTGCACAGAAGGAATGGACTCCTTTTCCGAGCAACGCCATGGCCCATTACTTTGACGATCAGCATCGTCAGCAAATCGAAACCCTGCGCCAGCGCTTCACCGCCCGTACCGACTGGCCGACCTGGCTGTTGCTGATCGGCGTGTACGGCGGCTGGTCCGCGATTGTGCTGGGCAGCGAACGGTTGGGCGTCTGGTGGAGCACGTTGCTGCTGATTCCGTTGCTGGTGCTGTGGCTGTCGGTGCAGCACGAACTGCTTCATGGGCATCCGACGCGCTGGAACCTCATCAACAAAGTCCTCGGTTATGCGCCATTCGCGGTGTGGTATCCGTACACGCTCTATCGCGACAGCCATCTGCAGCACCATCGTGATGAAGACCTGACGATTCCCGGTCTCGACCCTGAAAGCCGCTACCTGAGCGCCGACCGCTGGCAGGGCAGTTCGTTGTTCGAACGCAGCCTGCACTGGATGAACAAGACCGTGCTCGGCCGATTCATCCTCGGCGCACCGTTGGCGTTGCTGGCGCTGGCCGGTGAAGAGTTGCAACGTCTGAAAAAAGGCGAACGCCAGGCCTGGCTGATGTGGCTGACCCACGGAACTCTGACCGTTCTGATGCTGTTTTTCATCGCCCGCTACAGCGCATTGCCGGTCTGGCATTACTTGTTTTTGATCAGCGTGCCGGCGCTGTCGATTGCGATGGTTCGCTCTTACTATGAACACCGGCCGCACACACAACCGGAACAGCGCACGGTGCTCAACGAAGCCGGATGGCCTTGGCGCTGGCTGTTCCTGAACCTGAATTTCCATCTGGTGCATCACGATTTGCCGAAGCTTTCGTGGTACGACTTACCCAAGGCCTACCGCATGCGGCGGGAGCAATGGGTCGAACGCAGTGGCGGATTTCTGGTGCAAGGTTATGGGCAACTGTGGCGCCGGAACGGCTTCAAACCGATCGACAGCCCGCAGCATCCGTTTATTTGAGGCCACCATGACGTCAGGTTACGCAGAGCTGTTGATGTACATCGCCCCCGAGCCGATCCGCGCGGCGAACGAGCAGTGGCTGGCGCGGATTCTCGATCACTTGGGCCGCTCGCGACTCAAGGCCGAAGGCTTGTCGCTGCCCGAACTCTGGCGGTCGCCGCAATTGTTGCTGACCCAGACCTGCGGTTATCCGCTGATGACCGCGTTGCGTGGCCAGGTCAGGCTTGTCGGCCGTCCGCGCTACGAATTGCCGGACGCCACGGCCGGCAATCATTGCAGCCTGATCCTTGCCCGCGCCGATGATCCGCGCCGCAGTCTGGCGGAGTTCTTCGACAGTCGCGGGGTGATCAACAGCGAAGACTCCAACAGCGGCATGAACCTGTTGCGTCAGCGCCTGGCACCGTTGCAGCGGGACGGGCGTTTTTTCGCTTCGGTTGGCCTCAGTGGCGGTCACCGCGAGAGCCTGCGCTGGTTGCGCGAAGATCGCGCCGATCTGGCGGCCATCGACAGCGTGACGTTTGCCTACCTGAAGCAGCACGCCGCCGAAGAAGTGAGCGGATTGCGGGTGGTAGCGCGCAGTGCATTCAGCCCGACCTTGCCCTTTATCACCGTCTCCAGCGCTTCGGACACGCAGATCGAGCAGTTGCGCCGGGCGATGAACCGCAGTCTGCAAGACTTGCCGGACGTGGCTCGTATCCTCGGTTTGCCCGAAATCCTGCCTGCCAGCGATAGCGATTACCTCGTCTTGCTGGATTATCAGCGTGAGGCCGAAGAACTGGGTTACGGCCGCTTGCGCTAGCGGTCTGGAATAATTCTTTAATGGAATATAAAAATTCTTTTTAAGTATTTTTAACGCATAAGGCACCTTGCTAGGATCGCGCCACCGGACGACCGGACATTCAGCGACCCTTGACCAAGGAGCCCCCATGTCCGGCGCCGACGCATCCCATCGCAATCATGTGAACACGTTGTTTCGCGACCATTACCCATGGTTGTGTGCACGCCTGCGTCGGCAATCGAACGATGCAGCCAGCGCCGAAGACATCGCCGCCGAAACCTTCGCGCAACTGCTCGAAGCCCCGGGCCTGACCGCCATCCGCGAACCCCGCGCCTTGCTCACCACCATCGCCCAGCGCCTGCTGTACGAGCGCTGGCGACGGGGCGATCTGGAGCGTCGGCATTTGCAACAACTGCAACAAGGCGACCTCGATCACGCGCCGTCTCCAGAAGAGCTCGCCGACCTGTCGCAGAGCCTCAAGCAACTGGACCGGACTCTCCAGCGCTTGCCGGGCAAGGTGCGCTCGACCTTTCTGCTGGCCCGCATCGACGGCCTGACCTACCCGCAAATCGCTGCCGAACTGGGCATCTCCCAGCGTTCAGTAAGCATGTACATGACCCGTTCCCAAGCCCTGTGCAATCGCCACAGCGCCAACCAAACCCTGATTTCCTCCCAGAACAAGAGGTCCGCATGAGATCGATCAAAACCCTGCTCGGCAGTTCGCTGCTGGCCCTGACCTTGACTGCCGGGCACGTTGTCGCCTCGGAAACAAAAGCGCCGATCCACTTCGGCGACATCACCTGGGAAAGCGGCAGTTTCATCACCGAAGTGCTGCGCCTGATCGTCGAGAAAGGCTACGGCTACCCGACCGACACGCTGCCTGGCAGCACCGTCAGCCTCGAAGCGGCGCTGGCGAAAAACGACATTCAAGTGATCGGCGAAGAGTGGGCCGGGCGCAGTCCGGCGTGGGTCAAGGCTGCCGCCGAGGGCAAGGTGTTCGGCCTCGGTGACACCGTGAAGGGCGCCACCGAAGGCTGGTGGGTGCCGGAATACGTGATCAAGGGCGACCCGGAGCGCGGGATCAAACCGCTGGCGCCGGAACTGAAGTCCGTGGCCGACCTGCCGCGCTACAAGGATGTGTTCAAGGATCCGGAAGACCCGAGCCGTGGTCGCTTCCTCAACAGCCCGACCGGCTGGACCTCGGAAATCGTCAACAGCCAGAAGCTCAAGGCCTATGCGCTGAACGACAGCTTCGTCAACTTCCGCACTGGTTCCGGCGCGGCACTGGATGCCGAGGTGGCGTCGTCGATCAAGCGCGGCAAGCCGGTGCTGTTCTACTACTGGTCGCCAACACCGTTGCTCGGCCGTTTCAAACTGGTGAAGCTGGAAGAGCCGCCGTTCGACGCCGAAGCCTGGAAAACCCTGGCCGATGCCAACAACCCCAACCCGAAAGGCACCCGCTCGATGCCGGCAAGCCTCGCGATTGGCGTGTCGGCACCGTTCAAGGCGCAGTACCCGGAACTGGTGACGTTCTTTGAGAAAGTCGATTTGCCGATTGATCTGCTGAACCAGACCTTGGCCGGGATGAGCGAGAAGCGTCAGCAACCACGTCAGGTGGCCGAAGCGTTTCTGCGCGATCAACCGCAAGTGTGGAAACCTTGGGTGCCGGGTGAAGTGGCAAACAAGGTGAGCGGGAGTCTGTAGTTCTTTTCCGATATTTCTGTAGTGCTACACCGACGCCTCGCGGGCAAGCCCGCGATGGCGTTCGACCAGACAAAACCTTTTTGCGCTGAACCGTTTCTCGTCCGTTTCCTGTCCGAATTCCCTCAGTGCTGGCCGACTAGTGGCCTTGCGCAAGGCCTTGTGCTGTCTATGCTCATTCAGAACTAACTATGTCGAATGCCCTTCAATGTGCTCCGACGGCAACCGGTTAGCCACGAACAAAGCTGCCAGAGTGCGCAATTCAAGGCACCGACACTTGACCGACAAGGAGCTGTTTTTAAATGGAAGTTCTTCTATACGTTAGGAATGGCCCGCCTGCGGGCTATCAAGAGAAGGATGTCTTGATTAGAGCGTCGCTGCATGGACTCTTTGATTAATCATCGTTTATCACCTGACAACTTCCTCCCGTGGAGGAATGCGTGTGCCTGTTCTGTGGAACGTAGTGGTGGATTCTGAAAGACCTGAACTTTCAACAAATCAAAGAACCGCGCGAAAGGTGATAGAGACATGTTCAACCTACATCACAAGGCTGACCTGCAGGAAATCGAGCGTTTCAGCTGTGCATTGACTGAAGCCAATGCGAAGTTGGCGGCGATCAGCCGTTCGATGGCGATGATCGAGTTCAGCCTCGACGGCATCGTTCTGGATGCCAATGACAACTTCTGCAAGACCATGGGCTACAGCGCCGAAGAGGTGCGTGGCAAACATCACCGGATCTTTTGTGAAGAAGAGTTCTATCGCAGCGAGGAATACGCCAAGTTGTGGCGTGACCTGGCCCGGGGCGAACCCATTAGCGGTACTTTTCTGCGCTTGAACAAAAGTGGCCGGGAGATCTGGCTGGAAGCCAGTTACATGCCGGTGTATGGCCCTGACAAACAAGTCCGCAGTGTGATCAAAGTGGCCTCGGACATTACGGCGCGAGTGAACAAGGAAAAAGAAGAGGAAAGCATGCTCGCCGCTATCAGTCGTTCGATGGCCGTGATCGAGTTCACCCCGGAAGGCAATGTGATCACGGCCAACGACAACTTCCTCAAGACCATGCAGTACTCGCTCAACGAAATCGTCGGCCATCACCACAGTCTGTTCTGTCACCGTGCCGAAGCCGAATCCGCGCAGTACAAAGCGTTCTGGGCTTCGCTCAATCGCGGCGAATATCACTCGCACCGCTTCGAGCGCAAGAACAAGTCCGGACAGACCGTTTATCTCGAAGCCTCTTACAATCCGCTGTTCGACGCCAAGGGCCGGTTGTACAAAGTGGTGAAGTTTGCCAGTGACATCACCCATCAGATGACCACGTTGCAGACCGCTGCGGAATCGGCCCACAGCACCTCGGTACAAAACGACGCCTGTGCGCAAAAAGGCTCACAGGTCGTGCAGCAAACGGTGCAGATCATTCAGGATATTTCCCGCGACCTCAACGAAGCGGCGCTGAGCATCGATGCGGTGAGCAAGCAATCGGACATCATCGGCACCATCGTCCAGACCATTCGCGGGATCGCCGACCAGACCAACCTGCTGGCGCTCAACGCGGCCATCGAAGCGGCGCGGGCGGGTGAACACGGGCGCGGTTTCGCGGTGGTGGCGGACGAAGTGCGCAGCCTCGCGGCGCGAACCAGTCAGGCGACCCTGGAAATTGTCGATGTGGTGCGCAAGAACCATGAGCTGTCATTGAGTGCAGTGTCGAGCATGCAGTCGAGCCTGAGCCGCACCGGGCTTGGGGTGGAACTGGCGAACGAGGCGGGGGACGCAATCCGGGAGATTCAGCAGGGCTCGCGGCATGTGGTGGATGCGATCAGTCAGTTCAACGAGACGTTGCAGTTGAACTGACGGCTTCACGGCTGAAAAAAAGGATCCCCGCAGGGATCCTTTTTTCATTGCGCCGTTCGTTAGAGCGAAGCGAGGAACTTGTCGGCCGACTGGTCGCTGATCTTCGCCGAGTTGGCGTCTTGCTTGTTCTGCTTCTCGGCTTCGGCCAGCTTCATCTTGTCTTGCAGGCGATCGGCGATCTCTTTGCCGATGGCCAGTTGTTTCTCCGGCGGCATGGCTTTGATGTCGTCCTCGGTCAGGCCCATTTCTTTCAGGATACTGTCGCGCAGACGCTGTTCCGGCGTTTTGCTCATGTAGTCTTTGAACTCGTCCAGCGCCGATGAACCTGAGGACTTGGTCGGCGAAGCATCAGAGGTTTGCAGGGCGACGCGGGTCTTGGCGAATGCCTCGTCGACGTTGTCGCTGATGCGCGTGGCTTCGCTGACTTGCTGAGTGGCGAGTTGGGTGGCCGACTCTTGCACCTTGGCGGTGGCTTCAGCGGTTTGCGCCTGTGTCTGGGCTTGCAGGGTTTGCAGCATTGCGCCATGCAACCCGCCTTGCAGGCCGGCAGCGGCGGTGGTGGTTGCATCATCATTCAGGTGCTTGGGCAGATGGATGATTTGCTGTTGTTTTGCACTGACCAACATGATGGATAGACCTGTGGGTAATGGCTGTCGGTCTGATGGGAGCAAATACCGTGCCTTGCGAACATGTTCTTTGATTTCAGTGACATGGGTTCAAACATAACCAAGCGAAGCGGTCATCCGTTGCCGTTAGGCGGCAGAGGATGACCGTTGTCTGTCAGCGATGGGCAATGTTTTCCAGCGCAAGGTTGCGGGTGCGGGGGCCGAAATAACCGATGGTCAGCATCACGATCAGCATGCTGGCGACGATGAACGCCAACACGCCTGGTGTGCCGAAGTGATCGAGAAACAGACCGATCAACAGGCTGCTGAACACCGTCGACAACCGGCTGAACGAATAGCAGAACCCTACCGCCCGGGCGCGGATGTTGGTGGGGAACAGTTCGCTCTGATAGGAGTGATAACTGAAGCTCAGCCAGGCGTTGCAGAAGGTGATCATCACGCCGCAGAAGATCAGGCCGAAGGCGCTGGTCTGCAACGCGAACAAGGTGCCGAAAGTCATGGCGCCCAAGGCCGAGCCGACGATCTGCCATTTGTTCTCGAAGCGGTTGGCGAATTTCACGAACAGCAACGGCCCGAGCGGGTAAGCGAGGGTGATGATGAACGCGTACATCAGGCTGTGAGTGACACTGACGCCCTGGCCGGAAAGCAATGCCGGCAGCCAGTTGCCGAAGCCGAAGAAACCGATGGCCTGGAAGATGTGGAAGACGATCAACATCAACGCCCGACGGCGATACGGCGGTTGCCAGATGTCGGCGAAACGGCCCTTGCCTTCGACATCCACCGCCACTGCTTCCGGCGCGTCCAGTGGCTGGTGATGATCCTTCTCGCAGCGTGCCTCGATACCGTCGAGAATCCGGTTCGCTTCATCGAAACGGCCATGTTGGGCCAGCCAGCGCGGCGACTCCGGCAGGCGTTTGCGCAACCACCAGATGAACAGCGCAAACACTGCACTCGCCAACACCACCCAGCGCCAGCCGGACACTCCGAACGGCGCCTGCGGCACCAGCCACCACGACATCAATGCCACCGCCGGCACCGACAGGAACTGCACGAAAAACGCGAAGGCGAATGCTGAACTGCGCATGCGTTTGGGCACCAGTTCCGAGAGGTAGGCGTCGATGGTCACCAGTTCGATGCCGAGGCCAATGCCCACCAGAAAACGCATGCAGATGATTCCCAGCGCCGAACTCTGCACGCCCATCAGCACCGTGGCCACGGTGTACCAGACCAGCGCGAAGGTGAAAATCGCCCGCCGCCCGAAACGATCCGCCATGGGGCTGAGCAGGCTGGCACCGAGAAACAGGCCGAGGAACGTCGCCGAGGCGAACGCGGCCTGATCGGAGAAACCGAACACGCCCTGATTGCCGGTGGCGAAAATGCCGTCGCGGATCAGGCCGGGACTGATGTAGGCGGTCTGGAACAGGTCGTAGAGTTCGAAGAAACCACCGATCGACAGCAGCGCCACCAGCCGCCAGATCGTGGCGACGGCCGGCAGGCGGTCGATGCGGGCGGAAATCTGTGCGGCGCGTATCGGGTCGATGCCGTCGCGTTGCGCGGCGGCGGGGGCGTGTGCAGTCATGGGCCGATCCATTTTTTTATGATGGAAAAGCTTAGCCTGCTATCGGAAATCAAGGATTGCTTATATCGGCGGCTTAAGCAGGAAAACTGCCGATTTCTTGCAATATCCGCTTACCAATCAGCGATTCATGCTGCGAGTGTCGGATCCGGCTGCGCCGAGGCCGGCAAACCGAACACCTTATCGAACAGCCAGTTGAAGGCGAAGGTGTAGCAGGGGATGAAGACGATCAGCGCCAGATCCAGCAGGAATGCCTGCACCAGGCTGATGTTCATCCACCAGGCGATCAGCGGAATCAGGAATACGATCAGCGTCAGTTGAAAGCCGACGGCGTGGGCGATGCGGCGTTTGACCGTGCGGGTGCGCGAGACCTGATGACTTTCCCAGCGCTCGAACAGCGAGGTGTAGATGAAGTTCCAGGTCACGGCGATAGTGGTGATGATCACCGCCAGCGGACCGGTGCTGCCGGGCGAGGTGCCGGACAACAAGGCCAGGCCGAGGGCCGAGAAGGTCATGCCGATCACTTCATAGAGCGACACGTAGACCAGTTTGCGTTTGACGCCTTGCATGGGGATTTGCCTCTTTCTTGCGACTTGTGGCCAACGGGGCTGGCGAAGGCGATGAAAGATAGCTTCAATGGCAATGACAGAAAAAGTCAGAAGCTTTCATTTTTATTGATAGGTACATGAAGTGAATTTCAACAGCGAAAGCATCGAGCTGTTTCTCGCCGTAATCGAACGCGGCTCGTTTTCCGCCGCTGCCAGGGCGTTGGGCAAAGTCCCGTCGGCAGTAAGCATGGCCGTCGGCAATCTGGAGGCCGAACTCGGCTATCCCTTGTTTGATCGCAGTCATCGCGAACCGCAACCCACGGCCATGGCGCTTTCGCTGGTGCCCCATGCGCGATTGATCGCCGATCAGCTCAAGCAATTGCAGGTGCACGCGGTGCAGTTGTCGCTGGGGCTGGAGAGCAAATTGTCGATTGGCGTGGCGGCGGATATCGATCGTCGACGGTTGCTGGCGGCCATCAAGGAGATCAGCGAACGTCATCCGCTGCTCGATATCGAAGTGTTGACCGCGCCGCAGGACGATGTGCTGGCGATGCTTCACAGTGGTCGGGTCAGCGTGTGCCTGGCGTTCGCCGGGTTGAGCGTGAACGTGCTGGAGCGTTTTCAGTTTGTCGGCAGTGAACGGATGATCGCCACGCTGGCAGCGGACAGTCCGCTGTTGCAGGGGCAGGATCTGTTTCTCGAGGATCTGGTACACGTGCGGCAGATTGTGGTCGGCAGCCGCGACTTGCCGATCAGCGAAACCCGGCCGCTGGTGGCTGAATCCCACTGGCGCACCGACAATCTGGAGACGGCGCTGGAGATGGTCGAGGCAGGGTTGGGCTGGGGCAATTTTCCACTGTCGGTGGTGCAACCTTGGCTTGATAGCGGACGATTGAAACGGCTGAATTTCCGTAACATCGAAAACGGCCTGGTGCTGCCGGTACACGCGGTGTGGCTCAAGAGCCAGCCGTTGCAGAAGGGTGCGCTGGCTCTTGTGGAGTTGCTGGGCGGTTGAGTCAGGTGCTCTCGCGGATTTTCAGTTCGAAGCCCATGTCCTCGACCGGCCGCGCCACACTGTTGCCGGCCATCAGCGTCAGCATCTGCTCCGCCGCACGCCGGCCGATGGCCTCGCGCGGGGTGTTGATGCTGCTCAGGCGCGGCACCATGTGCTCCGACATCGGCAGGTCATTGAAGCCGAGGATCGCCACTTGTTCGGGGATCCTGATGTCGTTGCGCAGGGCTTCGAGCAGGGCGCCCTGAGCCAGGTCGTCGTTGCCGAAAAAGATCGCATCGACGTCCGGATGCGCCGCCAGCAGTTGCAGGAACAACTCGCCGCCCAGGCCCACGGAGGATGAACGCGGGGTCAGCACTTCCAGATCCGGATCGTAGCGGCCGGCCTTCTGCAACGCCTTGCGAAAGCCTTCACCGCGCAGCAGGGTGCGTTGATCAAGCTGCGCGCCGATGTACGCCAGGCGCTTGCGGCCACGGGACAGCAAATGTTCTGCAGCGGTTTCACCGGCGCTGAGCTGGGAGAAACCGACGCAGTTCACCCCGGCGGCGCTGTCCAGTTCCATCATGTACACGCAGGGAATATTGCTGGCCTCGATCATCCGCCGCGAGGTTTCGGTGCGGTCGAAGCCGGTCAGCAGAAGGCCGCGTGGCTGATAGGCCATGTAGTTGCGCAGCAGGTTCTCTTCTTCATCGCGGGAATAGTGGAAGTTGCCGATCAGCACTTCGAAGCCTTTGGGCGTGAGCACCCGATGAATGGCTTCCAGGGTGTCGATGAACAACAGGTTGGCCAGCGAAGGCACCAGCACTACCACCGAATGGCTCTGGGCCGAGGCCAGGGCGCGGGCGGCGGGGTTGACCACGTAGTTGAGTTCCAGCGCGGCTTTCTGGACTTTTTCCACCAGTTCGGTGGCGACGGTGCTGACCCCGCGCAGGGCGCGAGAAGCGGTAATCGGGCTGACGCCAGCCAGCCGGGCAACTTCATTGAGGGTGGGACGGCCGGTGGTGCGGGTGTTTTTATCGTTTTTAGGGGTGGTCATCGGGCGGCTTGCCAAACAAAAATCAAGGCACTAAGGTAGCGCTGTCCTTATGCAGCTGCAAATGCGTGAGCGAGGTCCTGCCTGATCCTCGCTTTTTGGCGTTGGGACAAAACCTGCTGCAACCCAAAAAAACGACAAGAAGGCGTCGGCAACTTCTGCCTGTGCACTAGAGTCATAGCTAGCAAAGGTAGCGCTGTCTGCGCGCTGAGGTGTTACATGAATCATCCCATCACCGCCCTGGTCATCATGGGCGTTGCCGGTTGCGGCAAGACGTGCGTCAGCGAGGCTCTGTGCCAATTGAGCGGCGCCACTGCCATTGAAGGCGATACTTTCCATCCGGCCGCGAACATCGAAAAGATGAGCGCGGGGATCCCCCTGAACGACGAAGACCGTGCCGGCTGGCTCGACAGCCTGTGCGATGAGCTGCGTCGTGTTGACGCTCTGGGCGAACGCCCGGTGCTGACCTGCTCGGCCCTCAAGCACATTTACCGCGAACGTCTGCGCAGCGCCTTGCCGGGTCTGGGCTTTGTGTTCCTCGAATTGACGCCTGAAGTCGCCGCCGACCGCGTGTCCCATCGCCCGGGCCACTTCATGCCGGCGACGCTGATCGAAAGTCAGTTCGCCACCCTCGAATCGCCGGTAGGCGAGCCGTTGACCCTTGCCCTGAACGCTTCGATCCACAGCGTTGAAGAACTCGCGTCGCAAGCCCATGTCTGGTGGCAGGCCCATGGCCTGAAACAGGCGGTATGAGTGTGATTGTGAAGATAGCGCTGTCCTTTCGGCTTCTGATTAACCCGCTTTAATAACAACAACAAACCAGGAGACACCCCCCAATGTTTGGCATGTCCCATGACGCCTACCTGCTGCTTGATGCAGTAGTCACGGTGATCGGGCTTATCGTCCTGATCACCAAGTTCAAGATCCATCCCTTTATTGCGCTGACCATCGCCGCCGCGTTCCTCGGCCTGACGTCCGGCATGCCGATCGGCACCATCATCAAGGCGTTCCAGGACGGCTTCGGTGGCGTGCTCGGTTTCGTCGGCATCATCCTCGCGCTGGGCACCATGCTCGGCAAAATGATGGCCGAATCCGGCGGTGCCGATCAGATCGCCCAGACCCTGATCCGCGCCTTCGGCAAGGACAAAGTGCAGTGGGCGATGATGTTCGCCGCGTTCCTGGTGGGCATTCCGCTGTTCTTCGAAATCGGCTTCGTGCTGCTGATTCCGCTGGTGTTCATCGTTGCTCGCCGCACTGGCGTGTCGATCATCAAGATCGGTATCCCGCTGCTCGCCGGCCTGTCCGCCGTGCATGGTCTGGTGCCACCGCACCCGGGCCCGCTGCTGGCCATCGGCGTGTTCGGTGCCGACATCGGCAAGACCATTCTCTACGGTCTGATCGTTGCGCTGCCGACCGCCATCATTGCCGGCCCGATCTTCGGTACGTTCATCGCCAAGCACATCCCGGGTCATCCGAATCAGGAACTGGTCGATCAACTGGCCCGTGAAACCGATTCGGCCAAGCTGCCAAGCTTCGGCATCACCCTGGTCACCGTGCTGCTGCCGGTGTTCCTGATGCTGCTGAAAACCTTCGCCGACGTGGCGCTTCCGGACGGTCATTTCTTCCGCACCTGGATGGACATGATCGGTCACCCGATCTCGGCGTTGTTGCTGGCCTTGCTGCTGTCGCTGTACACCTTCGGCGCCAAGCAGGGCATCGGTTCTCAGCAGATGCTCAAGTGGCTGGATGCGAGCCTGGCGCCGACTGCCGCGATCATCCTGATCATCGGTGCCGGCGGCGGCTTCAAGCAGATGCTGGTGACCAGCGGCGTGGGCGACGTGATCGGCCACATGGCGGTCAGCGCACAGATCTCGCCGATCCTGTTGGCATGGCTGGTGGCGGCGGTGATCCGCATCGCCACCGGTTCGGCGACCGTCGCGACCATTACTGGCGCGGGCATCGTGGTGCCGGTGGTGGGGATGATTCCGGGCGTGAACCGTGAGCTGCTGGTGCTGGCCACCGGTGCCGGGTCGCTGATCCTGTCCCACGTCAACGACGCCGGTTTCTGGCTGGTGAAGCAGTACTTCAACATGACCGTGGCCGAGACCTTCAAGACCTGGACGGCGATGGAAACCATCCTGTCGGTGGTGGGTCTGGGCTTCATTCTGTTGCTGTCGCTGTTCGTCTAACGGCGAATCGCAGGCACAAAAAAACCGCAGCGATGCGGTTTTTTTGTGGGTGCAATTCGCGAGTTACTTGGTGCCCAGGCCATCCGCCCGGAACATCCCGCGAATCCCGCGTACCGCCTGACGAATCCTGTCCTGGTTCTCGATCAGCGCGAAGCGCACGTGATCGTCGCCGTACTCACCAAAGCCGACACCCGGCGAGACGCAGACCTTGGCCTCGGCCAGCAGCTTCTTGGCGAACTCCAGCGAGCCGAGGTGCGCGTAGGCGTCGGGAATCTTCGCCCAGACGTACATCGAGGCTTTCGGGTTTTCGACCATCCAGCCCAGTTCATGCAGGCCTTTGACCAGCACGTTACGGCGCTGACGATACTGCTCGGCGATGTCGCGCACGCATTGCTGATCGCCTTCCAGCGCAGCAATCGCGGCCACCTGCAGCGGGGTGAACGTGCCGTAGTCGTGGTAGCTCTTGATTCGCGCCAGGGCGCTGACCAGTTCCGGGTTGCCGACCATGAAACCGATCCGCCAGCCCGCCATGTTGTAGCTCTTGGACAGGGTGAAAAACTCCACCGCGATGTCCTTGGCGCCCGGCACCTGCATGATCGACGGGGCTTTCCAGCCGTCGTATACGATGTCGGCATAGGCCAGGTCGTGCACCACCAGCACGTCGTACTGTTTGGCGAGGGCGATCACGCGTTCGAAGAAATCCAGCTCCACGCACTGCGCGGTCGGGTTGGACGGGAAGCCCAGAATCATCATCTTCGGTTTCGGGATCGAGCCGCGAATCGCCCGTTCCAGCTCGTCGAAGAAATCCACACCTGGCACCAGCGGCACCGACCGCACCTGGGCGCCGGCAATCACGGCACCGTAAATGTGAATCGGGTAACTCGGGTTCGGCACCAGCACGGTGTCGCCCTGATCCAGGGTCGCCAGCATCAGGTGAGCCAGGCCTTCCTTGGAACCGATGGTGACGATGGCTTCGCTTTCCGGGTCGATATCGACCTCGTAGCGTTCCTTGTACCAGTTGGAAATCGCCCGACGCAGGCGCGGAATGCCCTTGGACGTGGAGTAGCCGTGGGTGTCTTCGCGTTGTGCAACCTGCACCAGTTTTTCAACGATGTGCGGCGGCGTGGCGCCGTCGGGGTTGCCCATGCTCAAGTCGATGATGTCTTCGCCACGACGTCGGGCGGCCATCTTCAGCTCGGCGGTGATGTTGAAAACGTAAGGGGGGAGTCGATCAATGCGCGCAAAGCGGCGCGGCGAACCTTGTTCAGCCATTGTTGCCTCGGATAACGTAAGCGCCCGGAACCGTCCGAGCGACGCTGGTCACTGCGGTGACCTGTGGCGGAAGATAAGGGCAGCGATGGCAGACTGTCCAGCGTGCACGACAACAATTTTTTCCCAAGGAAAACGGTTAATGGAATTCACCAGCGGCTTCTTGCTGAGCCTTTCGCTGTGCCTGGACATCGGCGTGGCCAACATCGCGATGATCACGTTGGCCATGCAGCGCGGCTATTTTCAGGGCTTCGCGCTGGGTCTCGGTACCTGCGTCGGCGACCTGATCTACGCCGTCCTGGCGCTGGCCGGGATGACCGTTCTGCTGCAATACGAAACCGTGCGCTGGGTGCTGTGGATCGGCGGTTCGGCGCTGCTGATCTACTTCGCGGCGAAGATGATCTATTCGGCGATCCATCACGAGGCGCAATTGGCGGCGACGGCCGAAGTCGGCCATAACTCCCATCGCAAGGAATTCTTCCGCGGGATTTTTCTCGCCATGTCGTCGCCAAGCGCCATCCTCTGGTTCGCGGCAGTGGGCGGTACCTTGATCGCCCGTTCCGGTGGCGGTGGCCCTTTGAGTTCGGCGCTGTTCCTTGGCGGTTTTCTGTGTGCCGGGTTGCTGTGGTCAGCGGGCCTGTGCTTCGCCGCGAGCCACGGCGGCAAACTGCTGGGCGACAAGCTGCTGCGCTATTCCTACATGGCATCTGCAGCGATCTTCTGCTATTTCGCGGTCTACGTGATCGTATCCGGCTATAACGAATTCGTCGGCTCCGGCGCCGCCGAGGCCCTGCATACGCTGTAAATGTGCGAATCGGGTTTGGCTTCTATACTCCCAGCCGAACCCACTTTTTTCGTTCAAGGAGTCGCGTCATGGATGAGCAAAAACGCGTCGAAGTGGCTGAACCTCGCTTCGAACATGGACACTTCCTGCTGATTGCAGGTTTTCGCGATCGCTTTACCAAAGAGACCGTCCAGGACATCCCTGCGCTGTGGGAAAAACTGATCCCGCACATCGGCAATATTCCGGGGCAGAAGGGCGAAGTAACCTACGGTGTTTGCAGCAATTTCGACGGTAACGGCGGGTTTGACTACATGGCCGGCGTCGAGATCAGCAAGCTCGACGAGTTCCCGCAGGAAAAATATCCGTGGATCGAAATCCTGCCGCGCCAGTACGCGGTGTTCGAACACAAGGGTTCGCTGGATCTTCTGCCGCAGACCATTGATTACATCTACAACACCTGGCTGCCGGCGTCTGATTACAAGGGGCTCAACGCCCCGGAGCTGGAGCGCTACAGCGCCGATTTCAACCCGAAGCACAATACCGGCAAGCTGGAAATCTGCGTCCCGGTGGAAAAGAAAACCTGACAGCTGAGCGGCAGCGCGAACCCGCTTCGCGCTGCCGGTCGAGCCTTACTTGCCCTTGATCCGTCGTGCCCGCAACAGGTCGATGCCCAGGGTAATGAAGCCGAAGAAGCTGATGCCCAACACCATCAACAAACCGATCTCAACGCTGCTCATAAACAGTTCCCCCCTCGGGTGATCAGAGACAGACGTCAGAAATAGACCGTCCCGAATCCGAAGAAAAGCGCTTATACGCAGGCTTTACGCCCTCTGTGCGGATCGATATGAACACCTTATTCCTTTATCCTTGGCGACCTTGTTTCCACTGATTTCGAGCCGCCATGAACACTGTCATCCGCCACGTCACCGCCGCCGACCTGGACCGCTGCTATGCCATCGAAACCCTCGCTTACGAGGGTGACGAAGCCGCGACCCGCGAGAAGATCGCCACGCGCATCGCCACCTGGCCGGACGGTTTCATCGTCGCCGAAGTCGACGGGCAAGTGGCCGGGTTCATCAACTCCGGTGCGGCGTTCGAGGTGCAGATGTCCGACGAGGCGTTCAAGGAACTGATCGGCCACGACCCGGCCGGGCCGAACGTGGTGATCATGTCGGTGGTGGTGCACCCGGACTATCAGGGCCTGGGTCTGGCCAAGCGCCTGCTGGGCGAATTCATCGAGCGCATGCGCGCCCAGGGCAAGGCGACGATTCACCTGATGTGCAAGGAACGGCACATCCCGCTGTACGCCGGGTTCGGCTTTGCCTACATCAAACCGTCCGAGTCCGACCACGGCGGGATGGCGTGGCACGAGATGATCCTGACCCTCTGAGGCACAGCCCCTGACCTGATCGTTCTCACGCAGCGCGGGAACGATCAATGGGTGGGTCGGTAGAGCATGTCGCGCACCCGTGCCTTGTGCTCGATCATCGTTGCTCCCCCGACGATTAGAAGAACAACCCCATCCGCCGCTCGTAACCGATGCGACCCTTGTACGCTTCGCCGCTGTCGACGAAACCGTACTTGGCGTACAGCGCAATCGCGGCGTCGTTGTCGGCGTCCACCGACAGTTCCAGCCCTTTGATCTCCGGCCAGGCCTGGCGCGCAACGTCCGGTAGCGCCAGCAGGCAAGCCTTGCCGTAGCCCTTGCCTTGGGCACGGTGATCGACCTGCAAGGCATGCAGGGTTGCGCTGTGCTCATCGGCCCATTCCGGCAACACCGGCGGGCGCTTGAGCAGCAGAAATGCCACCGGTACTTCCTCGGCGAGCAGGGCAAAGCCTTTCACGCCGGGGCCGGGTTTCGACAGCAGCGTGTGCAGGGCGCCGTGGATGTCGCCGGAATATTTGATCTGCTCGGCGTGGATTTCAATGGCCTCGACCTGCTGGCGTTGGGTGGCGTTCAGGCTTTCGTAAGGCACGAGTCGGGCTGACACGGGAATTTCCTTTTTCCTACAAAGATGAGTCCCGGATTCTAGCGATTTTGCGTTCTCTGGAATTTTTTTGTTTCAGCTGTCGATCCCGCCAGTCGCCGAACGACAAAGGGTGTCTTCACAACAAAAAACAGGGAGAAAACCCATGAGTACGCAAGCGCAGATTCAAGCCATCATCGACACCTACCGTCAGGCCGTCATGACCAAGGACGTGGACAAGGTCATGACCCTGTACGCCGACGACATCCTCTCGTTCGATGCGATCAAGGCCCTGCAATTCAAGGGCAAGGAGGCCTACCGTGCCCACTGGATCGCCTGCATGGAAATGTGCCCCGGCCCGCACATTTTCGAGTTCCACGAAATCGCCATCGAGACCGGGGACAACATCGCCTTCGCCCACTGGGTCGCCAACTGCGGTGGCACCAATGACAAGGGTGAAACCCAGAGCTGCTGGATGCGCGCCACCGCCTGCTACCGGCTGGTCGGCGGTGCGTGGAAAATTGCCCATGAACACTGGTCGGCACCGTTCGATCCGATGACTGGCTCGACGCTGTTCGATGCGAAACCCTGATCTTCAGCCATAGTTGATCCGTCCGATTCAGGAGAACGCCATGAAGTATTTATGCTTGGTCTACAGCGATGAGCGCCTGCTGCATTCGTCGCCCGACAGTCCGGAAGACGCCGAGTGCTGGGCCTACGCCGAGTCGATCCAGGGCAGCGGCCGGATGGTTGCCGCCGAAGCGCTGGAATCGGTGCAGACCGCCACCACGGTGCGCATGCGCAACGGCAAGTTGTCGATCACCGACGGCCCGTTCGCTGAGACCAAAGAGCAGTTGGCCGGTTTCTACCTGATCGACGCGCGGGACCTCAACGAAGCGATTCAGGTCGCCGGCAACATTCCGGCGGCCCGGGTCGGCAGCGTCGAAGTGCGTCCCGTGCGGCAGTTGAATGTCTGAGGTCGCGGCCCGGGTCGCGCAGGTCTACCGCGAAGATTCGCGGCGGATCCTCGCGACCCTGATCCGTCTGATCGGCGATTTCGACCTCGCCGAAGAAGCCTTGCACGAGGCGTTCTTCGTCGCGGTCGAGCGTTGGCAACGCGACGGCGTGCCGGACAATCCGCGAGCGTGGCTGGTATCCACCGGGCGCTTCAAGGCGATCGACGTGTTGCGTCGTCGCGCACGGTTCAAGGCTTCACGGCCATTGTTGCTGGCGCAACTGGAAGAGCTGGAAAAGTCCGAATGGGACGTTGAAGACGTGGAAGATGATCGCCTGCGCCTGATCTTTACCTGCTGCCACCCGGCACTGGCGGCGGACGCGCAAGTGCCGCTGACCCTGCGCGAAGTTTGCGATCTCACCACCGAGGAAATCGCCCGCGCATTTCTCTCGGCCCCGGCGGCGATTGCCCAGCGCATCGTGCGCGCCAAGGCGAAGATTCGCGATGCGAAAATCCCTTATCAAGTCCCGAGCCTGAGCGAATTGCCCGAGCGCCTCGACAGCGTGTTGCGGGTGATTTATCTGGTGTTCAACGAGGGCTACTCGGCGTCCGGCGGCGCCCAGGTGACCCGCGAGGATTTGACCCGTGAGGCGATTCGTTTGGGACGGTTGCTGCTGGAGTTGTTGCCGGACCCAGAGGTCATGGGGTTGCTGGCGTTGATGCTGTTGCATGAGTCGCGGCGCTCGGCGCGCTCTTCGCCCGATGGTGAGTTGATTCTGCTGGATGATCAGGATCGCGGATTGTGGAACACCGAACTGATCGCCGAAGGCTGCGATCTGGTGGAGAAGGCGCTGACCACCGGTCGGTTCGGGCCTTACTGCCTGCAAGCGGCGATTGCGGCGGTGCACGCCGAAGCGCCGACGGCGGGGGAGACCGACTGGGAACAGATCGTCGGGCTGTATGACGTGTTGTTGCGGGCGCTGCCGTCACCGGTGATCGAGTTGAACCGGGCGGTGGCGGTGGCCAAGCGTGACGGGGCGTTGGCCGGGTTGACCTTGATCGAAGGGATTCTGGACCGTGGGGAGTTGCAGGACTACCACTTGGCACATTCGGCGCGGGCGGAGTTTTGTCGGCAGTTGGGGCGGGTTGAGGAGGCTCGGGTCGGTTACCGGCGAGCCTTGGAACTGACTCGGCAGGAGCCGGAGCGCAGGTTTATTGAAGGGCGATTGCAGGAACTGGCGCCGAGCAATCGCCTTTAGAAAAGATGGCTCAGGCTTGCTGCCGAGTAGCCGCCATCACAATCTCGCGAATACAAACCCCTTGCGGCTGCCCATACGCATAAGCAATCGCCGTCGCCACATCCTCGGCGCTCAACACTGTGCCGCCCATGTCCTGCTTCCACGCCTGATAGCCAGTCTTGATCGCCTCATCCGTGGTGTGGCTCAACAACTCGGTTTCCACCGCCCCCGGTGCAATCGTGGTCACCCGCACGTTATGCGGCGACAACTCTTCACGCAGGTTTTCCGACAACCCGTGCACCGCGAACTTGGTGCCGACGTACGCCACATGGTTCGGGAACGTCTTGCGCCCGGCCACCGAGCTGACGTTGATGATTGTGCCGTGCTTGCGCTCGATCATCCCGGCGACCACCGCATGCACGCCGTTGAGCAGGCCTTTCACGTTGACGTCGAGCATCTGGTCCCACTGCGCCGGATCCTGTTTGCTCATCTCGCCCAGCAGCATCACCCCGGCGTTATTGATCAGTGCATCGGCCGGGCCGAACTGTGCTTCAGCCTCGGCCACAGCGGCCAACAATGCGGCGCGGTCGGTGATGTCGACGCGCCGGCTGAGGGTGTTCGGCAGGGCCAGTTCTTCGAGGCGTTCGATGCGCCGAGCCAGCAACAGTAGTGGATGGCCGGCAGCGCTCAAGCGCCGAGCGGTGGCTTCGCCGATGCCCGAGCTGGCGCCGGTGATGATGATCAATGGCTTGCTCATGATTGAACTCCTGAGATAAGAAAAACAAATAACCAGATTCGCGACGCAGTATATTTAGCCCGCTGGAGGCTGAAAAATGCCTTATTCCTCTGTCTGCCATCGGAATCTCCTATGGATATCCGCCATCTCAAAGCCTTCCTCGCGGTGTTCGAGGAACGCAACATCACCGCCGCTGCGCAACGGCTGTTCATCAGCCAGCCCACGTTGTCGGTGACCATCAAACAACTGGAAGAAGAACTCGGCGCGACGCTGTTCGTGCGTCAGCCCCGTGGCGTGGAAGTCAGCGACGAAGCGCGTCTGCTGTACCCGCAGGCACGGCGGATGGTGACCGAGTCCGAGGCACTGAGCCGGATGTTTCGCGGACGCGAAAACCGTGCGCCTCTGACCCTCGGCATCGAGGGCGACATTGCCGCCAGCCACATCGAAGCTTTCGTGCGTATGGCTCATCAGGCGTTGCCCAATCTGCTGCTGACCCTGGAGGAAGGCTGTCACGGCGACGGTCGGTTGGCGGTCGAGGAAATGTGCTGCGAGGACGAACTGTTCCTTCCGCTGTGGGAGGAGTCCTATGTGATGGCGCTGCCCCTCGATCATCCGATGGCCAACGCGCAGGCAGGCTGGGCGCCGATCGAGGACTGGATCACCTGTCCGCAACATCCGTCCCATCAGCGGTTGATGGCGCTTTACGGGCGTTCGCCGGAAGCGGTGGCGGGGCATGCCGGTTCACTGCAACAGGCATTGCACATGGCGGCGGCGGGTGTCGGTGTGGCGATGTTGCCGCAGTCGCTGGTCAGCGGGCATGAGCGCATTGTCGTGCGCGCGCTGCACCTGCCGGCGCCGACCCGACGGGTGGGGTTGTGTTATGCGGCGCAAGCGCTGGAGTTGCCGACGATGCGTGGGTTGCACGAATATTTTCAGGTCAATCGCCCGGTCGCCATCGAAGCGGCCTGAGCTATTCCAGCATCTTGCTGAGCAACCAGCTCCCCGCCGGCCCTGGCGGGTACAACCGCGACCACAGTGCATCGACGAACACCGGTTTCGGCCAACCGCGCACCTTCAGTTCAACCAGCAAGTCATTGCCGAAACGCTCCACCAGCCAGCGCGGCAGTGGCGCCCAGCCGAAACCTTTTTCAGCCATTTCCAGCAGCATCAGATAACTCGGCGCCGACCACACCCGGCCTTTGCCGCGACTGTCATAGGGATTGACGATGGTGGCCAGACGCAGCTCACGATGCTGCTCAAGAACCGTTTGATCGATGGATTCTTGCGTCGCCAGCGGATGGTCGCGACCCACAAACAAGGCGATTTCCGTACGCTCGGCGACGGTCGCGGTCGCCAGGTCTGGCGGGTAGTTGTCCTGCATCTCCGCGAATGCCAGGTGCGCTCGACCGCGCTGCACCAGTTCGATCAGGTCATCGCACTCGGCAATCAGGCATTCCAGTTCCAGATCCGGATAGCGCTGCTCGAAACCCACCAGCGCCGCCTCGAAACGGTCGGACTGATAAGTGTCGGAAATCGCCACCGTAAGTTTCGGCTCGACACCCTGGGCCAATTGCCGGGCGGTCATTTCCAGACGGCTGGTGGCCGCCAGAATCGCCTCGGCCCGTTGCAGCATCACGTGACCGGCCGGGGTCAGCGTCGGCTTGCGGCTGCTGCGGTCGAACAGTACCAGGTCCAGATCGATCTCAAGACTCGCCACCGCCGCACTCACTGTCGACTGACTGCGCCCGAGTTTGCGCGCTGCCGCTGAAAACGAGCCTTGAGTCGCCGCCTGAACAAATGCCAGCAACACTTCCTGAGAGGCCATGAACTATCGCCTTCGTCGATGGTTATTGGTTATGAAGTATCGGTGTGGTGCTGGATCATGGCAACCATCTTCACAAAGGACTTCGACCATGACTGCTAACAAATCCATCACTGAACGTATCTTCCAGGCCATCGGTTTCGAACTGCTGGCGATCCTGATCTGTACCCCGTTGCTGGCGTGGATCATGGGCAAACCGCTGGTGGAAATGGGCGCCGTCACCATTGCCATCGCGTTGCTGGCCCTGGGCTGGAACGTGGTGTTCAACGGCTTCTTCGACCGGATGCTCAAGCGCTGGAACATCGCCCACAACGCCTGGGTGCGGGTGGCACATGCGCTGCTGTTCGAAGGCGGGCTGATCGTGATGGGCGTGCCGCTGATTGCCTGGTGGCTGTCGGTCAGCCTGTGGCAGGCGTTCCTGCTCGATATCGGTGTGCTGCTGTTCTTCCTGCCGTACACCTACATCTACCACTGGGGTTATGACGTGGTGCGCGAGCGGCTGGTGATGCGCAACGCTTGCCAGAGCTGAAAACAAAAAATCGCAGCCCTCACAGGCTGCGATTTTTTTTGTCCGGACATTGTTCGGGCTTACAGAAACATCCCGCCCGACGCTTCAATCCGCTGACCGTTGATCCACTGCGCCCCCGGCGACAGCAACAGCGCCAGCGCGCCGCCAATGTCATCCGGCTGCCCGGCACGGCCCAGCGCGGTGTTGCTGGCGACCATCGCGTTCAGCGCCGAATTGTCGCGCACCGCGCCGCCGCCGAAGTCGGTTTCGATGGCGCCCGGTGCCAGGATATTCACGGCGATCTGCCGCGCACCCAGCTCCTTGGCCTGATAGCGGGTCAGCACTTCCATCGCGCCTTTCATCGCCGCGTAAGCGGCATAACCCGGCAGGGTGAAACGGGCCAGACCACTGGAGATGTTGATGATCCGCCCGCCATCGTTGATCAGCGGCAGCAGTTGCTGAGTCAGGAAGAACGGCCCTTTCAACTGCACGTTCATCAGCAGGTCGAACTGCTCCGGCGTGGTGTCGGCGAAGGACGCATGCACGCCAATTCCGGCGTTGTTGATCAGGAAATCGAAGCGCGGGCGTTCAAGCTGTTGCAGCGCCTGCTCGACCCGCAAAGCGAAATCGGCAAAACCTTCGCTGCGACCGACATCCAGTTGCAGCATCACGGCGTTGGCGCCGAGTGTTTTCAACTCCTCGACCAGCGATTGTGCTTCATCGGCGCGGCTGTTGTAGGTGCCGATGATGTCCACGCCTTGCGCGGCGAGGTGCAGGGCGGCGTTCTTGCCGAGGCCACGGCTGGCACCGGTTATCAATGCGATTTTGCGGTTCATGGGTCTTCCTCGAGAGCAGTGACGGTTGATGCAGCAAAGTTTATTTATTCGCCGTGTGGTGATAAACAGACTGAAACCGGAATCACTGGTCGGTATGTCCGAACAATCAACAGGTGGCCCATGAACAAACTGGAACTGCTGCGCACCTTCGTCCGGGTCAGCGAATTGTCGAGTTTCACGATGGCGGGGGAGAGTCTCGGGCTGCCGCGCTCGACGGTTTCCGAGCAGGTGCAGGCGCTGGAAACCCTGCTCGGCACGCGCCTGCTGCAACGCACCACGCGCCGGGTGCAGGCGACTCAGGACGGGCTGGCGCTGTACGAGCGCAGCAAGGATCTGCTGTCGCACATGGACGAAATCGAGAACCTGTTTCGTCAGGACGAGGCGTCGCTGACCGGGCGGATTCGGGTCGATATGCCGAACATTCTGTCGCGGCGGCTGATCATGCCGAAGTTGCCGGAGTTCATGGCCCGTCATCCGAACCTGGAACTGGAAATCAGCAGCACCGATCGCCGGGTCGACCTGCTCGCCGAAGGTTTCGATTGCGTGCTGCGCGTCGGCGCGCAGCCGGATCAATCGGTGGTGGCGCGGCATCTGGGGGATTTCAGCATGATCAACTGCGCCAGCCCTGCATATCTGGAGCGTTACGGCGTGCCGCAGACCCTTGAAGACTTGGCGCAGCATCGGCTGGTGCACTACGTCGGTGTGCTCGGTTCGCGTTCGGAAGGGTTTTTATACGAGCAGGACGGGCAGGTTCATCGCGTGCCGATGGCCGGCAGCGTGACGGTCAACAGCACCGATGCCTACGAGTCGGCGTGTCTGGGAGGATTCGGTCTGATTCAGGTGCCGCGCACCGGAATGAACACCTATCTGGACAGCGGCGAGATCGTCACAGTGCTGCCGCAATACGCCGCGCCGGCGATGGGCATTTCACTGCTGTATGCGAGGCAGCGGCATCTGCCGTTGCGGGTGCGGGTGTTCATGGATTGGCTGGGGGATTTGATTCGCTCGACGCTTTGATTCCTGCCGCAACCCCCTGTGGGAGCAAAGGCTCTCACAGGGATTCGGGTCGATCAGAAGATCTGCGTAAACAGCCAATACAGACTGCCCGACAGCAGAATCGCCGCCGGCAACGTCAGCACCCACGCCATCAGCAGATTGCGGATGGTCTTCATCTGCAGGCCGCCACCGTTGGCGACCATGGTCCCGGCCACGCCCGAGGACAACACATGAGTGGTCGACACCGGCAGACCGAACATGTCGGCGGCGCCGATGGTCAGCATCGCAACCGTTTCTGCCGAGGCGCCTTGGGCGTAGGTCAGGTGGGTCTTGCCGATCTTCTCGCCGACGGTGACCACGATCCGCTTCCAGCCGACCATGGTGCCCAGCCCCAACGCGATCGCCACGGCGATCTTCACCCACAGCGGAATAAATCGTGTGGCATTGTCGATCTGCTGCTTGAACAGTTGCAGTTTGTTGGTGGTGTCGGCGTCGAAGGTGCCGACCTTGTTCTTGTCCATCAGGCGAATGGTTTCGCTGGCCAGGTACATGTCGTTACGCACGTTGCCCATGGCTTCGGCCGGGACTTTCGACAGCGAACCGTAGCCTTTCACTTCTTCACCGATGTGACCGGTCAGCGCGGCGAGGGCCGGGACCAGTTGCGGCGTGGCTTGCTTGCTGCGCACGTAATCCGAGAGCACCGGACGCGGATCGGCCGGGGCCGGCAGCGGGGCGCTTTTCACCAGCGCCTGCTGGGTGACTTCGGCTACTGCCGCGAACTGCAACGTTTGATCGGCAGGCATGGTGCGGTTCAGCGCGTAGGCCATCGGCAGGGTACCGACCAGAATCAGCATGATCAGACCCATGCCTTTCTGGCCGTCGTTGGAACCGTGGGCGAAGGACACGCCGGTGCAAGTGGCGATCAGCAGACCACGAATCCACCACGGCGGCGGGGTGTTGCCTTCGGGGGCCTTGTACAGCGAACGGTTCTTCACGAACGCGCGCAGCGCCAGCAGCAACAGCGCCGCACAACCGAAACCCACCAGCGGCGACAGCAGCAGTGCATAACCGATCTTGGTCGCCTGAGCCCAGTCCACACCGCTGGTGCCGTCGCGGCCATGCATTAACGCGTTGGCCACGCCGACGCCGATGATTGAACCGATCAGCGTGTGCGACGACGAGGCCGGCAGACCCAGCCACCAGGTGCCGAGGTTCCACAGAATCGCCGCGATCAGCAGGGCGAAGATCATCGCGAAACCGGCGGACGAGCCGACTTGCAGAATCAGCTCCACCGGCAGCAGCGCGATGATGCCGAACGCCACCGCGCCGCTCGACAGCAACACGCCGAGGAAGTTGAAGAACCCCGACCAGACCACCGCGAAATACGGCGGCATCGAATGGGTGTAAATCACCGTGGCCACGGCGTTGGCGGTGTCGTGGAAACCGTTGACGAACTCGAAGCCCAGCGCAATCAACAGCGCCACGCCGAGCAGCAGGAACGGGGTCCACGTGGTGACCACCGTGCCCAGTTGGTGCATGTCGTGCATCAGGCTGTAGGCGGTGAACAGCAGCCCCATCGCCAGCACCGCAAAAAACACCACGTAGGTGAACGGGCCGGTTTTCTTGTCGAGGGCCGGCCTGCCACTGGCAGCGGAGGCCGGGCTGGCGGTCAGGGAGGGAGTAGCCATGGGCGGACAATCCTGAGCGGGGGAAGGAGTGTTGCCCATGATCGTTGCTAAATATTACAGAGAGTCTGCGATAGATCAGTGTTTGGCGGATTAATCGCACCGTTGGTCTTCTGACTGGTGATCATTTCCACGCTCTGTCGGAAGTCAGTAATCCCGCCGCTTGCGAAACGCCCAGCGCCCGGCGATCACGGTAAACGTCACCACCAGCGCCACCAGAATCCAGAACCCTTCCGGATCAGTGGCCAGCGGCACGCCGCCGACGTTCATGCCGAAGAAACCGGCAATGATGTTGATCGGCAGCGCCAGCACCGTCACCACGGTCAGGGTGAACAGCGTGCGGTTGCTCTGTTCGTTGAGGTTGGCAGCGATCTCTTCCTGCAACAGCTTGATCCGCTCGCCGAGGGCGGTGAGGTCGTTGATGATCAGCGCGAACTCCTCGGTGGACTTGCGCAGCTCCTTCACGTCTTCCTTCTGCAACCAGGACGGCGGCCGGTTGAGCAGGCGCAGCAGCGAACCTGGCTCCAGCGCCAGCAGTCGTTGCAGGCGCACCAGCACCCGACGGTTGGCGCCGAGTTCGGCGCGGTTGGTCGACAGTCGCGAGGACAGCAATTCGTCCTCGACCTGATCGACGCTCATGCTGGTCTTGCGCACGATCTGGGTCAGCACTTCGCCCTGGTCGCGCAGCAAGTGCACGAGCAATTCCGACGGCGAGCGAAAGCACTCGCCGGCCTTCACCGACGAACGCAGCTTGTCCACCGAGTGCAACGGTTGCAGGCGCGCACTGACAATCAGTTTGCTGCGTACGCAGACCCACAGCGTCGATACGTCTGAAGAAACCATGCTGCTGAGGTTGAACACCACGTCGTTGACCACCGCCAGCAATGCCGAATCGACATGCTCGATGCGCGTCGAGCGCGAACCTTCGTGCAACGCTTCAAAAAACTCTTCGGGCAATTGCAGGTGGCTTTTCATCCAGCGCTCGCACGCGGCGTGGGCCAGGTTCAGATGCAGCCAGAGAAACTCATCGCCGTCGTCTTGCAGGCAGCGCAATGCAGTCGCCGAGTCGACCTCGCGACCACGCTCACCGGGGCGAAAACGAAAACCGTAGAGCAAGCCGAACAGGTCTGGATCGCGATGGCTGATATCGAGGCTGTGGTTCATGAAGTCTCGCTGGGAAGAGGGCGTCTGTCGCGGGATTTGCAGATTCAGCTGAGCCGCATCATCGCAATGTCACATGACGCTTTTGTGACAGCAAAATGATGTCAAATCAACGTGTTACCGGCGGTCGGATATTTCTCAAGAAGCTCTCTGGCACGCCGATCACGCATGAGTTAGGTTGCGCGCCTTCGGCCATGAGCCAAGGTCCGCCGACACGGATGTCCGGCCACAATTCACGTCTTACCGGACGTGCCTCATCCCTGTCCCGAGTACCTGCAATGTTGCAAAAATCCCTGAGAGCGCAAATTCTTGCCCTGCTGAGCGGCAGCCTGCTGGCGATGCTGTTGATCGCGCTGGCCTGCTTTCACTTCCTGTCCAACGGCGTGCAGAGTTACAGCCAGTTGATCGCCGGCCCCTTGCACGCCTCGCAACTGATCGACGAAGCCAACCTGCAATTCAAGGTGCAAGTGCAGGAGTGGAAAAACGTCCTGCTGCGCGGCAAGCAGCCAGCGGACCTGGCCAAGTACTGGGGCCAGTTCGAAGACCGTCAGCGCGATGTGCAGAACATCCTCGGTGAGCTGGCCAACCAGAAAGGCCTCGAGCCTGCGCTGAAAACCCGCATCGAACGCCTGCGCGAAGAACATCGACTGCTGGGCGCTGCGTATCAGAAGGGCCGCGATGCCTACGTCGCCGCCGGTGCCGATCCGACCGCTGGCGACGTGGCGGTCAAAGGTGTTGACCGTGCCGCCAGCGACCAGATGAGCGAGCTGGTGGCCGAGCTGCGCAAGCAGGGCACCGAGCAATCGGCGCAGATCAGCGCCAGTGCCGATCGCACCGTTTGGCTGGGGCTGCTGGTGATGCTCGCGTCGGGCCTGCTGATCGGTTTACTGAGCCTGTGGCTGGTCAACCGCAATCTGGTCGAGCCGATCCGCAAGCTCATCGACTACGTCACCCAGTTGAGCAAGGGGCGTCTGGTCGAGCGTGTGGCCAGCGACCGTCAGGACGAACTGGGCAACCTGGCTGCTGCGGCCAACACTCTGCGCGATTTCCTCGCCGAAACTTTCAACCATCTGCAGCGCAGCGCCAAGGATCTGGACAGCGCCAGCGGCGAATTGAACGCCATCGCCACCGTCATGGCCGGCGGCACCAACGAGCAGTTCAACCGCACCGATCAGGTGGCCACGGCGATGAACGAAATGTCTGCCACTGCCCAGGAAGTCGCCCGCCATGCGGCTGATGCAGCGCGCGCTGCCGACGATGCCGACCAGTCCGCCCAGCAGGGCGAGAAGGTCATGCAGAGCACCATCCACAGCATCACCCAGATGCGCGGCGAAATCGCCAACACCGCCACGGTGATCCGTCGTCTGGAAGCCGACAGCGGCCGCATCGGCAAGGTGCTGGAAGTGATTCGCGGCATCGCCGAGCAGACCAACCTGCTGGCGCTCAACGCCGCCATCGAAGCGGCCCGAGCAGGGGAAGCCGGGCTTGGTTTTGCGGTGGTCGCCGACGAAGTGCGCAACCTCGCGCAGCGCACGGCGGAGTCGATCATCGAGATCAACCAGATCATCCACAGCGTGCAGACCGGCGCGGTGGATGCGGCCCAGGCCATCGACAGCGGCCAGACCCGCAGCGATGAAAGCGTCGAGCAAGTGACCCAGGCCGGCGCCATGCTCGAGCGCATCACCCACGCGGTCGAAGCGATCCGCGACATGAACCGCCAGATCGCCACGGCGGCTGAAGAACAGACTTCAGTGGCCGAAGACATCTCGCGCAACCTGACCGAGATCACCTCGATCGCCAGCACCAACCTCGACAACGTGCAGCGCACTGAAAGCGCCAGCCAGAACCTGCATGGCCTGTCCGGCCAACTCAACGACGTCACTGCTCGCCTGAGCGTCTGACCCGCCACTGATTGTGTACCGGCCCGGTTACCGAGTCGGTACACAGTCGATCTCAATTTCACGTGCGCATCGCCGATGGCCGGTTATTCATAACCGTCATTGGAGATTACCCATGGTCAGCATCACGTCTGTTTCGATCAATCAGACCGTCACCACACCTACCAGCAAAACATCGATTGCCGACCCGGTCGACGACACCTCGACCACAGCGGCGGCCGGCACCGGTGTGAAGGCTGACACCAGCAAAGTTGCGGCGGGCGGTGGTGCAGCACCGACCGGTGACAGCAGCTCCGGCAATGATGAATCGGATACCGTGAAAGAACTGCGCAAGCAGATCGCCGAGCTGCAAAAGCAATTGCAGGAACAGCAACAGGCGCTGCAAGCGGCTCAGGCGAAGCAGGAAAGTCAGGATGCCAAGGCGGCGGATGTTGCCGCTGCGCAGTCGCAGATCGCGACGACGTCGGCTTCGTTGCAGACGGCGACGGCGGCGTTGCTGGCGGCGTTGCAGGAGTCTGATTCGAGTACGTCGGGGGCGTTGGTCACTACTTCCGCATAAGTCGCAGACGCAAAAAAGCCGCACGATCCGAAAATCGTGCGGCTTTGTCTTGCGAGGTAATCAGTGATCTTGCTTGTTGCTCAGAACCTTGCCGGTGGCCGCATCCAGGTCAACATCCCATTCCTTGCCATCGGCAGTACGCAGTTCGACTTCGTACTCATAGCCGTTGAAATGGTTGTCCAGGTCGGTGTCGACGATGGTCGCGCCCGGGTGCAGGGCCAGGGCAATCTTGTTCAGCTCTTCCAGTGGCTTGATCTTGCCGGACTTGACCAGCTCAGGGATCTGATCGACACGAACGTCAGCCTGGGCCAGGCCCGCGGTGAGGGTCAGGGCAGCAGCGGTAAACAGGGCAGTCAGGGTTTTCATCGGTTATTCCTTTGGGTGATTCGTTCAAGTGGGCTCAGGTTAACGACCTCAACTTAATTCACCCTTAATACACAGCGAGCAAGCCGGACTCCCAATGGGAGTGGGCCTGCTCGCGAATACTGACGCCCGATTTACAGATCAGAAACCGTTGTTCTTCAACACCTGATCCACACTGGCGGCGGCCGGGCGTTTGTAGAACTTCAGCAGTTCGCTGGCGCGGTTGGTGAAGATGCCGTCGACGCCGGCGGCCATGACTTTCTCATAGTCCACTGGCTCATCGACGGTGTAGACGTGCACCAGCAAGCCCTTGTCGTGGGTGTACTTGTTCATCCATGGCTGCACGAGGTCCGAATAGCTCTGATCGCCGCCGTGGGTCAGCTTGGCCGAAGGGCCTGTACCGATGGCGCCCTGAGCCTTGGCGTAGTCGATCCATTGCTTGAATTCAGCTTCGGATTTCGGCTCTTGCTTGCCGTAGAAAACGTTCTTGTCCTTCTCGCCGGATTCGGCAAAGGTCACTTTCGATTTTGGCTCGATGCTGCCTTCGCCGACCCACAGCAACAGGATCTTCGGCACCTGCGGCATTTCCTTTTGCAGCAGTTCGAGGCTGTTTTTCTCGAAGGTCTGCAGGATCACCTTGCCGTTGCTTTCGCCGACGCTGGCGACGTTTTTGGCCGGTTTGGCGCCGGCCGGGATCAGCAAACCGCGAGCCTGGAGTTTTTCCTTCAGGTCATGCTCGATGCCGGGGAACAGTTGCGGTTCCTTGGTCTCGATGTACAGGCCCGGCTTGTGCTGCGGGTTGGCCTGGGCGATGTCGATGATTTCGTCCAGGGTCAGAATCTGCAGGCCGACGTAGGACGGGCGCGCGCGATCCGGGTAGGCCTTGTTGTACCAGCTGCCGGCATCCAGGGTTTTCAGTTCGGCCATGGTGAAGGCGTTGGCCGGGCTGTCCTTGCGATCCGGGAACTTGGTGGCGACGTCGGTGGTGCGTTGCAGGTTGTTGTCGTGCAGGGCGAACAGCACGCCGTCCTTGCTGCGTTGCAGGTCCATCTCCAGGTAGTCGGCGCCGAGGTCGCGGGCCAGTTTGTAGGAGGCGGCGGTGGATTCCGGGGCATCGAAGGACGCGCCACGGTGGGCGATCACCGCCGGGCGCGGAATGCCCTCGGAGGCAGCGAGCGCAGCAGGGCTAGGCTGGGCGGCGGCGTGGGCCTGGCCGAGGCCGAGCATCAGGCTCAGCAGCAGAGCGCTTTTGGTAAACGTGGCGGGCATGTCGAGGTCCTTTCGCAGGTATTTTCGAAGATGTCCCTTTTAGCAACTCAAACGAAAACGTGCTATCGCAAGACCGACATAAACGTACTGAAAGCGAAAATTTCCGCACTTTTTTGCGTTTGTTTGCAGTACGCTTGGCCACGGCAACCACCCCGGCAGAGGGTGTGCCTCAATGCCCTGCGTGTAGACCTTCGATCACTCTTGTGAGGTTTACCATGCGCATCACATCCCAACTCATCTGCCAGGCGGCCGACGACCTCAAGGGCTTTGTCGGCCTCAACCGCAAGACCGGCCAGTACATCGTGCGGTTCAGCGAGGACTCGTTCGGCATGGACGTGGCCGATGATGGCATCATTCCCGCCAGCGAATTTGTCTGGGCACCCGCGACGGAACAAACCATGACATTGAAGCGCGAGTTGATCCAGCTGTTGCTCGATCAGCACATCGACGACCGGATCAACATCACCGAGCCGTTGCGGGTGTACATGAGCAAGCGTGAAGTGCCGGAGATTGTGGCGGTGCGCAGTCTGGTGAAGGGCTGAGGTTTTCGGTGATTCACTCGCCGCCATCGCTACCCTGTTGACGATGGCGGCTGATCAACCCTCACTTCCCGAACCGATACTCCCGCTCAACCCGGCACACCCGCGTATGAAACGCCGAATACCACTCGGCCCGCCCACGCGCCTGAATCACCCGGTGCTCCGGATGCTCGCGCCAGGCCAGAATCGCCGCCTCGCTCTCCCAATACGAAATCGTAATCCCCACCCCGTCCGCGCCCCGGATCGAATCGATGCCGAGAAACCCCGGTTGCTCGGCAACCAACTGCATCATGCGCTCGGAGGCTTCGGCGTAGCCGTTGTCGCCTTCGGTGCGGGTCGAGGTGAAGATCACGGCGAAACATTCAGAGTCCGGTTTCATCGAGGTTGCTCCGCGCAAGCTTCGACAAGCGCTCGCACCAATGGCGGCAATTGCCCTTTGAGCGCAGCACGTTCCGGCTGGAACAACGTCGCGACAAAGAACACATGGTTTTTCAGTTCGATGGCGCGCAGATCGCCTGCCGAATCCTGGCCCACGGCGTGCAGGTCATGGGTCAGCAATTCCCGTTCGAACTGCGGATTCACACCAAAGCGGCAGCGATAACCTTCGCGAATCTCGGATGTTTCGTACGCCTTGGCGATCAACGAACCGGGCACCAGATGGATGCTGTCCACCGCTTCCACCAGCGAGCAGGTCAGCGGCGAGAGTACCGCGCGGCTGGAATCGGGTGAGGTTTCGCCATGCTCGGCATCGGCCCATCCCAATACGTTGCGGGAAAACTCCAGCACGGCATGTTGAAAACCGCCACAGGTGCCGAGGAACGGTCGTTGCTGTTCGCGGGCAAAACGAATGGCCCGCAGCGCGCCAGCTTCACTTTTGTAAGGGCTGGCCGGAACACACCAGAAACCGTCGAAACCGCCGAGCGGCGTATCGAGGTGAATTTGCTCAGTGGCCAGCCATTCGAAATCGACGGGTCGGCGAATGTGTTCCGCCGCCAGGCCGAGGGCGACGGGGATGGCTTGATGGGCGGTGACTTGCGGGTCGTAGTCACCGATCAGGGCGATGCGCAGGGCTCTGGATTCCATGAGTGCTTGCTGTGCTTGTTGAGGGATGACGCTCACTATAGATTGGCGTTCACGCACTCAATATGGGCGTTTCCCCAAGTGATTAATGCAGCGACGCACTATCGACTCGACTTCCCGGATCTGGCGCTGATTCTCGCCCTGGTGCGCGGCGGCTCGCTGGCCCGGGCCTCGCAGCTGCTGAAGGTCGATGTGTCGACGGTGTTCCGTGCCGTGCGCCGACTGGAAGCCGCGCTCGGTCAGCAACTGTTCGAAAAAAGCCGCGCCGGTTACTTGCCAACCAGCCTTGCGCAGACCCTGGCGGAGCAGGCCGAACGTGCCGAGCAGGCACTGGAAGCCGCGCGCGTCGGTGTGGAGCAGGGCGGCGAAGTGGTCAGCGGCACGGTGCGCCTGACCTGTACCGATTCGGTGCTGCAAGGTCTGCTGCTACCGGCACTGGCGCAGTTCATGCCGAACTACCCGGCGCTGACCATCGAACTGAGCACCTCCAATGATTTCGCCAACCTCAGCCGCCGCGATGCCGACATTGCCCTGCGCCTGACGCGTACGCCGCCGGAGCATCTGGTCGGACGGGAGCTGGCGAAGATTTCCTACCGGGTCTGTGCCAGCGAGCGTTATCTGCAAAACATCGATGCATCCGATCTGGCCGCCATGACCTGGATCGCTCCGGACGATTTCCTGCCCGATCATCCGACCGTGGTCTGGCGTCGCCAGCATTTGCCCGGCGTGACGCCGGGCTATCGCTGCAACAGCATGCTGTCGGTGACGGAGCTGGTGCGTGCCGGGCTCGGTGTGGCGGCGTTGCCGGACTTTCTGATCACCGAAGGTCTGCAAGCCTTGAGCGAACCGCTGCACGGTTACGACACCGCGCTGTGGCTGCTGACCCGCCCGGACTGCCGTGCATTGCGCTCGGTGGTCACGCTGTTCGATGAACTGGGGCGGGCGCTGCGTTTGCCGTGATCAGGCCTGCGGGTTCTGGCGCATGTGATCGTGCAGCTCGCGGGTCAGGCCTTCGATGCGTTCAGTGAGGTTCTTGGTCATTTCGGTGAGCCGGGTGTTCTGCTCCAGCAGCTCCAGCAATTGCGCGGTGTTCTTTGCGGCCTGGACCTGACGTTCGCTGTTGGCCACGGCCAGGGCTTCCCGGTGCTGGGCGTCGGCGTCGGATTGCGCCTTGTCCCGCGCGGCCTGACGGGTCTGGGCCAGCAGAATCAGCGGCGCGGCGTAGGCCGATTGCAGGCTGAACGCCAGGTTCAACAGGATGAACGGATAGACGTCGAAGGTCGTGATGCCAGACATGTTCAGGCACACCCACAGCACCACGATCAGGGTCTGGGCACCAAGAAAGGTCGGCGTACCGAAGAACCGCGCAAACGCCTCGGCGCGCAGGGCGAACTTGTCGTTGCCGAAGGTCGTGTTGAGGTGAGCGTGGGGGCGGTGGAAGCGCAGGTGATCGACAGGGGCGGCGGATTCGGTTTTTTCGGTGGTCATGACGGGCTCGGCAAGGCTTGGGACGTTGAGTCACTATAGCCCTGCGTCGCCCATGTTGGCCTTATCCCGGCACACGCTCGTTCGCAAACATGCTCACCGCTTCCACGGCTTCGCTGGCGCCATCGCGAATCTGCAGAATCACCGTTCCCGCCTGATCCGCCAGCTCGACGCCTTGCGCCGCGCGTCCACGGGTGCCGTCCATGCTCTTGATCGCCTGACGGGTTTCGCTCTGGATCAGGCCGATCATGTTGGAAATCTCCGCCGTCGAACCGCTGGTGCGCGCCGCCAGTTGCCGTACTTCGTCGGCCACCACCGCAAAGCCACGACCTTGCTCACCGGCCCGAGCCGCCTCGATTGCCGCGTTGAGTGCCAGCAGGTTGGTCTGGTCGGCAATCGCGCGGATGGTGTTGACGATGGCGGTGATCTGCTCGGAGCGCTCGCCAAGCTGGGCGATCAGGGTCGACGACTCGGCGATGTCATCGGCAATTTCGCGCATCTCGCTGGCTGCTTGCTGGATGACTTGCGTGCCTTGCTCGGCGACTTTTCGGGTGGCGACCGAGATGTGGTAAGCGGCGCTGGCGCTGCGGGCGTCCTGCTCGTGCTGCTCGACCCGGGCGGTGACGTCCGAGGCGAATTTCACCACTTTGCACAGGCGCCCGGCGGCGTCGTAGACCGGGTTGTAATTGGCTTCCAGCCAGACGGTCCGCCCGTGTTTGTCGATGCGTTCGAACTGCCCGTGGAAAAACTCGCCCTGATTGAGCCGGCGCCAGAAGTCCTCGTAAGCACTGCTGTTGACCAGACGCGCGGGGCAGAACAAACGGTGATGTTTGCCCTTGAGTTCGGTCTGGGTGTAGCCCATGCGCGTCAGAAAATTCTGGTTAGCCGTAAGAATGTTGCCGTCGAGGTCGAACTCGATCACCGCCATGGCCCGGTCGATGGCCTGCAACTTGGCGTTGGCTTCACTTTCCTGCTGCACCTTGGCGGTGACGTCCATGGCGTACTTGACCACTTTCACCACGCGACCCGAAGCATCCTTGATCGGGTTGTAACTGGCTTCAAGCCAGATCGGCCGGCCCTGGCTGTCGATGCGCTCGAAGGTGCCGGACTGGAACTGACCGTTTTTCAGTCGCGACCACAATTCGGTGTACTGGCTGCTGCGGGCAAAATCGGGTGGGCAGAACTGGCGGTGGGACTGACCAATCACCTGTTCGGCCTTGTAGCCCGTGGTCTTGAGGAAGTTGTCGTTGGCGCGCAGGACCACGGCGTCGAGATCGAACTCGATCACCGCCATGGAGCGGTCGATGGCTTCGAGCAAACCGGATTGCTCGGTGATGGTGTGTTGCAGGTTATCGATGACGGACTGATGGCGATTGAAAAACATGCGGGGGGCGCTCCGGAAATAGGGCTGAGGTGTTGTCCCTGTTCCTGCGCTGGCCGGCCGAACGAGCTGACGACATTGGGCAATGACCACTAAAGTGCCAGCATCCAGGCTGGCGATCTAATCTTATACAGGCTTATTAAGTATGTACAAGAAAATGCAGTGTCACTTTGTCGTACAAATCCTGTCAGGCATTGGAGCGGCTCAGCGCGACGCTGATTGTGTTGCGGCCCGTGTGTTTGGCGGTGTACAGCGCCTTGTCGGCATCATCCAGCCAGTGCAGCGCATCCGGGTAGGTCGGGTGGAAACGTGCCAGTCCGATACTCAGGCTGACCCTTAGCTCCGGCACATCGGAATGGCGGTACTGATGAAGGTTCTGGCGCAGTTGCTCCATCAGCGCTTCGGCTTTGCTCAGGGGCAGGTTGGGCAGGATCACGCAGAATTCGTCGCCGCCGTAACGGCCGGCCAGCTCGCTTTCAGTCAGCAAGGATTTGAGTTCGCGACTGAGTTGCTGGAGCACCGCATCGCCGACGATATGTCCGTAGCTGTCGTTGATGACCTTGAAGTGATCGACGTCGATCAGTGCGAGGGTGGCCTGACTGTTTTGTTCGCGGCACTGCTGGAACTTCAGGTGCAGCAGGTCTTTCCAGGCACCGTGGTTGAGCAGGCCGGTCAGGCTGTCGGTGCGGCTCAGGGCACTCAAGTTGCGTTTGTGTTCGGCGAGCTTGATCGCCAGCCGATAGCAGACCATGCCCAGCGCCAGCGGATAAAGAGTGAGCATCGGCAGGCACGCCCAGACTTGGGTCTGCGTCGCCGTCAGGGTGAACTTGACCCCGAACACCGACCAGCCCAGCAGCACGCCGATCACCTGGGCGAGGGCGCCGAGCAGGAACAAACGTCGGCCGCCAGCGGCGACATTGTTCATGGTCATCATCGAGAGAATGGTCACGGTGACCAGCGGGTTGAACTGGAAACATGCCGTCCAGAAGCCGCCGAATACCGAGTCATAAAGCAGATTGCGGCGTTCGGCGCGGTAGGGGAACGCCGAGCGGGTCGACCATTGGTAGGCGACGTGGGGCCAGAGAAAACCGTTGAACAGCAGCAGCGCCCAGAGCCACGCCGGCACATTCAATGGATACAGCGCGGCGCCGACGCTGAAGAAACCGATCCCCAATCCAATGGCGCGTGGCAAGTAGATACGTCTGGCGAATGACAAGCCTTTGCCGCGTTGGTTTTCCATGATGTTCTTCGCCAGATTCATTCTGAAACACTTTGCAGTGTAATTCTTCAGAGCGACCGTTCATCGGTCAATGACAGACATTGTCATTTATTCCAGCGGGAAAATTCAGTGTCCTTGTGAGCCATTTACGCGGCGTAGGCGTGATCTAGAGCTGGTAACAAGCCAGGAACATGTCCAGTGCCGATTCGACCACGGCATTTTGCGTGGCGCTGTCGAGAGAGGGCTGGCCCATGGAAATCTGCGGCCAGAAGGCAAAGGATTTGAGCAGTCCCTGTACCTGATGCGCGGCGAACTCCGGATCGACTGCTTTCAACCGGCCATCTGCCTGGGCGGCGCGGATCCACACGGTCACGCTTTCCTCACGTTCGCCCATGCGCGCCACCATGTTCTGCGCACGCTCGGGCGAGTGGATTGCGGCGGCGATGGCGACCCGGGCCAGATCCATGAAATTGTCGTCCGCCATCATCTGCAGTTTGGCCAGCAGCATTGTTCGCAGTTGATCACGCAAGGGTAGGTCGGGCCGATAAGACACGGCTTGCTCGGTGCTGATCCGTGCCCACAACTGGTTGAGAATTTCGGCGAACAGCTCTTCTTTGCTGGGAAAGTGGTTGTACACCGTGCGCTTCGACACCCCGGCGGTGGCCGCAATCTTGTCCATGCTGGTGACTTCGAAACCGTTGGCACGGAATTCGGAAATGGCCGCCAGGATGATGGCTTCGCGTTTGCGGTCGGTGAGGCGCGTTGGAGCTGTCATAAATTCGATTCGGCAGGGAAAAGGATGAAATTACACTCGGCAGTTTACTTGTCATCCGGATTCATGCAACCTAGAAAGTACACCGATCAGTGTAATGTTGCGTTAATCGGTGCAACCTAAAACCAGATGTCCGGCTGATGCGTGCGTGCCTTGGCCATTTATCGTCCCACCGTGGAAAACCGTGAATTGCGCGGTTTTTCTGGAGTCATTCAGTCATGGCCAAATCAATTTCTTCCGCGGTCAGTCCTGTACCTGAAGCTTCGCGCCAGGCAGAAGGGACGTTCCGTAATCATGCGCCGGTGCAGCGCGAAGGTGTGCGAAAGATGCTGCGCATCATGTGGAACATGATCTTCCACAAACCGCGCAACACACGTCCTGCGTCGGCCATTCCCGTGCAGCCTTTGACCCGCGCCGACCTGATCGCCGCGCCGAATCACAGCGTCTATCGCCTCGGTCACTCGACCCTGCTGCTGAAGCTGCAAGACAAGTTCTGGATCACTGACCCGGTGTTCGCCGAGCGCGCCTCACCGGTGCAATGGGCCGGCCCGAAACGCTTCCACCAGCCACCGATCAGCATCGACGAGTTGCCACCGATCGAAGCCGTGATTCTGTCGCACAACCACTACGACCACCTCGACTACGAAGCGGTGTTGAAACTGGCCGACAAGGTCAACGTCTTCCTGACCCCGCTGGGCGTCGGCGACACCCTGATCAAGTGGGGCATCGATGCCGACAAGATCCACCAGTTCGACTGGTGGCAGGGCACCGAAGTCGCCGGCATCCGCTTCATCGCCACCCCGTCGCAGCACTTCTCCGGCCGCGGCCTGTTCGATGGCAACCAGACCCTTTGGGCTTCCTGGGTGATCATCCACGGCGACACACGGATTTTCTTCAGCGGCGACAGCGGCTACTTCGACGGCTTCAAACGCATCGGCGAACAGTACGGCCCATTCGACCTGACCCTGATGGAAACCGGCGCCTACAACGTCGAATGGCCCCACGTGCACATGCAACCGGAAGAAACCCTGCAAGCCCACATCGACCTCAGGGGGCGCTGGCTGTTTCCGATACATAACGGCACGTTCGACCTGGCGATGCATGCCTGGCACGAACCGTTCGATCGCATTCTTGCACTGGCCTGGGAGCGCAGTGTTTCCATCACCACCCCGCAAATGGGCGAGGCGTTCAACCTGGCACAACCGCAACGCGGGGATGCGTGGTGGCTGGAGGTTGAAGGGGAGAGTGAGGTGGTGGTTCAAGGGGCCTGACGAGTTTCTCGGGCTCGCTCCCCATCGGAGCGAACCGCTCTTTCAGGCTTCTTTTACCGAAATCTGATTCAGGTACTTTGAAATTGTGGCGGATGGTATATCGCGGAATCGTACTCGGAGCATGCCCTCTAGTTTCTCCAGCGATATCTCAAGTTTCTCCGCCGCTTCAATTCCGCTCATCTGCGCAGTTTCCATCAGTGCAGCCAACTTCATCACCGCTTCTGCCTTGGTCTGCATCTCGTATGCATCACCAACGCCTAGGTCTTGATAAACGTTACCAGTGCTTTCTTCCATTTCGATCAAGTCCTGAGTCCTCAGTCTGCCATCGCATAATTCCCACGTTCCACCGACTCGGCCGTGGTCCCTTTGATGCTTGTCGAACGCCCCGGCGCAAACCCCGGAAAGAACACCAACCCCTGTGCCTCGAACCGATACGTCAACGCCAGCCGCGCCGAATCCGCCACTTCCTGCTGCGCTTCGAACCGCTGGATGTCGTCAACCGAAACCCCGGCTTCCCGCGACAGTTGTTCCACGCTCCAGCCCAACATCCCTCGGGCCTGGACGCAATGAGTCGGGGTGAACTGGAAAAGGGCGATACGTTCGAGGATGAGGTTCATCGCTGAAGAGGCCATGGTGTGCTCCGGGCTCGAGAGTGCTGATGGAAAATATACTGTGTTTTTGTACAGTTGTTTTCGGCCGGGATCAAACGCATTTTTTGATTTGCCCTAGTTCGCCGTCTCCAACCAGACGGACGGTGCCTGACCGAGGATCCGGCGGAACATCGTCGAGAACGCCGCCGGGCTGTCATAGCCGAAATCCAGGGCAATTCGCGTCACCGCTTCACCGGCCGCCAGCCGTGCCAGTGCCAATACCACGCAGGCGCGCTGGCGCCATTGGCTGAAACTCAGGCCGGTCTGCTGACGAAACAGTCTGTTGAAGGTGCGTAAGCTTACGTGCAGCTGATCGGCCCAATGCTGGGGTGATTGGTGGGCATTCGGCTGATGCAGAAAGGTCTGACACAGTTCGAGCAGTCTTCCGTCAGGCGGCAGCGGGATATGCAGCGGCAACGGTGCACTGCGCACCAATTCATGCAGCAACAAATCGATCAGGACGCCGTCGCGCCCGCTCAGTTCATACGTCAGCGGCAACTCCACGGCCTCCATCAGCAAGTGCCGCATCAACGGCGACACACTGATCACCTGACAACGTCCACCCAGATCCACCGCCCCTGGCTCGATATACAAACTGCGAGTGCTGACCCCCAACATCAACACCTCATGCGCCACCCCCGGTGGCGCCGTACAACAATTGCGCCCGCCGATGCGTATGACGTGGCAACACATAGCCGTGGGAATAATCCGTACCGATCGCCACCACCGGGCGAGGTGTGTCATCCAGCAGATTGATCGAAACATTGCGCATCGAGCGGCACCCGGCAGTTGGCGTAAACGCAAACATTATTGGCTGACTTGCTGAAGCAGGCCAAGCGCCGCCGCACTATCGTCGACCGCTCCCAAACAACGGACGACGCGCCATGTTCTACCTCCTGCTGACACTCTTTGGCTGCCTGACCGGCGTCACCGCCGTGCTCTTCGGATTCGGCGGCGGCTTCGTCGTCGTGCCGCTGCTGTACAGCATGCTCACCGCGAGCCACGGCGCCGACGACCCGATCAGCCAATCCGCCATGCACATCGCCGTCGCCACCTCGACCTGCGTGATGATCGTCAACGCTTTGGTCGCCACCGACAAACACCGCCGCGCCGGCAACCTGATCCGGGATTACCTGTGGCCCTTGGGCGGGTTCATAGGATTGGGAGCAGTCGTCGGCGCAATCGCAGCGGTGTGGGTCAGCGGCGAAGTCATCCGTTATGTCTTCATCGCCTACCTCGGCGTGACGATTGTCGACTGCCTGCTGCGACGCGGGTTTCTCACACAGTTCGACGGCGTCATCCCACGGCGATTGGGAACGGTGGAAACGTCCGGCGGTGGTGTAGGCATTGGCGCCATCGCAACCTTTCTCGGCGTAGGAGGAAGCGTCATGACCGTGCCGTTATTGCGGCGTTGCGGGTTGAGCATGTCGCAGGCGACGTCGATGGCCAATCCATTGAGCGTGCCGGTGGCATTGGCGGGGACGCTGACGTACATGGTGATGGCGCGGTTCAGCGAGACAAAACTCGGGCCATGGTTTATCGGGTATGTGGATCTGCTTGCGTTTGCGGTGCTGACGCTGGGCTCGATGCTGGGGATTCGACTGGCTACGCCGTGGATCGGGCGGATTCCGGATCGGGTGCATGCGTGGGTGTATATCGCGCTACTCATCGTCGTGATGCTGGGCATGACACTGAAGTAGCACCTCGATTCCTGCGCGCATCCTCTTCATACTCCGCAGCCTTATTCACTCAGGGATCGATTCATGCTCAAGGGACTGTTGCGCCTGGCGCCATATGCCGCCGTGCTGTGTTCACTGCTTTCCACCGCTCAGGCTGACGACGGCAGACGTGTGTTTACCGGCACGCTGGGCAAGACGCCGATTGTGGTGGAACTCAACACTCAGCAGCAGGATGAAGTGAGCGGCCGCTACTTCTACGAGAAGTACCACCGCGATCTGCCCCTCAGTGGCGCGTTGCAGGACAGCACGCTGACGCTGGTTGAAGGCAACAATCGTTACGGTGACGACAAGCCGCTGCCAACCCTCAAGCTGGAAGAAACCGCCAACGGCTGGCAGGGCGAATGGCAAAATCCGAAGGGCAAAAAACTGCCTGTGCAACTGGTCGAGGCCAAACTTCCCGCGCCGACTGCAACGACGTTGCCCCTCATTGCCACTTTGCCGAAAGACGATCCCTACGAGTATTTGCGCTTGCAGGGGCTCAAGCTCAAACCGGGGAAGAAAGACAACTTCATGGGCTACGACCTGCAATGGTGGGCAGAGCCTGAGTCCAAAATCTCTTTCTTCAGCATTGAGTCTGGTTATCCCAAAGAAGAGCAACAGCGGATCAACGAGCAATTGTTGAGACGGCTCTGGAAAGAGGTCATCAGTTATCACGCCTGCATGCTGCAAGGCGGTGAGAATGCCGAGCAATGGCAAAGCGTCGCGCCCACATTTCTGTCGTCCGATATCGTCAGCCTGAACATCAACACCGGTTACGACTGTGGCGGCGCGCATCCGGATGTCGGCAACTCCCCGATCAATCTCAATGTTCATACTGGGCAAGCGATAAAGCTGGAAGACGTTTTGACAGTGGGTAGGCGTGAAGGCACTTCGACTGGAACAAGCGAAGGCAAACAGAGGGAGGAGTTTGCGCAGTGGCTTATAAAGCAGTTCACCTCGCTGTATCCCGACGAAATGAAGAAGCCAGCCGAAGGTGATGAAGATAGCTGCGACTACACCGATGAAAACGTCTGGGGCGTTTTCGATTGGTACTTCACCGCCAAGGGCATTTACCTGGGGCCATACTTCCCAAGGGTGCAACGTGGTTGCGATGAACCCGAGTGGTCGATCCTGCCGTACTCAGTCGTCAAACAACACCCCGGCGCCGTCAAACTGCAACTGCCCCAGAGCTAACCATCACGCCAGCCCCGGCGCTTCACGAATGATGAAGTGATCCAGGTTCTCGATATTGGCATTGAAGACCTCGAAAGGCTTTTCGGGGTTCTTCTTGCCCGGCACCTGCTTCAACTCCGGCGTCACACCATAAAAGAAGCAGAACAACTCCTTGTCGCTGTCGATCGCATGCTTGATCTCTTCCAGAAACGCCTTGCGCTTGCGGTAGTTGTCGATCAGCTTTTTGTTGAGATAGACACTGACCGGATAAGGCTTCTTCTTGCTGTCATCCGGCTTCTTGAACCAGACCTTGTCCTCGAAATCGATCCGGAAACTGGCGCTGTGAAAGTCCTCGATCTTCTTGATCCGGCCCCAGTAAATCAGCCCCTTGTTATCCATCAAATACTCGATCTTCTTGAAGAACGAACTGTACGGCGCCGTATGCTCGCCAATCTTCAACGGCATACGCTTGAGCAAATCCTTGTCCGCGAAGTTCGACACAAAACACTCCACGGGGTGAGCGAAGACACTGGTCTTGTCCGGCGTCGTCTCACGACTCGGCGATTCTTTCGAGGGGGAAGTCGCCACCCGCACCGGATCATCCCGCAACACATCCGCAGCACCCGCTGGCGCGGCAGGCTTACGCACATACTCACGGCGCGTCAGCAACAACTCCGACGGGAAATGTTCCTCCCGTCCGTCATCCAATTCCCCATCCGCCACCTCAACCCCCGCGGCCGACGTCTTCAAACTCACATACGGACAACCCGCCACATGCTGCGTACCGGGCAGATTCTTGAAGTGCGGCGTGCGCACGTAATTCACGTTCTTGGCGTTGAACGTACCCAACTCGTTGGAAGCATCGAACGCCGCACGACAGACGTCGTTGGGGCACTGGAAATGCTCCTTCGCAGAATCGAACGCCACCGTCTCATCGAAATTGAGATCGCGAACGTCATAGATCGACAGCTTGTCGTCGAGGCTGAGGCAGTAGGCGAGGTCGAATTTCATGGTGGGGCTCGGGTCCTTGAGTGGGGGAGGGTATTAATAGCGGGCGGTGGGGTGGGTTGCACTGATTGTTTTCGGAATGATGCAAAATCTGTGTGGGTGAGCCTGCTCCCGCTGGGCTGAGAAGCAGCCCAGAAATCAGCAAACGCGATTAGTCAGATAAACCGCGATTATTCCCTTTCGAGTCTTCCAACGTTGTCATATAGCCAAGCAGTGAAAACCTCTCTGTCGTCCGAATGATGGCAACGTTGGTGACAGTTGGGGCACAGCGCCACGACATTCGAAGGCTGGTCTGATCCTTCTTGCGACATATGCTTAACGTGATGCACTTCCAGAAACGGTTCCCCATCCTTCTTAAATGGTGCTTCTTCGCCACAACCTTCGCACTTCCCATTGGCTTCCTGACGAACCCAGCCCCTCAATTCGGGATCACGAAAGTAAACCTTTCTGGTAGACGTCGTTTGGAGAGGTGTCTTTATCACTTTGGGGACGTAATCAAATTGCTTTCGCTGAAACTTGGCCGCGCGTTGTTCCAGCAATGCCTCGTCCGCAGTTGGATCAGAATCTTCAAGCGTCAGAATGGCGGAAGCATCAAGTGCCTTACGGATGCTACTCGCTACATTCGCACCAACATTCTTGGCAGGTTTGTAGCCTTCAATACGCTTTCGGCCCAGCTCTACCAACACGGTAGAAATGTTCTGCATCCGAAATTCGACAGAACCCTTAGTCCGACCGGCTAGTGGGCCGTCACGCAGAATGCGATTTTCCTCAGTCTTGACGAATTTCTGGCCGCTCTGCTCGCGCGCCAGCATTTTGAGGTAGGCATCGACCGCAGCCTGAATCTCTACGTCACTCCAATCGCTATTACTTTTTTCCGTGTCCATACAATCGCCGAGGGTTGAAAACCCTCGGACGATACTGAGCGGACATCACCGATGTCTACGAAAATTCCTACAGAAAATAACGACGGATCTTGCGAAGTCCTACAACCGCCATCACTAGCCCATGGAGTGCCCCGAAGACTGAAACACCTGAGTAACCTTTTGCCACCAAGGCTTCCCCGGTCTTCGCCGTTGCGTCTGATCGTTCAGCAGATAAGGCATATCCCGCAGTCGAATCCAGCCTTCATCCTGCCAATGCAGCAGACTTAACGACATCTCCGGCCAATCCAACAAACTCAACATCGGTCGCTCTGAATGTTCTGAGGATCCTGCATCGCGCAGGGCCGGCACCACCTGCAGAGTTAACCACTCACGCAACAAGCGATTCCCTGGCACGTAGTGATACACCAGCAGCGCATACACACCGGACTCGCTGAGCATCAGTTGCTTTTCGGGTTGCCGAAAATACTCGATCCACAAAACACGACGTTGATCCTTATCTAGCTTGTTGACCATGCGTTCGCACAGATGGAAACCCATCAAACGACCTACATCGCGGGCGCAGAACCACGGCTGGTTTTCAAGAAGAAGGGCATGTAGTGCGAGGTTGTGACGCGAGAAGACTGTTACAGAAAAAGGATCGGGCATATCCATTACCTCTACGTTTAGATTTTTGGAGGGCCTGACCCCAACGTAGAGTGGACTTAAGAAATCCCAACGAGCGGGGCAGTTCCACCGACGACATGTGCGTCTGTGTAACTGGCCAAGCTTTCTACGTTGGGTGTTTCTTAGGCACCTGCAATTGAGCTTAGAGGTGCTTGCAGTTGGCTTCAATGCGAAGCGGCTGTAAGTGCTGTAGGAGATTGAGCGCTGCAACGTAGGGATGGAAAAGGTCTACCAGCCACCCATAAAAAAGCCCCGATCAAATCGGGGCTTTTTGCTTTCTCAATTAGACGACTCAAGCAGCAATCGTCAAATCTTGTCTCGCGAGACGATTAGTCCCAGCTCAACGCACCACCAGTTTGGTATTCGATCACACGAGTCTCAAAGAAATTCTTCTCTTTCTTCAAGTCCATAATCTCGCTCATCCAAGGGAACGGGTTAGTCGTCCCTGGATACTCTTCCTTCAAACCGATCTGCGACAGGCGACGGTTAGCGATGAACTTCAGGTAGTCCTCCATCATCGCTGCGTTCATGCCCAGTACGCCGCGAGGCATAGTGTCACGCGCGTATTCGATTTCCAGCTGAGTGCCTTGCAGAATCATCTGCGAAGCTTCTTCCTTCATTTCGGCGTCCCACAGGTGTGGGTTTTCGATTTTGATCTGGTTGATCACGTCGATGCCGAAGTTCAGGTGCATGGATTCGTCGCGCAGGATGTACTGGAACTGCTCGGCGACGCCGGTCATTTTGTTGCGGCGGCCCATGGAGAGGATCTGGGTGAAGCCGCAGTAGAAGAAGATGCCTTCCAGAACGCAGTAGTAGGCGATCAGGTTGCGCAGCAGTTCTTTGTCGGTCTCTACGGTGCCGGTGTTGAATTCCGGGTCGGAGATGGCGCGGGTGTATTTCAGGCCCCAGGCGGCTTTTTTCGCGACCGACGGGATCTCGTGGTACATGTTGAAGATCTCGCCTTCATCCATGCCCAGCGATTCGATGCAGTACTGGTAGGCGTGGGTGTGGATCGCCTCTTCGAACGCCTGGCGCAGGATGTACTGGCGGCATTCCGGGTTGGTGATCAGGCGGTACACGGCCAGGGCCAGGTTGTTGGCAACCAGGGAGTCGGCGGTGGAGAAGAAGCCGAGGTTGCGCATCACGATGCGGCGCTCGTCGTCGGTCAGGCCTTCCGGGTTTTTCCAGAGGGCGATGTCGGCGGTCATGTTGACTTCTTGCGGCATCCAGTGGTTTGCGCAGCCGTCCAGGTATTTCTGCCAGGCCCAGTCGTACTTGAATGGCACGAGCTGGTTGAGGTCGGCGCGGCAGTTGATCATGCGCTTTTCGTCAACGGCGACACGGGCGGCGGAGCCTTCGAGCTCGGCGAGGCCTTCGGCGACGTCGAGGGAATCCAGTGCAGCCTTGGCGCGGGCCACGGCGGCCGAGTCTTCGGCGGTCACGGCGCGGGCTTCGAGAGCAGCGGCACCGCCGGCGCTGTCGAGGCGGTCCATGTTGGCTTCGCTAGCGTGGCCGGCGTTGGCGCCTTTCACTGCTGCTACTTCACTGTCTTCTTTGTCGAATTCGTCCCAGCTCAGCATGACGTGTCGTCTCCTGCGTGAGGGCCTGTGCCCGTGTGAAAACTGATGGGTTGGTTTTTCACACGGCCGTACAGGCCGCGTTGGATGTCGTTTTTTGCAGCGGTGCTACGCAGGCAATAAACAGAAAATTTTTACGGGGTTCCGAGAGCCTCTGATGGGCGCAGGCAACGTTGGACGCTGCTGCGGGGCTTCAGACTGGCTATTGATCCCTGTAAGGGAATATTGCAGGCCCGTTATAGGGCGGCATTATAGGGAAATTTTTCCGGGCGTGGTGGGACGAATCCGCGCATGGAACGGTCGGGAGGGCCGGTTTTTCGGTCAGAGCGAGGGTTTATGGGGCTTTGCCGGGGATAGATTTTTTTTTGGTTTTTTTTCGCAAATGTGGAATTGCTCAAGAAATGAGCAAAAAAGCGCTGTTTTCACTACATCTTGTGTTTTGCAACCCGTTTTTGCCATTGCCAAACACAACTGAGCCCGACCGAAGCCGGGCTGGAATCGACCCTCAATGTTGCGCTGAGCGATCCGATTCGGTGCAGTCTCAAAACATCAATTGGTGCAGCCGTTGCCCATGATGCTGTAACGCAGGATGTGACGCTGGCCGGTGGAGTCGTCGTACTCCATTTTCATCGGTACCACTTCGCAGACATTTGGAACTTCGCTCATCGATACAACTTTGGCGATGTCCAGGTGAGTGGAGTAAGTGTATTCCTCGATGGCCGGTTGTTGCTGTGCGACATCAGTCGGGACCTCGTCTGCCATGGCGGTTGCGCACAGACTGCTGAGGGCCAGAACCAATAAAGCTTTCATTTGAAATTTACCTTCTTGAGGTCGAGTGGGGTCACGCAACCTTTTTGGGGTTGCGTGTGGAACTTCATCGTTTTGGTTTGTTACTTCAGAGCTGGATTAACGGCCTTCGTGGGGGCTGTAACGTTGTTAATCACTTTGCCTTGTCGGCGAGGCAGATTTTAGGGAAGCGGGGTGGGCGTAAACAGATGTGGTTTTGATAAACACCTTTGGCAGATTTGGTAACAATCGCTGCCAGGCCAGTAGATTCAAGGCCTGCGAGGTCGTCGGTGGCGAGCATCGGGATTATCGCTACGACCTGTAGGGGCTTGTTACTACCATCGTCGAATGGTTCTATACGGGCGCCCCGGCTACAACAGGGTCATACAAAAACAACTATTACACCGAGGTAGGAAAGATGAGTGCGGCTTCCCTGTATCCCGTTCGTCCCGAGGTTCTGGCCAATACGCTGACCGACGAGGCGACCTACAAAGCCATGTACCAACAGTCGGTCGTCAACCCTGACGGCTTCTGGCGCGAACAAGCCAAGCGCCTCGACTGGATCAAGCCTTTCACCACGGTGAAACAGACTTCGTTCGACGATCACCATGTCGACATCAAGTGGTTTGCCGACGGCACCCTGAACGTTTCCTACAACTGCCTCGACCGTCATCTGGCCGAGCGCGGCGATCAGGTCGCCATCATCTGGGAAGGCGACGATCCTTCCGAAAGCCGCAACATCACCTACCGCGAACTGCACGAACAAGTGTGCAAGTTCGCCAACGCCCTGCGTGGCCAGGATGTGCACCGCGGCGACGTGGTGACCATTTATATGCCGATGATCCCCGAAGCCGTGGTCGCCATGCTGGCCTGCACCCGGATCGGTGCGATTCACTCGGTGGTGTTCGGCGGTTTCTCGCCGGAAGCCCTGGCCGGCCGCATCATCGACTGCCGCTCGAAAGTGGTGATCACTGCTGACGAAGGCTTCCGTGCCGGCAAGAAGATTTCCCTCAAGGCCAACGTCGATGACGCCCTGACCAACCCGGAAACCAACAGCATCCAGAAAGTCATCGTGTGCAAGCGCACCGGTGGCGACATCAAGTGGAACCAGCATCGCGACATCTGGTACGAAGACCTGATGAAAGTGGCGGGCACTGTCTGCGCGCCGAAAGAGATGGGTGCCGAAGAAGCGCTGTTCATCCTTTATACCTCCGGTTCCACCGGCAAGCCGAAGGGCGTTCAGCACACCACTGGTGGCTATCTGTTGTACGCGGCCATGACCCACGAGCGCGTGTTCGACTACCGTCCGGGCGAAATCTACTGGTGCACCGCCGACGTGGGCTGGGTCACCGGTCACTCCTACATCGTCTACGGCCCGCTGGCCAACGGCGCGACCACGCTGTTGTTCGAAGGCGTGCCGAACTATCCGGACATCACCCGGGTGGCGAAGATCGTCGACAAGCATAAGGTCAACATCCTCTACACCGCGCCGACCGCGATCCGCGCGATGATGGCCTCCGGCACCGCCGCTGTTGAAGGCGCGGACGGCAGCAGCCTGCGTCTGCTGGGTTCGGTGGGCGAGCCGATCAACCCGGAAGCCTGGGACTGGTACTTCAAGAACGTCGGCAAGTCCCGTTGCCCGATCGTCGATACCTGGTGGCAGACCGAAACCGGCGGCAACATGATGAGCCCGCTGCCGGGCGCTCATACCCTGAAGCCAGGTTCGGCGGCACGTCCGTTCTTCGGCGTGGTGCCGGCGCTGGTGGACAACCTCGGCAACATCATCGAGGGCGAGGCCGAAGGCAATCTGGTGATTCTCGATTCGTGGCCAGGCCAGGCGCGCACGCTGTACGGCGATCATGACCGTTTCGTCGACACCTACTTCAAGACCTTCCGTGGCATGTACTTCACCGGTGACGGCGCCCGTCGCGATGCCGACGGTTACTACTGGATCACCGGTCGCGTGGACGACGTGCTCAACGTCTCCGGCCACCGCATGGGCACCGCCGAGATCGAAAGCGCGATGGTCGCTCACCCGAAAGTCGCCGAAGCGGCGGTGGTCGGTGTGCCGCACGACATCAAGGGGCAGGGCATTTATGTCTACGTCACCCTGAAGAATGGCGAAGAGCCGAGCGAGCAACTGCGCCTGGAACTGAAGAACTGGGTGCGCAAGGAGATCGGCCCGATCGCTTCGCCGGACGTGATCCAGTGGGCGCCGGGGCTGCCGAAGACTCGTTCGGGCAAGATCATGCGTCGCATCCTGCGCAAGATCGCCACCGCCGAGTACGAAGGTCTGGGCGACATCTCCACCCTGGCCGATCCGGGTGTGGTGCAGCATCTGATCGATACCCACAAGACCATGAACGTCGCGTAAGCGGCGGGTCTGAAGGCTGAAAAGCCCCGTCCGGCATTGCGCCGGGCGGGGCTTTTTGTTTTCCAATAATTATCGGTTTCATCCGTGAGGCATTTCCCACTGTTACCCGTCCGCCTTCAAGTAACTGAATGTGTAACCGCCCGCTCCGCAACGGGGCGTCCGGAAACGCATCGCCCCGTTTTCGGGCCTCAAAACCCCCGGTGAAAAATAAGACACAACCCCACGCTTGCCGGATTAGAAGGGTTTGCGAATAATAGGCCCGCAATTTGCAGCATAGATCGGTTCACTGTCTTTCGCTCTTGCATGAAATTGCGGAGCTGTCAATGTGCTCAAGCGTGTTTCTCGGTGCATCTGTAATTAGTTGTCGCATTGAAGAAATATCGGCTTCGGGCCTGTCGTTAGAATGCCGATCACTCGCTCGTCGTGGCTTGCGTTGAAGCCTTCACGGTTTTGACCGGAAATGTCCTACGCACGCAGCAACCGATTTCGTTTCACCCATTCGCATATTGGGCTGTCGCTCACTCTGCCGTTTTGCCCTTTACCGATGGAGTCCCAAGATGAAGAAACTTGTGCTGCTTGGCGCCCTGGCACTGTCCGTGCTGTCCCTGCCGACATTCGCCGATGAAAAGCCTCTGAAAATCGGTATCGAAGCGGCTTACCCTCCATTCGCATCCAAAGCCCCGGACGGCAGCATCGTCGGTTTCGACTACGACATCGGCAACGCACTGTGCGAAGAAATGAAGGTCAAGTGCCAGTGGGTCGAGCAAGAGTTCGACGGTCTGATCCCGGCACTGAAAGTGCGCAAGATCGACGCGATCCTCTCGTCCATGTCGATCACTGAAGACCGCAAGAAGTCCGTGGACTTCACCAACAAGTACTACAACACCCCGGCCCGCCTGGTCATGAAGGAAGGCACCGTGGTCAGCGACAAGCTGACCGAACTCAAGGGCAAGAACATCGGCGTGCAGCGTGGTTCGATCCACGAACGTTTCGCCCGTGAAGTCCTGGCGCCGCTGGGTGCCGAGATCAAGCCGTACGGCTCGCAGAATGAAATCTACCTCGACGTGGCCGCCGGTCGCCTCGACGGCACCGTGGCGGACGCTACTCTGCTGAACGACGGCTTCCTGAAAACCGACGCCGGCAAAGGCTTTGCGTTCGTCGGCCCGCAGTTCACCGATGAGAAATACTTCGGCGACGGCGTAGGTATCGCAGTACGCAAGGGCGACGCCCTGAAAGACAAGATTAATACTGCCATCGCGGCCATCCGCGAAAACGGCAAGTACAAGCAAATCCAGGACAAGTACTTCGACTTCGACATTTACGGCAAGTAAAGACGTCGCTCGACCCGTCCGAAATGGCGCAAGCAACAGGATCTCTGCGGTTTGCGCCATTTTTTCATCCCAACTTTCGAGGACCTGAATCATGTTGAAAGGCTACGGGGCTGTCATCCTCGATGGCGCTTGGCTGACGCTTCAGCTTGCCTTGTCGTCCATGGCCCTGGCCATCGTTCTCGGGCTGATCGGTGTCGCCTTGCGCCTGTCGCCAGTGCGCTGGCTGGCCTGGCTGGGCGATCTGTATTCCACGGTGATCCGCGGGATTCCCGACCTGGTGCTGATCCTGCTGATCTTCTACGGCGGTCAGGACCTGCTCAACCGCGTCGCCCCGATGCTCGGCTATGACGAGTACATCGACCTGAACCCGCTGGCCGCCGGTATCGGCACCCTCGGTTTCATCTTCGGTGCGTACCTGTCGGAAACCTTCCGTGGCGCGTTCATGGCGATCCCCAAGGGTCAGGCCGAAGCCGGCATGGCGTACGGCATGAGCAGTTTCCAGGTGTTCTTCCGGGTGCTGGTGCCGCAGATGATTCGTCTGGCGATTCCGGGCTTCACCAACAACTGGCTGGTACTGACCAAGGCCACCGCGCTGATTTCCGTGGTCGGTCTGCAAGACATGATGTTCAAGGCCAAGCAGGCGGCCGACGCCACCCGCGAGCCTTTCACCTTCTTCCTCGCAGTGGCGGCGATGTACCTGGTGATCACCAGTGTCTCGTTGCTGGCGCTGCGTCACCTTGAGAAGCGCTACTCGGTAGGCGTAAGGGCGGCTGATCTATGATCTTCGACTACAACGTCATTTGGGAGTCGCTGCCGCTGTACCTCGGCGGCCTGGTGACCACCCTCAAGTTGCTCGCGCTGTCGCTGTTCTTCGGTCTGCTGGCGGCGTTGCCGCTGGGTCTGATGCGCGTCTCCAAGAACGCCGTGGTCAACGGTGTGGCGTGGCTCTACACCTACGTGATTCGCGGCACGCCGATGCTGGTTCAACTGTTCCTGATCTACTACGGTCTGGCCCAGTTCGAAGCGGTGCGTGAAAGCTTCCTCTGGCCGTGGCTGTCCAGCGCAACGTTCTGTGCGTGCCTGGCGTTCGCAATCAACACCAGCGCCTACACCGCCGAAATCATCGCCGGCAGCCTGAAGGCCACGCCGAATGGTGAGATCGAAGCGGCCAAGGCCATGGGCATGTCGCGGGTCAAGATGTACAAGCGCATTCTGTTGCCGTCGGCCCTGCGCCGTGCGCTGCCGCAGTACAGCAACGAAGTGATCATGATGCTGCAGACCACCAGTCTGGCGTCCATCGTGACTCTGATCGACATCACCGGCGCGGCCCGTACCGTCAACGCGCAGTTCTACCTGCCGTTCGAGGCGTACATTACCGCTGGCGTGTTCTACCTGTGCCTGACCTTCATTCTGGTGCGCCTGTTCAAGCTGGCCGAGCGTCGCTGGCTGAGCTACCTGGCCCCGAGGAAGCACTGATATGGAACGTATCGACCACGTTCTGCCGTGGAGCCATTTGGGCAGCGAGCGCCGGATTTCGGTGTTTCGCTTCGGAAGCGGCGAGCGCAAGGCCTACATCCAGGCCAGCCTCCACGCCGACGAATTGCCCGGCATGCGCACTGCCTGGGAACTGAAAAAACGCCTCGGCGAACTCGAAGCCAAAGGCCTGCTCAACGGCGTCATCGAACTGGTGCCCGTGGCCAACCCGCTGGGTCTTGGCCAGTTGCTGCAAGGCAATCACCAGGGGCGTTTCGAGGCCGGCAGCGGCAAGAATTTCAACCGTGATTTCGTCGAGCTCAGCGCCCCGGTGGCCGCGAAGCTTCAAGGACAACTCGGTGATGATCCGCACGCCAACATTCGTTTGATCCGTCAGGCGATGGCCGATCACCTGGCTGCATTGCCCGAGGCCAGCAGCCAGTTGCAAGGCATGCAGCGCATCCTGCTGCAACATGCCGCCACCGCTGACGTGGTGCTGGATCTGCATTGCGACTGTGAAGCCGCGCTGCACATGTATGCCTTGCCGCAGCACTGGCCGCAGTGGCGCTCGCTCGCCGCGCACCTGGATGTGAAGGTCGGCCTGCTGGCTGAAGATTCCGGCGGCAGCTCGTTCGACGAGGCTTGCTCGTTGCCGTGGCTGCGTCTGTCGCGGCTGTTCCCGGACGCGCAGATTCCACTGGCGTGCCTGGCGACCACCGTTGAACTCGGCGGTCAGGCTGACACCACACCAGCGCAGGCCGAAGCCTGGGCCGAAGGCATTCTGGCGTTTCTCGCCGAGCAGGGCCTGATCCGTGGCGAGTGGCCGAGTGCGGCGCACGAACCGTGCGAAGGCATGCCGTTCGAGGGCACTGAACTGCTCCTGCCACCGCATCCTGGCGTGGTGAGTTTTCTGCGCAAGCCCGGCGAGTGGGTTGAAGCCGGTGACAAGATTTTCGAAGTGATCGATCCGCTGTCGGATCGGGTCAGCACGGTGTGTGCTGGTACGTCCGGGGTGCTGTTTGCCATTGAGCGGCTGCGTTACGCCCAACCCGGTTTCTGGCTGGCCAAAGTGGCGGGGCGCGATGCGCTACGCGACGGCCCTTTGCTCAACGACTGACTGTTTTTGTGAGAACCGACCGCATGTACAAACTTGAAGTCCAAGACCTGCATAAACGCTATGGCAGTCACGAAGTGCTCAAGGGCGTTTCCCTGAAAGCGGCCGCCGGCGATGTGATCAGCATCATCGGCTCCAGTGGCTCCGGCAAAAGTACTTTCCTGCGCTGCATCAACCTGCTCGAGCAGCCGCACGCGGGCAAGATCCTGCTTAACAACGAAGAGTTGAAGCTGGTGGCGAACAAGGATGGCGCGCTGAAAGCCGCTGATCCGAAACAGCTGCAACGTATGCGTTCGCGCCTGTCGATGGTGTTCCAGCACTTCAACCTGTGGTCGCACATGACCGCGCTGGAAAACATCATGGAAGCCCCGGTTCACGTGCTGGGCGTGTCCAAGGCCGAAGCCCGCGAGAAAGCCGAGCACTACCTGAACAAGGTCGGCGTGGCTCATCGTAAAGACGCGTTCCCTGGACACATGTCCGGTGGCGAGCAGCAGCGTGTGGCAATCGCCCGTGCGCTGGCGATGGAACCGGAAGTGATGCTGTTCGACGAACCGACTTCGGCCCTCGACCCGGAACTGGTCGGCGACGTGCTGAAAGTCATGCAGGCCCTCGCTCAGGAAGGCCGCACCATGGTGGTGGTGACTCACGAAATGGGCTTCGCCCGTGAAGTGTCGAACCAGTTGGTGTTCCTGCACAAAGGCGTCGTCGAAGAAAGCGGCAACCCGCGTGAAGTGCTGGTCAATCCGCAGTCGGAACGTTTGCAACAATTCCTCTCGGGCAGCCTCAAGTAATCGCTCCCGTTATGCACCAAATTAGGTCATGCTGCGCAGCGCGCCAGATGGTCTAATTTGGTTGCAGCCGATTTCGGTTTTTCCCTCTGTTTACGTTTCGGATCGCCCGCCATGACTGCCCATCGAATTGGTTTCCTGATTTGGCCCAGCACTAAAGCTCTGACTTTGGCGCTGGCAGAGGAGGCCTTGCGTGTTGCCCAGCGTGTGCATCCGGACGTGGTTTACGAGTTGTCGTTCCTGCAGGCCGAAGCACCGACCGAAGGTGAATGGCAACTGCCCGGCGAACCCTGGGCCGGCAAACTCGAAAACTTCCAGAAACTGTTCCTGCTCGCCGATGAGCCACCGACCACGTTGGCGCCGGCACTCAGCAGTTCACTCAAGCAACTGGTGCGCGCCGGTTGTGTGATCGGCGGTCTGTCGGCGGGTGTGTATCCGTTGGCGCAACTCGGTCTGCTCGACGGTTACCGGGCGGCGGTGCACTGGCGCTGGCAGGACGATTTCGCCGAACGCTTCCCGAAAGTCATCGCCACCAGTCATCTGTTCGATTGGGATCGCGATCGCCTGACCGCGTGCGGCGGCATGTCGGTACTCGATTTGCTGCTGGCGGTGCTGGCCCGTGATCACGGTGCTGAACTGGCCGGTGCGGTCTCCGAAGAGCTCGTGGTCGAACGCATCCGTGAGGGTGGTGAGCGTCAGCGCATTCCGTTGCAGAACCGTCTCGGCTCCAGCCATCCGAAGCTCACCCAGGCGGTGCTGCTGATGGAAGCCAACATCGAAGAGCCGCTGACCACCGACGAAATCGCCCAGCACGTGTGCGTGTCCCGTCGCCAGCTGGAGCGGATCTTCAAGCAATACCTCAACCGCGTGCCGAGCCAGTACTACCTGGAACTGCGCCTGAACAAGGCCCGGCAGATGTTGATGCAGACCAGTAAGTCGATCATCCAGATCGGCCTGTCCTGTGGGTTCTCCTCGGGGCCGCACTTTTCCAGCGCCTATCGCAACTTCTTCGGCGCCACCCCGCGAGAAGACCGCAACCAGCGGCGCAGTAGCAGCCCGTTCGAATTGTCGTCGGTACCGCCCGAGCGGGGTTAAGGCGCAGGCCTTAAAAAAGCGTCATGGAACAGATTTCCATGGCGCTTTTTTTTACGTTGGAGAAATGCTTTTTTGTAGTGGTTTGCGTGTGCTCTTGTCAGTTGTCCGTCGAGGGTGTGCGGTACATGGATATCGCAGGCAAAACCTTTCCCGTTGATATGCTCGCAAGGCGTGCTGCAATTGGCGTCGACAGTTTAAACTGCGCCTTTGCGACGCTATATGTCGCATTGCCGTAAACCCGGGAAAATCCGGGGTTTGCGCTATAAGAAGTTGTCGCTTGGCGACAAGGCCGGGCTGAAAACTGTCCTTACAATCCCCCCATCGCTCGCCAGTTTCAGGCGGGTGGCCCTCATCAGGAGACTCCGATGTCCGTTGAGCACGCTGCGGTACAACGCGCCGATTTCGACCAGGTTATGGTTCCCAACTACGCGCCCGCCGCTTTCATTCCGGTGCGTGGCGCCGGTTCCCGCGTCTGGGATCAGGCCGGCCGCGAGCTGATCGACTTTGCCGGCGGCATCGCCGTCAACGTGTTGGGCCACGCGCATCCGGCGCTGGTCGGTGCCTTGACCGAGCAGGCTAACAAGCTGTGGCACGTGTCCAACGTGTTCACCAACGAACCGGCCCTGCGTCTGGCGCACAAGCTGATCGACGCCACGTTCGCCGAGCGCGTGTTCTTCTGCAACTCCGGCGCCGAAGCCAACGAGGCCGCCTTCAAGCTGGCCCGTCGCGTCGCGTTCGACCGGTTCGGCACCGAGAAGTACGAAATCATCGCCGCGCTCAACAGCTTCCACGGCCGCACCCTGTTCACCGTGAACGTCGGTGGCCAGTCGAAGTATTCCGACGGTTTCGGCCCGAAAATCACCGGCATCACCCACGTGCCGTACAACGATCTGGCGGCGCTGAAAGCTGCTGTTTCCGACAAGACCTGCGCGGTCGTTCTGGAACCGATCCAGGGCGAGGGCGGCGTACTGCCGGCCGAGCAGGCGTACCTGCAAGGCGCCCGTGAGCTGTGCGACGCTAACAATGCGCTGCTGGTGTTCGACGAAGTGCAGACCGGCATGGGCCGTACCGGCAACCTGTTCGCCTACCAGCATTTCGGTGTGGTTCCGGACATCCTGACCAGCGCCAAGAGCCTGGGCGGCGGTTTCCCGATCGCCGCGATGCTGACCACCGAAGCGCTGGCCAAGCACTTGGTCGTCGGCACTCACGGCACCACTTACGGCGGCAACCCGCTGGCGTGCGCCGTGGCCGAAGCGGTGATCGACGTGATCAACACCCCTGAGGTGTTGAATGGCGTCAACGCCAAGCACGACAAGTTCAAGACCCGCCTGCAACAGATTGGCGAGAAGTACGGCCTGTTCACCCAGGTGCGCGGTCTCGGTCTGCTGATTGGTTGCGTGCTGAGCGATGCCTGGAAAGGCAAGGCCAAGGACATCTTCAACGCTGCTGAAAAAGAAGGCCTGATGATTCTGCAGGCCGGTCCGGACGTGATCCGTTTCGCCCCGAGCCTGGTGGTTGAAGATGCCGACATCGACGCCGGTCTGGATCGCTTCGAACGTGCTGCGGCGAAACTGACCCAAGCCTGATTCATGCAAGACCGCCCGGCGTCTGTCGTCATCGACAGGTGCCGGGACCATTTTCCTGTGCCGGGCCTGCCCGGCATTTTTTTCCCGAGTCGGCGCTTTCGCCGACCTGAAGTAGAGAAAGGAGTGACACCATGCTGGTGATGCGCCCCGCGCAAATGGCTGATCTGGGCGAGGTACAGCGTCTGGCTGCGGACAGCCCGATTGGTGTCACTTCCTTGCCGGATGACGTTGAACGCCTGAGCGACAAGATCGCTGCGAGCGAAGCCTCGTTTGCCGCCGAAGTGAGCTTCAACGGCGAGGAGAGTTATTTCTTCGTCCTCGAAGACACCGCCACCGGCAAACTGGTGGGCTGCTCGGCGATCGTTGCGTCGGCCGGTTACTCCGAGCCGTTCTACAGCTTTCGCAACGAGACCTTCGTGCACGCTTCCCGCGAGCTGAAGATCCACAACAAGATCCACGTGCTCTCGCAATGCCACGACCTGACCGGCAACAGCTTGCTGACCAGTTTCTACGTGCAGCGCGAGCTGGTGGGTTCGCCTTGGGCCGAACTCAACTCCCGTGGCCGTCTGCTGTTCGTTGCCAGCCATCCGGAGCGTTTCGCCGATTCGGTGGTGACCGAGATCGTCGGTTACAGCGACGAGAACGGCGACTCGCCGTTCTGGGATGCCATCGGTCGCAACTTCTTCGACCTGAACTACGCCGAGGCCGAGCGTCTGTGTGGCTTGAAAAGCCGTACGTTCCTCGCTGAACTGATGCCGCACTACCCGATCTACGTGCCGCTGCTGCCGGACTCCGCTCAAGAAGCGATGGGCCAGGTGCACCCGCGTGCGCAGATCACCTTCGACATCCTGATGCGCGAAGGCTTCGAGACCGATCACTACATCGACATTTTCGACGGCGGCCCGACCCTGCATGCGCGCGTCTCGGGGATCCGTTCGATCGCCCAGAGCCGTGTGGTACCGGTGAAGATCGGTGAGCCGGTCAAAGGTGCCGGACGCCAGTATCTGGTGGCCAATGCCCAGTTGCAGGATTACCGCGCGGTACTGCTGGAACTGGATTACGCACCGGGCAAACCGGTGACCCTGGATCTGGAAGCGGCCGAAGCCCTGGGCGTCGGTGAAGGTGCCAGCGTGCGCCTGGTGGCGGTTTAACGCCTTAGCGAGTTTCACGGGTGGCCACGGCGGCCCGTTTGAGGAGATAGCATGATTGTTCGTCCCGTACGCAGCAGCGATTTGTCCGCTCTGATCGACCTGGCCCGCAGTACCGGCACCGGCCTGACCACTTTGCCGGCCAACGAAGAGCGCCTGACCCACCGGGTTGGCTGGGCCGAGAAGACCTTTCGCGGTGAAGCCGGCCGTGGCGACGCGGACTACCTGTTCGTGCTCGAAGACGACAACGGTCGCGTGGTGGGGATTTCCGCCATCGCCGGCGCCGTCGGTCTGCGTGAGCCTTGGTACAACTTCCGCGTCGGCCTGACCGTCAGCGCCTCGCAGGAGCTGAACATCTATCGCGAGATCCCGACGCTGTTCCTGGCCAACGACCTGACCGGCAACTCCGAGCTGTGCTCGCTGTTCCTGCACGCCGATTACCGCACCGGCCTCAACGGTCGCATGCTGTCCAAGGCGCGGATGCTGTTCATCGCTGAATTCCCGGAACTGTTCGGTAACAAGATCATTGCCGAGATGCGCGGCGTATCTGATGAAGCCGGCCGTTCGCCGTTCTGGGAAAGCCTGGGCCGTCACTTCTTCAAGATGGAATTCAGCCAGGCCGATTACCTGACCGGCGTCGGCAACAAGGCGTTCATCGCCGAACTGATGCCTAAATTCCCGCTGTACACCTGCTTCCTGTCGCCGGACGCACGCAGCGTCATCGGCCAGGTGCATCCGGACACCGAGCCGGCGCTGGCGATGCTCAAGAGCGAAGGCTTCAGCTATCAGGGTTACGTCGACATCTTCGATGCCGGTCCAGCCATCGAATGCGAGACCAGCAAGATCCGCGCGGTGCGTGACAGCGAGGCGCTGGTGCTGGCCATCGGCACGCCGGGCGACGACGCCACGCCGTTCATCATCCATAACCGCAAACGCGAAGACTGCCGCATCACGGCTGCGCCAGCCCGTCTGGCCGCCGGCACGCTGGTGGTCGATCCGCTGACCGCCAAACGTCTTCAACTCAACGCTGGCGATCAGGTACGCGCCGTGGCGTTGTCCGCTGCCCGGGAGTCGAAATAATGAATTCGCTATACATCGCAGGTGAGTGGCTGGCCGGTCAGGGCGAAGCCTTTCAATCGCTGAACCCGGTGACCCAGCAAGTGCTGTGGTCGGGGGAGGGCGCCACCGCCGCTCAGGTCGAGTCGGCCGTGCAGGCTGCGCGCCAGGCGTTCCCGGGCTGGGCCCGTCGTTCCCTGGAAGATCGCATCAGCGTGCTCGAAGCGTTCGCCGCCGCACTGAAAAACCACGCTGACGAACTGGCCCGCACCATTGGTGAGGAAACCGGCAAACCGCTGTGGGAAGCTGCGACCGAAGTCACCAGCATGGTCAACAAGATCGCGATCTCGGTGCAGAGCTACCGTGAACGTACCGGCGAGAAGAGCGGCCCGTTGGGCGATGCCACCGCCGTGTTGCGCCACAAGCCGCACGGCGTGGTCGCTGTGTTCGGCCCTTACAATTTCCCCGGCCATTTGCCGAACGGCCACATCGTGCCGGCGCTGCTGGCCGGTAACAGCGTGCTGTTCAAGCCAAGCGAGCTGACCCCGAAAGTCGCCGAGCTGACGGTCAAGTGCTGGATCGAAGCCGGTCTGCCGGCCGGCGTGCTGAACCTGCTGCAAGGTGCCCGCGAAACCGGTATCGCACTGGCGGCGAACCCGGGCATCGACGGTCTGTTCTTCACCGGCTCAAGCCGTACCGGCAATCACCTGCACCAGCAGTTCGCTGGTCGCCCGGACAAGATCCTCGCGCTGGAAATGGGCGGCAATAACCCGCTGGTGGTCGATCAGGTCGCCGACCTCGACGCAGCGGTGTACACGATCATTCAATCTGCATTCATTTCCGCCGGTCAGCGTTGCACCTGTGCCCGCCGTCTGCTGGTGCCGCAAGGCGCGTGGGGCGACAGCCTGCTCAAGCGTCTGGTGGAAGTCAGCTCGACCATCGTGGTCGGTGCTTTCGATCAGCAACCGGCGCCATTCATGGGCTCGGTGGTTTCCCTCGGCGCAGCGAAAGCGTTGATGGAGGCCCAGGCGCATCTGCTGGCCAATGGTGCAGTGTCGCTGCTGGCAATGACTCAGCCACAGGCTCAGTCGGCGCTGCTGACTCCGGGCATCGTTGATGTGACGGCGGTTGCCGAGCGTTCCGATGAAGAATTGTTCGGCCCGTTGCTGCAAGTGATCCGTTACGCCGATTTCGCGGCGGCGATTGCCGAAGCCAACGACACTGCATTTGGTCTGGCCGCCGGCTTGCTGTCGGATTCCGAAGAGCGCTATCAGCAGTTCTGGCTGGAAAGCCGTGCCGGGATCGTCAACTGGAACAAACAACTGACGGGGGCTGCGAGCAGCGCGCCGTTCGGCGGTGTCGGCGCTTCGGGCAACCACCGCGCCAGCGCTTACTACGCGGCGGATTACTGCGCGTACCCGGTGGCCTCGCTGGAAACTCCGAGCCTGGTGATGCCGGCGGCCCTGACGCCAGGCGTGAAGATGGCGTGAGGCGCGTCGAGCCTCGATTGCACTCGATTGTTATTTGATGCCTATAAAAACAGATTCTCGTGGAGCCTCGCTGATGAAATCCTTTGAAGTCAATTTTGACGGTCTAGTGGGGCCGACCCATAACTACGGTGGTCTGTCCTACGGCAACGTTGCGTCCCAGAGCAACAGCCAGCAATCCTCGAACCCGAAGGAAGCGGCGCTGCAAGGTCTGGCAAAAATGAAAGCGCTGATGGAAATGGGCTTTCAGCAGGGCGTCCTCGCACCACAGGAGCGTCCGGACGTGGCTGCCTTGCGCCGTCTGGGCTTCAGCGGTACCGACGCGCAGGTCATCGAGCGCGCCGCGAAAGACGCGATGCCGCTGCTGGTTGCCAGCTGCTCGGCGTCGAGCATGTGGGTGGCCAACGCCGCCACGGTCAGCCCGAGTGCCGACACCGCTGACGGTCGCGTGCATTTCACCGCCGCCAACCTGAATTGCAAATATCACCGCAGCATCGAGCACCCGACCACCAGCCGCGTGCTGGGTGCGATGTTCGCCGATCAACAGCACTTCGCTCACCACGCCGCGTTGCCGGCAGTGGCACAGTTCGGCGACGAAGGTGCGGCCAACCACACGCGTTTCTGCCGTGAGTACGGCGAGGCTGGTGTCGAGTTCTTCGTGTTCGGTCGCAGTGCGTTCGACACCCGTTATCCGGCACCGCAGAAATACCCGGCGCGTCAGACTCTTGAGGCGTCGCAAGCGGTCGCCCGTCTGCACGGTCTGCGTGATGACGGCGTGGTCTACGCACAGCAGAACCCGGCCGTGATCGATCAGGGCGTGTTCCATAACGACGTGATCGCGGTGGGCAACGGCGAGGTGCTGTTCTATCACGAGGATGCGTTCCTCGACACCGAGAACATGCTGGCAGAGCTGCAAGCCAAACTGGCCAAGGTCGGCGGCAAGTTCCAGTCGGTCTGCGTGCCGCGTTCGGCGGTCACCGTGGACGACGCTGTGCGTTCCTACCTGTTCAACAGCCAGCTGCTGTCGCGCCCTGACGGTTCGATGCTGCTGATCGTGCCGGAAGAGTGCCGTGGCAACGAGCGCGTGTGGAATTACCTGCAAGGCCTGACCAGCTCCGGCGGCCTGATCCGTGAAGTGAAGGTTTTCGACCTCAAGCAAAGCATGCAGAACGGCGGTGGGCCGGCGTGCCTGCGACTGCGCGTCGCGCTCAACGAAACCGAGCTGGCGGCCGTCAACCCAGGGGTTATCATGACCGCCCCGTTGTACGGTTCGTTGACCGCATGGGTTGAAAAGCACTACCGCGACCGCCTGAGCGAAAGCGATCTGGCGGACCCGCAATTGCTGCTTGAATGCCGGACGGCACTGGATGAACTGACGCAAATCCTTAAACTGGGCGCGGTTTATCCATTCCAGATCAATTGATGACTGGTGCGCCGCTTTGTCGCGGCGTACGGTTCCATCTCCCCAAGAGAGCGTAAAACATGAGCGATTCCCTGCAGCTGATCCTTGAAGACACTGACGGCACGCAACTGCAAACTTCCTGCACCCGCGTCGCGGTCATGTGGCAAGGCAAAGAGCTGTGGATCCAGCAGGACGGCCGCGGCCAGCTGCTGATCGGCGTGGACGTCGAAGAAGGCGATGCCGAGTACGCCAACCTGCTGTTGCGCCCATTGGCGACTAATCTGGTAAGTCTGCAACTGGAGATGGAACCGGCTGACCTCGGCGACGATGACGGCCACGTGCACGGCCCGGATTGCAACCACGACCACTAAGGAAACCGCTCTATGCTCGCCCTCGGCAAACTGCTTGAACTGACCCTCGCCGGCCGCGAACCGGCGGAGAAGACTCAACTGACTGTCGAAGGCGTGCGTATGCGCTGGTTGAGCGAGGGTGCGCTGGAAGTCCGGCCACCCGAAGCGCGCGACAATGGCCTGGACCTGCTGCTGTCGGCAGGGATCCACGGCAACGAAACGGCACCGATCGAATTGCTCGACCGGCTGCTGCATGACATCGCTCGCGGCGACTTGAAGCCGCGCGCACGCATTCTGTTCCTGTTCGGCAACCCGGAAGCGATTCGCAAGGGCGAGCGTTTCATCGAGCAGGACGTCAATCGGTTGTTCAACGGCCGTCACGAACAAAGCAGCGGGTCCGAAGCTTTGCGCGCCTGCGAGCTGGAGCGCCTGGCAGCGAGCTTCTTCAGCGTGCCGGATCGTCAGCGCCTGCACTATGACCTGCACACGGCGATTCGCGGTTCGAAGATCGAGCAGTTCGCCCTGTATCCGTGGAAGGAAGGTCGCCAGCATTCCCGTCTTGAATTAGCCCGTCTGCGCGCCGCCGGTATGGAAGCGGTGCTGTTGCAGAACAAACCGTCGATCGTGTTCAGCTCCTACACTTACGACAAGCTCGGGGCCGAGTCTTTCACCCTGGAACTGGGCAAGGCGCGGCCATTCGGGCAGAACGCCGGGGTCAATGTGTCGCTGCTGGAAACCCGCCTGAAGCAGATCATCGAAGGCACTGAGCCGGAGATGGCCGAGCAGGGGCTGGACGGTCTGCAACTGTTCAGCGTGGCGCGGGAAATCATCAAGCACAGCGACTCGTTCCGCCTGAACCTGCCGGCGGACATCGAAAACTTTTCGGAGCTGGATGTGGGATATGTGCTGGCCGAAGACCTGGCCAATACCCGCTGGATCATCGAAGAGCAGGGCGCGCGGATCATTTTCCCCAATCCCAAGGTCAAGAACGGCCTGCGGGCGGGCATTCTGATCGTGCCGACCACTGACGAGCAGTTGGCCTGACACTGAATCTCCCCCGCGCAGCGCACGGGGGAGATCGTTATTGCATCAGACCGCTACGGCGCGCGGCTCGGTGCGGCGCAACGCACGCACTTTCTGCAGCGTATCCGCGCAAGTCTTCGCCGCTTCCTGACCCTTGTGCACGAAATGCTCGAAGAAGAACTTCTGGTGTTCTTCGCCAGCGTGGAAGTGGTGCGGGGTCAGCGATACCGAGAACACCGGTACTTCGGTTTCCAGCTGAACCTGCATCAGGCCGCTGACGACCGACTGGGCAACGAACTCGTGACGGTAGATTCCGCCGTCCACCACCAGGGCGGCGGCAACGATGCCGGCATAACGACCGGTCTTGGCCAGCAGTTTGGCGTGCAGGGGCATTTCAAAGGCGCCGCCGACTTCGAAGAAATCGATGTCTGATTCCTGATAGCCCTGAGCGATCATTTCGGCGAGGAAACCTTTACGGCTCTGGTCGACGATTTCCTTGTGCCAGCAGGCCTGAATGAACGCGACGCGCTCGCCGTGGGTGTGTTTGCTTTTGCTGTCGATAGCGGTGGGTTGCATGTTCTGACTCCTGTTTGTGTGAAAAACAGGGCTTTATGAATCGAAAGGGATTCAAGGGTACGCACGCTCGCGCGAACACGGCGGACGGCCCTTTGGCGTCAATCCCGTTCTCTCTTCATCCGGACTGTGACCGTCGGCCCCGGAATCACACCGGGTCTGCTGGACCTTGCCGCCGTTCACGGTTTTTGCCGTGCCCGTCACCAAGCGCTCGCGGGCTATGCGCATTGCGCGCAATTACCGCCGGTGGGGAATTGCACCCCGCCCTGAGAACGTTTCGCCACCCTTTATCGGGCGGCGCAGCGTTTTTATCACAGATTGCGGGGCCGTGCATTGCGCCTTTGTGATGATTGCCATCGGATTTTTCGAAGCGTGGAAACGACTTTTCCTTGCGCGAGGGTTGATTAATCCGCGCCATGCCCGCAGTAATTCCCCTTCGTAAAGGGATTTCCCCTGCTGACTTGAGGCCAGGTACATGAGCGTTATCGATCTTCGCAGCGACACCGTCACCCAACCGACCCCCGCCATGCTCGACGCGATGACCGCTGCGGCCACCGGTGATGATGTGTATGGCGAAGATCCGACGGTCAATCGTCTGGAAGCCGAAATGGCAAAACGGCTGGGTTTTGCTGCGGCGCTGTTCGTCCCGACCGGCACCATGAGCAACCTGCTGGGGTTGATGGCGCACTGCGAGCGCGGCGACGAATACATCGTCGGTCAACAGGCGCACACCTATAAGTACGAGGGCGGCGGCGCAGCGGTGCTCGGCTCGATCCAGCCGCAGCCGCTGGAAGTGCAGGCCGATGGCTCGCTGGACCTGGATCAGGTGGCAGCGGCGATCAAGCCCGACGACTTCCACTTTGCCCGCACCCGTCTGCTGGCGCTGGAAAACACCATGCAGGGCAAGGTATTGCCGATGGAGTATCTGGCCCGGGCACATCAGTTCACTCGAGACAATGGCCTGCAGCTGCATCTGGACGGTGCGCGTCTGTACAACGCCGCCGTCAAGCTCGGGGTTGATGCCCGGGAAATCACGCAACACTTCGATTCGGTGTCAGTGTGCCTGTCCAAAGGACTCGGCGCGCCGGTCGGTTCGGTGCTGTGCGGTTCGTCGGCGTTGATTGCAAAGGCGCGGCGCCTGCGCAAGATGGTCGGCGGCGGCATGCGTCAGGCCGGATTGTTGGCGGCGGCGGGGCTGTATGCGCTGGATCACAACGTCGAGCGTCTGGCGGATGATCATGCCAACGCGCAGTTGCTGGCCGAAGGCCTGCGCGAGGCCGGTTTCAGTGTCGAGCCGGTGCAGACCAACATGGTTTACGTGCAGATGGGTGATCGTGCCGATGCGATCAAGGCATTCGCTGCCGAGCGCGGGATCAAATTGAGCGCTGCCGCCCGGCTGCGGATGGTCACGCACATGGACGTCGATCGCTCGCAAATCGAGCAAGTGATCGCGACATTCGTCGAGTTTTCGCGCAAGTGACAGCGTTAGCCACCCAATTGACCGTTTCTATCGTATAAACACGCTGTACCCCGCGCGCAGGGCCGATATAATGCGGCCCTTTGCCGTCGTTTCGTCTGTTGACGTTTCGTACAGGCCTTTGGCCGCAGCCTCCGTGGAAGAACCTAATGAAAAGCGCAGAAATCCGTGAAGCCTTCCTTCGCTTCTTCGAAGAGCAAGGCCACACCCGTGTAGCCTCCAGCTCTTTGATTCCGGGCAACGACCCAACCCTGCTGTTCACCAACGCGGGGATGAACCAGTTCAAGGACTGCTTCCTGGGCCAGGAAAAGCGCGCATACACCCGCGCCGTTTCCAGCCAGAAATGCGTGCGCGCCGGCGGCAAGCACAACGACCTGGAAAACGTCGGTTACACCGCCCGTCACCATACCTTTTTCGAAATGCTGGGTAACTTCAGCTTCGGCGATTACTTCAAGCGTGATGCCATCACCTACGCCTGGAACTTCCTGACTTCCGAGAAGTGGCTGAACCTGCCGAAGGAAAAGCTGTGGGTCACCGTCTACGCCAGCGATGACGAGGCCTACGACATCTGGACCAAGGAAATCGGTGTGCCGGCCGAGCGCATGGTGCGTATCGGCGACAACAAGGGCGCGCCATACGCCTCCGACAACTTCTGGACCATGGGCGATACCGGCCCGTGCGGTCCTTGCACCGAGATTTTCTACGATCACGGCGCCGACATCTGGGGTGGCCCACCGGGCTCGCCGGAAGAGGACGGCGACCGTTACATCGAAATCTGGAACAACGTGTTCATGCAGTTCAACCGCACCGCCGATGGCGTGTTGCACCCGCTGCCAGCACCGTCGGTGGATACCGGCATGGGCCTGGAGCGGATCAGTGCCGTGCTGCAGCACGTTCACTCGAACTATGAAATCGACCTGTTCCAGAGCCTGCTGGCCGCTTCGGCCAAGGCCATCGGTTGCAGCAACGATAATCAGGCGTCGCTGAAAGTCGTGGCTGACCACATCCGTTCCTGCGGCTTCCTGATTGCCGACGGCGTGCTGCCGTCCAACGAAGGCCGTGGTTACGTGCTGCGCCGGATCATTCGTCGCGCCTGCCGTCACGGCAACAAACTGGGCGCTAAAGGCAGCTTCTTCTATCAAATCGTTGCCGCTCTCGTGGCCGAGATGGGCGATGCCTTCCCTGAGCTGAAATCCCAACAGGCGCACATCGAGCGCGTACTGAAAGCCGAAGAAGAGCAATTCGCCAAGACCCTGGAGCAGGGCCTGAAGATCCTCGAGCAGGATCTGGCCGAGCTCAAAGGCGACGTGGTTCCGGGCGACGTAGTGTTCAAACTCTACGACACCTACGGTTTCCCGATGGACCTGACCGCGGACATCGCCCGCGAGCGCAGCCTGACCATCGATGAAGCCGGTTTCGAGCGTGAGATGGAGGCCCAGCGCGTCCGTGCGCGTTCCGCCAGCTCCTTCGGCCTGGACTACAACAGCCTGGTCAAGGTTGATGTCGATACCGAGTTCACCGGCTACCACGCCACCAGCGGCTCGGCGAAAGTCGTTGCTCTTTATAAAGATGGCCAGTCCGTGGACGTCTTGAGTGAAGGGCAGGAAGGCGTTGTTGTTTTGAACAAGACGCCGTTCTATGCAGAATCCGGCGGCCAGGTTGGCGACTGCGGTTACCTGCAGGCCGGCAACAGCCGTTTCGACGTGCGCGACACCACCAAGACCGGCGGCGCGTTCCTGCACCACGGCGTGCTGGCGTCGGGCAGCCTGATCGTTGGCGCACCGGTGGAAACCCACGTCGAAGCCGACGTGCGTCACGCCACTTCGCTGAATCACTCGGCCACGCACTTGCTGCACGCTGCGTTGCGCAAAGTGCTGGGCGATCACGTTCAACAGAAAGGTTCGTTGGTCGACAGTCAGCGCCTGCGCTTCGACTTCAGCCACTTTGAAGCGATCAAGCCGGAGCAACTGAAGGCGCTGGAAGACATCGTCAACGCCGAGATCCGCAAAAACTCCGCCGTTGAAACCGAAGAAACCGATATCGAAACCGCCAAGCAAAAAGGCGCGATGGCACTGTTCGGCGAGAAGTACGGCGACAATGTGCGCGTGCTGAGCATGGGCGGCGATTTCTCCGTCGAGCTGTGTGGCGGTATCCACGCCAACCGTACCGGCGACATCGGCCTGCTGAAAATCATCAGCGAAGGCGGTGTGGCATCGGGCGTGCGTCGTATCGAAGCAGTCACCGGCGCTGCGGCGCTGGCTTACTTGAACGCTGCAGAAGAACAACTCAAGGAAGCGGCCAGCCTGGTCAAGGGCAGCCGCGAAAACCTGATCGACAAGCTCTCGGCCGTACTGGAGCGCAACCGCGCGCTGGAGAAGCAGCTCGAGCAGTTGCAGGCCAAGGCCGCTGCCGCCGCCGGCGACGATCTGTCGGCTTCGGCTGTGGACGTCAAAGGCGTGAAGGTTCTGGCCGTGCGTCTGGACGGTCAGGACGGCAAGGCGCTGCTGGCGCTGGTCGATCAGCTGAAAAACAAACTCGGCCGCGCAGTGATCCTGCTCGGCAGTGTCCATGAGGAAAAGGTCGTACTGGTTGCAGGCGTGACCAAGGACCTGACTGGCCAACTCAAAGCCGGTGATTTGATGAAACAGGCTGCTGCGGCAGTGGGCGGGAAGGGCGGTGGTCGTCCGGACATGGCGCAGGGCGGCGGTGTCGACGCCGGCGCACTGGACAGCGCACTGGCGCTGACCGTTCCATTCGTCGAGCAGGGTTTATAAGACGGTCTGTCTGGCCCGCAGTCTAGTGGCGGGCCCGTCGGCTGTTCGAGTGATTATTGGGCGCCCTTCATGGGCAGAGGCGGCTTTGAAATGGCTTTGATCGTACAGAAATTTGGAGGCACCTCGGTCGGCACTGTCGAGAGAATCGAGCAGGTCGCCGACAAGGTTAAGAAATTCCGCGATGCCGGCGATGACCTGGTGGTTGTGCTGTCTGCAATGAGCGGCGAGACCAACCGTCTGATCGATCTGGCCAAGCAAATCAGTGGCGAAGATCAACCGGTTCCCCGTGAACTGGACGTGATCGTTTCCACCGGTGAGCAGGTGACGATCGCCCTGTTGGCCATGGCGCTGATCAAGCGCGGTGTGCCGGCGGTGTCGTACACCGGCAACCAGGTGCGGATCCTGACGGACAGTGCGCACAATAAAGCGCGTATCTTGCAGATTGATGACCAGAAGATTCGCGGTGACCTGAAGGCTGGCCGTGTGGTTGTGGTCGCCGGTTTCCAGGGCGTCGACGAGCACGGCAACATCACGACCCTGGGGCGTGGCGGTTCCGACACCACCGGCGTGGCGCTGGCCGCTGCGTTGAAGGCTGACGAATGCCAGATCTACACCGACGTCGATGGTGTCTACACCACTGACCCGCGTGTGGTGTCGGTCGCTCAGCGTCTGGACAAGATCACCTTCGAAGAGATGCTGGAAATGGCCAGTCTCGGCTCCAAGGTGCTGCAGATCCGCGCCGTGGAGTTCGCCGGCAAGTACAACGTTCCGCTGCGCGTACTGCACAGCTTCAAGGAGGGTCCGGGCACCCTCATTACTATTGATGAAGAGGAAACCATGGAACAGCCGATCATTTCCGGCATCGCTTTCAACCGCGATGAAGCCAAGCTGACCATCCGTGGCGTGCCAGACACCCCGGGCGTGGCGTTCAAGATTCTCGGCCCGATCAGTGCCGCGAACATCGAAGTCGACATGATCGTGCAGAACGTCGCGCACGATAACACCACCGACTTCACCTTCACCGTGCACCGCAACGACTACCAGTCCGCGCAGACCGTGCTGGAAAACACCGCTCGCGAGATCGGTGCCCGTGAAGTCGTCGGCGACACCAAGATCGCCAAAGTCTCGATCGTCGGCGTCGGCATGCGCTCTCACGCAGGCGTGGCCAGCCGTATGTTCGAATCCCTGGCGAAAGAAAGCATCAACATCCAGATGATCTCGACGTCGGAAATCAAGGTTTCCGTCGTGATCGAAGAGAAGTACCTGGAACTGGCCGTGCGCGCCCTGCACACGGCTTTCGAACTGGACGCTCCGGCCCGTCAGGGCGAGTAATCCTGGTCAATGAGGGGCGCGGTCTGACCGCGCCCTTTATTTTTTGAATGGCGCGAGCCCTGAACTGTTCTTTTGCTCGCGCTGGTCAATACTCAGGCATGTAGGGCTACGATCGCTCCGGTTGTAGGTCGGGTGCCTTTTTTTTGCAGACTGTTGTCCCTGAAATGATTCGCGTAAGGAGAAAGGTATGCTGATTCTGACTCGTCGGTGCGCAGAAAGCCTGATTATCGGTGATGGCGAAATCACCGTGACCGTGCTCGGCGTCAAAGGAAATCAAGTGCGTATCGGCGTCAATGCCCCGAAAGAGGTCGCCGTGCACCGTGAGGAAATCTACCTGCGTATAAAGAAAGAGAAGGACGAAGAACCAAGTCATTAATTTTTATTGATTTTTATGTTTGCAAACGGGGAAAAGGTTGGTTAAGATACGCCCCGTGTTGCGGAGAGCTGGCCGAGTGGCCGAAGGCGCTCCCCTGCTAAGGGAGTACACCTCACAAGGGTGTCGGGGGTTCGAATCCCCCGTTCTCCGCCATTATTTGCTTAGTACGTTGTAATCTGGCTTTTTCTGTAAGTTGTTGAAATTAATAGAAAAAGTGGTTGGAATAGAGATTAGACGGGCTATAATGCGGCGCAACAAATGCACTCGTAGCTCAGCTGGATAGAGTACTCGGCTACGAACCGAGCGGTCACAGGTTCGAATCCTGTCGAGTGCACCATTTAAGAGTCAGTTGCAGCAATGTAAATGACTCGGCTTCAACCAGGTGTGATCTGGTCTAACAAACACAAATGCACTCGTAGCTCAGCTGGATAGAGTACTCGGCTACGAACCGAGCGGTCACAGGTTCGAATCCTGTCGAGTGCACCATTTAAGAGTTAGTTGCAGCAATGCAGATGACTTGGTTACAGCCAGTTGTGGTCTGGTCTAAAAACACAAATTGCACTCGTAGCTCAGCTGGATAGAGTACTCGGCTACGAACCGAGCGGTCACAGGTTCGAATCCTGTCGAGTGCACCATATACCGAAAAGCCCGCGTTTAACGCGGGCTTTTTGTTGTCCGGGATTTGGCTTTTCCCGTCACGCATCCTTTCTCATCAAAATCGACTTGAGCACTGCGGCCTCGCTTGAGGTCGTAACGATAGCTCGTTGCCGAATTGCGAATGCTGACCTTGTCGGGTTTACCCAAGGCGCTTTCAACATCCTGTTGGCTCATGCCGGCGATTATTCGTTGATTGATGATTGCTTCGCGCTTCTGTCGCGCGTCGATCAGATCTCCGCATTTGTCCTGAGTGCGCCCTACAACGGCCATTTCTCGCTTTCTGATATTCATATCGGATATTTCTTCATGCCGGGCTTCGGGCATCAGTGCCACCGTCGAGCCAGGCGAGTAGGGGCGTACTTCCTGAAGTGAAAGGTGCTCATCGCTCGCGCAGCTCAGTGTCGTGAAGGTGATGCTGCCGTCAGGGGCTTCACAGCGATGAAGTGTTGTTGCGTTCCCCATGTGTGGGAGGCAGAGCAGGGTGGTCAGCATGAAACAGGATGTTTTCGATGGCATTTGGCGTCCTCCATGACGATCCTCCTCAAGCGTAGTCGGCAGTTTTTTCATCGCGGGTGTGTTTTCTTTTCAGGATGAGTCGTCGCACTCTGAAGAGTCAGGACGGCGCTCAGGTTTGTCTCGCAAGCGCTTGTTTCGGCCTAGATTTTTAACGTTTAAAACCGTCAGGCGGTGTATCATTGCGCCCGTCAGCCCCGCCGGGGCTTATGGAAAACCTCCATGGACTTACCCAGTAGTTACTCAGTACCCCGTTTTACCAATCATGAATTGACTGATTGATCCTTCCGGCGTGCCCCGCTGCTGGGAGTGGAGTTCGCCTATGTCCGAAATCGAAGTAAAGAAAACACAGGAAAGCCTGCAGGATCGCCTGGCTCAGGTCGTTGAGCTGCTGCAGCGCCAACGGGTCGTCGAAGACCTGACTCATCGCCAGGAAGGCGCACATCATGACCGGGTCGAGAACCTGGTCCACCGGCAAAACCTCGTCGAGCTGCAACGCAAGCTCGATGATCTGCATTCCGCCGACGTTGCCTACATTCTTGAAGCCCTGCCGCTGGACGATCGTCTGACGCTCTGGCAGTTGGTCAAGGCTGATCGCGACGGCGACATTCTTCTCGAAGTATCCGACTCCGTCCGTGAAACGCTGATCGCCGACATGGACGATCACGAGCTCCTGGCTGCCGCCAAGGACATGGATGCCGACGAACTTGCTGATCTGGCCTCCGAGCTGCCGCGAGATGTCGTCCATGAGCTGATGGAGACCCTGGATCAGCAGCAGCGTGAGCGCGTGCGTTCGGCCCTCTCCTATGACGAGGAGCAGGTCGGTGCGTTGATGGACTTCGAGATGGTGACCATCCGTGAGGATGTCAGTCTCGAAGTGGTTCTGCGTTACCTGCGCCGCCTGAAAGAGCTGCCGGGCCATACCGACAAACTGTTCGTGGTCGATTACGACGGCGTGCTCAAGGGCGTGCTGCCAATCAAGCGCTTGCTGGTCAATGATCCGGAGAAACAGGTTTCCGAGGTGATGGCCAGCGATCCGGTGAGTTTCCACCCGGACGAAGACGCCTACGACGCCGCTCAGGCGTTCGAACGTTACGACTTGATCTCGGCCCCGGTGGTCGACAAGAACGGCAAGCTGATCGGCCGTCTGACCATCGACGAAATGGTCGACCTGATTCGTGAGGAGAGCGAAAGTGAAGTCCTCAACATGGCGGGTCTGCGTGAAGAGGAAGATATTTTCGCTTCGGTCTGGAAATCCCTGCGCAACCGTTGGGCGTGGCTGGCGATCAACCTGATCACGGCATTCGTCGCGTCGCGGGTGATCGGCCTGTTCGAAGGCTCGATCGAGAAGCTGGTGGCACTGGCAGCCCTGATGCCGATTGTCGCGGGCATTGGCGGCAACTCCGGCAACCAGACGATCACCATGATCGTTCGTGCCATGGCGCTCGATCAGGTCAGCACCGGCAATACTTCGCGCCTGATGCGCAAAGAGCTCGCTGTAGCGCTGATCAACGGCCTGGTCTGGGGTGGTGTGATTGGTGTGGTGGCTTATTTGCTTTATGGCAGTTGGTCACTGGGCGTGGTGATGACGGCTGCCATGACGCTGAATCTGCTGTTGGCGGCACTGATGGGGGTGTTGATCCCGATGACCCTCGCCAAGATGGGGCGCGATCCGGCAATGGGAGCAAGTGTGATGATCACAGCCATGACCGACAGTGGTGGCTTCTTCATCTTCCTGGGGTTGGCGACGATTTTCCTGCTCTGATCGCCTGAATTGAAAAGGCCCGCCAATTGGCGGGCTTTTTTTCGCCTGTGAAAAGCCTGAATTGCGGGCAAAAAAAAGCCAGCACTCATGCTGGCTTGAGATGTTCGGTTTGACTCAGGATGCGTCTGCGGCCATTTCGGCGTCGTGGGCGATCAGAGAAACCAGCGCGTTCTGCTGGCGATGGGAGAGTTGACGGAAGCGTTGCAACAACTCGCGTTCGTGCAGCGAAAGCTCCGGGCTGTCGAGGCGCATGCTCAGCTCTTCGCCCAGTGCACCTTCCTGAATAAGACTCTGCTCAAGGCGCGCAATGATCTCGGAGTTCATGCTGCGATGATGATTGCGAGCCACCTCGGCAATGCGTTCACGCATTCCGTCTGGCAGACGTACGACGAACTTGTCAGCCGTACGGCTGGAATAAATTGCCTGTTTCAATGGGCGCATATATTTAACCGGTTAGTTCAGGGGAGCGGTTCTCGGGATTGGCCGCAGGATGAGTCGTAGGACAAGCATCCGCGCCAAATGGTTCAACCTGAATTGTTAAGAGGCTCGCATCATGCCTCAAAATTGCCAGATCATTGGCGTCAATTCTGTGACAAATATTGATCCGGGTAAAGGCGTAATGCCAGCACCAATTATCAGAAATGCGGACTGGTTTGAAAAGAATGCGTCGGCCCGTATCGCTGACCGCGTCCTGAAGCGCACGAACAGATGCTCGAAGGCATCAGACCGTGCATGCTATGCGGCTAGAATCCTTGTTCCTTACCTTGTACAGGATAGTGGCGAATGGCCGATTTACTAGGGGCAAATGCCCGCCGGAGGGCGTTTTCAGGATGGATGGCAGGCTGATTTATCTCATGGGGCCATCCGGTTCCGGCAAGGACAGTCTGATCGAGGCTGCGCGTGCCCCGTTGCGTTCGTTGAACTGCGAAGTCATACGTCGGGTGATTACCCGTTCGGCCGAATCCGTGGGTGAGGATGCGATCGGTGTGACGCCGCAAGAGTTCGAAGAGCGTCAGCGCGCCGGGGATTTTTCTCTGGCATGGCAAGCCAACGGCCTCTCCTACGGAATTCCGGTGGAAATGGAACAATGGTTAAAAGCCGGGAAACATGTGCTGGTCAACGGCTCTCGGGCGAACCTTCGACAAGCGCTGGAAGCCTATCCGACACTGGTGCCAGTGTTGCTGACAGTTCGCGATGATGTGTTGCGTGACCGCCTGCTCCGGCGTGGTCGGGAGACGCTTGAGCAGATCGATGCGAGGCTTGCCCGCAATACACTGTTCAAGGAAAGGCGCTCAACCGACATGGCTGTGCATCTGATCGACAACTCGGGCGACCTGGCCGATGCCGTTGGTCACCTGTTGGAGCTGGTCATGCTTAACGCAGTACCGGATCAAACTTGATCTTGCGCCCGGCAACCAGGGCCAGCGCAAACAGCACAGAGAAAACGCCGCAGCCAATCAGGGGCAAAGATATTTCGGTCTCTTCGAACAGCGAGAAATGCAGAACACCGCTCAAGAAAGCGAGGATCAACAACCCCAGGGCGGATTTGGACATGCTGTACTCCGAAAATGATTCAAAACACCAAGCGTTCGGACATCGGTGTCGTCTGTGCCTGATTTGACTCGCTGACGTCTTGCGCAAGTACGCCGCGCTGATCACTCAGCACCGCCCACTGCGGCGCCTTTTGCACTTGCAGATAATGCGGCATGCGCTGGGCCACTGCTTCGTTGTGCTGGGGAATTAATTGAAATCCTACCAGAACCGTCAGGGCGATTGCGTTGGCGAGCAAGAGGACGCGGTTCATGAGACGGTTCTCCAGTTGTTCTTTTATGAGAATCACTGAAGCATCCGTCGTGCCACTAGTCTAACCGCTGGCAAGTCCTTTAAAAACAAGCATTTAGCAGGGTTTTTAGCATGGCGTGGATTGCATTCTGCAATGATGGCTATTTTGGGGGATGCAAATTGCACGATAAAACGTCCGACTGCATTGCAGGGCGCCTGCCTACACTTAAAAAGCCCTGCGGACGACATGACAAATCAGGGCCCGGCCGTTAACATGCACGCCGTCTGTCGCACCGACAGTCCTGTGTCTCAGTAGCTCAATTGGATAGAGCATCCCCCTCCTAAGGGGAAGGTTGGCAGTTCGAACCTGCCCTGGGACACCATATAATTCAAGCCTTACAGAGGTTTCTGTCATCACTCGGAAATTTCTGTGACAGCAGGGTGGCAGAAGAAAGCCGTTTTGGGCGGCAGGATTGGTGCTTTTGAGTATTCTCTACCATTACACCAGCCAGCACGGATTGTTGGGAATTCTCGATAGCAAATCCGTTTGGGCAACCAACACCCATTTCTTAAACGACCCTACTGAGTTTGTGCACGGACTTTCTTTCGCTGCATCCATAGCGAATTATTTCTTCGATAGCGACTACTGGTCATCCTTTGGCTCCGCGTTGCACAGGCATCTCAAAAGCATTCGTGGCGATGACCTGTATGTGTCGTCCTTCAGTGAAAAGCCCGACTTGCTTAGCCAATGGCGTGGATATTGCCCCGCCGGCAGCGGGTATTGCATCGGAATCGATCGTGCGGCTATGGCTGAGTACTGCGAAGAGCGTGAATTACAACTTGCGCCTTGCCTGTATGGGCATGATGAACAGCAGCTCAAGGTTACTGAGATCGTCACGTCTTGTATGGCTCTCTATCCAACGATTCCTGTGACCATTGAGCAATTTCATGCCCTCGATACTCAGGCGAAAGTTGAATGCATGGTCGAGTTCAACGAGCGGCTGAGTGGTGACTTGAAGATCAATGCAGATCTCGCGCTCGACGTGATCGGTGAGTCTCTTCTAGAGGTCGCACCCTTGTTCAAGCATGAAGGCTTTCACGAAGAGGCTGAATGGCGGATTGTCACGAATCACCCGGTAGAAGAAGTACGCTTTCGACCCGGCCCCTCTTACGTTATCCCCTATGTTTGCCTTGACCTTCTAAAGGCGAAGCCAGGGGCTCTCAAGAGTGTCATTGTTGGACCAAACCCAAATCAGCAACGAGCGCTCAAAGCGGCCGAGCTCCTTGTAAAAGAGTATGGCTACGATCCAAAGATCGTGACCACTTCAGCCATTCCGTTCAATTATTGGTGAGAGGTTGAGTCTCGAATCCGTAGAACGGTGGTAGTTGAGCAGTTCGCGTGTCTCGCTGTGGCCCGAATGCCAAGGCCAGCGCCTAGCAGCTCCTTGACTCGTTTGTGCAGCTCTTCGTCTACTGGGCGGCCCTGATACTTCCCGGCAGCTTTCGCTTTCTCTATGCCCTGCGCCTGGCGTTCTCGACGCTGCTCGTAATCCTTGCGCGCGATCGCCGCCATCATCTCCACAAGCATCGAATTGATGGCGCCGAGCATCCGGCCGGTGAACTCGTCGCCCTTGGTGTCTTGCATTCCTTGATGGCTGGTTGGCAGGTCGAGTGCGACGATGCGCAAGCCCTTAGAGTCGATCGCTGCCTTGAGCTTTTGCCAATCCTCCACAGGAAGGCGTGAGAGGCGGTCTATCGACTCCACCAGCAGGACGTCACCCTTGCGAGCATCTTTGAGCAGGCGCAGCAGCTCAGGCCGATCTGCCGACGCGCCGCTGGCGTTCTCCAGGTACACGCTCGCGATCACCTTATTGTGGTCGGTGGCGAATTGCTCGAGCGATGCCCGGGCGCGGCCGGCGTCCTGCTCTTCGGTTGATGCTCGGAGGTATGCGCGGATGAACATGATGTGCTGTCCGTATCAGTTAAGGTGTTCTACTAATACTGTTGCACTATGAGTGTCACTTATCAAGCGGAATGCGCAAATAAACACGAATTTGCGCGTATCAGCTCAGGCATACCTTTTTATTGGTCGAACACATTATTATTGCCAACCCTCTAGCGACGTACTGATCAAATGTTATGAAAAATCCTTATGCTGCAGGCTTTTACGCTCTGCTAGCTGCCCTTCTTGTCATATGTGGTGCTGTATTTTGGGCCGGCTTCAATAGCGATAAGCCCAATAGTACGCAGGACGCTTTTGCATTCATAAATTCGATTTCTGCATTATTTCAAGCCCTTGCCGCGGGTGTGGTGGCAGCCTTGGCTTATAAGGGTCTAACCAGTTGGAAGCAGGAGCTTAATCACAGCAAGGCTTACGGCGTGGTGTGGGATGCCAATGTTGCATTCAGAAAAATTGAGGCGAGCATCGATCGATTAACTGATCATTGGAGTAGATACTCTCCTCCTATGAGAGCGTCTATAGTAATAGATGCTGTAAATAAAGATCCAATCAATACGCAATTCAAAGAGTTCATCGAGCACTGCCAAATCCTGGATAAAGTCGTTGTAAAAACGGGGTGGGAGTGGGCGGAGCGCGCTGAAGAGATGCAAGCTGCGCTCGATGCGTTAGCAGTGGAGGTTCACAAACCTCCGCTAACGGACACCCAGGGGCTTACTGCAAAGCTGACAGCTAAGACACAAGAAAGTGTGGACAAGGCAGTTGAGCGTGTTGAGAGTGCGATGAGCGTGATCGAGGCAGGGCTCCGAGTTTTGGATCAAAAATATTCATAGATTTGCTGATTGATCATCGCTCTTTCCCAATTTGTTTAGATCTTATCTTCAGCATAGATCGACGCGGAAATGATCATCCCGCCCCATCGGCGGTGGCCAATGCAGATCGGTACCGGGTTGCCGCTGGCCGTGGTGTTCTTGGCGCTGCCGAATGCATAGGACGGGGCGTTCTCAGGAGATGTACTCTGCTTCAGGCCAGTAGCCTGAGGGCTTAGCATCTGGATGACTCCCCCCGCTGCAAGCGCGATACCTGGTGCCAGGGTCGCGCCATTTGTTACGGAACTCATAGCAATCAAAACCACGCCGAGCACAGTTTGAAATAGGCCTGCGCGCTTGCTGCCGGCGATCACGGGGACGATCCGGATCTCCTGAGCTCCACCCATCTTCAGCTCCTTCTCGCCGATGTTTTTCCGGTTCCGAAAAACCGCAAACTCAAGCCCCTTTCGTTTCGCGTCAGCGAGGTACTTCGCGAACCCTGGGTGGTTTACGTCAATAGCCTTCACAGCCTCCCGCGTGTCGCCGGTGGAAAGCTCGTAAATATGTTCCCGCCCGAAGAGCTTACCAGCCGAGCCGCCCAGCAGGATTCGGGTTTTGGTGCCGTAGTTGGTGGCCATAGCCATGGGTTACTCCTGGGCGCCCTGGGCGCTGTTGTTGGGTACCGAAACGCCCAGCCTGATGGCGAGCAGTGAGCGCGACATTTGCGCCTGGTCCACAGTCACCTGTTCGTGCCGCGGATCGTAGTTCCAGATCCGGTCATAGATTCCCTGGTATGCCCTGGCACCGCGAAAGGTGCCGCGCAAAAGATCGGCCGATACCCGGGCTTCGTCCTCGGTGAAGAACGGCCCGTCAATGGTCACCTTCTGGCCGTCGCGGACGTGCTGGACATCCCACACTACGTAGCCGGAGTCAGGACCTTGTTTGAGTGGGTGGGAAGCAAAGCAAGTTGTCTTGCACGCCTCGGCGAAGCGCTGTTGGTAGGTGGTCAAGGTAGTTGCTCCTAGTTGGCGGCCGAACTGTGACGACCGCACGCCGGACCGCTTACGCGGCTTCGGATTCTTCCGCTGCTGCTTTTGGTTTTCCTCGGGCCGGGATCTTGTCCAGCCAGGCGCGCAAAGCTTCGGAGCCCTCACAACCGGATCGCCATTTTTCGAATCGGCCGGCATAGCCTGCAGAGTTGGCAATCATGCCGCTAAGTGACACGCCGACCTGCGAAGTGGTGGCGAGCACATCGTCGTAGACGGCCAGCATTTGACGGAGCGCGTCAATGTCATCTGCGCGAGAGGCGGCAATGCCCGCCCGGGAAAGGCTCGCTGCTGCTTCAGAGTTGAGGCCAGAGAGCATCGGATTTGCTCTCAGCACTGCTTCGACGATATCGGGGTGACCACCCTGGCGCGCTTCGGACATGAGGTTGCGGCGCTCTTCCGGACTGAGGCCTCGCACAAGGGCTCTCAGTTCTTGGTCTGCGAGAAAGCCTGCGATATCGCTACTCGCGCGCGGAGTGACAGGAGAGAAGCCTTGGGTGACCGTTTCGGCCAGGGTGAGCATATCCTTCGCGACCGACTGCATTGCAGGAAGGAGGGTGTCTGTCACGCCTGCGATTTTTTCTTTGCTCAAGCGCTCGATCGCGGACGAGTTGAAATCTTTGTTTTCCCGAATCGAGACGATCTCTTCGCCGAAGTCTTTGAAGGTCTCCAGCGCCAGTGTTTGAAGCTGGCGAGCGGACTTCATCAAACCACCGGCTTGCCATACGCCTTTGGTCCCGTCCGGACGCTGGATAGAGAAGGTGTGAGACTCAATGCGGGAGTGCTCGTATTCGGAGTAGTGGAGGTTGGCCAAGCCGACCTTGAGAACTGAACGTTTGCCGATTTTCATTGCGTTACCTTTGGGTTGTTTGGGATAGGGGTAGGGCGGTCGGAGGACGAAGATGCGTTGAAAATTTCGAGAAGAGAGGCTCCCCCGGTGGCGGCGGCACCGCCGACGGCTTCGGCGCTTAACTCGTCCATCAGCTGACTGATCTGCCGAACGTCGCTGCTAAATTGCGAGTCGCCGGCGGTCTGCTTCAGGCGGGCGATTTGGTTACGGATGTTCATTACGCGCCCCCACGATCCGCTGGTATTGCTCTGCGGCGTGCTGCTCAACCGTGATCCCTTCAGGAGGCCACGTAACGATCCAATCCCCTTCCTCGGGCGCAGCGCGCATATTGAGTACGCCGACTTGAGGTGTCCGGCCGGCCCGTTCTGTCTGCCGGGTGTGGAGAATGATGGCCTTCGCCATTTGCTCACCCTGGTCGCTATCCATTTCTGCGAAGGGGAAGAAAAGCGATACGTTTTGTCCCTGAATTCGATAGTCGACCTGGTGCCCAGCGGTATTCGGAAAGTCTTCTTCCGCTTGGGTCTCTCTGGTATTTGCTCGGATCACCGCGAGCACAATCAGCAGTACAGTTTCATCTGCGGCGCCGATCTTCTGGGCGATCCTTTGCAGTTCTGCTTTCAATGACTTGATGCTCATTGCTGCATTCCCTCCATTTGCGTGCGGAGTTCTTCGACGGCCTTTTGAAGCTCAGCGACCTCGATCACCCGGGCGACGGCGCCCAAGCCTTCGATGAGCGACTTGCCCTGGTCGGGCGCGAGTTGTCCGCCGGCAACAGCACGCATGATTGATTTGGCTGCGCTCGGCAGGTCCGTGTCGTCGAGTTCGAATTGCACCGGCTCAGAGGTCGGTTTGATTGGCGGGACAAGGCGCTCAAGGATCAATCGGCAGGCCTGCATATCGCCCTTCTTGGCAGCAGCGAGCACCTTCTTGGTAACTGCGTCAGCGCCCTCGGCAAGTCGAGCGCGAAGCTCCTGTGTTTGCCCGGAGCGTCCACCTGGGTTGCCTGACTGGCCGGGCTTCCATTTCCCGCTCTTGTCGCGTTCAGTCATGCGGCGGGCGATTCCATGGCAATGACCGGTTTGTTTTCAGCAAGCGCGATGAGGAGAGCGGACGCCTGGATGCTTCCTTCGCTGGCGGCGTCGCGCAGGCGACCCCATGCGGCGGCCACCTCTGAGCGAGTCGGTTTGTGTTGTCGACCTCGAGCGGTCTTGGCTGTGTTCATGGGGGTGCCTCGATTGGATTTGAGTTGGCTTCAAACCCACATTAGGCATGATCTGATCTTATATCCAGTGTTTTTAGGGTGCACCTCAGGTGCTACACGTAACGGGACAGAATGGGACTGAAATAGTTGGTTTTGCCGATCGAGAAGGGGGGATTTTTGTTGCAGTATGTGGGCGATAGCCAAAATGATACACGGCCGAACTTTCGGCCCAGTCATTCATCCTGCAATGAAGGTTGGGAAATTGCTGGGGCGTTGCGGGGTTTTCCTCAATTTGAGGAACTCTCCCCAATGGGGGAAGTTGTCGGAGTCCAAATCGATCCAACCCCCGGCGGGGGCTGTACCTGGCCTCCCATTCCGGTATGGCAGGTGTCGCGACACGTTTTGCGAATTATCAAAACGTGTCGCGTACTCGATGCGCTCAGTTTTGAGCACATCTTCCCCCAGCGGGGTAATACCCCGGATATGAGGGGGTTCGAACTACCGAGAAATCCTCGGCAGTTCGCGGACAGTGCAATGTGAGGAAATCCCACTTCGCTCGGTATGGCTCAACTGTAATCCACCAAATCGGTTCGTGCCTGCTTTGGCCTGCTGTCAGGCATTCACTTGCCAGCAACTCGCAAAGAATTACTGTTGGAGCCTTAAAGGACTGCGTGCTCACGCCGAAACTATGTGTAAACACGTCTGAGAAAAAATCATGCTTTCTTATCTTGGCCTTACTGGTGTTGCAATTGAGGCGCTTCTGAAGGTCGTATCTGCAAGTGGCGCTAAAGCGGCGGCTCCGGAGGAGCTCAACCAGGCGAAGCTACAAGCTGAAGCGATGGCCAGTATCGTTATGGCCCAGGCCAAGGCTCAGCAGGAGCAGGCAATTGCACTTCGGATCGCCTGCGCGGAAGAGGTTCAAATTGAAGAGTATTACGATACGACCGGCAAGGGACACTTGGGCGTTACGGCGAAGGAAGACGGCATTACTGCCGGGCTCGCTGGCGAAGGTCGGCGCGTGACTAAGCGAATCATCAAGTTCACAGGGAATCCATGCCCTGAAGAGATTTATCAGAACTTCCTGATCGGTAGCGGCGTCGATGCTGATAAGTGATTTATAACGTGCTCGTCCCAGCTTGCTGTATTGCCGCTTCATGCTAAGCCTTGAACTAGTATCAGCGCACTCATCGGCACGGCAGGAGCTCTAGGACATGAAAATCCCCTCACCATTTGATGGGCTTCACCTGGATCAAGGTCTCATTTGTGAGTTTTTTGCTGTTTTCTCACGGTTTGAATTTTCGCTTAAAGAGGCTGGGTACTGCCGAGAGGTTCGAGGTTTAGTTGAACCGGCGTGGTGGAGGTATGCTGAAAGGGCAACCGGGTTAGTAATCGTCGAGCCAGGCTCATCGCTCGACGAAGCTATCACTTATCTACGTGGCGAGCCGCCCCTGTATCAAATTAGTGCTCAACGGTGGGAGCGCCGACCTTTGCGCGGTATCAGCAGGTTTGAACAGGCTCTAGATGCAGTGAAGCAAGTCAGAAATAATCTGTTTCACGGTGGTAAACACACGCCACACTCGCCGCCAGGGCGGGATAACAGATTGGTGGCGTCATCTCTAATAGTGCTGCACGCTTGTCTCATAGACGATGCGGAAATACGGGAGGTATATATACAAAACCAGTTTTGAGTGATTTATAAGTAGAGGGTTTACGCTCTGTGCGATCAAGGGTTATTGGTGGACTTATAATTTATCTTTGTCCAATTTTTGCAAGTTTCTCTCTCCGTGCTTCACTCGCGGCTCGCACTCCAGCCTTAACTTCTTCAGCGCTGTCGTCGATTAAGTTATTCAGTGCAAAGGAATGGATATCATAAATCTGGAATGGCAGTATAAGCATTCTGTAGCATCCCAGAAAGAAAAAACCAGAGGCAAAAAATACTGCGACATCTTTATCTAATAATAATTTTGTCTTGATTGCAAGCATTGTGATAAGGCAAAAAGCAAGGCACATTAAGAATGCGAATAGTGTGTTTATTTGGGACATTAATATGTATTTTGTTTTTAGCACATATAGCAAGGTTTGCTCGTAAGTAAGTTTTCCAATGTACTGGCTTCTGCCGGAGAAAAGCATTGCCGTAATAACGAAGCCAAATATAACACCGCAAAATGCTATTATTGCATTGAGGAGGCCTTCATCTACAAAATCGGTGCCTAACAAGCTTAAGCAGGCACCAATCAAAAAAACGCTCGAATTAAATATTAGATAGGTTGAGTTGCTTTGAGAGGCGCGCGCCACATCAGCTAGCTCTCTATTAACTATTTGGGCGTTCCTTAGTTCTTCGGGCATTAGGGATGAAAATTTCATTATCAGCAAGCGCTCCGAATTCGTCTAAAATCCTTTTACCATTTCTTCCAGGTGTACATAGCTGCTCTAGGTAGGCAACCATTTTGTGCCCGAGTTCCGCTCTGTCTGGGTTTTTCCCTCCGACATCGGCCACCTCAATCGTCCTTTTGATTTTGAATTTGGACAGCCCTCGGATGGAAGATCCATCAGCCAAATGAATTATAACACTATCGATTTCTTCCTGCTGCTGCGCTTCGTCATATGCCTGAATTACCTTCTCCACGGGCAGTCTGTCTTTTGATTTCCACTCAACTGTCATTACTCCAGAACTTGGCATATAACCTTTAACCCCAGAAAGCATGCCTAGTAATTCACTTTCTGCATTAGGAACCGATTCACTCAGTCCTAATGTGAAGCCAACAGCCCCGTTACCCCTTTCTATTTCACTTCTTAGGCCTGAAGAAACTGCATCAGTAAAAAAGAAGTTATATTTCCTACCGAGCTGATGATCCCTAACAAGTCTATTAAGATATCTTTGGATGAAGTTTATACCTCCCGCTCCCCTCGTACTTTCAATAATGGCGGATTTTCCATATACAAGTACATGGGAAATCTGGATTAGCTCTCGGGCATCCTCTTCTCCTTCTGCTCGCTCATCAATGACTGCGTTTTCTTGATAAGGATCGGGAGTTAGTGTTTGGGGGATGGTTCCAGGCTCATATGACCAAACTTCAAATAGGATGGTTTTTTCATCTAGATCTTGGTAGTTGTTAAAGAAGTAGCATTGCTGAGGGATTCGAGTGCCATCAGCGAGTGCGACCATTTGCTCCCAAATTCGCGATCCAACAGTGGGGCATAAGTCCCGCAGTGTTCTCATCAGATCCACAAGAGTGACTTCCTCACCAGGTTTGTGAGGAGAGAACTGGACAGGTTTTAGCTGTAAAGTACGGCTGATGGGCTTACGTGCCATTGTTGATCCTTCGAGAACCTTGATAGGCCCTCGATACCCAACGTCGACAAATGCCAGACCAGTTGGAGCCATCCAGGGCTACGAATTGACAGTATTTCTTCTGTCTCTGAGCGTGGGAATGTCAGGAAACAGGAAAATACGCACACGAACATAGCTATTTGATGGCAATTTTCCAAGCATATTCAGAGCAGCGGGCGGGACCGAGGGAGACGGAGATGCTAAAAAAAAACGTAGCAATCATGTAATTTATTGAATATTAAAGAAAATATTTCTCGTGCATTCGGTACGACCAAGAACTCACCGCATTACGGAGGTCAGTTTTTTGGTTCGGTAGATCACCGTCATGCGCGAATATTGGCTCGGATATCCTCCGGCGCCGATCCGCACCAGGTGATTCGGCAGATATGGATGTAACTCCCACCGCTGGTGGAAGTCTGGGTGTTCCACCACTTGTGGCGCATCGAGGTTTCCACCACTGGAGTAAACCTCCGCGCCTTTTACGACCTTCTCGCGAAACTACCTCGTCCCGGTAGATATCCCGAAAACTCGGGGCATCTCTGGGGGTGGAATTATTTTGCACTCTCCCTGTTGCGTTTCCCGTAACGCGATGCCATTATTCTTGCGCGTTACGGGAAACGAGGTTGGTATGACAGACGAGAAGATCATCAAAAGTAGCACCGAGCGGCAACGAGAGTTCAGGGAGCGTCAGCGCGAACTGGGTTTCAAGCAAACCACTCTCTGGATTCACACGGAGACAGAGGAAGAAGGCAGGCAGGCAGCCCGGGATGGTAAGCCGCTCAAGCCGATAGGCACGAAAGACCCTCTGAGCTGGGCAGCAGGATGGATCAGCGAGAAGGGTAAGCAGTAACGGTGGGATTTCCCCACATTTGAAGATGGCTCAAATCTGAGCCATTAGAGAAAGGTGCCCACCCGGTGCGCTAACACCGGGGAGGCGATCACACGACGCAACTTACAAGGGACACGTCATGCAATTTAAACAGAATACCATTCAAATTCTGGACGCGCACGGCCAAGTCATCACCACCATGGTGCTGCCGGCCAACATCAAACTGACCCAGTTGGCACCGCTGAAGATCCTCGGCGACATCAGCGTGAAGGTTTTGCCAAACGCCGCGCCATTCCGCGGAATCAGCGTAGGGGGTGCGCAATGAACCAGCCAGCCGCCCGTATCGCCGATGAAGCCCTTGAACTGCTTCGCGCCACGCACGAACGCATCAGCAATATGCGGGTGCTGTTCAACGCGATCACGAAGGACCTGAAGCACGGCAAGTCGCACGATATCGAAGAGCTGGCCAGCCTTGGCAGCTTTTTAGGCTATGACTGGGCGAATTACGTCGACAGCGAAGTTGAGCAGATGCAGAAGGCGCTCGACGGTGCGGAGGTGGCCCAATGAGCGCCGCTATTCGATCACGAGACGATCTGAGTTTCACGGTGCGAGACGTCGAGGGGCGGTTGGTCAACTGGCCGAGGAACAATCCCGGCGTGGCGGCCGATTGGCAGAAAGGTATCGACTTCTTCGAGTGCGAGGTGCGCGACCTGGCGAACCATGACGAAACTGAAGCGTTCAACGCTATCCGGTTCGCCCTTGTCGGTATGGGCGGCCGTACCACCAATCTTGAACTCGGATTTATCGAGCGCGTAGCCCTGGCGGCGATGGTCGGGATTCGTGCGCTGCGTGATGGTGCTCAGCCATTCACTCCCGCGGAGACCGACTGAGCAACCACGAAACTTTCGTTGTATCGACGGCACTACCCTGCAACGGGGTAGTGCCTTTTTCCATCAGGTATCAACCCCGTCGCGACCTTTCGAAAATCGCTATCAGATCTGGACGGAGTGAGCGCGCGCATTCACGGCAGTAACCCGCGGCAGTCCAAGGCAACCAATCGACGACAAGGAAGGTCATTCCACCAGCTTGCGCACACTGCCTGTAGTCCATGCCAATACAGCGACCTTGTTTGAAGTTCTGGATCATCTAAAACCCCCTATGGGGATGGTAATTTATAAAGGTGTCCATTTTCTGGACTCACAAAACCCTTGAAATCGGCTAAAGCAGTCCATTTTCTGGACTGGTATTTTTAGGCTCTGGAACAACCGGACGTAACCGGAAAATGTGAGTCCATTTTCTGGACTGGTGCAGTCCATTTTCTGGACTAGAAATTCTGTTAATCAGAGGAGCAATTTCCGCTTTGGCGTCTCTGTTGGGCCTTCCTCGAGGTCGGCGCCCGGACACTCGTCGATTGGTAGCCAAGTCAGTGCATAAAGGTTCGGTCTGCCATTGTCCCGGCTCCGGTCGTACCCCCTCGTCTTCTGAATCAGGTTCCGCTCAGTGAGCTCTCTCAGGGATGCCGCCAATACCGTTTTGGACATCCCGCCCCAGTCAGCCATCATTACGTGTGTTGCTGCGAGATTGCCGTTGTTTCTCCCGTTGAACTGGTACTCCAAGACCTCCAAGACCTTGCGGGCGGCCCATGACATTTCCCGGTATTCCTGCTGGGCCATGAGTACCTTCGGCTTGGCGAACGCCCCCCTAGGCCCCCAATTTGATTTGGCTATTTTTTTCTTGGCCATTCAGTGACTCGCAGGCAGGCGCAGAGATACCCCCAAAGGTGGGGACATCTCCGCTTCGCTGGGTTACGACGCTTCGCGCAGGAGGATGTATTTGGCCACTCGGTGAGGCGGCCGCCCCGGCTCGGTGGACTGATGCGTCCAGTAGGTCTGGATTTCGTGCCCCTTTTTCCTGAGGCGGCGGATGGTGCTTGGTGGTTGAACGATGTCGAGTGCCTGGGCGGCCTCGACAGAGGAGATCGGGCCGTTTCTCAGCGCCTCGATCATCTTACGGTCTTGCTCGGTTGAAGAATGGCGTGTCATAGTTTGCCCTTCACGTTGGTGCTATCCAGTGTGTTTTCGCCCAGGCGGTGTTCCCGCACCGCCTTGGCAATTTCTCGCGCATTCCTGCGCAATTTCTCCCTGATCATTTGCCGCTCGGCTCGTCGACGAAGCGACTTAGTACAAGCCAAAGGACGGCGGATTTCTCCTCCTCCCAGCGCTTGCACAGTCGTTCATATTTGGTGGTAGTGGTGCTCATCCCCTGCATAGCCCGGAACGTGTCGCAGGCGGACTGAAGCATCAGATGTTCGTTATCGGTAAATTCCAAGATCATCGCGCACCGTCCTTCGCGGCACGCTCAACCCACGCCTTGAGCTCTGTCATCAGGATCAACCGGCGGCGGCCAATTTTGAACGCCTTCAGGTCGCCCGAGGCGATCAGCTCATAAACACCAGAGCGCGAATACCCGACAATTCGCGCCGCATCTTCGACGCTCACCGATAGCGGGCTTATCTGATTTGCTTGTTCCATGGGGCATCTCCAAATTCCCTGCCGACAGGGCAGGGCACGGCGAAAGAATATTGCTGTAAGTATTGCACGTCAACTGCAATCACTGGCTGATTGTGAGCGCATGGACTTCGGCGGACGCAAAAGGTAGGATTCGTTTCACGCGTAAATTTTGTGGGTGAAGCGGAATGGCGAAAAACAAGCCGAGTCAAGGAGCACGTAAGACAGAGACGTTGACGTTGCGCCTTGATCCAAAGGTAAAGCTGATGATCGAGTTGATATCACGCATCCGTCGTCAATCCATCACTGGGGTGGTGGAGGCTGCGATTGAGGAGATTGCTTTCGACCTAGATGCGCCGTTTGTGTCTGGCGGCGAATCACATCCCATGTCTCTACTGAGTGCCGTGAGCGAAATTTGGTCAACAGACGAAAGTGAGCGATTTATCCAGCTCTGTCATTACCTACCTTCACTGATCACCTACGAAGAGCAGCGTCTATGGGAAACCATTAAAGCGTCGAAATTCTTTCTTACCCCTGGTACGGGGGATAATGCTCAATATTGGGAGGTGCCGGGCGTGGGGCGAATCGATCGGCAGAATCTTCGGCACTGGTGGCAGGATCTGTTGGGTCATGTTGAGGACAACAAGGAAAGTAGAACTATTGTCCCCTACGAACCGCCGTTCTAAATCAGCTCCACTGCCGCCGCTTTGCTTTCTGGGGCAAGGTGGGCGTATCGCAGCGTCATCTTGATATCGGCGTGCCCCAGCAGATCCCGAACTGTGTTGAGCGGTACGCCGGCCATCACTAGGCGTGACGCGAAATCGTGACGCATATCGTGCCATCGGAACCCTTCGATATTGGCTCGCTCTAGCAGCTTGAGCCAGGCGCTTTTAACGTCCTCCAGACGGCCGCCTTCCTGACTCGGGAACACATATCGAGATTTGCCGGCCAGCTTCTTCCAGTCTTCCAGCACACTCACTGTTTCCTTGTTCATCGGGATGTGTCGTGTGTCGCTGGTTTTGGTGGTGGCGCCGGCGGCGGTGATCGTCTTCGTATGGAAGTTCACCGCCGACCATTTCAGGTCAAACAGCTCTCCACGTCTCATGCCTGTATTCAGCGATACCAGGACCATAGGCTTTAGGTGGTCGGTGAATGGGACCTGCAGCAAGCTCGGCATCAGTTCCTTGCCTCGATCCGCTCTCCACTTGTTAGCACTCTCGCGCTCCACCCGCGCCTCGTCTTGACGGGCGTCGAGTGCTTCCCGAAGTCGTTTGGTCTCTTCAGCATCTAAGTAGCGGACCAGTCCCATCGAGTCGACCTTTAAGGCTTTGAGTCTGTCCATCGGGTGGGCATCGATGTACTCCCATTCAACGGCTCTGCTGAATACGCCGCTGATCGAGCCCATTTTGCGGTTGACCGTCGACGGCTTGTTGCCCGACTGCATCCAACCTGTACGGATCTGGTCCAGGTCGCGGCCGGTGATTGCATCGAGGCGCTGTGACATGATCGCGTCGAAGTTGCAGTTCAGGGTGTGTTGGGTCTTCTCGTGGCCTTTGTGGTGCGTCTTGAACCACGGCATATAGGTGTCGTCGATGAATTCGCGAAGAGAGGGCAGGGCGGTCCCCTTTCGACCCTGAGCGACTGCCAGTGGCTCGCCGTGGGCGTGCGCGTCGGCCAAGTACTGAGCGGCCTCGGTTCTGGCTTGATCGAGCGTGAGGACACCAACTCGCCCTAGGGTGGCGTTCTTGTTGCGCCCCCATGTGACCATATAGGACTTGTGACCGCTGGGCAGAACGCGGATAAAGAAACCCGGTTGCACGGTGTCATGCACGCGGTATGCTTTCGCCTCGGCGGCCAGGCTGCCAATGAGCTTTTGGGTGATTTTGGTTTTCAAGGATTCGTCCGTGACAGCAGGGTGGCAGCAAAAAGCACTATACCGCTCTGTTTTCATGGACTCAATGGGACGAATAGGCCCAGTAATACTGGGCTTCTGCCTAATCCTGCTGGATCTGATTTGTCCCTCCTAAGGGGAAGGTTGGCAGTTCGAACCTGCCCTGGGACACCACACATTCAAAAGCCCCGCGCAGAGTGATCTGGCGGGGCTTTTTTGTGGTTGTCTGCAACGCCAAACAATGGCCTAAAAGATCTCTGCCCCATCTTCGGCTTTGCCAATAGTGGAGCTGACCTGCGTGACATGTCGGCGTCCGTTGACCGAGTAACTCAGCTCGGTACCTCCTGGCCCAGGTTTACGCAGCATCAGTAATGCGGGCAGTCCGTTTTCCTCGTTATAACTCCCGTACCAATTGATCAGCCTCGCGATGTAACACTCGTTAGCGATGGTCACCGACATGTCTGTGACCGGTTCTACTACGTAATAACTGGCGCCATAGCTGTTGTAGCTATCAGGGTCTTCTTCTGATGCAGGAACGGGGCAGATGGGACCTTCCTGCGGGTTCGTTAGCAGAGGTTTGCCGGCATTCGATTTGATCAGAGCCTGGGTGAGCGTCTTTTGCAAACCGGCCGCAATTTTGTAGGCGGTGTCATCTGCGTCACGGTGCTGAATGCGAGGTACAGTCAGTTTGTAGTCGTACCGGACTGTGACCGTCGGTATCTGGCTGTTGATCTTAAGGGGATTGAGCAAGTACAAATCATCCGCGCCGTATGAACCGTTGCGGAAGGCGAGATACATCCTTCCGTGAGATTTGATCCAGCCTGCCGACTGGTTGGCACCGCGATCACTGGTGGAGAACAACGAGCTGCCGGCGCTGGCTTCCGGATCATACGGGACCAACCTTCTCGTAAAGCGCTCTCCATCTCGACGGAAGGTTTCATGGAAACTGAACAGGCTGGTACCACCGGTATAGGTTGAAACGAACAGGTCCCGTTGGCCGTCGCCGTCCAGGTCTATCAATGTGTAATTCGCCTGACCTTGCTCGGCATCAGCATCGAGGCCGGAAGTGTTAAGCGCTTTCCATTCATCCTGGGTGACGCCCTTGGGTATTCTTTTGGGGAAGACTGTCTGATCCTCGGCAGGGTCGTCATTTGGATCGCCGGAGAATGAGGTTTCGCCATTTTCGCTGGTGAGAGAGCCAAGAGCCCGCTCCAGCGCAAACTCCGGATTCTCCTTGCTCATCTCCCGAACTCGCAGTTGCAGCTCCTCCATGACCTGCCTGTCAACGTCGTCGGGTCTATAGGCAACGGCCTCGATCCACTGCGCGTGCAATACCTGCAAGCGATCCCGATAGTGCTGGCTCAGGCAGTCGATATTGTCAGCGCACTCATTACGTTCGCTCAGCCACCGACGCTGGGTATTCTTCAGTTCGGCCCGCATCTGCGGCGCCGCATTCATCAACTTGCGATAAACCGCCCCCATCTGCGCATCCAGCTCATACAGCGGCTTCTCCGCGCAAATTGCATTCTCCACAACACTCACAGCCTTTGTGCAGTCCATTCCGCTGGCCTGTACCTGCTGGAAAAACAGCAGCGCACAGGCCGATACGATGTAGCGTCCTTTGATGTACACGATGAAAACCCTGAAGTAGGAGGGTGAGAGCAGGCGCGCAGGGTAATCGCTGTGCAATGAATCTTGAAGCCCCGCTTCAAGAGAACCGTTGATCCGGCCGATAACCCATTCGGTGACTTCAGAGTCGCACGAAATCGCTTGATAGCATTTGGCCGGCAGCTATCATCTGCGCGCCTGAAATATGCCCTCGGTCCATCCTCTTCAATTGCCTGGAAATCCTCGATGCTGTCGTATCACCAAAAGAGTTTTCTGATCGTCGATGATTTCTCGGATTTCCGCAGTTCCGTGCGCTCGATGTTGCGCGAGCTGGGCGTCAAGGACGTGGACACCGCCGACACCGGTGAGCAGGCGCTGAAAATGTGCGCGCAGAAGTCCTATCACTTCATCCTCCAGGATTTTCACCTCGGTGACGGCAAGAAAAACGGTCAGCAGGTGCTGGAAGACCTGATGGTGGACAAGCTGATCAGTCACGAAGCGGTGTTTGTGATGGTCACCGCCGAGACCAGTCAGGCGATGGTGCTCAGTGCTTTGGAACACGAACCGGATGCGTACCTGACCAAGCCGTTCAACCGCATCGGGCTGGCCCAGCGCCTGGAACGTCTGGAGCAGCGCAAGACCCTGCTCAAACCGATTCTTCAGGCCCTCGACCGTGGCAAACCGGTCGAGGTACTCAACGCCTGTATCGCCCTGTGCAAACAGGACATCCGCTATTCGCCGCTGTGCCTGCGTTACCGCGCCGATGCCTTGCGCGACATGAATCAGAACGAAGCGCTCGAGCGGCTGTATGACAGCATCATCGCTGACCGGCCGCTGCCGTGGGCATTTGCCGGTCTGGGCAAGTTGTTGTTCAAGCGCGGTCAGATTGCGCAGGCCAAAGGCGTGTATGAAAAAGCCCTGAAGGTGTTCCCGATGATGCCGGCACTGTACGACGGCATGGCGGATGTCCTGGTGGCCGAAGGCGATACCAAGGGCGCGCAACAGGTGTTGGAAGAGGCGATCCGTCTGTCGCCGCTGGCGGTACGTCGACAAGCGTTGCTCGGCAAGCTGGCGATGGCCAACGAGGATTTCGACACGGCGTCGCGGGCCTACCGTCAGGCCGTATCCCAAGGTGCGCAGTCGCGCTTCAAGGACCCGGAGAGCAATCTGGGCCTGGCCCATGCGCTGATCAGCAAGGGCAGCGAGAAAGGACTCGATACCCGCACGCGGCTGGAGATCAACACCACCCTCAGTGCCGTGGCCAAGGAGAACCCGACCGACCCTGGCCTGCAGATTCGTGCGCGACTGATGAAGGCCACCAGTCTGCTGCTCAATGACGCCGAGACCGCCGAGAAACTCACCGAACAAGCGCTGATGCGTCTTGACGGCATGGAGCAGTTCATGAGCCCTGAAGCGGCGTTGTTGGTCGCCAAGCAATTGCAGATGCTCGGCCAGGCCGAGGCGGGCACGTCGATGCTCAAGAGCTGCGCGGAAATCTACGGCGATGACCCGACGGTGATGAAGGACATCGCCAAGCTCACCGACGACCCGACTATTCTCAGTTCCAGTAACGCGGCTGCCGACCTCAACCGTCAGGGCGTGCGCGTGTACAAGACCGGCAACCTGGTGGAGGCCCGGGAGGTGTTCCGCAAGGCGCTGAAGATGCAACCGAAGAACATCAGTATTGCGCTGAACATGGCGCAGTCGCTGCTGCATGGCACCGACACCAGTGTGCCGTCGGCGGAGCTGGAAGAATGTCGGGCCTGCCTGAAACTGGTGGGCATGATGCCCGACACCGACGCGCGTTATTCGCGTTATCAGAAGCTGAAAAGCAAGGCGTTTGGCGAATGAACCAAGACGAGCAGGCACTGGATTTTTCCACGGTGATTGCCTCCACCGTGCACGACATGAAGAACTCTCTGGCCATGCTCATGCAGGCCCACAGCCAATGGCTGGCGCGCCTGCCCGAGGCTCAGCGCAAGGTGCCGGAGCAGGGCGTGATCGATTTCGAGTTCGCCCACCTCAACGGCATGCTGGTGCAGTTGCTCGGGCTGTACAAGCTCGGGGTCAACCAGATGCCGTTGCAGCCGGCGTATCACGAGTTGGACGATTTCATCGAGGCGCAACTGGCGGCTCATCAAGAGGTTTTCGCCGGTCGTGGAATCATTGCCACTTACGAAGTCGACCCTCTGAGTCCCCTGGGTTTCTTTGACCGTGAACTGATCGCCTCGGTGCTCGGCAACTGCATCAACAACGCGATCCGCTACGCCCGTGAATCGCTGCTGATCACTGTCAGCGACGAGGCCGGGCAACTGGTGTTGAGCATCAACGATGACGGCGACGGCTACCCGGTCGAGATGCTCGAACGTCAGGCCGATTATGTGCAGGGCATCAATCACAGCAGTGGCAGTACCGGCCTCGGTCTGTACTTCGCCGGACGCATCGCGGCGCTGCATCAGCGCAACGGTGTCGGCGGCCGGACCGAGATCCGCAATGGCGGGCCATTGGGTGGTGGTGTGTTCAGTATTTACCTGCCCTGAATCACGGATTCATCGACTCGAAGTCTTTTTGTTGGCCGCTGCTTGATATTCCGAACAGCTGAAGCCTATTTTGTCCGGGTCGCCGTTCGCGGCTCGCACAATAACAAGGATTGCGTCATGACAACCGATGGCCAGCGTTCACTCGCGCAGCGATTGACGGGCATTGATGAGATTGAATGTGTCACGCCGGATTTGAACGGCGTACCACGAGGCAAGGTAATGACCGCCGAGGGTTTCCTCGAAGGGCGGCGTTTGCAGATGGCTCGGGGGGTGCTGCTCCAATGCATCATGGGGGGCTATCCCGCTGCGCGGTTCTACGGCAGCGATGATGGCGACCTGGCGCTGGTGGCCGACCCTGCGCAAATCCATCCTCTGCCGTGGAGCCAGGAGCCGCGCGCGCTGGCCATCTGTGATGCCGACGAGCTGACCGGCGAAAGCTCCAACCTGTCGACCCGTGGCCAGCTCAAGAAAGTCATTGCCCGCTACGCAGCCCTCGGCCTGGCGCCGGTGGTGGCGACCGAACTCGAATTCTTTGTGTTCGCTGCGAACACCGATCCGACTCAACCGTTCCAGCCGCCAATCGGTCTCGACGGTCGTCGCGAGGACGGTCACTCGGCGTTCAGCGTCAGCTCCAACAACGGTCTGCGCCCGTTCTTCAGTGAAGTCTATAAATGCATGGCGGCCCTGGGCCTGCCGCGCGATACCTTCATGCACGAAATGGGCGTCAGCCAGTTCGAGATCAACCTGTTGCACGGTGATCCGCTGTTGCTGGCCGACCAGACCTTCCTGTTCAAGCACCTGCTCAAGGAAGTCGCGCTCAAGCATGGCCTGACCGTGGTCTGCATGGCCAAGCCGCTGGCGCACACGCCCGGCAGTTCGATGCACATTCACCAGAGCATCGTCGAGATCGGCAGCGGCAAGAATGTGTTCAGCGATGAGAACGGTCAGCCGACCGCGATGTTCCGCCACTTCATCGGCGGGCAGCAGGCGGGCATGGCCGATTTCACCGCGCTGTTTGCACCGAACGTCAATTCCTATCAGCGCCTGTGCCATCCGTTTGCGTCGCCGAACAATGCTTGCTGGTCTCACGACAACCGCGCAGCGGGCCTACGGATTCCGGCCAGTTCGGCGGTCGCCCGTCGGGTCGAAAACCGTTTGCCGGGCGCCGATGCCAACCCTTACCTGGCGATTGCCGCGAGTCTGGCGGCCGGTCTGCATGGCATCGAGCATGAACTGGAGCCGAGCGCGCCGATCCAGGGTGAGTTCGAAGTGCCGGACAATCTTTCGCTGCCGTGTACGATGCACGCTGCGCTCGAACGTCTGAAACGCAGCCAGTTGGCCAAGGAACTGTTCGGCAAGGAGTTCATCGAAGGCTACATCGCTTCGAAAACCATGGAGTTGACCAGTTTCTTTGATGAAATCACTCCCTGGGAACGGCGTGTTCTAGCTGCCCAGGCCTGACGAACTGTCGCCATCGGGCTATCGTTCGATAGCCCGATACTCACTGCAAGGAGCCGCTCGGAACGCCGATGCGCCAAATCTGGAAATCCTTTCGAGCGCTGTATTTCGCCTCGCTGATGATGTTGATCGGCTCGGGCCTTCTTTCTACTTATCTGGCGTTGCGTCTGGCGGCCGACCATGTCGATGGACTGTGGGTCGGTGCGTTGATGGCGGCCAACTATTTTGGTCTGGTGCTGGGCGGCAAGATCGGTCACCGCCTGATTGCCCGGGTCGGGCACATCCGCGCTTACTCGGCGTGTGCCGGCATCGTCGGCGCGGCGGTGCTCGGCCATGGTCTGGTGGACTGGTTGCCGGCCTGGCTGGTGCTGCGGACGATTGTCGGTCTCGGCATGATGTGCCAGTACATGGTGATCGAGAGCTGGCTGAACGAGCAGGCCGACGCCAATCAGCGCGGCGTGGTGTTTAGCGGCTACATGATCGCTTCGTATCTGGGGCTGGTGCTCGGTCAGCTGATTCTGGTCATGCACCCGGGGTTGGGCCTGGAACTGCTGATGCTGGTCGCCCTGTGTTTTGCGTTGTGTCTGGTGCCAGTGGCGCTGACTCGACGGATTCACCCGGCGCCGCTGCATCCGGCGCCGATGGAGCCGCGCTTTTTCATCAAACGCGTGCCGCAGTCATTGAGTACGGTGCTCAGTGCCGGTTTGATCATCGGTTCGTTCTACGGTCTGGCGCCGCTCTATGCGTCGCAGCAGGGACTGTCCACCGAACAGGTCGGTCTGTTCATGGGTACCTGCATTTTTGCCGGGCTGCTGGTGCAGTGGCCGCTGGGCTGGTTGTCTGATCGTTATGACCGAGCCTTGTTGATCCGTTGCTTTGCCGGGTTTCTGGCGATGGCTGCCTTGCCACTGGCGATCCTGCCGCAGGTGCCGCTGGAGATTTTATTCGTCGTCGGCTTCCTGTGTTCGCTGGTGCAGTTCTGCCTGTATCCACTGGCCGTGGCGTTCTCCAACGACCATGTCGAAGGCGATCGGCGGGTATCGCTCACCGCGATGTTGCTGGTGACCTATGGGGTCGGCGCCAGCATCGGGCCGTTGCTGGCCGGTGTGTTGATGAAAATGTTCGGCAGCCAGAGCCTGTATGCGTTCTTCACCTTTTTCGCGCTGGTGCTGGTGTGGCGCATCCGGCCGAAAGCCGTGACCAATCTGCACCAGGTCGACGACGCACCGCTGCATCACGTGGCGATGCCGGACAGTATGTCCAGTTCGCCGCTGGTGGCGGCGCTCGATCCGCGGGTCGATGAGCAAGTGGTGCAGGAGCAGATGCAGACCACGGTTGCACCTGAACCGGCACCCGAGCCCGCCACTGAACCTGAATCACCTGTTGAGCCGGATGCCGGCAACGACAATCCTGCACCGGACATCAGTGGCGCCAGGCCTTGATCCTGAAAAAACACCAGGCATAAAAAACGGGCAGTCACCGCAAGGGACTGCCCGTTTTTCATGGTGCGTACGAATCAGAGGTCGTCTTTGTCGAAGCGCCGTGCTTCACGTTGCAACTGATAGACGAAACGCTCGACGTTGCGCGCTGCCGGGCCGCTGATGTTGTGAAAGCGCAGGCCGGCGAAGGTGATGTTGAGTTTTTCCTCGAAGTGCAGGTAACGCAACTCGACTGCCGCTGGCTGGTTGCCGAACAGTGGCGGAGCGATCAGGCGATCATAGACCTGACCCAGTTGCAGACGGTCGGTGATATCGCCTTCGAAACGCAGCTTGCAGCCGGTGGCGGAGATATCCAGCAGTTTGCCACCGATCGGTGACTTGAGCTTTTCGCCGCCGAGTTCGACGCTCACTAGATCGGTCAGCTTCAGTGCGGCACGGAAGGCGTTGCGGCGCTGGTGATAGACCACTTCGGTGGGCATCTCGCCGACATAGAAGCGATCACCGTCGGATTCCTTGATGTCCAGCGTGCCGTTGTATTCCCAGGCGATGCGCACGCCTTCGTGGAAGCCTTCGACCTTGAAGGATTCGCCAGCCAGCAGGAAGCGCTCGCCATCGCGCGGGATCATTTCGTCCAGGGCAATGGTGGTGGTTTCCCGGTCGACCTTGATCAGGTAGCTCTGGAAGCGCTGGCTGCGTTCGTGAAAGGTGATGATCAGCGGATCGTGGCTCTCTTGCAGCTGGCGCAGATTGCTGGAGATCTCCAGGGGCGTGGTAAGCACCTTTGGGGGCTGCGGAGCGTCATCATTGGACACGTTTAATCAATCTCCAGACAAAATTTGACTACGGCTGGCCAGTATTTTGCCAGCATGTATCGCGCGTTGATAGGGCGCAAGCATGGAAGAAAGCATCACGCCTGGCTGAGCGCGCGCGGTTTCTGCAGTTTGGAGAAGGTGCCACTGGCGTCATAGAGCGCGGGAGGCTCGCCGCCGGTAAGGATTTTCAGCTGGTTGGCCGTGGCGGCCTGCTGTATCACGATCGACTGGCCATTCTTGACGTTGGCCGCCTGGCACTGGGCGATCAGATCGGTCAGAACGTCGCTCTGACTCAGCAACTGATCGCCGATGCTCGACTGGCTGGCGAGTTGCTCCAGACCTTTACGGTCGAGCGACAGATTGAGGCTGGCGAGGATTTCGCTGCGCTTGCGGCCATGCTGCTCGAGCAGAATGATCAATGCCTGTTTGCGCGCCAGAATTTCTTCCAGCAGTGGCATGTCGCGACCATGCAAGGCGAGGGACTCGGATTGCAGTAACTCCAGCAATTGTTGAGCTGGAGCAAAGTCGTCGGTGATCAGTTGCAATAAAGTAGTGTCGTGCATGGCTGGCCTTGGGTTTTAAGCGTCCAAAAGCCTGGCGCAGGCCGAGGCCTAGCGCTGGGCTTCGAAGTTGAGCAGTTTGCTGGCTACACGGTTGCTGTCGACTTTATAGCTGCCATCGGCAATCGCTGCTTTCAACTCGGCCACACGGGCTTTGTCGACGGCAGGCTGATCGCGCAGCTTGTCAGTGACCTTCTGCAACTGTTGAGCCTCATTGCTGAGGTGTACCGATTCCCCGCTTTTTGCGGTACTGGCCTGATCGGCCGGGGTATTCAGCGGCGCGGAAGTGCCGGTTTCGGCGGTTTCCTTGGGCGCGCTGGTACGTGTACTGCCCGTAAGTGACGAGGAGCTGTTCAAACGGCTGAAATCGATGACCATGTTAAAAACCTCTGGGAATTTGGACGCTTGCCATGTTCTCGGCCATCCCCTGGAAAACTTTAGGCTCTTTTACCAATGAGCCTGCATGCGCCGCGCAGGTCCTGCTGCGGCACAGTTTAGGGAACCGCTCAGGTTGGCGCCAGTTTTCTGCGCGACCACTCACGAGGCTTTCCTGTCATCGCTCCAATCGTTGCTCACATTGCCACTTCCACTTGGCCCGGCGCCATGACCTGCGCCTTGATGACCCGTTGAGAATTGAGGTTTTTCACTCGAATCTGCTCTTTCAGGCCGCCGTTGGACAGGGCCTCGCCCGGCATGCGTACGGCGAGTGTGCCGCTGCGAGCCGTAATTACCACTTGATCCCCTTTGCGAACGACTTCCGCCTGTTCCAGGTGCACAAGGGTAATCACTTGGTCGGCGACCGTTGGTCGGGTCAATTTTTGCCCGATCGCCTCATCCACCGACGTCAGGAAACCCTGATTGATCTGGCTGACGTCATGTTCACGCAGTGTCACGTCCTGAGGCTCGATTATCCCTGCGCGCTTGAGGGGACGAGTGGTCGTCACAACCTCGCGAAACAGGCGGACTTGAGCGGGTACGAACACGGTCCAGGGGGAGGCGCCTTCGCAGCGGACCTTGACCGTTACACGACCCAAAGGACGCCCCGGACTCTCCAGGGATGCTGTCAATTCCTTGTCGCACATAGGCATGCGCATGCGCGGATCGAGCTGCTTGACCTCGATTTCATAACGCCCTTCTGTTTGACTGGTAGCCAGATAGTCTTCTACGGTGAATTCAAGAAAGCCCTGAGTGACGCCGATAAGCATGTCAGGCAAGGTAACCGCATCAGCAATGGCAGGGCTGCCCGCGAAAAACAGGCAAGCGGCGGACACCGCGCAAAGTCCTCTGCGAAGGGGGGATGTCAGGCGTCGGAAAAATGTCGTTTGAGTGTTCATAAGAGTTAAAAAGCAAGCGCCGTGCCGTTTAGCAATGAATGTGCGTCGCAACAACACTTGGCGTTGGTGTAGGAGTCTGGGCATGGCTGGTGTAATGGATTCGGTGAACCAGCGCACGCAACTGGTGGGGCAGAATCGCCTGGAGCTGTTGTTGTTCCGTCTCGACGGTCAACAGCTCTACGGGATCAACGTGTTCAAGGTTCGGGAAGTGCTGCAGTGCCCGCAACTGACGCTGATGCCCAAGTCCAGTCCTGTCGTGTGCGGGGTGGCGAATATCCGGGGGGCGACCATTCCGATCCTTGATCTGGCAATGGCGACCGGCTCCGGGGCGTTGAAAGACAAGAACAGTCCGTTCGTGATCATCACGGAATACAACACCAAGACCCAGGGTTTCCTGGTGCGCTCGGTGGAACGTATCGTCAACATGAACTGGGAAGAGATCCATCCGCCACCCAAGGGGACCGGTCGCGATCATTACCTGACCGCTGTGACTCGGGTGGACAATCAGTTAGTCGAAATCATCGACGTCGAGAAGGTGCTGGCGGAAGTCGCACCGACACCGGAAGCGATTTCGGTCGGCGTGGTGGATGTCGAGACCCAGAGCAAGGCATTGTCGTTGCGGGTGCTGACGGTCGATGACTCGTCGGTGGCGCGCAAGCAGGTGACACGTTGCCTGCAGACGGTCGGTGTCGAAGTGGTGGCGCTGAACGACGGCAAACAGGCGCTGGATTACCTGCGCAAGCTGGTCGATGAGGGCAAGAAGCCGGAAGAAGAGTTCCTGATGATGATCTCCGACATCGAAATGCCGGAGATGGACGGGTACACCCTGACGGCCGAAATCCGCAGCGACCCTCGCATGCAAAAGCTTCATATCATCCTGCATACTTCGTTGTCGGGTGTGTTCAACCAGGCGATGGTCAAGAAGGTCGGTGCCGATGACTTCCTGGCCAAATTCCGTCCTGATGACCTGGCATCCCGGGTAGTCGACCGGATCAAAGCAGCAGATATCAGCTAGGGACTTTCCGTCCCTGGCGGTCAACACGATTTAAGAGGCGGCATCATTTGTCTACGGGTAATTTGGATTTCGAACAGTTCCGGGTCTTCCTGGAAAAAGCCTGTGGCATTTTGCTCGGTGAAAACAAGCAGTACCTGGTCTCGAGCCGTCTCAACAAACTGATGGAGCAGCAAGGCATCAAGTCCCTGGGTGAGCTGGTACAGCGCATCCAGACCCAGCCGCGCAGCGGTTTGCGCGAGCAGGTGGTCGATGCCATGACGACCAACGAAACCCTGTGGTTTCGCGACACCTATCCGTTTGAAGTCTTGAAGAACAAGGTGCTGCCCGAGGCGATCAAGGCCAGCCCCAACCAGCGTCTGCGGATCTGGTCGGCGGCCTGCTCGTCGGGTCAGGAACCCTATTCGCTGTCGATGTCGATCGACGAGTTCGAGCGGACCAACATCGGTCAGTTGAAGATGGGCGTGCAGATTGTCGCCACGGATCTGTCCGGCAGCATGCTGACCAACTGCAAGACCGGCGAATACGACAGCCTGGCGATCGGTCGCGGTCTTTCCGCCGATCGTCTGCAGCGCTACTTCGACCCGAAAGGGCCGGGACGCTGGGCGATCAAGGCGCCGATCAAGAACCGGGTGGAATTTCGCTCGTTCAACTTGCTCGACAGCTACGCAAGCCTTGGCAAGTTCGACATCGTGTTCTGCCGCAACGTGCTGATCTACTTCTCCGCCGAGGTGAAGAAGGACATCCTGTTGCGTATTCACAGCACACTGAAACCGGGCGGTTATCTGTTCCTCGGCGCTTCCGAAGCGCTGAACGGTCTGCCGGATCATTACCAGATGGTCCAGTGCAGCCCGGGGATCATTTACCAGGCGAAGTGACTGGCACCGGCAACACAAAAAACGGGAGTCCTCAGGGACTCCCGTTTTTTTATGCCTGAGGTTTTTTGCGGGCGGCAAGCGGCAGAAAAGCGGCATCCGGCGGAAGCCCGTTGCCGCTTTTCTGGCATTGCCGCCTTGCCGATCCCCTGCAAAGCCCCGGAATCCGGGGCTTTTTAAAGCTGGCACGACGCTTGCTATAACCCTGTTACGAAAAACCCGGTCACCTGAAGGTTCCCGACATGAGCATCAGCTTCGATAAAGCGCTCGGAATTCACGAAAAAGCCCTGGGCTTCCGCGCCCAGCGTGCCGAAGTCCTGGCCAACAACATCGCCAACGCCGACACCCCGAACTACAAGGCTCGGGATCTGGATTTCTCCAAAGTGCTCGAAGCACAGAGCCAGAAGAACGCCAACGGCACCATCGCCCTGAACATGACCAACAGCCGTCACATCGAAGCTGAAGGCCTGGGCAATGGCGACGAGTCGCTGATGTATCGCACGCCGATGCAACCATCGATCGACCAGAACACCGTGGACGCCCAACTGGAACAGTCGAACTACGCGGAAAACGCCGTCGGCTTCCAGGCCAGCTTCACGCTGCTCAACAGCAAATTCAAAGGGCTGGTGTCAGCCCTGCGCGGAGAGTAATCCATGTCCCTGTCCAGCGTTTTCAACATTGCCGGCAGCGGCATGAGCGCCCAGACCACGCGTTTGAACACCGTGGCTTCGAACATCGCCAACGCCGAAACCGTCTCGTCGAGCATCGACCAGACCTATCGCGCCCGTCATCCGGTGTTCGCCACCATGTTCCAGGGCGGCCAGAGCGGCGGCAGCAACTCGCTGTTCCAGAACCAGGACGCCGCAGGCCAGGGCGTGCAGGTGCTCGGCGTGGTCGAAGACCAGAGCAACCTCGAAGCGCGCTATGAGCCGAACCATCCGGCCGCCGACGCCAAGGGCTACGTCTACTACCCGAACGTCAACGTGGTGGAAGAAATGGCCGACATGATTTCCGCGAGCCGGTCCTTCCAGACCAACGCCGAAATGATGAACACCGCCAAAACCATGATGCAGAAGGTACTGACCCTCGGTCAGTAATAAGGGGCGACTGCCATGAGTGTTACCGATACCACCAGCAGCCTGACGATGAACGACATACTGGCCAACTCTTCGAAGAAGACCAGTAGCACGACCACCGGCGGCATCGCTTCGGCTACCAACAGCGCCACCGGCGGCCAGGCCCTGGGCAAGGATGCGTTCCTGCAGTTGCTGGTGACCCAGCTGAAAAACCAGAACCCGCTCGACCCGCAGGACAACAGTGCATTCGTTGCCCAGCTGGCGCAGTTCAGCAGCCTCGAGGGGATCACCACCCTCAACAGCACCGTGAGTTCGCTGGCCGGCAACTACAACTCGTCGCAAGCCCTGCAGGCTTCGTCGCTGGTGGGTCGCAACGTGATCGTGCAGACCAACACTGTTCAGCTGGATGACCCGAGCAAAGGCATGACCGGTTCGGTCACCGTTCCGTCGTCGATCGCCGGCGGTACCGTCTCCATCACCGACAGCAGCGGCACGGTTGTTCGTACCCTCGATCTGGGCAGTCGCGCCGCAGGCAGCGCGAGCTTCACCTGGGACGGCAAGGACAAGGACGGCAACCTGGTGAAGACCGGTACTTATACCGTCAAGGCCAACGCCTCGATCAATGGCACCTCGACCGATATGGCGACCTACCTGCCGGCCACCGTCACCAGCGTGACGATCAGCCAGACCGGCGGCGAGCTGATGCTCAACCTGTCCGGCAAGGGCACCGTCGCCCTGTCCAAAGTACAAACCATTGGTATATAGAGCCGACTAACCGGCACAAAGGAGTGGAATATGTCTTTCAATATCGGCCTTAGCGGTCTCTATGCAGCCAACAAGCAACTGGACGTGACCGGCAACAACATCGCCAACGTCGCGACAGCCGGTTTCAAATCGTCCCGCGCGGAATTCGAAGACGTCTACTCGGCGACTCGCCTGGGCAGCGGCAGCAAGGTCATCGGCAACGGCGTGCGCCTGGCTAACGTTTCCCAGCAGTTCACCCAGGGTGACATCAACAACACCGGCAACGTGCTGGACATGGGGATCAACGGTTCCGGCTTCTTCACCCTGAGCAACAACGGTTCGGTGTCCTACACCCGTGCCGGTACGTTCAAGGTCGACAAGGACGGCTACATCACCAACACCGACTACACCTCGCGTCTGCAGGGTTACGGTGTGGATTCCAACGGCAAGATCATCAACGGCGTGTTGACCGACCTGAAGATCGATACCTCGAACCTGGCGCCGAAGTCCACCTCGCTGGTCACTTCGACCATCAACCTGAACTCGACCGCTCCGGTGATCGACGATACTGTGGCGGCCGGCAAATTCGACCCGACCAACACGGCGACCTACACCAAGTCGTTCAGTACTCCGATCTATGACAGCCAGGGCAACCAGCACACCATGGATCAATACATGGTCAAGACCGGCGCCAACACCTGGAAGGTCTACACCCTGGTGGACGGTCGTAACCCGGATGCTACCGGCAGTGATCCTAAGGTCACCGCACCAGTGGCTTCCACCATGACCTTCGACTCCACTGGCAAACTGACTCAGGTCAGCACTCCGCCAGCCACGATCAGCAGTGACCTGAAGCTCACTGGCTGGGTGCCCGGGACTGTGACCAATGGTGTCTGGTCTGCCAACGGTGCTTCGGCGAACCCGGCCGGCATCACCATCTCCATGGCCAAGACCACTCAGTACAACGCCGATACCGCGCGTTCGATTCCGACCCAGGATGGTTACGCCACCGGCCAGATCACCAACCTGACCATCGACGGTACCGGTACCCTGTTCGCCAACTTCAGCAACAACCAGAGCAAGGCCATCGGCCAGGTTGCGCTGGCCAGCTTCACCAACGAGCAGGGCCTGCAGCCTATCGGCGGTACCAGCTGGAAAGAGACTTTCGCTTCGGGTATCCCGGGCTACGATGCGCCGGAAACCGGTACCCTGGGTTCGGTCGTATCCAACTCGCTGGAAGAGTCGAACGTTAACCTGACCAACGAGCTGGTGGATCTGATCAAGGGCCAGAGCAACTATCAGGCGAACGCCAAGACCATCTCGACCCAGAGCACCATCATGCAGACCATCATTCAGATGACCTGATTTTTGGTTGTTCAAGGAGCCCCTCTTTTTGAGGGGCTTTTTTTTGTTTGGCGTGGCGTCCTTGGAGACGACCATGCTTTGGTTGATTGGGTGAATATCCGTTGCTTTGGGTGCTGCCGCTGGCGGTTTCGCTCTTACAGCGACTCACTTTTGCAGACGCCCAAAAGTAAGCAAAACGCTGGGCCCCGGCGTTCGGCACCTCGCCTAGGCTCGGTGTTCCTTCGTTCCGGGATTCATCCGGGGGCATCGCCTCCGGTTTGCTTCGCTACACCTCCTCTCGATGTGTTCGACTCCGTCGAACGGCGCTGCGCGCCCACCCCCGGATAAATCCCTCCACTCAGCCTGCCGAAGGGGCCGGCACGTCAAAAGCTGTACTCGAGCTAACGCTCATCGTGTTGAGTGGTGGAGAGCGAAAGCCAAAGCCAAAGCCAAAGCCAAAGCCAAAGCCGAGGCAGGAGTAGGAGTGGAGGCAGAAGAAGCTGAGTTGCATGGCATGTGTTTTAAACCCCGAGTTCACCTCGGTATTTCACGTCGGCGTACCTCTACCAAACACCTCGGTCAGTCCCCTCTCCCTTCGGGAGAGGGTTAGGGTGGGGGGGCTTTTGATTTTTTTTCGCGGCCAAAAGAAAACCCCCGACAAACCAGAAGTCTGTCGGGGGCTTCTCGATCAGGCGTTTCGCAACGCCTGATTCAGCTCAGCTTATTGGCAAGCTTCGCAATCCGGCTCGTCGATGGCGCAGGCCTTCGGTACCGGAGCAGGGCCGGCTGGCGCTGCCAGGACCGAATCGTCACCGTGGTTGCCGCCGCTGGAAACAGCGTTCAGCTTGCCGGTGTTGATGGTCGACTTCTCGGTGCTGGTCGCAGCCAGGGCACGGAGGTAGTAGGTGGTTTTCAGACCACGGTACCAGGCCATGCGGTAGGTCACGTCCAGCTTCTTGCCCGATGCGCCGGCGATGTACAGGTTCAGCGACTGGGCCTGGTCGATCCACTTCTGACGACGGCTGGCGGCGTCAACGATCCACTTGGTGTCCACTTCGAACGCGGTCGCGTAGAGCTCTTTGAGTTCTTGCGGGATGCGCTCGATCTGCTGAACCGAACCGTCGTAGTACTTCAGATCGTTGATCATGACCGAGTCCCACAGACCACGAGCCTTCAGGTCGCGAACCAGGTACGGGTTGATCACGGTGAATTCGCCCGACAGGTTCGATTTCACGTACAGGTTCTGGTAGGTCGGTTCGATCGACTGCGATACGCCGGTGATGTTGGCGATGGTCGCGGTCGGTGCGATGGCCATGATGTTCGAGTTACGGATGCCTTTCTGTACACGGGCGCGAACCGGTGCCCAGTCCAGGGACTCGGTCAGGTCGACGTCGATGTACTTCTGGCCACGTGCTTCGATCAGGATCTGTTGCGAATCCAGTGGCAGTACGCCTTTGGACCACAGCGAACCCTGGAACGTCTCGTACGAGCCGCGCTCGTCGGCCAGGTCGCAGGAAGCCTGGATCGCGTAGTAGCTGACCGCTTCCATGGACTTGTCGGCGAACTCGACGGCAGCGTCGGAACCGTAAGGGATGTGCTGCAGGTACAGCGCGTCCTGGAAGCCCATGATGCCCAGGCCGACCGGACGGTGACGGAAGTTGGAGTTCTTCGCCTGCGGTACCGAGTAGTAGTTGATGTCGATCACGTTGTCGAGCATGCGAACGGCTACGTCGATGGTGCGCTTGAGCTTGGCGGTGTCCAGCTTGCCGTCGACGATGTGGTTCGGCAGGTTGATCGAGCCCAGGTTGCAGACCGCGATTTCGTCCTTGTTGGTGTTCAAGGTGATCTCGGTGCACAGGTTCGAGCTGTGAACCACGCCGACGTGCTGCTGCGGGCTACGCAGGTTGCACGGGTCTTTGAAAGTCAGCCATGGGTGGCCGGTTTCGAACAGCATCGACAGCATCTTGCGCCACAGGTCTTTGGCCTGGATGGTCTTGAACAGCTTGATCTTGCCCGGGTACTCGGTCAGGGCTTCGTAGTACTCGTAGCGCTCTTCGAAGGCCTTGCCGGTCAGGTCGTGCAGGTCCGGTACTTCGGACGGCGAGAACAGGGTCCACTTGCCGTCATCGAAGACACGCTTCATGAACAGGTCGGGGATCCAGTTGGCGGTGTTCATGTCGTGGGTACGACGACGGTCATCACCGGTGTTCTTGCGCAGCTCGATGAACTCTTCGATGTCCATGTGCCAGGTTTCCAGGTAGGCACACACAGCGCCTTTGCGCTTGCCACCCTGGTTAACGGCAACGGCGGTGTCGTTCACGACTTTCAGGAACGGAACAACGCCCTGGGACTTGCCGTTGGTGCCCTTGATGTACGAACCCAGTGCACGCACCGGCGTCCAGTCGTTGCCCAGGCCGCCGGCGAATTTCGACAGCATGGCGTTGTCGTGGATCGCGTGGTAGATGCCCGACAGGTCATCCGGAACGGTGGTCAGGTAGCAGCTCGACAGCTGTGGACGCAGGGTACCGGCGTTGAACAGGGTCGGGGTCGAAGCCATGTAGTCGAACGAGGACAGCAGGTTGTAGAACTCGATCGCACGGTCTTCTTTCTGCTTCTCTTCGATCGCCAGGCCCATGGCCACGCGCATGAAGAAGATCTGTGGCAGTTCGAATCGCACGCCATCCTTGTGGATGAAGTAGCGGTCGTACAGGGTCTGCAGGCCCAGGTAGGTGAATTGCTGGTCGCGCTCATGGTTGATCGCCTTGCCCAGTTTTTCCAGGTCGAAGGAGGCCAGCACAGGGTTCAGCAGTTCGAACTCGATACCTTTGGCGACGTAGGCCGGCAGTGCCTTGGCGTACAGGTCGGCCATCTCGTGGTGGGTCGCGCTCTCGGCGACGCCCAGGAAGCCCAGGCCTTCGGCACGCAGGGTGTCCATCAGCAGGCGGGCGGTCACGAACGAGTAGTTCGGCTCACGCTCGACCAGGGTACGCGCGGTCATCACCAGTGCGGTGTTGACGTCGTTCAGGGCCACGCCGTCGTACAGGTTCTTCAGCGTTTCGCGCTGGATCAGGTCGCCGTCGACTTCAGCCAGACCTTCGCAGGCTTCGGTGACGATGGTGTTCAGACGTCCCATGTCCAGCGGCGCGAGGCTGCCGTCGGCGCGGGTGATGCGGATCGACGGGTGCGCCTGAACCGGAGCATCGGCGGTGGTGCGGGTGGCGCGTTCCTTGGAACGGGCGTCGCGGTAGATCACGTAATCGCGAGCCACTTTCTGCTCGCCGGCACGCATCAGGGCCAGTTCAACCTGGTCCTGGATTTCTTCGATGTGGATGGTGCCGCCCGATGGCATGCGACGCTTGAAGGTCGCGGTGACCTGTTCGGTCAGGCGGGCAACGGTGTCGTGGATTCGCGACGAAGCGGCAGCGGTGCCGCCCTCAACTGCGAGAAACGCTTTGGTGATAGCGACGGTGATCTTGTCATCGGTGTAAGGAACGACAGTGCCATTACGCTTGATCACACGCAGTTGACCAGGCGCGGTGGCAGCCAGATCCGAATTCGAATCGGCGGCCTGCGGCAAGGTGCCCTGCGGGTTCTCGCGAGTTGTGTCGGTTTGCATGGGTGTCTCCACGTTCTCTATGTTTGTTTGGGCACCATCACGGTGCCCACCGTTCCGTCCTGAAGCACTACGACCGGCCAGCGCCGGGTAACGACTTCGGGACAGTTCAGGAAGTGGGCCTTGTGGGCGCCGCTTCCATGCCGAAGTCTTCGGTTCGCGCGATACGCGTGAAACCGCATTCCTTTCGGGGAGCAGTTTCGCCACTGCAACACCCGTACCGTTTACGCCGTGATCGGCTGAAAAACGGTAGCCATCCGCAGGCGCGGTTTGGGCTTCTGAAAATACGTTTGGTTCAACCTGACAATGGCAATAAAAAGCCTTGAATTCACTGTCCGGTTTGTGTTTGGTTTTTGGCGCGAACCCCTACATGTAGGGTTTTTTTTGGCGCGGGCTACAAGATAATGCGTTTTGGGGGGCGATTGCAACGCAAAGCCTGTGGATAACCCTGTGCGTAAATTGTGTGCGAAACAGGGAAAGCCTTTGTAGGCCGTGAACCTGCTGAGCTAGACCGTTTGTCACTGTTTTTTCGCCGGGAAAAACGCTTCAGCGGATTTTTAAGGGCGCGAACCCTATCACAGAAAACAGCCTTGTCCGAACGCATTTACCGACTTGTGTTCTCGTTGTACGCCGTTTATACAATCGGCCCTGACACACGCATTCTTATCCTCCTTAAAGATGACAAAAAGACGGGAGGATCCTTCCTTTATTCGCAGCATCGGCAAACAGAGGTCACCCGTGGAGCAAGAAGCCTGGCAGGTATTGATAGTCGAGGACGACCAGCGTCTGGCCGAACTGACCCGCGAATACCTGCAAGCCAATGGATTGCAGGTGGAGATCGAAGGCAACGGGGCGCTGGCGGCGGCGCGGATCATCAAGGAACAGCCGGATCTGGTGATCCTCGACCTGATGCTCCCCGGTGAAGATGGCCTGAGCATCTGCCGCAAGGTGCGCGACCAGTACGACGGGCCGATCCTCATGCTGACCGCGCGCACCGACGACGCCGACCAGATCCTCGGCCTCGACATCGGTGCCGATGATTACGTGTGCAAACCGGTTCGCCCGCGACTGTTGCTGGCGCGCATCCAGGCATTGTTGCGACGCAGTGATGCACCGGAGCCGGCGTCGGGCAAACCACGCCGTCTGCAATTCGGCCCGCTGGTGGTCGACAACGCCTTGCGCGAAGCCTGGCTGAGCGACAGCGGCATCGAGTTGACCAGCGCCGAATTCGATCTGCTGTGGCTGCTGGTGTCCAACGCCGGACGCATCCTGTCCCGGGAAGAAATCTTCACCGCGTTGCGCGGCATCGGCTACGACGGCCAGGACCGTTCGATCGATGTACGCATCTCGCGCATCCGTCCGAAGATTGGCGATGACCCTGATCATCCGCGCCTGATCAAGACCGTGCGCAGCAAGGGTTATCTGTTCGTGCCTGAAGCCTGCGTAGAACTGCCGCTGTGAATTCGATCTTTCTGCGCATCTACGGCGGCATGTGTGCGGCACTGATTCTGGTGGCGGTGCTCGGTGTGCTGGCGTTGCACTTGCTCAATCAGGTGCGCAGCGAGCAATACCGCGAGCGCCTGGCCCACGGCACGTTTTCCCTGATGGCCGACAACCTGCAACCGATGAACGATACCGAGCGCCACCGCGCCTTGCTGGTATGGGAACGATTGCTGGGGATTCCGCTGACGTTGAAGAAGTTCACCCAGACCGATCTCGATCTGACCCAGCGCACCCGCGTGCAGCGCGGCCAGGCCTTGGTCGAGCAGACCGGGCCGCATGCGGCAAAGGTCTACCGTTTGGTCAGCGACAAGGAACAGCTTGTGCTGGTGGGCGAGGTGCAGCAGATCAGCGAGCAACTGGCCCGGGCGACCATCTACCTGTTGGCCGATGAACTGGTGCGGGTGCCGGTGGGCGAGCAGCCCAAACGCCTCGCGCAACTAAAGGAAGAGAAGGGGTTCGGCTTCGATCTGCGGCTGGTCACTGTGAACGAGGCCGACATGGATGAAGACCAGAGCCGTCGCGTGTCGGAGGGCGATACGGTGATGGCACTGGGCAAGGGCGGTGATTCGATCCGGGTGTTCGCCGGGATGGTCGGCACGCCGTGGGTGCTGGAAATCGGCCCGCTCTATCAGATGAATCCGTACCCGCCGCAATGGCTGGTGCTGATTGCCGCATTGGGTCTGACCCTGATCGGTCTCATCGTCTATTTATTGGTGCGTCAGCTGGAACGGCGTTTGCGCGGTCTCGAAGCCGCCGCTACCCGCATTGCCAAAGGCAGTCTGGAAACCCGGGTGCCGGCGCGAGGGGCCGACTCGGTGGGCAGACTGGCGGCGGCGTTCAACGGCATGGCCGAGCATCTGCAGCAGTTGCTGGCGATCCAGCGTGAGCTGGTGCGCGCGGTATCTCACGAGCTGCGAACGCCGGTGGCGCGCCTGCGCTTCGGTCTGGAAATGATCGGCTCGGCCACCACCCCGCAAGCACTGGAAAAGTACCGCGAGGGCATGGACCACGACATCGAGGACCTCGATAAGCTGGTGGACGAAATGCTCACCTATGCACGGCTGGAGCAGGGCTCGCCGGCGCTGACCTTCCAGCGCATCGATCTCGACGCACTGGTCAATCAGGTGATCGAAGAGCTGGCGCCACTGCGTGCCGACGTCACGGTGCAACGCGGCTTGTGCCTGTCGGCGGCTGATTGCGACGATGCCTGGGTCGAGGCCGAGCCGCGTTACCTGCATCGGGCTCTGCAGAATCTCGTGGGCAACGCCATGCGCCATGCGCGCTCGAAGGTCACGGTCAGTTATCAGGTCGGGCAGATGCGTTGCCGGGTGGATGTCGAGGACGACGGTCCCGGTGTGCCGGAAAGTGCCTGGGAGAAAATCTTCACGCCCTTTCTGCGGCTGGACGACAGCCGTACGCGGGCGTCTGGCGGACACGGCTTGGGATTGTCGATTGTGCGGCGGATCATTCATTGGCATGACGGCCGGGCGCTGATCGGCAAGAGCAAGAGTCTGGGCGGGGCGTGTTTCAGTCTGAGCTGGCCGCGGAATCAGGAGCGGCGTTGAAACCGCTCAAACCTGAATGCTGACCAGGCTCAACAACTGCCCGTCGTGTACCCCGAACTGTGCATCCAGCTCGGTCCCGTTGCGCCATTCGCTGGACAGGTCCGTCAGCAGGCGCAGCCTCGCATGACCTTGCTCGGTCCATTCGAGCATTTCGGCGTGCTCGAAATAGAAACGTTTCTGGACGATCGGGTACAGCGCCTTGAACAGGCTTTCCTTCACCGAAAACGTCAGCGTCACCCAGAGCGCCAGTTGATCGCGGGCGCCGGCGGCCATGCGCTGCATTTCCGCTGGTGTGAGGATTTCCCCGGCCAGGCGCTCGGCCCGTTCGGCGTTGAGCAGGTTTTCCATATCCATGCCCAGCCCGCGCCAGTGTTGCTTGTTGGCGACAATCGCGGCTGCCCGGCCGGTGCTGTGGGTGATCGAGCCGCAAATATGTGCCGGCCATACCGGTGCGCGATCCTCGCCAATCGCCGGGACACTGCTTGACCCTTCCAGTTTTTGCAGCGCGGCCCGGGCGCAGATACGCCCGGCGAGAAACTCCGCCTGACGCTTGGCCACCGAGCGCTGGATGCTCGGCGGCGGCTCGATGGCGCTGCGGCGGAAATCATCGCCGAGCAACTGCGACGGGTCGAAATGGGTGCTCAGCAGCACGGTGTCCGGCAGCACGATCGGCAATGGCCAATGGGCATCGAGCGGGGTGCAGCAAGCTGGGAGGAGGGGGCTGGAATTCATGGCGGGCATTTTGCCGGGTTGCTTTGAGGCTGGATAGTGCGCGGGTGTGGAACGTTCCCGCGCAGGGCGCGGGAACCAGTGGGCTCAGCCAAAGATTTTCTTGAAGAAGGTCTGCATGTCCGCCCAGGATTTTTCATCCGCAGCCTTGTTGTAGCCGATGTCCGGGCCACCGTGATCGCCGTGGCTCAGACGATCCGCATCGGGGTTGGTGAAACCATGCTTGGCGCCGTCGAGGCTGACGAATTTATAGTCGGCGCCGGCCTTGTCCATTTCAGACTTGAACGCCGTGACGTTGTCGGCGGTGACCATGCTGTCCAGCGCGCCGTGCTCGACGAGGATCTTCGCCTTGACGCTGCCGGGCGTCGCCGGGGTCTTGGTGGCGAGTGCGCCGTGGAAGCTCACCACGCCGGCCAGTGGCACACCCTGACGCGCCGCATTCAACACCACGCCACCACCGAAACAGTAACCGATGGCGGCCAGTTTGCCAGTGTCGGTCTGTGGCTGTTTTTTCAGCAGATCGAGGCCGGCCTCGAAGCGTTTGCTGGCGGCATCGGCGTTCTGCGTGGCAGCCTGCATGAACGCCATCGCGTCTTTCGGGTGCTCGGTGTTCTTGCCTTCACCGTACATGTCGATGGCCAGGGCGCTGTAGCCGAGCCCGGCGAGATCCCGGGCGCGGCGCTTGGCGTAGTCGTTCAGGCCCCACCATTCATGGACCACCACCACGCCGGGGCGAGGTCCCTTGATCGCGTCGTCATAGGCGTAATAACCGATCAGTTTCGTTCCATCGGCGCTCTGATAAGGTATTTCCTCAGTTTTGATTGCAGCCGCGCTGAGGCTGCTGAAGGCGAGCAGGGTGAGGGCAAGGAACAGGCGCATGATCGGGTCTCCTGACAATAAAAGGTCAAGACAGCCTAGTTCATTTGATTGCGCCCGGGTTCAGGGTGCGTTCAGGGCAGGTACAGGCCGGGTTCAGTAATCTTGAACCACGTGCGAGGGATGTAATGAACAGGCCCCTCAAAAGCGGCAGTACACCGTTGTCGCAGGTATGCTGTTGGAGATGCTGATTTGCCCGGGAGAGCGTCATGAAACTGTTGGTCGTCGAAGATGAAGCGCTGTTGCGTCATCACCTGCAAACCCGCCTGACGGAAAGCGGTCACGTGGTCGAGTCCGTGGCCAATGCCGAAGAGGCGCTGTACCAGACCGGGCAATTCAACTTTGACCTGGCGGTGATCGACCTCGGCCTGCCGGGCATGGGCGGGCTCGACCTGATCCGCCAGTTGCGCCAGGACGGCAAGAGCTTCCCGATCCTGATCCTCACCGCTCGCGGCAACTGGCAGGACAAGGTCGAAGGCCTGGCCGCCGGCGCCGACGATTACCTGGTCAAACCGTTCCAGTTCGAAGAACTCGAAGCGCGGCTCAATGCCCTGCTGCGCCGCTCCAGCGGTTTCACTCAGTCGTCCATCGTCGCCGGGCCGTTGTTGCTCGACCTCAATCGCAAGCAGGCGACCCTCGATGAACAGCCTCTGGCGCTGACCGCCTACGAATACCGGATCCTCGAATACCTGATGCGCCACCATCAGCAAGTGGTGCCCAAGGATCGCCTGATGGAACAGCTGTACCCGGACGACGACGAGCGTGATCCGAATGTGATCGAAGTGCTGGTCGGGCGTCTGCGGCGCAAGCTCGAAGGCCCGGCCGGATTCAAGCCGATCGACACGGTGCGCGGGCTCGGCTATCTGTTCAATGAGCGCTGCACTTGATCCGTTCGCTTCGTGTTCGTTTGATGTTGGCCGCCACGACGCTGGCGGTGTTGTTCATGCTCGCCTTGCTTCCGGCGATGCAAGGGGCGTTCAGCCTGGCGCTGCAGGATTCCATCGAGCAGCGCCTGGCTTCGGATGTCACCACACTGATTTCTGCGGCTCGGATTGAAAACGGTCGTCTGGTGATGCCGATGCAGTTGCCGGACGAGCGTTTCAACCTCGCCGACTTCCGTCTGCTCGGCTACATCTACGACCGCGAAGGTCATCTGGTCTGGCGCTCGAAAGCGACCCAGGAAGAGCAGATCAACTACAAACCGCGTTACGACGGGATGGGCAGCGAGTTTGCGCGGATTCGCGAAGCCAGCGGTCAGGAATTCTTCGTCTACGACGTCGAAGTCAAACTGCTCGGCGGCAAGAATGCGGCGTTCAGCATCGTTGCGCTGCAACCGGTGCGCGAATACGAAACCACCCTCGAAGGCCTGCGGGAAAACCTCTACCTTGGCTTCGGCGCTGCGTTGCTGGTGCTGCTCTCGCTGCTGTGGATCGGCCTGACCTGGGGCCTGAAAGCCTTGCGCCGGCTCAGCCAGGAACTGGACGAAATCGAAAGCGGCACCCGCGAAAGCCTCACCGAACAGCACCCCCGTGAACTGTTGCGTCTGACCGGCTCGCTCAACCGCTTGCTGCACAGCGAGCGTCAGCAACGCAGCCGTTACCGTGACTCCCTTGATGATCTGGCCCACAGCCTGAAAACCCCGCTGGCGGTGTTGCAGGGCGTCAGTGAAGACATGGCCCAGCGCCCCGAAGATCGCGATCAGGCCTGGGTGCTGCAAGCCCAGATCGAACGTATGAGCCAGCAGATCAGCTATCAACTGCAGCGCGCCAGCCTGCGTAAAAGCGGTCTGGTGCGCCATCAGGTACACCTGCGCCCGGTGCTCAAAAGCCTGTGCGACACCCTGGACAAGGTCTATCGCGACAAGCGCGTTCGCGTGGCATTCGACCTGCCGGAACACTGCTACCTGCCGATCGAGCAGGGCGCCTTGCTGGAAATGCTGGGCAACCTGCTGGAAAACGCCTATCGGCTGTGCCTCGGCGAAGTGCGCATCAGCGTGCGCGAAAGCCTGGCCGGCATCGAGTTGTGCATCGAAGACGATGGCCCGGGTGTTCCGCAGCATCAGCGGGCGCGGATTCTTGAACGCGGTGAACGCCTGGATCGCCAGCACCCGGGGCAGGGGATCGGGCTGGCGGTGGTCAAGGACATTATCGAGAGCTACAACGCCAAGCTGACGTTGGGCGACTCACCAATGGGCGGGGCGGCGTTCAGGATTCATTTCCCGGCGGTGTGATCGCCTACTGCTCCTGCGCCCGATAAGCCCCCGGCGTCAGCCCCGTCCACTTCTTGAACGCTCGATGAAACGCCGACGGCTCGGAAAACCCGAGCTGTTCGGCGATCTGTTGCAACGACAGATCGGCCCGCCCCAGGTGATAAATCGCAATGTCCCGGCGCAACTGATCCTTCAACTCCTGAAAACTGGTGCCTTCCTCGCGCAAATGCCGACGCAGGGTCTGCGGGCTGATGTGCAGATGCGCCGCGACGGCTTCCAGGTCCGGCCAGCGCGCGCTGTCATGACTGAGCAGGCGGCGCAATCGGCTGCTGAGGCTGTTGCCGTCGTCCGGGCGAGACAGCAGGTCGGCGGGAGAGCGTTCGAGAAAGTGCTTGAGCGTGCGCTCGTCCTGCAACAGCGGCATGTGCAGATAGCGACTGTGAAACACCAGACTGCTTTGCGGTGCCGAAAACTCCAGCGGACACGAGAACAGCAAATCGTACTCCGCCCCGTGCGCCGGTTTCGGGTAGCTGAAACTTGCCTGTTCCAGGCGAATTCGCTGGCCGATCAGCCAGCTGCCGAGGCGATGCCAGATCACCAGCAGGCTCTCGGAGAGAAAGTGATCCGGATCCCACCATTGCGAATCGTCGAGGCTCAGACGCACCCATTCGTCTTCATGGGCCAGGCTCAGGCGCGGGGCCTCTGGGAATAGGCTATAAAACAATAAGCCGCGTTGCAGAGCCTTTTCCAGGCTGCGGCAATGGATGATGGCGTGGCACATCATGGCGAAAGTGCCGGTCTTGCTGGGCGCGTTGCCGAAGCCCAGGCATTCGTCGTCCAGGGCCAGCCACAGGTTCTGGATCAGTCGGGTGAATTGTTCCGGGGCGATCCGCGCACGGGGCTCGTCGAGCAGTTCGGGACTGATACCCAGTTGTAGCAGCAGACCCGAATGATCGAACCCGCGACGGCGCGCGCCGACGAGTGCGGCACGGGCGAAGTGACTGGCAATGGTGCGTTCGCGCATAAACGGCAAATCCTTCCTCTGGCGACCGATGGTAGCCGGCGGCTTTGATCGGCAACAAGGCGGATTTCCGCCAAATTGTAGGACGAGACCGGGTGCGTTGGCGGAAATCCGCCACACTTGGGTAACCGAATGGTGACACAGAAAAACCTGCATCCCCTGATATCAAAAGGCTTGCAGCGAATTGCACCAAAGTGGCACGAGCTTTGCGATAAAAGCGACAGAAGCGTGCGCCGAGCCGGTCCGGAAAGCGTCGCTCGACACAACAAATCCCTCCAGTGCAGGAGGGTTCGCAATTCAAGTGTCGCGTTCAACAGATGGATGTTGCTACGCGGGACTCTTGAGGAACTTTGCAATGACGACTCGTCAGCCACTGTACAAATCCCTGTATTTCCAGGTGATCGTCGCAATCTGTATCGGTATTGCGCTCGGCCACTACTACCCGCAGTTCGGCGTGGCCGTAAAGCCGCTGGGTGACGGGTTCATCAAACTGATCAAAATGATCATCGCGCCAATCATCTTCTGCACCGTGGTCAGCGGCATCGCCGGCATGCAGAACATGAAGTCGGTCGGCAAGACCGGCGGTTACGCGCTCCTGTACTTCGAAATCGTTTCGACCATCGCCCTGCTGGTGGGCCTGATCGTGGTCAACATCGTGCAGCCGGGCAACGGCATGCACATCGACGTCGCCACCCTCGACGCCTCGAAAGTCGCTACCTACGTAGCACAGGGCGCTGACCAGAGCGTTGTCGGCTTCCTGCTCAACGTGATCCCGACCACCATCGTCGGCGCGTTCGCCACCGGTGACATTCTGCAAGTACTGATGTTCTCGGTGATCTTCGGTTTCGCCCTGCATCGCCTGGGTGCCTACGGCAAGCCGATCCTGGACTTCATCGATCGCTTCGCCCACGTGATGTTCAACATCATCAACATGATCATGAAGCTCGCGCCGATCGGTGCCTTCGGTGCGATGGCCTTCACCATCGGCGCCTACGGTGTCGGCTCGCTGGTGCAGCTGGGTCAACTGATGGCGTGCTTCTACATCACTTGCCTGGCGTTCATCCTGATCGTGCTGGGTGCCATCGCCCGCATGCACGGCTTCAGCGTGCTGAAGATGATCCGCTACATCCGTGAAGAGCTGCTGATCGTGCTCGGTACTTCCTCGTCGGAATCGGTACTGCCGCGCATGCTGATCAAGATGGAGCGTCTGGGCGCGAAGAAATCGGTAGTGGGTCTGGTGATCCCGACCGGTTACTCGTTCAACCTTGACGGTACCGCGATCTACCTGACCATGGCGGCCGTGTTCATCGCTCAGGCGACCGACACCCACATGGACATCACTCACCAGATCACCCTGCTGGTGGTGTTGCTGCTGTCCTCCAAAGGCGCCGCCGGTGTGACCGGTTCGGGCTTCATCGTACTGGCAGCCACCCTGTCGGCCGTAGGTCACCTGCCAGTGGCCGGTCTGGCACTGATCCTGGGTATCGACCGCTTCATGTCCGAAGCCCGCGCCCTGACCAACCTGGTCGGCAACGCCGTTGCCACCATCGTTGTGGCCAAGTGGGTCAAGGAACTGGACACCGACGTACTGGACGCCGAGTTGGCCTCGGGCGGTCGCGGTATCGTCGACCAGCGTCACGAAGACGACCTGGGTGTGGCCGAAGGCCCGACCCCGAGCAATGTGAAGTAAGCATCGCTTGAATGGAAAAACCCGCTGCGGCGGGTTTTTTCTTGCCTGCGATTTGAGCGCAACGGTCAGCGCAACTGATGCATCCGGTAATTGCCCCAGCGCCGATGGCTGCCTAGGCTGCATGCATTGTTGATGGAGATCGCCCATGTCTGCACCGTTGGCCTCACTGAAGATTCTGGATTTCTCGACCCTGTTGCCGGGGCCGTTCGCCTCGCTGCTGCTGGCGGACATGGGCGCCGAAGTGCTGCGTATCGAATCGCCGACCCGCCTCGATCTGCTGCGGGTGTTGCCGCCTCACGATCACGGGATTTCGGCCAGCCACGCCTACCTGAATCGCAATAAACGCAGTCTGGCGCTGGACCTCAAGCAGCCCGAGGCGCTGGAGCTGGTGAAGCAGTTGCTGGCGAACTACGACATCGTGCTGGAGCAGTTTCGCCCCGGCGTGATGGAGCGGCTGGGGCTGGGTTACGAGGCGCTGAAGGCGATCAATCCGAAGCTGATTTATGTGTCGATCACCGGTTACGGCCAGACCGGGCCGTATAAGGATCGCGCCGGGCATGACATCAACTATCTGGCACTGGCCGGGCTCTCCAGCTACACCGGACGCGCCGACAGCGGGCCGTTGCCGTTGGGCATGCAGGTGGCGGATATCGCGGGTGGCTCGCTGCATGGGGTGATCGGCCTGTTGGCTGCGGTGATATCACGGCAGCAGACCGGGCAGGGCACGCATCTGGACGTGAGCATGACTGACTGTTCGTTCAGCCTGAACGCCATGGCCGGTGCCGGGTATCTCGCCTGTGACGAGGAGCCGGGCTGGGAGGATCAGATGCTCAATGGCGGCAGCTTCTACGATTACTACCGCTCCCGGGATGGGCGCTGGATGTCGGTGGGCAGTCTGGAGCCGGCGTTCATGCAGCAACTGTGCGCCGCGTTGGGTCGGCCGGAACTGGCGGCTCAGGGTTTATCACCCAAACCCGAGCAACAACGGGCGCTCAAGGACGCCTTGAAGGTCGAGTTCGAGAAGCATGACTTTGCTGAACTGTGCGAGTTGTTCGCCGGGATTGATGCCTGTGTCGAACCGGTTCTGAACCTGGGTGAGGCGGTGCAGCATCCGCAGTTGCAGGCGCGGGAGCTGGTGACTCAGGTGCCGCGTGGGGATGGCTCGGCGCAGGCGCAGATCGCTTGCCCGCTGAAGTTTTCCGAAGGGTTGCCGTCGCCGCGACATATCGGCGCGGCGCTGGGGCAGCATACGGATCAGGTGTTGGGGGAGTTGGGCTTGAGTGTTGAGCGCATTGCCGAATTGCGGCGAGCCAAGGTGATCGCCTGACTCACTCGACCCGCATCTCGCCACTGAACACTAGCGTATTCCGGCATCGGCGGCACAAATACCGCCGGCCTTGCCGCACCAGACTATGGCGCTGGGCCGAAAACGGGAAATCACTGTCGGCACAGGGGCATTTATAGATGTAGCGGGTCACGCTGCGCCGTTTGACTTCGTAGGTATGGCAGCGATCCGGCGGCAGCTCGTAGACCCCGCGCATGATCAGTTGCCACTCCTCGCCATGGGGCTGGATGCGGTCGCCGAACAGTTGATGGGCGATCAGGTGCGCGACTTCGTGGGCCACGGTCTGCTTGAGGAAGTGTTCGGTGTTTTCCCGGTACAGCTGCGGGTTGAAGCGCAGCAGGTTCTCGTGCAGATGCGCGACCCCGGCTTTTTGCCCGCGCAGCTTGAGGCTCACGACGGGGCGTTTGAAGGGACGTTTGAAAAAGGATTCAGCGAGTTGGTAACAGTCTTCGACGCGGGTATTGAGTTGCTCGGGCATGCTTGATGGATCTCCAGAGACTCGGAGTATGCCGCAACCGTCCGGCCTTGCGTATCGCCGAACTGCCGAATGGTCGTGGCGCTTTTCCCTGGCATGAGAAGGCCGCCTCGCGGCGGCCTGTGTTGGCGGATCTTGTTCTTCTCGGCGTTGCAGCCAACCAGTTCGTGGCTCTCTAATTAGTGTAGACAGGCCCCACGCCCAGTCCCCAGACAATCACGGTAAACGCCATGATGGCCACCAGCACCACCAGACCCACCGCCAGTACCGAGCTGGAAAACAGAAAACCCTCGTCAGACGGAATGTTCATGAAGGTCGGCAACCCCACATACAACAGGTACACCGTGTAGCAGATGGCCGCCGTACCGACGATCATCCCCAGCCACATATGTGGATACAACGCCGCCAGCCCGCCGACGAACAATGGTGTCGCGGTGTAGGTGGCAAACGCCACGCAGCGGGCCAGGCTCGGGTTGGCGTCATAGGTGCGGGCCATCCAGTGCACGAAAGCACCCATGACCGCGACCCCGCCGAGCATCGCCAGGTACGACATGATGGTCATCCACAACGCGCTTTCGACGGTGAGCATCACCGGTGCGCGGCTGCCGATGACCCAGCCGACCTGCGTCGTGCCGATAAACGCCGAAATGGCGGGGATCGCCGCCAGAATCAGCGTGTGTGTCAGGTACATGTGGCTGATGCTTTCCTCTTGGTCGCCACGGATTTCCTTCCATTCCTGATCGGGGTGGGTAAAAAGTCCCACTACGTGATGGATCATGCCAGTCACTCCTCTTTTTATTGCCATCGCCCCCCAGCGGAGCGCCTACGGGCCAATGTGGCCGAGCAAATACAGGTCTTCAGATTGCGTGCGACCTTATGTCGCAGTATAGAAAGGTCTTAACCGCACAGGTGATAGGGTCTTAGAGCAAATCGCGCTGTAAACCGGCGGGGTAATCGCGTCGGGGTCTGTGCAAACGGGCAATCGAGGGGGCGACAACCTGTGGCCACAACCCCGGTGTTTTTGCGTAAAATGCCCGCCTTTCGTCACACCTCACGGATTTCGCGTCATGGGCACTCTTACGGTCAACCAGAACAAACTGCAAAAGCGCCTGCGCCGCCTGGCCGGCGAAGCAGTCACCGACTTCAACATGATCGAAGACGGCGACAAGGTCATGGTCTGCCTGTCCGGGGGCAAGGACAGCTACACCATGCTCGACGTGCTGATGCACCTGCAGAAGGTTGCACCGATCAAGTTCGAGATCGTCGCCGTGAATATGGACCAGAAGCAGCCGGGCTTCCCTGAGCACGTGCTGCCGGCCTACCTGAAAGAGCTGGGCATCGAGTACCACATCGTCGAGAAAGACACGTACTCGGTGGTCAAGGAACTGATCCCGGAAGGCAAGACCACCTGCTCGCTGTGCTCGCGTCTGCGTCGCGGCACGCTGTACACCTTCGCCGACGAAATCGGTGCGACCAAAATGGCCCTCGGTCATCACCGCGACGACATCGTCGAGACGTTCTTCCTCAACATGTTCTTCAACGGCAGCCTAAAGGCGATGCCGCCAAAGCTGCGCGCCGACGACGGACGCAACGTGGTGATCCGCCCGTTGGCCTACTGCAACGAGAAAGACATCCAGGCCTACTCGGACTTCAAGCAATTCCCGATCATTCCGTGCAACCTCTGCGGTTCCCAGGAAAACCTGCAACGTCAGGTGGTCAAGGAAATGCTCCAGGACTGGGAGCGCAAGACCCCGGGCCGTACCGAGAGCATTTTCCGCAGCCTGCAGAACGTGATCCCGTCGCAACTGGCTGACCGTAACCTGTTCGACTTCACCAGCCTGAAGATTGATGAAACCGCGGCTTCGCGTTTCGTTAACGTGGTGAACCTGTAAGCGATCCGATCGCTTGAAAAAAAACGGCGCTCGCGGGCGCCGTTTTCAATTCGTTTTCTAGGAGAGGGCATGCGCGATTACAAGTGGCTGCACGAATACTGTCTGAACCGATTCGGTTCGGCGGCTGAACTGGAAGCCCATCTGCCTGTTCCCAAGACCCCGGCGCAATTGCGCCAGATCAGCGACGACCGTTATCTCTCGACCATGGCCCTGAGGGTCTTCCGTGCCGGGCTCAAGCACAGCCTGGTGGACGCCAAGTGGCCAGCTTTCGAAGAAGTGTTCTTCAAGTTCGATCCGGAAAAGGTCGTACTGATGAGCGCCGAACACCTTGAGCGGTTGATGCAGGACGCGCGGATCATCCGTCACCTGGGCAAACTGAAAAGCGTGCCGCGCAATGCGCAGTTCATTCTGGACGTCGAGAAAGAAAAGGGCAGTTTCGGCGCATTGCTGGCGGACTGGCCGGTGACCGATATCGTCGGCCTGTGGACCTACCTGAAAAAGCACGGTCATCAATTGGGCGGGCTGTCGGCGCCACGCTTCCTGCGCATGGTTGGCAAGGACACGTTCGTGCCGAGCTACGATGTGGTCGCGGCGTTGAATGCACAGAAGATCGTCGACAAGGCACCGAGCAGTCTGCGGGATCTGGCCACGGTGCAGAACGCGTTCAACCAGTGGCATGAAGAAAGTGGCGGACGGCCGATGAGCCAGATTTCGATGATGCTGGCATACACCGTCAACCATTGAGACCGAGTGATCGTTCCCACGCAGAACGTAGGAACGATACCGGGAGAGCTGTCAGGCGACGGAGATTTCGCCTTCGCCGGCCAGCTTGCGGTTCAACTGATACCGCCAGCGCACATACAGCAGCGCCGAGCAGAACACCGCCAGACTGGCGATCATCTCCAGCACGCCGAACAACTGGCGGCTCGGGTCATACGCCGCCAGTGCGCCCTTGATGAAATACAGGTTCACCACAAAGCACATCCACGAATGCCCGCGGGCGCTGCCCATGATCATGCCCGGTGCCAGCACCAGCCACGGGATCAGCTCAATCAGCAGAATCACCCACGGCCGCGCGCCGTGGAGGTCGGCGAACACAAGGTAATACGCAGCGAGCAGTCCGGCCAGACCGAAAAAGCACAGCAGACTGATCACCCGCATCGCCCGCACCCGTGGCTCCAGCCATTCGACGGCGGGCAGGACTTTCGGCTTTCTGGCCATCTCAGTTCCCCAGCTTCTGGGCCGTCCTGGCCAGACGTGCGCCCAGTGCGCGGCACAGCGCCACTTCGTGCTGATCGAGGCCGCTTTTGCCGTCAGCCCCGGCGTGATGGCTGGCGCCGTACGGCGTGCCGCCGCCCTGGGTTTCCAGCAGCGCCGATTCGCTGTAGGGCAGGCCGGTGATCAACATGCCGTGGTGCAGCAGCGGCAGCATCATCGACAGCAGGGTGGTCTCCTGACCGCCGTGCAGGCTGGCGGTGGACGTGAACACGCCGGCCGGTTTGCCGACCAGCGCGCCGGTCAGCCACAGGTTGCTGGTGCCATCCAGAAAGTACTTGAGCGGCGCGGCCATGTTGCCGAAACGGGTCGGACTGCCGAGGGCCAGGCCGGCGCAGTTCTTCAGGTCATCCAGCGTGGCGTACAGCGCGCCTTCATCCGGAATGTCCGGCGACACGGCTTCGCACTCGGTGGAGATCGCCGGCACGGTGCGCAGGCGCGCTTCGAGGCCGCCCTGTTCGACGCCACGGGCGATCTGCCGGGCCATCTCGTTGGTCGAACCGCTGCGGCTGTAATACAGGACCAGAATGTACGGCGCACTCACGGCAACAGCTCCAGGATCTGCTCCGGTGGACGGCCGATGACGGCTTTGTCGCCAGTTTCGAGGATCGGGCGCTCCATCAACTTCGGATGCGCCGCAATGGCTTCGATCAATTGTTTCTCGGTGAGACTGACATCCGCCAGGTTCAGGGTCTTGTATTCGTCTTCGCCGGTGCGCAGCAGTTGCCGGGCGCTGATCCCCAGCTTGCCGAGCAATGCCTTGATTTGCGCGGCGTTCAGCGGCGTTTCGAGGTAGCGCACCACGTTCGGCGTCAGGCCACGGGCTTCGAGCAGTTCGAGCGCACCGCGGGATTTCGAGCAGCGCGGGTTGTGATAAAGCGTCAGATCGGTCATGGGCGGGTCGCTTCTTGCGTAGAGTGGCGGCTATTCTAACTGTGCAGCGCGCAATCCAGAACCTTGGGAGGCGATGGGTCGCAGGCGCATTCAATTTTTCACAAGGAACATGACATGACACGGCGACTGGCAGCGGCATTGACGATCATCGGGGCGTTGATGCTGGGCGGCTGCGGTAACGACTACGGCATTGACCAGAACGGGCAGAAGGTCGCGTCCGAGCGCCTGGACAAACAATGGGTCGTACTCAATTACTGGGCCGAATGGTGCGGTCCGTGCCGCACGGAAATCCCGGAACTCAATCATCTGGCCGACGAGCTCAAGGGCAAGAAGATCGGTGTGTTCGGGGTCAACTTCGACAACGTGCAGGGTGAAGAGCTGAAAGGTGCCAGCGAGAAACTCGGCATCAAGTTCACCGTGCTGGCGCAGGATCCGGCGGATCTGTTCGAACTGCCGCGCAGTGAGGCCTTGCCGGTGACCTACATCATCGACAACAAGGGCAAGGTGCGGGAACAGTTGATGGGCGAGCAGACGGCGGCGGGGGTGATGGCGAAGCTGGAGGCATTGAAGGCGAGCAATTGAGGATCGTTCCCACGCTCTGCGTGGGAACGATTGGAAGGTCAGCCCTCTTCCAGCCACCAGCGCAATGGCTTGCCCTCGGCAGGCCAGAAACGCATCTGCTCGATGGGCGAAACGTCCCAGCGCTCGACTTTCTCCAGGGCCTGGAGGAAACGCTGTTCCTGCTCCATCAACGCCGGAGCACACAGTTTGCGGGTCTTGCCGACCTTGCCGAAGCTGAGTTTGTCGCCTTCCAGAGTGTAGGGCGCGAACCAATGGTTGCAGCCGCCGTTGCCATACGCCCGGCCATCATCGCCGAGGGTCACAGTCAGGTGGCTGTAGTCCATCAGTGGCCGCTCGCCGATCCACTCCAGAATGTAGCTGCGGTTCTGTTGCAGTTGCACAGGCTCCGCGGCGCAACCGATCAGGCCGGCGCCGAAAGCGGCGGTCAGGGCCAGGTGTTTCATCACGCCGGCTCCTGGCATTTCGGACACAGGTGCTTGTCATCGACGGCTTTCCAGCCCAGCTCGGCGATACGTGCCGTAGCGGCTGGTTTTTCTGCCGGTTTGCCGAGCTTGGCGTCTACCGCGAATTCGAAGCTCAGTTCCTTGGCGCAGTTGTCACAGTTGACCTGCCAGGTATGGATCGCCAGTTCGCCGAACACCGGGCCGGTGGTCATCGCGGTCCATTGACCCGGCGGGTTGATCAGGTGGCGGACGGTGTCGACGGTCAGGCGCATGGACAAGTCCTTGCTGCCTTTGAGGGTCACGACCAGCACGTCACCGATACGGATCGAACCACCGTTGCCGGTGACCTGATAACGGCCCGGTACGAGGGCGCGGCATTCGGTGAGGGTGTGTTGCGGGTTCATCAGGGTGTAGCGGAAATCGTGTTCGACCATGGGTCCTCCAAATATGCGCGACATGCTAGCACGGGCTTGATTGCAGAATAACGCGCGCTTGCGACCTTCGATCCGGTTCAAATCGACACCACAGTCGTGGCAAACTGCCGCCTTCATCTCTAAGGAACGGAACATGGCGCTGATCGAATGTTATGAATGCAAGCGGAGCATCAGCCCCGAAGCGATGACGTGCATTCATTGCGGGGCTCCGATGACGGGTAAACACGCACCACCGCAGGTGTCCCGGCCGGCCACCGCGACATCAACGATTTCCTTTGGCAGTCTGCCCCGGAACAAGGTAGTTACCGACGCTTTCGTCGCAGAAGCCGCTCCTGCGTCTGCCCTGGAACCCAAAGTCATGCCCGCCGCCGCTGGGCGCCGCCGCCGGCAGCAGGCCGAACAGGCAGCCGAGCAAGCGGTCGAGCAACAGTCGTATGTCGATGGTGTGCGCCCGGTAGAGGGCTGGCTGAAGGTCATGGCGTTTCTGATGCCGATGATGTTTGTCTGGTTTCTGCTGCGTCGGGGCCACTCCCTCAAGCAGCGACTGTTTGGCTTCGGCTGGCTGGCGTTGCTGATTTTTTGCGTGGCGATTGCCCCGACGCCGCCTCCGGTCTGACGATCGATTGTCAGCCTTCGACCTGGTTCTGCGGCGCTCCTGCCGCCCAGGTCGCGATGTTGTGCAGGGTGGTGGCGGCAATCGCACCCAGCGCCTCGTGGGTCAGAAACGCCTGATGCGCAGTAATGATCACGTTGGGGAATGTCAGCAACCGCGCGAGCACGTCGTCCTGTAAAGGCAGGTCGGAGCGGTCTTCGAAAAACAGTTGCGCCTCTTCTTCGTAAACATCCAGCCCCAGATACCCCAGTTGGCCGTCCTTCAGAGCGTCGATCAGCGCCGGGGTGTCTACAAGGCCACCGCGCCCGGTATTGATCAGCATCGCACCGGGTTGCATGTGCGCTAGCGAATCACGGTTGATCACGTGCTTGCTCTGCTCGTTGAGCGGGCAATGCAGGCTGATGATCTGCGATTGCTCCAGCAGTTGCGGCAGACTGAGATAGCGCGCCCCCAAGGCTTCGACGGCCGGGTTCGGATACGGGTCGAAGGCCAGCAGCTCACAGCCGAAACCGTGCATGATTTTCGCAAACGTTGCGCCGATCTGACCGGTGCCGACAATGCCGACGGTCTTGCCGACCAGATCGAAACCGGTCAGCCCGTGCAGGCTGAAGTCGCCTTCGCGGGTGCGGTTATAGGCCCGGTGCAGTCGGCGATTGAGTGCAAGAATCAGCGCCACCGCATGCTCGGCCACCGCGTGGGGCGAGTAGGCCGGTACGCGCGTGACGACCAGTCCCAGGCGTTTGGCGGCGCTCAGGTCGACATGGTTGTAACCCGCCGAACGCAGGGCGATCAGCCGGGTTCCGCCGGCCGCCAGGCGTTCCAGCACGGGAGCGCTGAGGTCATCGTTGATGAAGGCACAGACCACTTCGTGCCGGTCGGCCAGGGGCGCCGTGTCGAGACTCAGTCGGGCCGGTTGAAAGTGCAGCTCGATACCGGCCGGGCAGTCGGCGGAAAGAAAACTGTCGCGGTCGTAGGTCTGGCTGCTGAAAACGATCGTGCGCATGCAATCCTCCTGAAGCATCGACGCGGGCGCGATTCACCCGCGACAACTGTAGCCGCGTCGGCGTTGATCGGCATTGCCGTGGATCAGGCGCTGATCTTCGCCTGCGCCGCCAGACGATTGATCGCCCGCTCCAGTTCATCCAGAGCGGTGGCAGCCTTGGGGTCTTCCTGCTTGAGCAGGGTTTCGCTGCGCTGGCAGGCCGCGCGCAATTGTGGAACGCCGCAGTAGCGGGTGGCACCGTGCAGGCGATGCACCCGTTCGAGCAGACCGTTCTGATCCTGATTGTCGCGGGCCGTGCGAATGGCTTCGCGATCAGCCTCGAGCGAAGCCAGCAACATGGCCAGCATGTCCGCAGCCAGATCCGCCTTGCCAGCGGCCAGGCGCAAGCCTTCTTCGTGATCCAGTACCGGCAGGTCCTGATGCCCCACGAGGCTTTCACCGCCACGGTCCGGTGCCTGATTGCGCAGCGCCAGTCCTGTCCACTTCAGAACCACTTGGGCCAGTTGCCGTTCGCTGATCGGTTTGGTCAGGTAGTCGTCCATGCCGCTTTGCAACAGTGCGCGTTTTTCGTTGGCCATGGCGTGGGCGGTGAGGGCGACGATCGGCAGCGGCGTGCAATGGCGTTCGCTTTCCCACTGACGGATGGTCTCGGTGCTCTGACGCCCGTCCATGCCCGGCATCTGCACGTCCATCAGCACCAGATCGAAGGTTTCGCTCTGCACAGCCTTGACCGCCGCATAGCCGCTTTCGACGGCGAGCACCTTGGCGCCCATGTCTTCGAGCAATGTCTGCACCAGCAACAGGTTGGCAGGGTTGTCGTCGACACACAGCACTTTCGGCGCACGGCTCGACAGCGGTTCGCCGGGTTCGCTGCGTGTCTGGCGCGGGTTGACCATGTCCGACAACGCCCGGCGCAGCTTGCGGGTGCAGGCCGGTTTGGACTGGAGCTGGCTGTGCGGGTTGGGCACCGAGAGATGGAACAGCGTCAGTTCGGTGGTCGGGCACAACACCAGTACCCGACAGCCGAGGTGTTCGAGATCCCAGATGTGCTGGTTGAGGCGTTCCGGCGGCATGTCGTTGCTGGTGATGCCGAGCACCGCCAGATCGATGGCCTGATCGGTCTGATGGGCACCAGTGACACCATTGGTCAGACTTTCGAGGGTATTGAACGGTGTGACGTCGAGCCCGCAATCTTCCAGTTGATGCTGCAACGCCTGACGCGCCAGTTCGTGGTTTTCCAGCACCGCCACCCGACGGCCGAGCAATGGCGCGGCGGGCAGGTCTTCGGCGTCGTCGCGAGTCTTGGGCAGGCTCAGGCTGATCCAGAACTCCGAGCCTTCGCCCGGGGTGCTGTCGACTCCGATCTCGCCGCCCATCTGTTCGATCAGACGCTTGGAAATCACCAGCCCCAGACCGGTGCCGCCGGGCTGACGCGACAGCGAGTTGTCAGCCTGGCTGAAGGCCTGGAACAAGGCGCGCACGTCCTGGTTCGACAGGCCGATGCCGGTGTCCTGAATGCTGATGCGCAGTTGCACGCTGTCTTCGTGTTCTTCTTCGAGCATGGCGCGGGCGACGATGGTGCCCTCGCGGGTGAACTTGATAGCGTTGCTCACAAGGTTGGTGAGGATCTGCTTGAGCCGCAGCGGATCACCAACCAGCGACAGCGGCGTGTCGCGATAGACCAGGCTCACCAGTTCCAGCTGCTTGGCATGGGCAGCAGGGGCGAGGATGGTCAGGGTGTCCTGCAACAGGTCGCGCAAGTTGAACGGGATGTGGTCGAGCACCAGTTTGCCGGCCTCGATCTTCGAGAAGTCGAGGATTTCGTTGATGATCCCCAGCAGACTGTCGGCGGACTTTTCGATGGTGCCCAGGTAGTCGAGCTGGCGCGGGGTCAGCTCGCTTTTCTGCAGCAGGTGGGTGAAACCGAGAATGCCGTTGAGCGGCGTACGGATTTCGTGACTCATGTTGGCGAGGAACTCGGACTTGATCCGGCTCGCTTCCAGGGCCTCCTTGCGGGCCAGGTCCAGCTCGATGTTCTGGATCTCGATAGTTTCCAGGTTTTGACGCACGTCTTCGGTGGCCTGATCGACACTGTGCTGCAATTCTTCCCGGGCATTTTGCAGGGTGCCGGCCATGCGGTTGATGCCGGACGCCAGTTCATCCAGTTCCTGACTGCCGAGGGGCGGCAGGCGGGTTTCCAGATGACCGTCCTTGAGTTGCGCGACTGCCTGTTTGATCTGGCTGATCGGGCGATTGATCGTGCGGCCCATGCGCAGGGCCAGCAGTGCGGCGCCGGCGAGTCCCGCAGCAATTAGCAACAGGCTGGCGAACAGGCTTCGATAACCACGCAGCAACATGCCGTTGTGCGACAGCTCCAGTTCGACCCAGCCGAGCAGGCGATCGGACTCTTGAGGGATCAGTTCGCCAGCGAGATTGCGGTGTTTGCCGAACACTGGCAGCAGATAGCGGGTGGCGTCGTTGCCGCTGCGCCGCAGCAGTTGCGTGCTGTCGCCGCTGGGGGCCTGGTTGAGCATGGTGGGGCCGGCGTGGGCCAGTGGCGAACGGTCGGGGGCGAGGAACGTCACCGCGCGCACGTCCGGTTGTTCAAGGGATTGGGTGGCGATGCGCTCGAGCAGATCGGAATCGCCGTGACCCATGGCCGGCGCCACCAGCGGAGCGAGTTGCTCGGCGATCATTTCGCCGCGCTGCATCAATTGGGCCTGCAGGTCGGACTGCTGCGTCCAGGTGAAATAGCCGCCCAGCACCAGCGCCATCAGGCTGGTCGGCAACAGGGTCAGCAACAACACGCGACCTTTGATTCCCAGTTTCTTGAGCACGCCTATCTCCTGCATCCCGCTGATCGTTGACTCTTGCGTGCTTCCGGCACGCGGCATGGGCGCAGTGTAGCGATTTGCTTGCGGGCATTCCCGGGAAAAATCATGTCGTGATCCGTCGTTTCGGCGCCGGTCATTTGTCCGACAGGTCAACCTTGGGTTGCCGGGCGGCGGGCAATCTTGAATAATCGCCCAACTGAGAATTATTTGCAGATAGTCATGAATCCTGTCTCTGTTGGTCAGCCACGCATTCTTTCCATCGAGGACGATCCCGTTCTCGGCGCCTATGTTCACGAACAGTTGGGGCGCAGCGGCTTCCAGGTCACCTGGTGCCAGAGCGGCAGCGAAGGCCTGAGCATCGCCCGGCACCAGCCATTCGATGTGGTGCTGATGGACATTCTGTTGCCGGGCCTTGATGGTCTGAATGTGCTGACGCAACTGCGTCAGAGTCATTCCACGCCGGTGCTGTTGATGTCGGCGCTGGGGGCCGAGGCTGATCGCATCAGCGGTTTTCGTTTGGGGGCCGACGACTATCTGCCCAAGCCGTTCAGCATGGCCGAGTTGCATGTGCGGATCGAAGCGATCCTGCGTCGGGTCGCCCTCGACCGGCGCCCGGCCGTCAGCGTTGAGCCGGTGGCCGCGGGCGGTCTGCATTTCGACGATGAGCAGTGCGAAGTGTCCTACCGCAATCAACCCGCCGGCCTGACCCGCAGCGAATACCGCTTGCTCGAAACCCTCAATCGCAATGATGAAGAGGTGCTGAGCAAGGCCTTCCTTTATCAGCACGTGCTTCAGCGCGGCTACGCGGCCCACGACCGCAGCCTCGACATGCACATCAGCCAGATCCGCCGCAAACTCAAATCGATCGGCTACACCGAGCGGGAAGTGCGCACGGTGTGGGGAAAGGGTTACGTACTGAGCGCCGTCGATGAAGGTGTCTGACCTGCCGGGCCGGCATTCACTGTTCTGGAAGCTGGCCTGCCTGCTGGTGGCCTTCTGTCTGCTGATGATCTGGCTGAGTTGGTCCTGGGGCCGTTATATGGAGGAACGCAATCAGTTCCTCTCCGACGAGGCTCGCGGCACGCTCACCCGTTATGCCACCGAAGCCGAAGAAGCATGGCGGCGCGATCGACGTGATGGCGTGGACCGTTGGTTGCAGAGCATGGAATTGCGCGAAGCCGGTTGGGTCGGCGTGATCGACGGCAACTTGCAGTCGCTGAGCAGCGATCCGCTGAACGAAAAGGAAATCCAGCACCTGACTTTTTTGCGTGGACTTGATTGGCCGATTCATAAAAAGGGCCGGCCATGGCTGCGTGTTCCGTTCCCGACAGAGCCGGCCGCTGGCAGCCTGGTCATCGAGTTGCCCGAGAGGTTTCTGCCGGGCAAATATCGAGTGTTCTGGCGGGTGATCACCAACGGGGTGATTCCCGGCCTGTTCACCCTGTTGCTGTGTGTTGGCCTGTATCGCTTGCTGGTGGTGCCGCTCAACAACCTGCGCGAGCAGGCCAATGCGTGGCGTGCCGATCAATTGAATGTGCGCCTGTCGAGTGGCATTACCCAGCGCCCGGACGAACTCGGCGAACTGGCCCGTGCCTTTGACTCGATGTCCGAACGCCTGCAATCGACCATCGCCCTGCAACAGCAATTGTTGCGCGACCTGTCCCACGAACTGCGCACCCCCTTGAGTCGCCTGCGGGTGGCCAGCGAAAGCGAACAGGGTCTGTTGCCATTGCGCGAACGCATTGGCCGCGAAGTCGATGGCATGCAGCGGCTGGTCGAAGACACCCTGCAACTGGCCTGGCTCGAAACTGAACGTGCACCATTGCCGGACGAGGCGATCCAGATCCAGGCCTTGTGGGAGATGCTCACGGAAAACGCCTGTTACGAAAGTTGCTGTCCGGAAGGGAAATTGCAATGTGCGGTGGACGCATCGTGCTGGGTGCGCGGCAATCTCAACACCTTGGCCCAGGCGCTGGAAAACATCCTGCGCAACGCAATCCGTCATTCGCCACCGGGCGGCATCGTGCGACTGGATGGCCGACGTGACGGGGACTACTGGCATCTATGGCTGGAAGACGAGGGCGGTGGCGTGGCCGAGGCGAATCTGGAGCGAATCTTCTCGCCGTTCACCCGACTCGACGGTTCGCGTCCGGGGGATGGTGGATTCGGTCTGGGGCTGAGCATTGCGAGGAATGCGGTGCAGCGGCAGGGCGGGACCCTGTGGGCCGAGAACGGCCAGTCGGGATTGCGATTGAATTTGCGGTTAGTGGCGGATGACAGTGCCGTCACTCCCGACGCCTTCGCTGGCAAGCCAGTTACTGCCGGGGATATGTGTCGCCCGCAGGTTGTGTGAATAGCACAGGAAAGTGTCAGCGCTGCTGACACTCGTTTAAAAGTCGCACCACTGGCGCGACTTTTACTGCTTATTCCAAGAAACCATAAGCACCACACTTTGCGTGATATGGGCCGCGCAGGTTTGCCGGTATGATAGGCCCCCCCGCTGTCCGGATTGCGAAAAACGCCATGACCTTGCAGTACCCAACCATCGCCGATTGCGTCGGCAACACGCCGCTGGTGCGTTTGCAGCGCCTGCCCGGTGTCACCAGCAACACCCTATTGCTCAAGCTCGAAGGGAACAACCCTGCGGGTTCGGTGAAGGATCGTCCGGCGCTGTCGATGATCACCCGTGCCGAGTTGCGCGGGCAGATCCACGCCGGCGATACGCTGATCGAAGCGACCTCGGGCAACACCGGGATCGCCCTGGCGATGGCTGCCGCGATCAAGGGTTACAAGATGATCCTGATCATGCCGGACAACTCCAGCGCCGAGCGTAAAGCGGCGATGACTGCCTATGGCGCGGAGCTGATTCTGGTCAGCCAGGAAGAGGGCATGGAAGGCGCTCGCGATCTCGCCCAGAGGATGGAAGCCGAAGGCCGTGGCAAGGTGCTGGATCAGTTCGCCAACGGCGACAACCCTGAAGCGCACTACACCACCACCGGTCCGGAAATCTGGCGTCAGACCCAGGGCTCCATCACCCATTTCGTCAGCTCCATGGGCACCACCGGCACCATCATGGGCGTGTCGCGTTACCTCAAGGAGCAGAACGACAACGTGCAGATCATCGGCCTGCAACCGATGGAAGGCTCGGCTATTCCTGGCATCCGCCGCTGGCCGCAGGAATACCTGCCGAAGATTTATCAGGCCGACCGCGTCGACCGCATCGTCGACATGGCACAAAGCGAAGCCGAAGACGTCACCCGCCGTCTGGCCCGCGAAGAAGGCATATTCTGCGGCGTGTCCTCGGGCGGTGCGGTGGCAGCGATGCTGCGCCTGTCCAAAGAAGTTGAAAACGCGGTGATCGTTGCGATCATCTGTGACCGTGGCGACCGATACCTGTCGACCGGCATTTTCGACGCGCCCAACTGATGGCCAAGCACGAGAGAGGCCTGCGCTTCCAGCCCACCGGCGGCAGCAAGGCCCCGCAACTCCCGACCGGCAAAAAGCAGCGCTTGAAGATCGAGCGCCTGGCCAATGACGGTCGCGGTATCGCGTTTTTTGAAGGCAAGACCTGGTTCGTCCTCGGCGCCCTTGCCGGTGAAGAGGTCGAGGCGCGAGTGCTTGGCGCCCACGGCAAAGTGGTCGAGGCGCGCACCGAGCGTGTGTTCACCGCCAGCGAATTACGCCGCCCCGCAGCTTGTCAGCACGCCGGTCGCTGCGGCGGTTGCAGCGTCCAGCATTTGCCCCACGACGAACAGCTTGCCCTGAAACAGCGCATGCTTGCCGAGCAGCTGTCACGAGTTGCCGGTGTCGAGCCTGAAGAGTGGGCTGCACCGTTGACCGGTCCGGAGTTCGGCTACCGTCGCCGTGCCCGGATTGCCGTGCGCTGGGACAGCAAGGCCAAAACGCTCGAAGTCGGTTTCCGCGCTGCTGGCAGCCAGGACATTGTGGCAATCAGCGAATGCCCGGTGCTGGTACAGCCCTTGCAACCGATCATGACCCGTTTGCCGGAGATGCTCCGTCGCCTGAGCAAACCTCAGGCGCTGGGTCATGTGGAATTATTCAGTGGCTCGTCCCTGGCCGTTCTGCTGCGTCACATGGCGCCGCTGTCCGAGGCCGACCTGATGATCCTCACGGATTTTTGCGCATTCCATGAAGCGCAGTTGTGGCTGCACGGCGAAGGTGAGCCGCAGCCGGTCGATGCCACGCAGTCGCTGGGTTATCGCCTTGAGCAGTGGGATCTGGAGCTGGCCTGGCGGCCGGGGGATTTCATTCAGGTCAATGCCAGGGTCAACGAGGCCATGGTCGCCCAGGCGCTGGACTGGTTGAAACCGACCGCCGATGAGCGTGTGCTCGACCTGTTCTGTGGTCTCGGCAACTTTGCCTTGCCGCTGGCCAAAACCGTGCGCGAAGTGGTGGCGGTCGAAGGCGTGCAGACCATGGTCGATCGCGCCGCCGCCAACGCTGCCAGTAACAATTTGCATAACACAAAGTTTTTTCAGGCCGATTTATCCCAGCCTTTGACCGATGCCGAATGGATCGGAAACGGCTTTTCTGCGGTACTCTTGGACCCACCGCGTGACGGTGCTTTCGAGGTAGTGCGCAAGCTCGCGACCCTGGGTGCCGAGCGGTTGGTGTATGTGTCGTGCAACCCTGCAACTCTGGCGCGCGATACGGTCGAATTGATCAAGCAGGGCTACCGGTTAAAACGTGCCGGGATTCTCGATATGTTTCCTCAGACGGCACATGTCGAGGCCATGGCGTTATTTGAAGCGAGCTAGGATGGCTCGTCTGATCCGACTGATCGGTCCGTGCAGCACTCGTCTTAGCCCCGCGAGTGCGGACGGGCAATCAAGGTCAGTGATTTGACGCATTGAGTCTGCGTCGTAGGGAAGGTAAAGCAAGATGGTACAGGTGAGAGCACACCAGCCGATCAACACCGACGGCAGTATCAATCTCGAGGCTTGGCTCGATCATGCGGTCAGTGTCGATCTGGCACTGGATCGCGAAGCCTTGAAGGAGGCCTGTGAGTACGCTCGACAGGCCGAGCAACAGTCCAACGCGGCGAAGAATCTCTGGTCCGAAGGCAGCGGCAGTTTCAGCACCGGCCTCGAGATCGCGGAGATTCTCGCCGACCTCAAGCTCGATCAGGATTCGCTGGTCGCGGCGGTGCTTTACCGTGGCGTGCGCGAAGGCCAGATCGAACTGTCAGCGGTCAGCCAGCGCTTCGGCCCGGTGGTCGCCAAACTGATTGATGGCGTGCAGCGCATGGCCGCGATCAGCGCCAGCCTCAGCCCGCGCCAGTCGATGGTGATGGGTACCCAGGGCCAGGTGGAAAACCTGCGCAAGATGCTGGTGGCGATGGTCGACGACGTACGCGTCGCGCTGATCAAACTCGCCGAACGTACCTGTGCGATCCGCGCGGTGAAAACCGCCGACGACGAAAAGCGCAACCGGGTTGCGCGGGAAGTCTTCGACATCTATGCACCGCTCGCCCACCGACTCGGCATTGGCCATATCAAGTGGGAATTGGAGGACTTGTCCTTCCGTTACCTGGAACCCGACCAATACAAACAGATTGCCAAGTTGCTGCATGAGCGGCGGCTCGACCGTGAGCGTTTCATCGCTGACGTGATGACCCAGCTCAAGGACGAATTGCAGGCCACCGGCGTCGACGCCGACATCAGCGGCCGGGCCAAACATATCTATTCGATCTGGCGCAAAATGCAGCGCAAGGGTCTGGAGTTCAGCCAGATCTACGACGTTCGTGCGGTGCGGGTGCTGGTGCCGGAAATGCGCGACTGCTACACCGCGCTCGGCATTGTCCACACCCTGTGGCGGCACATCCCGAAAGAGTTCGACGACTACATCGCCAACCCGAAAGAGAACGGCTACCGCTCGTTGCACACGGCGGTGATCGGGCCGGAAGGCAAGGTGCTGGAAGTCCAGATTCGTACGCATTCGATGCACGAAGAAGCCGAGCTCGGCGTCTGCGCGCACTGGCGCTACAAGGGCACCGACGTCAAATCCGGCTCCAATCACTACGAAGAGAAAATCTCCTGGCTGCGTCAGGTGCTCGAGTGGCACGAAGAGCTGGGCGACATCGGTGGCCTCGCTGAACAGCTGCGGGTCGATATCGAACCGGACCGGGTCTACATCTTCACCCCGGACGGTCACGCCATCGACTTGCCGAAGGGCGCGACGCCGCTGGACTTCGCCTACCGGGTGCACACCGAAATCGGTCACAACTGCCGTGGTGCGAAGATCAACGGGCGTATCGTGCCGCTCAACTACAGCCTGCAGACCGGCGAGCAGGTCGAGATCATCACCAGCAAGCACGGCACGCCGAGCCGTGACTGGCTGAACTCGAACCTCGGTTACGTCACCACATCGCGGGCGCGGGCGAAGATCGTTCACTGGTTCAAGCTGCAAGCTCGCGACCAGAACGTCGCGGCGGGCAAGACCCTGATCGAGCGTGAACTCACTCGCCTCGGTCTGCCGGCGGTGGATTTCGACAAGCTGGCTGACAAGGCCAACATGAAAACCGCCGAAGATATGTTCGCCGCCCTCGGGGCCGGCGACCTGCGTCTGGCGCAACTGGTCAACCTGGCGCAGCAACTGGTCGAGCCGGAGCGCGGCAACGAACAGCTGGAGCTGATTCCACGCAAGGCCACTGGCTACAAGCCGGGCAAGCGCGGCGACATCCAGATCCAGGGCGTCGGCAACCTGATGACCCAGATGGCCGGCTGCTGCCAACCGTTGCCGGGCGATGCGATCGTCGGTTACATCACCCAGGGCCGTGGCGTGAGCATTCACCGTCAGGACTGTGCCTCGGTACTGCAACTGGCCGGGCGCGAGCCGGAGCGGATCATCCAGGTCAGCTGGGGCCCGGTGCCGGTGCTCACCTACCCGGTGGACATCGTCATCCGCGCCTACGACCGTTCCGGTCTGCTGCGTGACGTCTCGCAGGTGCTGCTCAACGAGCGGATCAACGTGCTGGCGGTCAACACCCGCTCGAACAAGGAGGACAACACCGCACTGATGTCCCTGACCATCGAGATCCCGGGACTGGACGCACTGGGCCGGTTGCTGGGGCGGATTTCCCAATTGCCGAACATCATCGAGACGCGGCGTAACCGGACTCCATGAAACCGACCTACAGCCTTGAAGACCTGTTGCACCTGATGAACCGTCTGCGGGATCCGCAGTACGGTTGCCCGTGGGACATCAAGCAAACCTACGCGACCATCGTCCCGCACACCCTTGAAGAGGCCTACGAAGTCGCTGACGCCATCGAGCGCGGCGACTTCGACCACTTGCAGGGCGAGTTGGGCGATCTGCTGTTTCAGGTGGTGTATTACAGCCAGCTGGCGCGGGAAGAGGGGCGGTTCGAATTTGCCGGGGTGGTCGACAGCATTACCCGCAAGCTGATTCGTCGTCATCCGCATGTATTCCCCACCGGCGATCTGTATGCGCCGCTGGACGTGCCGCGCCTGAACGAAGAGCAGGTCAAGCAGCGCTGGGAGGAGATCAAGGCCGAAGAGCGTGCCGAGAAATCCGCCGAGCCGCAGCAACTGTCACTGCTCGACGATGTTCCCGCCGCATTGCCGGCACTGTCCCGCTCGGCCAAGTTGCAGAAGCGCGCAGGGCAGGTCGGTTTCGATTGGCCGGATGCCTTGCCGGTGCTGGACAAGGTCCGTGAAGAGCTTGATGAAGTGCTCGAAGCCATGTCTGAGAATGACCCGCAAGCGGTGGCCGACGAGATCGGTGACCTGCTGTTTTCCGTGGTCAATCTGGCCCGGCATCTGAAGGTCGATCCGGAAACCGCATTGCGTGGCGCCAACGCCAAGTTCGAGCGACGTTTCCGTTTTATCGAACAGGCATTGCGCGACACCCACCGACCCATGGAAGATTGCACCCTCGAAGAGTTGGACGCCCTGTGGGGCGAAGCCAAACGTCAGGAAAAGAATTTGCCCAGCTGCGGCTGAGCCGTTGCCCAAGTGAGTAAGCATCAATGAGCCTTTCCCTTCGCGATCAGTTGCTCAAGGCAGGACTGGTCAACCAAAAGCAGGCCAAACAGGTCAGCAAAGACAAACAGAAACAGCAGCGTCTGGCCCACAAAGGCCAGATCGAACTGGACGACTCCCAGCAGCGTGCTGCCCAGGAAGCCATGGCCGAGAAGGTCAAGCGCGACCAGGAGCTGAACCGTCAGCAGCAGGAGAAGGCTGAAGCCAAGGCCCGTGCTGCGCAGGTCAAGCAGTTGATCGAAGTCTCGCGTCTGCCGAAGCTGACCACCGAGGACTACTACAACTTCGTCGACGACAAGAAGGTCAAGCGCATCTCCGTCAACACGCTGATGCGCAACAAGCTCAGCAGCGGTTCGCTGGCGATCGTGCACCATGCCGGCGGCTACGAAGTGATTCCTCGTGAGGCGGCCCTGAAGATTCAGGAGCGCGATCCACAGCGCATCGTGCAGCTCAACGAGAAGGTCGAAGAGGTCAATGCCGAGGACGATCCGTACGCGGCCTATGTGATCCCGGATGATCTGATGTGGTAAGCGGGTTTCACCGGGCTGCGAAGTGCCCTTGAAGCACCCAACAACGACAAACCCCGCTCATCGCGGGGTTTGTCGTTTTCAATGCTGTGGTTTTTGATTCAGGCGGATTTCAGATCCCGCTGGCGTTCTTGCAGTTCCAGTTCGGCCTTGTAGTTGTGGGCGTCGATCTCGTTGTGGAACATGCCGACCAGCAAGTCTTGTTGATGCACATCCCAGATCCGTACGCCGGCGGCTACGCCTTCATGGGACATGTGTGAATCGTCGCGTTCAGTTACTTTTACAGTCATCTGCTAGCTCCAATCTCTGTTATCTGCAGCAAGGCGTGTGCAGGCCTCTGTTATAGAATTTGTTAGCCTGCTAAGTAAACGCCTGATTTGTGCAATCTATTCTTGCGAAATCTGCAACAGCGCTGGAGCCCGCATAAACCGCGACATTCAGTCGCAGGGCGGTAAGTTGCATGACAAACGTTTCATCTTGGCGCCGCTGAAAATGCCTTTCTCCAGGCGAAAAAAAACGCCCCGAACCAGTCGGGGCGTTTTCGTGTGCGGCTCAGCGCAAGGGAATTACTTGCCTTCCCAGCGCTTCAGGACGAGGGTGGCGTTGGTGCCACCGAAGCCGAAGCTGTTGCTCATCACGGTGTTGATGGTGGCGTTCTCGCGGGTCTTGGTCAGCACCGGCAGATCGGCCACTTCTGGGTCCAGTTCGTCGATGTTGGCGGAACCGGCGATGAAGTTGCCTTCCATCATCAGCATGCAGTAAATCGCTTCGTGCACGCCGGCGGCGCCCAGGGAGTGACCCGACAGGCTCTTGGTGGAGCTGATGGCCGGGGCCTTGTCGCCGAACACTTCACGCACACCTTTCATTTCCGCGACGTCGCCGACCGGAGTCGAAGTACCGTGGGTGTTCAGGTAGTCGATCGGGGTGTCGACGGTGGACAGCGCCTGCTGCATGCAGCGGATGGCGCCTTCGCCGCTTGGAGCCACCATGTCGTAGCCGTCGGACGTCGCGCCGTAGCCAACGATTTCCGCGTAGATCTTCGCGCCACGGGCCAGAGCGTGTTCCAGCTCCTCGACCACGACCATGCCGCCACCACCGGCGATGACGAAACCGTCACGGTCGGCATCGTAGGCACGGGAGGCTTTTTCCGGGGTGTCGTTGCGCTTGCTGGACAGGGCGCCCATTGCGTCGAACAGGAACGACTGGCTCCAGTGCTCCTCTTCACCGCCACCGGCGAACACGATGTCCTGCTTGCCCATCTGGATCTGTTCCATGGCGGTACCGATGCAGTGAGCACTGGTGGCGCAGGCAGACGCGATGGAGTAGTTCAGGCCCTTGATCTTGAACGGAGTGGCCAGGCACGCCGAAACGGTGCTGCTCATGGTCCGCGTTACGCGGTATGGGCCGACGCGCTTGACGCCTTTCTCGCGCAGGATGTCCAGCGCTTCCATCTGGTTCAGGGTCGAAGCGCCGCCGGAACCTGCGATCAGGCCGGTACGCGGGTTGGATACCTGCTCTTCGGTCAGACCGGAATCGGTGATGGCGTCTTTCATGGCCAGGTAGGCGTAAGCCGCTGCGTGGCCGACGAAGCGATAGATCTTGCGATCGATCAGTTCTTCAAGGTTGAGGTCGATGGAGCCGGAAACCTGGCTACGCAGACCCATTTCGGCGTATTCCGGGTTGAACCGGATGCCAGGGCGGCTTGCACGCAGGTTAGCGGAGACGGTCTCTTTGTCATTGCCCAGGCACGAAACAATGCCCAGACCAGTGATAACGACGCGGCGCATGCGAATAACCCTTAGAAGTTGTCAGTGGAGGTGAACACGCCGACGCGAAGGCCTTCGGCGGTGTAGATTTCGCGACCGTCGACAGTCACCGAACCGTCGGCGATGGCCAGGTTCAGCTTGCCTTTGAGGACGCGCTTGATATGAATGTTGTAGGTGACTTTCTTGGCGGTCGGCAGGACCTGTCCGAAGAACTTCACTTCGCCCGAACCCAGCGCACGGCCGCGGCCCGGCAGGCCTTGCCAGCCCAGGAAGAAACCGACCAGTTGCCACATGGCGTCCAGACCCAGGCAGCCCGGCATCACCGGATCACCCTCGAAGTGGCAAGCGAAGAACCACAGGTCAGGGTTGATATCCAGCTCGGCGACCAATTCACCTTTGCCGTACTTGCCGCCTTCTTCGCTGATCAGGGTGATGCGATCCACCATCAGCATGTTCGGGGCGGGCAGTTGCGCGTTACCTGGGCCGAACAGCTCACCGCGACTGCAGCGCAGCAGGTCTTCCCGAGTAAAGGCGTTTTGTTTGGTCATGCGAGCTCCTCAATAATCCCATGCGGCAGGTGGGGCAAATCTTCCCGACCGATCGACGCGTTCATGCCTCGAACCGGCAGCCTACTCATAGACTATTGCGTTGTGGTGAAAGTCACAGCACCAAGGACATGAATGTACACTTGTGCACTGAAATTTTTATTCAAGCCCCTTTTGAGGCTCGTTCGGGTGCCTAAGACTGCCGCACTTTCGCTTTTCACGCCAGTCGCAGATGCTCGAAAGGGCCTCCCTACTGCACCCAGCGCTGCAGAATCTGCTGCAGGTCATTACGTTTGAACGGCTTGGCCAGGTAATCATTCATCCCCGCCGACAGGCAGTTTTCCCGGTCGCCCTGCAACGCGTTGGCCGTCAGGGCGATGATCGGAACATGGCCGCAGCCGGGCAGGCGGCGGATCTGTCGGGTCGCTTCGTAACCATCGATGATCGGCAAACGGCAATCCATCAGGATCGCTTCGTAACGACTGCCACCGGCACTGCGAACAGCCTGCATGCCATCGGTGGCGACGTTGACAGTGAAGCCCAGGCTGCGCAGCATGGCTTCGATCACCGTCTGGTTAACCGGGTTGTCCTCCACCAGCAGGACATTGCGGCCTTCGCCGTGTGCATTGCCATCGATTGCCCGCGGCGCTGCCAGCATCGGCAATGCCTGCTTATATAGAGCCAGCGGAATTTCCAGGGTAAACACCGAGCCGCGACCTTCTTCGCTTTGCGCGCGCAAGGTGCCGCCCATGCGTTCGGCCAGCGTGCGGGCAATCGGCAAGCCCAGACCGGTCCCGCCATAACGACGCGAAATCGAGCTGTCGGCCTGCTGGAACGCGTTGAACATCAATTCCAGGCTTTCGGAAGAAATCCCGATGCCGCTGTCGCGCACCGAGCAGGTGAACCACAGCAATTCGTGATCCAGCGATTGCCACTGCGCCTCGATGCTGACGCGCCCCTGTTCGGTGAACTTCAGCGCATTGCCCACCAGATTGACCAGAATCTGCCGGATCCGCGTCGGATCGCCCTGTACCTGCAAGCCGCGCAAGTCTTCAGGAATCCGCAGTTGCAACTCCAGGCCACGTTGCGCCGCGCTGTGCTGGAACGACTGCGCACACGCGCCGATCAAGTCGGCGAGGTTGAACGGGATGTGCTCCAGTTCCAGTTCCGAACGCTCGATGCGCGAGAAATCCAGAATGTCGTTGATCACCTTGAGCAAATGCTCGGTGGACTCGGAAGCCAGCGCCGCGTACTCGACCTGCTCCTCGGTCATGTCGGTGGTTTCCAGCAATTGCAGCATGCCCAGGACACCATTCATCGGAGTGCGCAGTTCATGGCTCATCATGGCCAGGAAGTCCGACTTGGCGTTGTTGGCCTTTTCCGCCTCTTCGCGTGTCTGGATCAGTTGCGCCATGGCCTGGTGCTGTTCGCGACTGGCCTGTTCCAGTGCCTGGGCAAGGTTGTTGATGTGCTGCGACAAAGCCCCCAGCTCGGTGTCATCGACAATCGGCAATGGAGTCTTGTAGTCACCGTCCTGAATCGCCTTGACCGCATCGCCAATATCGCGGATCGGCTGCGACAGGCTGCCGGCCAGGCGCCGCGCCAGAACGAAGGTGAAGAGCAGGGCGAACAGCGCCAGGATCCCGGCCTTGAGCAGGATCTCCTGTTGGCGCTGACTGAATGCATCGTTGGACAGACCGACGATCACCCGCCCCAGATAATCCTCGCTGGCACCGCCGTTATTGGTCTTGCCGTCCTGAAAGAAATCATTGTGCAAGGCAATCCGTTGCAGCCGCACCGGTGACTGGAACACTTCGACCTGATGCGGGCGCTTATGGATGTCCGACGGTTGTTCCACATACGCCAGAATCCGGTTGGCGCTGTCCTGGATTTCCAGGAACCGCACATTCGGCGTGGCCAGTGTGGCTTTCAGCAGGCTTTCCAACACCTCGTTGTTGCCGGAAATCACACCGTACTCGGTAGCTGGCGCGAGCTGGTTGGCGATCAGTTGGCCGGTGTGATTCAGCTCCTGACGCAAATCCTGGATGCGCACGAAGGTGAAAAAACTGATCAGCAGCAAGGTCAGCAACAGCGCAGGGCCCAGGCTGATCAACTGGGTGCGGGTATTGATGTCCCAACGGCGGAAAATCATGGGCGGCGCTCTCCTTGGGCCAACTCTTCGGCAACAGACGCTTCGTTCATCGGTTCTATTCCTAATGAACGAGCCACCTGCGCATTGCTTGATACTTTAAAGCGCTCGGGATAGAGCTCTCTCGGCCAGGTGGTCGGTGGTCGGTCGAGCAATTCGTCGAGCACCGCCAGCCAATCGCTCTGGTCGCTGTAAGTGCTGGCGAGGCTGCCGGCGCGCACGAACGAAACGTTCGGACCGATCAGCGCCAGTTGTCGCGAATAGCTGCTGAGCAGCAGGTTTTTCGCGGTTTTCGGGTTGTACAGGTCGGGGTCGTCAAGGCCCAGCAGCACATCGCTGTTTTTCAGCACGGTCTGCAAGGGGCGGCTGTCATGGGTGTTATCCCAGCGCTGCGGGACGATTTGCAGATTCAGCGGCCGGGCGGCCGATTGCAGCTCCTTGAGCAGGAACTCGCTGTGCTGATCGAACAGCACGCCGACTCGCTGAGCCTGAGGCAGGATCCGCCGGATCAACTGCAACTGGCGACTCAGCGGCGGATCGCTCCACAGCAGACTCAAGTGGGGCGGTTGGGCGGTGCCGAAGCGCTGTCGGGCCTGCAAGCGGCTGATGCGCAGGACCAGCGTCGCCGGCCCCTGGGATTCCTGCATGCGCCAGTCGAGGCTCGGCAGGTCCAGAAGAATCAGGCGCAGGCTGGACGGCAACTTGCCCGGCGCCGGCAGGCTCGCCAGTGGCTGGAAATGTACGCGGTCGGTGGGGCGCAGCTCGCTCAGGGCCTGCACGAACGATTGCACGCCGGGGCTTTCCTCGGCGCCAGTCAGCAGAATATCGGCCGCCTGCACCGCCACGCCGTGCAGCCAGGCTGTCAGGAACAGGCACAACCCGACCAGCCATTGGCCGGCGGTTGGCATCTTCCGTGACAGGGCGTAGCGCATCCTAGAACTCCAGTTCGGCGCTGAAATACATCACTCGGCGTTCGTCGTAATTGTTGTCGACGAACGTGGTCGGCTCATTGTCCAGACGCTGTTGCAGCACCCCGGCCAGTTGCAGTTGAGCCTTGCCCAGCGGGATGCGTTTGGCGATGCGCGTGTCGACCCGCTCGAAGCGATAGCCGTTGAGTGCGTTGTCACCGTAATAGAAGAGGGCGCTGTTCCAGCCCTGACCCCAGTCGCGCAGCCAGCCGGCCGAGCCGCTGTTGCGCGCGGTAAACTTCTGGTCCAGCGGGTTGCTCGCCTCGGCATCGACGTAGGCGTAAGTCAGGCGCAGCCGATCGGCCGCACTCAGGCGCCAGTCCAGCTGGGTTTCGGTGCCGCGAAAGCGCGAGTCGTTGGCGTTGCTGGCGATGTACTGATTGTTGCGCAGCGGCTCGCTGATCATCCCGGTGATTTCGTCATAGAACAGCTTCACGTCGAGCGCCAGGCCCCACTCGGGGAAAAAGCCGTTGTAGCCGAGTTCCCGCGAGCGCATGTGCTCCTGGTCCAGATCGCCGGGGCCCCGGGTCTTGACGAAGTAACGGGCCGAAGACTGGCCATAGGCGGAGGGGCGCAGGTTGGTCACCTGATAACTCCAGTTGACGTTGTTCTCGAACATGTCCGGCGAGCGAATCGCTTCCGAGTACACCGCGCGCAGGCTGTGGCGCGGGCTGATCAGGTAATTGACGGCAAACCTGGGCGTCAGCGAACTGCCGATCAGTTGAGTGTTTTCAAACATGGCGCCGCCCTGCAACAACCAGTGTTCGCTGGCGCGCCATTCCAGTTGGCCAAAGGCGCGCCACGTGGTGTCGTCCAGCGTTCCGTTGAAATAGGTCTCAGAATCGGCCCGGTCGTAACGATAGTTCAGGCCGCTGACCAGACGCAGACTGTCGGACAGGCTGAGGGTGTCCTGCAATTCCAGGTCATAGCGCGATTCCCGGGCACTCTGGTCGATGTCGCCGCACAGGGTCCGGCTGGCGCCATTGCGCCATTGATCGAGCACCTGATTGGCCAGGGCCATTTCCGTTGGCGTGCCGGGCGCAGCACCGGGCCCGGTGTAGCGGGTGATATTGCGCGCCAGTTGTTCGGTGTAGTTCGGATTGAGTTGCCACAGCTCTGTGAGTTGCGGACTGAAGGACACTTCAGCATCGCAGGCGCGCCAGGTCTGCTGGCGATCCCAGTGTTGCGCCGAGCCTTGTACATAAAGGCTGTGATCGGGGTTGATGTCCAGGTTCCAGCGCACCGAGCCGGCGTAATCCTTGGCGATCACGTCGGAATTGTTCCCGGCAGCGGTAATCCCGGAGAACACCGGGCGGTAGGTGTAAGGTCGCTGGTTGGTTCCGTCTTTGGCGTTGAGCTGCCAGTCCACGCTCTGGTTATCGCTGAGGGTCTGGCTCACGGCAAGGCTGAAGCGGTTCAAGCGTCGGCTGTCGCGGTAATCGGCGCCGGTGCGGTCGCTGTCAAAGCCGTCATCTTCCTGGCCGGACAGCGACAGGCGCAGGTCTCCGCCATTCCAACCCGTTCCCTGGCTGGCATAGAAGTCGTTGATGCCCCGTTGGCCACGGGTGATTTTCAGCCGTGTGCCGTGGCTGTCGGCCGGGTTGCGGGTGATGATGTTGACCACCGCCATCAGCGCGTTGGCGCCGTAACTGACGGTGTTCGGGCCGCGAAAAACTTCGATGCGTTCGATGTCTTCCATGGCCACCGGGATGTCGCTCCAGTCCACCGTGGCCAGGCCGGCGCGGTACACCGAGCGGCCATCGATCAGCACTTGCATGCGCCGCGCTTCGGTGGCGTTGGTGCCGTGATAGTTCACCACCGCCTGATTGCCGCTGATGTTGCCGACCATCATGCCGGGCACCAGGCGCAGCAGTTCGCTGATGTCCCGGGCACCGCTGGCGTTGATCAGTTCGCTGTCGATCACGGTCATGCTGCCGGGGACTTCCGCCGGCGACTGTTTCAGGCGCGTGGCCGTGAGGATCTGGGGCAAGGCCTCGCTGTCGAGAAACAGGTCGTCCGCCAGCAACATCGGGCTGAACAGCAGCGCCAGCAGCAGGGACGAACGCGGGGAGGGAGTGCCAGAAAACACGACGCGGCCTTGATAGCAAAGAATTGGCGCGCATGTTAACCGAGGACAGTGACTTTTCCAGTCACGTTGCGGGCATTTTCCTCGGTTTTATTGGTCTTCTTCCTACAAGTGCGGGTAATTGACGCCGGGGCTGTCCGAGAAGGGGCCGCTCCGTATAATGCCCGCATCGCCACTGGTATGGATTAACGGATTACATATGACTGAACAGCGCCCGATTGCGGTCCTGGGAGGCGGAAGTTTCGGTACCGCCGTGGCCAATCTGTTGGCCGAGAACGGCCATCAAGTCCGGCAGTGGATGCGTGACCCCGAACAGGCCGAGGCCATCCGGGTCAATCGCGAGAACCCGCGTTATCTCAAGGGCATCAAGATTCTGCCGGGCGTGACGGCCGTCACCGACCTGCCGGAAACCCTCGATGCCTGCGAGTTGTGCTTCGTCGCGTTGCCATCGAGCGCACTGCGCACGGTATTGGCGGCGCATGCCGAGCGCCTGAGCGGCAAGATGCTGGTCAGCCTGACCAAGGGCATCGAAGCCCACACCTTCAAACTGATGAGCCAGATCCTCGAAGAAATCGCCCCGCAGGCGCGCATCGGCGTGCTGTCCGGGCCGAACCTGGCGCGGGAAATCGCCGAGCACGCGCTGACCGCCACGGTGGTCGCCAGTGAGGACGAAGAACTGTGCAAAGAAGTGCAGGCCGCGCTGCATGGTCGCACTTTCCGTGTCTATGCCAGTGCCGACCGCTTCGGCGTGGAGCTGGGCGGTGCACTGAAAAACGTCTACGCGATCATCGCCGGCATGGCTGTGGCGCTGGAGATGGGCGAGAACACCAAGAGCATGCTGATCACTCGCGCCCTGGCCGAGATGACCCGGTTTGCGGTGAATCAGGGCGCCAACCCGATGACCTTCCTCGGTCTGGCCGGGGTCGGCGACCTGATCGTCACTTGCTCGTCGCCGAAGAGCCGCAACTATCAGGTCGGTTTTGCACTCGGTCAGGGTTTGAGCCTCGATGAAGCAGTCTCGCGTCTTGGTGAAGTGGCCGAAGGGGTCAATACCCTGAAAGTGCTCAAGGCCAAGGCCCAGGAGGTTGGCGTGTACATGCCGCTGGTCGCCGGGCTGCACGCGATCCTGTTCGAAGGGCGCACGCTGGAACAGGTGATCGGCCTGTTGATGCGCGCCGAGCCGAAGACTGACGTCGACTTCATTTCCACCAGTGGTTTCAACTGATTGCCTTTTATTTCAGGGCAGGGGAGCTAGACATGAACGATCCGAAAACCGAAGCCAAGTACGAATCCATCCTGCTGCGGGTGTTGTGGATGATCGTCTACATCCTGGTCTGGCAGGTGGCGCAGTTCATCCTCGGCGCGGTGGTACTGGTGCAACTGATCTATCGTTTGATCTATGGCGCCCCGAGCGCCAGCCTGATGAATTTCGGCGACAGCCTGAGCCAGTTCCTGGCCCAGATCGGCCGGTTCGGCAGTTTCCACAGCGACCAGAAACCCTGGCCGTTCGCCGACTGGCCGGCGCCGCGTACCCCGGAAGGTGAAGCGCCACACGTCGTCGCGCCGGCACCGCATCCGGCCCGGGATGAGGAACCCAAGCTATTAAACTCTGGGTATTGCGTCACGGCGAGGCCGAGCCCTATGGCTCGCGCCCCGATTCCGAGCGGGAGCTGACCGCTCATGGCCGCAAGGAAGTGCTCAGCAGCGCGGCCCGCTTGATGGGCCAGCCACTGACGGCGATCTACGCCAGCCCATACCTGCGGGCACAGCAGACTGCGCAACTGGTGCGCGAGGCGCTGGGGTTCGAACCGGAGATCCGCACAGTCGAATGGTTGACCCCGGAAGTCGATCCGGACCGCGTCGCCGAACAACTGGTGTCGGTGAGCAATGTGCTGCTGGTCAGTCACAATCCGCTGGTGGGAAATCTGCTCAGCTACCTGCAACACGGTGCCGGCTATCCGCCGGAAAAAGTCAGCACCGCCGGGCTTGCCGAGCTTGAGCACAGCGAGTTGCTGATCGGCTCGATGACGCTCAACAGCCTCAAGCATCCGTGAAATTTTTTGTATGAAATAGTCAACCAAGCACTTGCTTGGTTGGCTACGCTTGCTCCAACCCTAAAAGAAAGGAGCGAGTCGCATGTCTGCTGCTTTTCGATTACCGCTGGACGTGTTCTACGAACGCGAGGCCCGGCACCCGCGCCAACGCTTTCTGGTGCAACCCGTCGGCGGTGGGCAGGTCGAGACGCTGACCTGGGCCGACGTCGGCCATCAGGCCCGCTGCGCCGCGCACTGGCTGCGCTCCCGGGAGTTGCCCCAGGGCAGCCACATCGCGCTGATCTCGAAAAACTGCGCCCACTGGATCATCGTCGACCTGGCGATCTGGATGGCCGGCCATGTTTCGGTGCCGCTCTATCCCAATCTCACAGCCGACTCGGTCAATCAGGTCCTCACTCATTCGGAAAGCGTGCTGGCGTTCATCGGCAAACTGGATGACTGGCCGGGGATGTCGGTCGGGGTGCCGGCGGATCTGCCAACCATCAGCCTGCCACTGCACCCACCGGGCGAGTTCGATTTCAACTGGGGCGACCTGCAACGTTATTCACCGATCCAGGACGACCCGCGACCTGCCGCCGAGCAACTGGCGACCATCATTTACACTTCCGGCACCACTGGCCTGCCCAAAGGCGTGATGCACAGTTTTGCCAACCTCGGATTCGCAACGACTCGCGGCACGCAATTGTTCGGCCTCAATGAAAACGATCGGCTGCTGTCCTATCTGCCGCTGTGTCATGTGGCCGAACGGATGTTCGTCGAGCTGGCGTCGATCTATACCGGGCAAACCGTTTTCTTTGCCGAGAGTCTCGATACTTTTCTCGACGATCTGAGACGGGCGCGGCCGACGGCGATGTTTGGCGTGCCGAGGATCTGGACCAAATTCCAGATGGGCGTCTACAGCAAGATCCCGGCGAAACGCCTGGATTTTCTCCTCGGTCTGCCCTTTATAGGCAAACGGATCGGCCACAAGGTGCTGGCCGGGTTAGGGCTGGATGCCCTGCGCGTGGCGCTGTCCGGTGCGGCGCCGGTGCCGCTGACCTTGTTGCGCTGGTATCAGAAACTCGGGCTCGACGTGCTGGAGGTCTACGGCATGACCGAGAGCTGCGGCTATTCGCACATCTGCCTGCCGGGGCAATACAAGGAGGGCTGGATCGGCCGGCCGTGTCCTGACGTCGAGGTGCGAATCGACGAGTCCGGCGAAGTGCAGGTGCGTAGCCAGGCCAACATGCTGGGCTATTTCAAGGAACCGCAGAAAACCGCCGAGACCCTGACCGTCGACGGCTTCCTGCGCACCGGCGACAAGGGCGAACAGGACGCCGAGGGTCGCTTGCGCCTGACCGGGCGACTCAAGGAAATCTTCAAGACCAGTAAAGGCAAGTACGTCGCTCCGGCACCGATTGAAAACCGCCTCGCCGTGCATGCCCGGATCGAGCAGGTCTGCGTGGTCGGCGATGGTCTGAGCGCACCGCTGGGCCTGTGTGTGATCTCGGCAGCCGGGCATGAAGACGCACGACCGCAACTGCATTCGAGCCTGGAAAAGCTGCTGGAGGAGGTCAACGCGGTCCTCGACAAGCATGAACGGCTGCGCCGTCTGGTGGTGGTCAAGGACAGTTGGGCGGTGGAGAACGGCTTCCTGACGCCGACCCTGAAGATCAAGCGCAATGTCATCGAAGACACCTACGGCGCGCGCTTCGAAGAATGGAGCGAGCGCAGCGAGGCGGTGCTGTGGCAGGATTGAGCGACGATCAAAACAACAAAGGAAGCCTGCGATGACCTTATGGCGCACCACCCCCAACATCGAGCAGTTGAACGCCATCCAGAAAAACACCATCGGCGAAGTGCTGGATATCCGTTTCGAGTCCTTCGACGAAGAGTCTCTGACCGCCAGCATGGTGATCGACCACCGCACCCACCAGCCTTACGGCCTGTTGCACGGCGGCGCCTCGGTGGTGCTGGCCGAGACCGTCGGCTCGATGGCCAGCTATCTGTGCATTGATGCCAGCAAGTTTTATTGCGTGGGTCTGGAGATCAACGCCAACCATCTGCGCGGCCTGCGCAGCGGACGGGTGACGGCGGTGGCCAAACCGATCCACATCGGTCGCACGACCCACGTCTGGGACATCCGCCTGACCAGCGATGAAGGCAAGGCCAGTTGCGTGTCGCGGTTGACCATGGCCGTGGTGCCGCTGGGCGAGCAACCGCCTGCGCGCTGACCGATCCGTCATAGCCCTGACCGGACTGTCATCATTCCTGGCAGTTACGGTCATTGCTGTGAAGCGTGGTCTTACGGACAATCAACGCCACGTTTACCGCCCATGGATTTACCCGTATGTCGCAACCGATCTTCTTCGCCCACGCCAACGGTTTCCCTTCCGGCACCTACGGCAAGCTGTTCTCGGCGCTGGCGCCCGAGTTCCGGGTGACGCATCTGGAGCAGCATGCCCACGATCCGCGTTTCCCGGCGGGTGACAACTGGTACCACCTGGTGGACGAGCTGATCCATCACCTGCAACAGCAGGACGAGCCGGTATGGGGCGTTGGCCATTCCTTCGGCGGAATGCTGCACCTGCACGCTGCGCTACGTTGCCCAGAACTGTATCGCGGGGTGGTGATGCTCGATTCTCCGGTGCTGACGCGCACCGACCGATGGGTGATCCGTGCCGCCAAGCGTTTTGGCTTCATCGATAAGCTCACCCCGGCCGGTCGCACCTTGGGACGACGAGAAGAATTCGCCGACCTCGACAGTGCCCGCAGCTACTTTGCCGGCAAGACGCTGTTCCGAAGCTTCGATCCTGAGTGCTTCGACGCCTACCTGCAACACGGCTTGCAAAAGGTCGGCGACAAGCTGCGCCTGCGCTTCGATCCTGCCACCGAGATCAGCATCTATCGCGGTGTGCCGCACACCAGCCCCGGACGAGCCCGACAGCTTCAGGTGCCTCTGGCGGTGGTGCGCGGGCACAAGAGTCGCGTGGTGATGAACCATCACACCCGGTTCGTCGGGCGTCTGCCTCAGGGCGAGTCGCTGACCGTGCCTGGCGGTCACATGTTTCCCCTTGAGCGGCCGCAGGATACTGCGCAGTTGCTGAAGAACCTGTTCTCTCGCTGGGAAAATCGCCAGCACAAGGATTGCGCATGAGCCCGTCGGTCGAAGAAGTGCGCCTGAGCCTGCCGCATATCGAACTGGCAGCGCACATTTTCGGCCCGGAAGACGGGTTGCCGGTGATTGCCCTGCATGGCTGGCTGGATAATGCCAACAGCTTCGCTCGCCTGGCGCCGAAGCTTAAAGGCTTGCGCATTGTTGCGCTGGACATGGCCGGTCATGGTCACTCAGGGCATCGCCCGGTCGGCGCAGGTTACGCGCTGTGGGACTACGCCCATGACGTGCTGCAAGTCGCCGAACAACTGGGCTGGCAGCGCTTCGGTCTGCTCGGGCATTCGCTGGGGGCAATTGTTTCGCTGGTGCTGGCGGGGTCGTTGCCGGAGCGCATCACCCATCTGGCATTGATCGACGGGGTGATTCCTCCTACAGATAAAGGCGAAAACGCCGCCGAACGCATGGGCATGGCCCTTCAGGCACAGCTTGATTTGCGTGAAAAACGCAAACCGGTCTACGCCTCCCTCGACCGGGCCATCGAAGTGCGCATGAAAGGCCTGGTGGCGGTCAGTCGTGAGGCCGCCGAACTGCTGGCGCAACGCGGCCTGATGCCGGTGCCCGGCGGTTACACCTGGCGCACCGACAACCGTCTGACCCTGCCATCGCCACTGCGTCTGACTCAGGAGCAGGCGATGGCTTTCATCCAGCGCATTGCCTGTCCTGCACAATTGGTGGTGGCGGCCGATGGCATGCTGGCCAAACATCCCGAGCTGCTGGAGCGTCTACCCTTTAGCCGGGAACAGCTGCCGGGCGGGCACCATCTGCATTTGAATGACGAGTCGGGTGCGGTTCTTGTCGCAGACTGTTTCAATCGGTTCTTCGCCATTCCTTGACTTGCCCCGGGCAACTGTCGAGGCTGGGCGGGTTGAAATGGGAGACAACCACAATGGATTTCTACACCGCTGCGAACCCGAATAGCCAGAAAGGCGCCCCGGCCATGCCGATCCGATGAGCCTGTCCATGCGATCTTTCAGTCTGCTGGCGCTGTGCTGTTTCAGTCCCGTGTTGCTCGCTGCCGACCTGCCGGGCAGTCAGGATCTGCCGATCGTGCCGCGTCTGGCCGATGCGCAGATCGTTGACTATCGCCCGGCCGTGACGCTGGAGCGGATTTACCCGATGGGCTCGATCCGCAAGATCAGTGGCCAGTTGCGTTTCGACGGTCAGGTCGGTGCCCGGGGGCAGACCACCTCGGTCACCTACGAATTGCCGCCCGAACATTCCGCCAACGAAGCCTTCACCGTCGCCCGCGAGGCCCTGCAAAAACAGGACGCCGAGCTGTTGTTCTGGTGTCAGGCCAGGGATTGTGGCGAAAGCAGCCTGTGGGCCAACGAAGTGTTCGGCAATGCCAAGCTGTACGGCGCCGACGAGCAGCAGGCCTATCTGTTGCTGAGACTTGCGGCACCTCGCGACAACACGCTGGTGGCGCTGTACAGCATCACTCGCGGCAATCGCAAAGCCTATCTGCATGTCGAGCAGTTCGAGGCCGCCACGCCGTTGGGGGAGCTGCTGCCGACGTCCGCGACCCTGTTGCGTCAGTTGAAAGACACCGGTGAGCTGAAGTTGCCGAAACTGGCTGGCGATCCCGACGACACCTGGCTGCGTCTGCTGTCCCGTGGCCTGAACCTCGACACTACGTTGCGGGTGACGGTCTCCGGACCCAAGGCCGAGGCCTGGCGTCAGGCGCTGATCGCGCAGGGTGTGCGCGCGGCACGGATGGAAACCGGCAATGTCGAAGGTGCCGGCCTGCGCATCGATCTGTTGCGATAAGGTGTCTCTGGCGGACACGCGCGGCGTGTTCGCCTACTCTTTGCCTGACTGACTTTTTCGAGATTTCACATGCCCAATAATGATCGTCTGCTGGTGCAGATCCTGTTGCTGGTGTTGTTCGGCGCCAGTTTCTGGGTGATGGCGCCATTCTGGTCGGCGCTGTTCTGGGGCGCGGTGCTGGCATTCGCCAGTTGGCCATTGATGCGTCTGCTGACGCGCTGGCTCGGCGGTCGCGAGTCTCTGGCAGCAGGTATCCTGACCTTGGGCTGGATGCTGCTGGTGGCGGCACCGCTGGTATGGCTGGGTTTCAATCTGGCCGATCATGTGCGCGATGCCACGGTGTTCATCAAGGATGTGCAGGTCGACGGGCTGCCGGAAGCACCGGCATGGCTCGGCACGATTCCGTTGGTGGGAGAACGGCTGGTCGGTTTCTGGAACAGTGTCGATCAGCAGGGGGCGGCGCTGATGGTGTCGCTCAAGCCTTATCTGGGGCAGGTGGGCAACTGGCTGCTGGCGCGCAGTGCGCAGATTGGCGGCGGGATTCTCGAGCTGACCCTGAGCATTGTCTTCGTGTTCTTTTTCTACCGTGACGGGCCGCGGCTGGCGGCGTTCGTGCACAGCCTGCTGGAGCGCTTGATCGGCGACCGTGCCGGGTATTACATCGAACTGGTGGCCGGTACGGTGCAGCGGGTGGTGAACGGGGTGATCGGTACGGCGGCGGCGCAGGCGATCCTGGCGCTGATCGGGTTCCTGATTGCCGGGGTGCCGGGGGCTTTGGTGCTGGGGATCGTGACGTTCCTGCTCAGTCTGATTCCGATGGGGCCGCCGCTGGTTTGGATTCCGGCCACGGCCTGGCTGGCCTGGAAGGGCGAGTACGGGATGGCGGTGTTTCTCGGGATCTGGGGGACGTTCATCATCAGTGGCGTGGACAACGTGCTCAAGCCGTATCTGATCAGCCGTGGCGGGAATCTGCCGTTGGTGATTGTGTTGCTCGGGGTGTTTGGCGGGTTGATTGCGTTCGGGTTTATCGGGTTGTTTATCGGGCCTACGCTTTTGGCGGTGGCTTATAGTTTGTTGACGGATTGGAGCAAGAGTCAGGGGCGGGTTGAGGATCGGCGTTGACGGTGGGGCTTGGCGGCCTTGGGGCCGGCCAGGCTCTGGGTTAATTGTGTACATATCCGTTTCTTCGGTAACGGCGGCTTATGGTTTCGCCCTTACGGCGACTCACTTTTTTACAAGCGCCTGAAAAAGTAAGCAAAAAACGCTCGCCCCGGCGTTCGGCCCTCGCAGGCTCGGGTTCCTTCGCTCCGAAGGGGCGGGTGGATCAAGAACAAAAGCGTTGTCGAGCTAACGCTCATCCTGTTTTTGGATTACCTCACGTCGCCACATTCAAATACTTGCCCACCGACGCCGTACTACCCAGTGAATACTGCTTGCTCAAATTGGCAATCATCCGGTTCAACGCTTCGGTCGTGGTTTGAGAGGTACTGGCAGTCTGTTCATCGCTCGGACGCTGGCGTCCCGCCTGTAACGCGGCCTTCAATTCATCACTGCTCACGCCACCACTGCTGTCGCTATCCAGCACTTTGAGCAGCACCGCGCTGGTGTCGCTGTTGGAGGACGAGGTGCTGTCGCTGGCCTGCAGCGCACTGCTCAGTTCGGTCGCCGTCACATTGCTGTCGCCGTCCGCATCGAGCTGACTGAACAGTTCGTCACCGGAAACCCGAGGTGGTGGCGGTGGCGGGGTGAGGCTGGCAGTGAGTTCGTCCTGGCTGACGACGCCGTCCTTGTTCTTGTCCAGGGCGGAGAAAATTTTGCTGCTGTCGGCGGTGCTGCCGGCGCTGGTCAGGCCGCTGCTCAGTTCGTCGCCGCTGATGGCGCCGTCACCATCGGTGTCCAGGGCTTTGATCAGGGCGTCGGCCAGGTCAGTGTTGGGGGCTTGTACGTGGTCGGGTGGCGGCGGTGGCGCCATGGCGGCCATTTCTTCGGCGCTGAGGCTGCCGCTGCTGTCGCTGTCCAGATCGCCGAATTGTTTGCTCAGGTTGACCAGCAAACCGTCACTGGATTTTTGCGACAGGGCGCTGTTCAGTTCGTCCTGATCCACCGCGCCGTCACCGTTGCTGTCGAGTTTGGCGAACAGTTCCTTTTGCAGTTGCTGGCTGCGGGTGTTTTGCGTCGTGGTGCTGGTGCTGGTGCTGGTGCTGGTGCTGGTGTAGCTCGTGTAGTTGCTCACGCTACCGATCATCAGGCTCTCTCCTTGGGCTGGAAAACCGGTTTGTGTACCGGTTTACGCAGCGTCAAGGCGGGAGGTGTCGTGGGTATATGGATTTTGTACCGGGCGGTACACAGTCGGCTTCAGTGGCGGGGCAAGCGAATCACGGCAGTGAGGCCGCCGCCTGGGGTTTCTTCGAGGTTCAACTGTCCGCCCTGGCGTTGCGCGGCTTCCCGGGCGATGGTCATGCCCAGGCCGACGCCGCCGGAGTTGCGGTTGCGTGAGCCTTCCAGACGAAAGAACGGTTCGAAAACGGCTTCGCGTTTGTCGACGGCGATGCCCGGGCCGTGGTCGATGACGCGGATCAGCAGTTGTTCGCGCTGATCCTGCAGTTCGATGCGTGCCTGCCCGGCGTAGCGCAAGGCGTTGTCCATCAGGTTGTTGATGCAGGAACGCAAAGCCATCGGCTGCACCTGCAAGGGCGCGCAGTGGCCGCTGACCTGCACGTCGGCGCCCTGGTCCTGGGCGTTCTCGCACAGGGACTCGACCAACGCCTGCACGTCCATCAGTTGCAGCGCTTCGCTGGTGCGTTGTTCGTGCAGGTAGGTGAGGGTGGCGTCGAGCATGCCGATCATGTCGTCCAGGTCCTGACGCATCTGGCCCTGCAGTTTGTCATCGTCGATCTTTTCCAGGCGCAGTTTCAACCGCGACAGCGGTGTGCGCAGGTCGTGGGAGACGGCGCCTAGCATGCGCGCGCGTTGCTGCACCTGTTCGCGAATTCGCTGCTGCATCAGGTTGAAAGTGTGCGCCGCCTGGCGGGCTTCGCGCGGGCCGGACTCGTCCAGCGGCGGGCTGTCGAGGTTTTCACTGAGGCGTTCGGCAGCATCGCTCAGGCGCTGGATCGGCCGGCTCAGCAGTTTGGCGCCGTACCACGCCGCGATCATCAATGAGATGAACTGAAAGGTCAGCGGCACCAGCGGTCCGCCAAACCATGGGCGCGGGGGACGACGTGCGAAGCGCGGATCTGGCGGCGGCCGTTGGCCGTCCATTCCTTCAGAAAACTCGGGTGGTGGAGGCGGTGGTGGCGGGCCGTAATGGTGGAACCAAGCGAAAGCCAACAGGTGCGCCAGGACGATCGCCACGAACAGCACACCAAACAGGCGGCCGAACAGCGTGTCGAAGCGCAACCGCATCAGCCGATGTCCCGTGCGTCGAACAAATAACCCTCACCGCGTACGGTTTTGATCAGCTGTGGGGCTTTCGGGTCGTCGCCGAGTTTTTGCCGCAGGCGCGAGACCAGCAGGTCGATACTGCGATCGAATGCTTCAATTGAGCGACCACGGGCGGCGTCCAGCAACTGTTCGCGGCTGAGCACCCGGCGCGGACGTTCGATGAACACCCAGAGCAGGCGGAATTCGGCGTTGGACAGCGGCACCACCAGGCCGTCGTCGGCGATCAACTGACGCAGGACGCTGTTCAGGCGCCAGTTGTCGAAGCGAATGTTCGCACGCTGTTCGGTGCGGTCGTCGCGCACCCGACGCAGAATCGTCTGGATTCGCGCCACCAGTTCCCGAGGTTCGAACGGTTTGGCCATGTAGTCATCGGCACCCAGTTCCAGGCCGATGATCCGGTCGGTGGGTTCGCAACGTGCGGTGAGCATCAGGATCGGGATGTCGGATTCGGCGCGCAGCCAGCGGCACAGCGACAGGCCGTCTTCGCCGGGCAGCATCAGGTCGAGTACCACCACGTCGAAATGTTCGGCCTGCATCGCCTGGCGCATGGCCGCTCCGTCGGTGACGCCGCTGGCGTGAATGTTGAAACGGGCCAGGTAGTCGATCATCAGTTCGCGGATCGGCACGTCATCGTCGACGATCAGTGCCCGGATGCTCCAGCGCTTGTCGTCTTTCTGCTCTTCATTCACGGAGACTAGGGAGTTGTGCATGAGGCTGTTCATCTGCCAGTAAGCCGCCAACCACAAAGATAGGCTGCGAGGTTGTGGTTTCAGCATAGGCGTCCGGCCGTGAGGCGGGAAGGGCTGCTGTAAGGACATGTTGCGGCTGGCGAGGCTAGCGCGGGCGCATGTTGTCGGCGTGTCGGTTGTGTATCGGCTTCGACACAATACCCTGCAAGGCTATGCTGATCACGTCCGGCGCGACGATTTACCGATCATCGGGTGCCGCGCCGCCGCCGGTTCCGCTACAATGCGCGCCGATTTCGACTTGCCTGAGAGCCCATCCATGTCCGCCTGCCAGACTCCTATCATCGTCGCCCTGGATTTCCCCACCCGTGACGCCGCACTGAAGCTGGCCGACCAGTTGGACCCGAAACTGTGCCGGGTCAAAGTGGGCAAGGAACTGTTCACCAGCTGTGCCTCGGAAATCGTCGGCACCCTGCGTGACAAGGGTTTTGAAGTGTTCCTCGACCTGAAATTTCACGATATTCCCAACACCACTGCGATGGCGGTCAAGGCTGCCGCCGAGATGGGCGTGTGGATGGTCAACGTTCACTGCTCCGGTGGCCTGCGCATGATGGCGGCCTGCCGTGAAGAACTGGACAAACGCAGCGGCCCGCAGCCGTTGCTGATCGGTGTGACCGTGCTGACCAGCATGGAGCGTGAGGATCTGGCGGGTATCGGTCTGGACATCGAGCCGCAGGAGCAAGTGTTGCGGCTGGCGGCGCTGGCCGAGAAGGCCGGGATGGACGGTCTGGTGTGCTCGGCGCTGGAAGCCACTGCGCTGAAAACCGCGCATCCGTCGCTGCAACTGGTGACCCCGGGGATTCGTCCGGCGGGCAGCGCCCAGGACGATCAGCGTCGCATCCTGACCCCGCGTCAGGCGCTGGATGCCGGTTCCGACTATCTCGTGATCGGCCGTCCGATCAGCCAGGCGGCAGATCCGGCCAAGGCACTGGCCTCGGTGGTTGCCGAACTGGCCTGAGCGAACTGCTGAAGCATCAAATAAGGGAGCCCGATGGCTCCCTTATTTGTTTTTCAGACCTTCAACACCAGTTTGCCGAAGTTCTCGCCGCTGAACAGTTTGCCCAGTGTCTCAGGGAAGGTTTCCAGGCCTTCGACGATGTCTTCCTTGCTCTTGAGCTGACCCTTGGCCATCCAGCCGGCCATTTCCTGGGCGGCGCTCGCGTACTGTGCGGCGTAATCCATCACCACGAAGCCTTCCATCCGCGCGCGGTTGACCAGCAGCGACAGGTAGTTGGCCGGGCCTTTGACCGCTTCCTTGTTGTTGTACTGGCTGATCGCGCCGCAGATCACCACGCGTGCCTTGAAGTTCAGACGACTCAACACCGCGTCGAGGATGTCGCCGCCGACGTTGTCGAAATACACGTCTACGCCTTTCGGGCATTCACGTTTAAGGCCTGCCAGTACGTCTTCGCTCTTGTAGTCGATGGCGCCGTCGAAACCCAGTTCATCGATCAGGAACTTGCACTTGTCAGCGCCGCCAGCGATGCCTATGACCCGGCAGCCTTTGATCTTGGCAATCTGCCCGGCGATGCTGCCGACCGCGCCCGCTGCGCCGGACAGCACCACGGTGTCGCCGGCTTTCGGTGCGCCGACATCGAGCAGGGCGAAGTAGGCGGTCATGCCGGTCATGCCCAGTGCGGACAGATAAACCGGCAGCGGTGCCAGTTTCGGATCGACCTTGTAGAAACCTCTTGGCTCGCCGAGGAAATAATCCTGCACGCCAATGGCACCGTTGACGTAGTCCCCGACGGCAAACCCCGGATTGTTTGACGCGACGACTTTGCCTACGCCCAATGCGCGCATGACTTCGCCCAGACCCACCGGCGGAATGTAGGACTTGCCTTCGTTCATCCAGCCGCGCATGGCCGGATCGAGGGACAGGTATTCGTTCTTGACCAGAATCTGCCCCGCCGCCGGCTCGCCGACCGGTACTTCCTGATAGGTGAAGGTCTCACGGGTGGCGGCGCCCACTGGGCGTTTGGCGAGCAGGAACTGGCGATTGGTCTGGTTGGTCATGACAGGCACTCGAATTGAATGAAGCCTTGTTGATAGACCTTCAGGGGCGATGCCGCAAGGTTGGCTCACGGGGCGAATGCAGGCTGATCCAGTACGGTGATAGTCCCCGGCGGGGTTTCATCACTGCGATTCATGAAAGCCTAACCGGCCTTTTGATAGTGCTGACGTCACTCAGGCCCCTGTGGCTATGCTGCTCATCAATCCCCCCCGCATTTGAGGACATAACAATGAGCATGACGTTTTCCGGTCAGGTTGCCGTCGTCACGGGCGCCGCCAATGGTATTGGCCGCGCGACCGCCCAGGCGTTCGCCGCTGAAGGTCTGAAAGTGGTGGTGGCCGATCTGGATGCTGCCGGGGGCGAGGGGACGGTGGGGCTGATTCGTACCGCCGGCGGCGAAGCGACCTTCGTGCGATGCAACGTTACCGTCGAAAGCGAAGTGAAAAATCTGATGGACGAGGTGATCAAGACCTACGGCCGTCTCGACTATGCCTTCAACAACGCCGGCATCGAAATCGAGAAAGGCAAACTGGCCGAAGGCTCGATGGATGAGTTCGACGCGATCATGGGCGTCAACGTCAAAGGTGTCTGGCTGTGCATGAAGTACCAGTTGCCGTTGCTGCTGGCCCAGGGCGGCGGGGCGATCGTCAACACCGCGTCGGTGGCCGGATTGGGCGCCGCGCCGAAGATGAGCATCTACGCCGCCTCCAAGCATGCGGTGATCGGTCTGACCAAGTCTGCCGCCATCGAGTACGCCAAGAAGAAAATCCGCGTCAACGCGGTTTGCCCGGCGGTGATCGATACCGACATGTTCCGTCGCGCCTATGAGGCAGACCCGAAGAAAGGCGAATTTGCCAACGCCATGCACCCGTTGGGTCGTATCGGCAAGGTCGAGGAGATTGCCAGCGCCGTACTTTACCTGTGCAGCGATGGTGCAGCGTTCACCACCGGCCATTCACTGGCTGTGGACGGTGGCGTGACCGCGTTCTGAAAAAGCATCTGCTGTTGCAGGAAAAAGACCCGCCTGCCAGCGGGTTTTTTTTCGCCTGCGCTCGGTTCCATGTCATTGATAAACAATGTGTTTCAAATAGTTAGAACGATGGCTTTTGACGGCGTTGTCGCACAGCCTGACCGGCGCGGCTGTGATTTACTGCTGCGGGCAAAACGGACAGGAGTTTGGGTACTCATGGAATTGAGAATTGACCGACAGGCAATGGTGCCGGTTGTACAGCAGATTGTTGATGGATTGATCGAATGGGTCGTGCAGGGAGAGGTGCCACCATCCACGCGCCTGCCTTCCGTGCGAGAAATCGCGCGGTTGAACCTGCTCAGCCAGTCGAGCGTCATGGAAGCTTGCGAGCGTCTGGTGGCACAGGGCGTGCTGGCCTCGCGGCAAGGGGCCGGGTTCATGGTCGCGGCCACATTGCCGAAGTGTTGCAAGGCCCTCGACAGCCCGGCTTTCGAAGGCGAGCGCCACGGCTGTGATACGGATCCGCAACGGCGCGGCGGGTTGAAACTGGGCGACGGCGTTCTGCCGGAGAGTTGGCGAGAACCCGATGATCTCAGCTACGCGATCCGTCAGGTGGCCCGCACCGACATGGCCAGCCTGTTCAACTACAACACGCCTCTAGGGCTCCCCGCGCTGCGCGAGCAAATCGTCAAACGACTCAGGCTGCTCGATATCGTCGCCGATGAGGACGGTGTGTTGACCACGGCCGGTGCCAGCCATGGGCTGGACCTGATCGTGCGTACGCTGTTTCGGGCCGGTGATTGTGTGGTGGTGGAAACGCCGGGATATGCGCCGCTGTTCGATCTCTTGCGGCTGCATGGCGTGCGTATGCTGGAGGTTCGCCGTACCCCAGGCGGACCGGACCTTGAGGCGCTCGAGGCACTGCTGCGGCAATTTCGGCCGGCGGCGCTGTTTATCAACAGCCACCACCACAACCCTACGGGTAGCTGTCTGGCGCCGGCAGTCGCTCGACGCATTCTGGAATTGAGCAAAACCTACGATTTGCAACTGATCGAAGATGACGTCTACGCCGACATGCATAACGGCAGCGGCACGCGCCTGGCGGCACTGGATGAAGACGGGCGGGTGATTTACATCGGCAGTTTTTCCAAGACGCTGAGCAGCTCGTTACGGGCAGGTTTCGTGATGGCCAGTCCCGAGGTGATCGAGCAACTGGCGCGGGTCAAGATGATCAGTTGCATGGGCACTTCAAGGTTCAGTGAGGCGGTTCTTGCGGCACTGCTGGCCAGCGGTGCGTATCGCAAACTGGTGCAGCGCCAGCGCCAGCGGCTCAATACCGATCGTGCGGCGGCCTTGCAGGCGCTGGAAGATGCCGATTGGGAGGTGTTTGGCAAGCCGACGGGCGGGCTGTTCATCTGGGCGCGTTCGCCGCTGTCGGACGAGGGACGCTTGCGTAGACAAGCCTTGCGCCATGGCGTGCAACTGTCCTGTGCGACGTCGTTCAGTCCCAGCGGGGAAACGAGTGACTGGCAGCGCATCAATGTGGCTTACGCCTGCGATCCGCGGGCGCGACAGTTTTTTCGCAGTACGGCTGTGGATCGACCTCAAGTGTTCTGAAAACGACGCGCGCGTAGCTTTTTGCCATTATTCCGACGCCAGAGACTTGTGCTGGTTCATGGCCGTTGCGACTCTTCGGCAACAGACTTTGGCAGGGGACTACGCGCAATGATTTCGGCCGTGCAAGGACGTTTTGCCAACCTCGGTATGGCGAAAAAACTGGGTATCGGGTTTGTGCTGGTCCTGCTGTTGACCGCGCTGGTGGCGGCCATCGGCGTCTGGTCCCTGCAGACCATCAGTCAGCGCTTCGACGGGCTCAAGCAGATGTCCTCGCTCAACAGCGGCTTGCTGAAAGTGCGTCTGCTGGAACAGGACTACGCCTTGCACGGCAACTCGAAAACCGCTGATGCCTTGCACGAGGGCGTGGAGGGCCTGATCGCCATGGCCGATCAGCTCAAGGCTCAATCGCCGGGCAATGAGTCGGTCATGAACGATGTCCAGCAGTCCCTTGGTGCTTACCGCAAGGCGTTCGATGAGTTCGTGTCGCTGACCCAGGCCAAGGATCTGGCGCTGGAAATGGCCAGTTGGTCGGTGTCCAGCGTTGCCAACAACCTCGACGTCCTGCAGGCCGGGCTTGCCGATGACGGCGCATACACGCTGAAAGACAGCGAGGGCAAGGATGGGGCGCAGTTCATCGAACAGGCCAGTCAGGTCAGCCAGGTCTCGCGCTTGATGCTGCAAGCCATGAACGAAGCGCGGGTGCGGCTGGATCAGAGCCGCAAGGGTGACGACAGCGCCAAAGGCAACATCGAACAGGCCGCGCAGGCTCAGGCGCAAGCCGAACAACTGAAATCCACGGTCAAGGACGAAGGTTATCTGACGGTTCTCAATGAGGTCTCAGGCCACATCGCCGGTTTCAATGACAAGCTCGCCGAGTACACCGGGCTTCTGGCTCAGGAAAAAACCGTCTACGAGCAACTGCATCAGCGAGCCGCACAAGTGGTGGAACGGGTCGATCAGGCCTATGTCGCCCAGGACGTCGCGATGCAGGGGGAGCTGAAGAAGAACTCGGTGCTGATCATCGGCTCGTCAGCGTTGGCGCTGTTGGTTGGGCTGGTTGCGGCGTGGGTGATCACCCGGTTGATCGTCGCCCCGTTGCGCAGCGTGATGCAGGTTGCTCAGCGGATTGCTGCCGGTGACTTGAGCGCAACAGTGGAGGTGACCCGTCATGACGAGATCGGTCAATTGATGCAATCCATGCGGCAGATGGGCGCGGGCCTCAGCACCATCGTCAGCGGATTGCAGGCGGGCATTGAACAGTTGGCCAGTTCCGCGCAATCGCTGTCGGCGGTGACCGAGCAGACCAACCTTGAAGTCAGCAGCCAGAAAGAGGAAACCGAGCAGGTTGCCACGGCCATGAACCAGATGACCGCCACCGTTCATGACGTGGCGCGCAATGCCGAAGAAGCCGCGCTCGCAGCGCAGACTGCCGACGACAAGGTCGAGAGTGGCCAGCAGGTGGTGCGCCAGAGCATGGCGCGGATCGAGCAACTGGCGGATTCGGCGACGTCGGCCAGTTCGAGCATCGAAAGCCTGAGCGCAGAAATCCAGAACATCGGCACGGTACTCGAAGTGATCAAGAGTGTTGCCGAGCAGACTAATTTGCTGGCGCTCAACGCCGCGATCGAAGCCGCGCGGGCGGGCGAGCAGGGCAGGGGCTTTGCGGTGGTTGCCGACGAGGTGCGAGCGCTGGCCCGGCGCACGCAGCAGTCGACCGAGGAGATCGAACGACTGGTTAGCGCCTTGCGTTCGGCGGCGCATTCGTCGGTGCAGCAGATTCAGAGCAGTGGCGAGCTGGTGAAGCTGGCGGTGAGTGATGCGTTGCAGACCGAAAGTGCGCTGGGGAGTATCGCGGCGGCGGTTTCGTTGATTCAGCAGATGAATCAGCAGATTGCGGCAGCGGCCGAGGAGCAGAGTTCGGTGGCTGAGGAGATCAATCGCAGTGTGACCAGTATTCGGGCGAGTGCAGATCAGTCTTCGATTGCGATGCGCGGGAATGCGGCTTCGAGTGTTGAGCTGGCGCAGTTGGGGAGTGAGTTGCGGGGGATGGTGGGGCACTTTCGGCTTTGACCTTGGCGGCCTTGGGGCCGACCAGGTTTTGGGGTGGTTTGGGTGAATATCCGTTTTTTTGGGTGTTGCGGCTGGCGGTTTCGCCCTTACGGCGAGTCCCTTTTGGCAAACGCCCCAAAAGGAACCAAAAGGTCTAGGCCCCGGCGTTCGGCACCTCGCTGAGGCTCGGTGTTCCTTCGTTCCGGGATTCATCCGGGGGCATCGCCTCCGGTTTGCTTCGCTGCACCTCCTCTCGATGTGTTTGGCTTCGCCAAACGGCGCTACGCGCCCACCCCCGGATAAATCCCTCCACTCAGCCTTCCGATGGGGCCGGTACGTCAAAAGCGGTACTCGAGCTAACGCTCATCGTGTTGAGTGGTGTAGAGCCAAAGCCTAAGCCAGGGCAGAAGGGCAGAGGAAGCAGAAGAAGCAGAAGAAGCAGAAGAAGCAGAAGAAGGTGCAGCAGCAGGAGTCGAGTTGCACGCGTTTTAAAACCCGAGTTCAACTCGGTATTTCACGTCGGCGTACCTCTCCCAAACAACTCGGTCAGTCCCCTCTCCCTTAGGGAGAGGGTTAGGGTGAGGGGGGCTTGTGATCTTCTGCTTTGAAGCCAATAAAAAAGCCACCTCTCGGTGGCTTCTCTCTCTGACTACACTCAGTCGTAAATCACTTTCTTTTTCCAGTCCGCATCTGCCTCGACATCCTTGAGGCCGGCAGTCAGCTGGTTTTCTTCGCCTTCGACCGGAGCGATCTTGTCCATGACCTGGGCGTTGGCGCGGGCCAGGAGTTTTTCCAGGTATTGGAGTTGTTCGGCGTAGATCTGCGGGTCCTGCTGTTTGCGCAGGTATTGCACGCCGCGTTCAAACGCGAGACGGGCCTGGCCTGGCTGGTTTTGTTGCAGGGCGTGCTGGCCGAGGTTGTTGAAGAACTCGATGTGCAGCAACACCAGAATATGGCGTACTTCGCGAATCCAGTGCTTGGCTTCGTTCGGTGGCAGGAAACCGTCCTGGGCGGCGCGGGTGATCTGGCCGTGGAGGGCTTCGAGGAGGAAGCGGACGTCTTTGGCCTTGGCTTCGGTCTGTATCGGGGCTGGCGGATTGTTGACCGGGATCGATTCGCCCTGGGCGACGAGGGCGCTCAGTTCGGTGATGCGGGCCTTGGTGGTGGCACTGGTTTTTTCCAGATTCAGCAGACGCTGGCAGACGTTCAGTTCCAGGCGGGTCATCAGCAGCTTGAGGGCAGGGGTCATGAACTGGCCGGGGAAGGTTTCGGTCAGTTCGCCGCAACGGCGCAGGCGGTCGTTGAGTTCGACCTTGGTGCGGGCCTTCTCCAGTTTGGTGTTTTCCACCACATGGTTCATGTAGCCAATGGCGATCAAGATTGCGATCCCGGCTATGACTAGCAGGGTGATCATGAGTGGTGTCACCGGTAAGACCTCTTTATAGGGTTCGCGTGCGAGTGTAGTAGCTCGGCATATAGGAGCCTAGCGCCGCTCGACGGGTTGGATCAGCGAAGCTTCATCTGTATCGGCCGCAAGCCTGCTTATATAAATGCTGGCCCTTGGGGTACAGATTGCCATCACCTGTGCCGTGGACTATAGCGCCTTGGCGAGTGTCGGAATATAGGCGTCAATCGTCGGGCGACGGAAAAGTCCGAATCGGCGCGTAAAGCAGGGCGAAGTCATTGATTTAAATAAATTTATATCAGGGGGTTGACGACCTTCCAATCCATCCATAGAATGCGCGCCACTTGCAGCGTAAAGCACACAGCGAAACGCGGCAGGGAGTGAATGTTGTAGTGTGTCCCCTTCGTCTAGTGGCCTAGGACACCGCCCTTTCACGGCGGTAACAGGGGTTCGAGTCCCCTAGGGGACGCCAATGCGGGAATAGCTCAGTTGGTAGAGCACGACCTTGCCAAGGTCGGGGTCGCGAGTTCGAGTCTCGTTTCCCGCTCCAATTTTAAACGGCAGTGCCTTCGGGCGGTGCTGAGTGAAACCAGAACCAAGTCTTCGGATGCGGATCTGGGCACCGAAACACACACCATGTGTTCCGGGTAGCGTGTCCCCTTCGTCTAGTGGCCTAGGACACCGCCCTTTCACGGCGGTAACAGGGGTTCGAGTCCCCTAGGGGACGCCATTTGCGGGAATAGCTCAGTTGGTAGAGCACGACCTTGCCAAGGTCGGGGTCGCGAGTTCGAGTCTCGTTTCCCGCTCCAAATTCAAGAAGCGCCGCTCCGCAATGAGCGGCGTTTTTATTAGTGAAAGTTGTAGCCTGTCCCCTTCGTCTAGTGGCCTAGGACACCGCCCTTTCACGGCGGTAACAGGGGTTCGAGTCCCCTAGGGGACGCCATTGCGGGAATAGCTCAGTTGGTAGAGCACGACCTTGCCAAGGTCGGGGTCGCGAGTTCGAGTCTCGTTTCCCGCTCCATATTCAACAAAAACGCCGCTCAGTGATGAGCGGCGTTTTTGTTTGTGCGTTATTTGTCGCGCAACAAAAAAGGACCTCACGGTCCTTTTTTGTTGGCCCGCCAAGGTGGTGGGCCAGTGTCGCGATCAGAGCTTCGGCAGTTGCCCGATGCGGCCCATCATTTCAGTAACGATCTGCAGGTCCAGCAGGAACTGGTCAACGGTCTTGAACTCGCCGTCTGTGTGACCGGTGTATTTGACCTCAGGTCGGGCCAGACCGAATTGCACACCGTTGGGCAGCTCATGCACCGAGGTGGCGCCGGCAGAGGTGCCGAACTCGTGTTTCATGCCCAGGTTTTCGGTGGACACGGCCAGTAGCGCCTTGACCCATTCGCCTTCAGGGTTGCGGTACATCGGCTCGGCGATCGAGTAATCGAAGTTGACCGCGACGTGGGTTTTCTTGCTCCAGGCCGCCAGTTTGTCGGCGATTTCGGTTTTGAGCACTTGCGGCGACTTGCCCTTCGGCACACGCAGGTTGATCGCGAGTTTGAAGGTTTTGTCATCCATCCCGACATAGGTCAGCGAGGTGGTCAGCGGGCCCATGAAGTCATCGGCGAAACCGACGCCCAGCTTGCCACCCTTGTAGTCCAGGCCCCAGTTGTCGGCGGCGTAACGGGCGGCATCGGTGATGTGGTTGTGTTTGAGCGCGATCTTGCCATCCACACTGTGGATGAAGTCCAGCATGCGGGCGACCGGGTTGACGCCGGACTCAGGCTCTGAAGAGTGCGCGGAAACGCCGGTAACGCTGAGTTTCACGTCCTTGCCATCGACCTTGGCATTCACTTCGAAGTCGCCGCCATGTTGTTTGGCGTATTCGTTACCGGCCTTTTGCAGACTGGCGGCCAGCTCGGCAGGCTTGTCTGTCACCAGAGTGACGAGCGAAACCGATGGAATCTGGTTGGTCGCCATGCCGCCGGTCATCGAGATCAGTTCCGCACCTTTGCCCTCGGCCTTGCGCTTGGCAAATTTGGCCATGACCGTGCCGTAGCCTTTCTCGGCGATCACCACCGGGTAGCCGCCATCCAGCGCCAGGTTGTACTCCGGCGTCGGGTTGCGCTCGAAGTAGTAAGGAATCGCGTCGCCAGTGGTTTCTTCGGTGGTGTCCACCAGTAGTTTGAAATTGCGGGCCAGCGGCAGCTTTTCTTCCTTGATCACCTTCATGGCATACAGCGTCACCACGATCCCGTTCTTGTCGTCCTCGGTGCCACGGCCATACATGCGGTCGCCGATCAATGTGACCTTGAATGGGTCGAGTTTGGTACCGTCCTTCAGCACCCAGTTTTCCGGTGTCACTGGCACCACGTCGGCGTGCGCGTGAATGCCCACGACTTCCTTGCCGCTGCCATCGAGAGAAATTTCGTAGACACGATTGTCGACGTTTCGGTAGTTCAAACCAAAGGACTCGGCCAGGTCCTTGATCTTGGCGGCGATCTTGATGAATTCAGGATTCTCGTGCTGGGCGACACCCTCTTTGCGATCAGTCGGGATCTCGACCAGTTCGCGCAGGGTTTCGAGAGCGGCCTTGCCGTATTTCGCCCGGGTGTAGAGGCCCAGCAGGCGATAGATCTCGTTTTGCTGTTCAGCGGTCAGTGTCTTGTTGTCGAGAAACGCACTGATGGACGGGCGCAGGTCGTCGGTCTTGCTCAGGTCGCTCTTGGCCACTTCGCCGAGGAACTGACGGAAATCACTGACCTTTGCATCGCTGAATGTCTTGAGGATGGTCGCGCTTTGCTGCGGTGTGATGTTGGCGTGGGCGGGCAGTGTCACGGACGAAAGGCTGGCCAGAATCAGGGTTGATGCGGCCAGTTGCTTGAGTGAAAAGTCCATTGCTAAGGGCATTCCTTTGCAGGCAGTGAGTAGGAAGTGTCTGATCGATGCGTCAGACGGTTTCGCAAACTAACACCACAAGCAAGCGATAGGGGAGCCCCCGAAGTGGGACGCGTCGCACAGAAATGCAAAAGCGGCGCAGAATCGAAAAAGCCCGTCCAATCTGTCTGGGCCGGGCTTCTCCTATCCGCATGCTTACATCGACAGCACCAGTCGCCCGGCAAACAGGATCAAAATCACCCCCATGCTGCGCTCGAACCAGTGCCCCATGCGCATGAACAGCAGCCGCACTTTGCTGCTTGAAAAGAACAGCGCAACGATCACGAACCACAATGCATTGACTCCGCACATCCACAGTCCGTACAGGGCCTGGATTTCCAGCGGCGTGCTGGCGCTGATGATCGTGGTGAAGATCGCCAGGAAAAACAGCGTTGCCTTGGGATTGGTGGCGTTGGTCAGGAAACCGGTGGTAAACGCCTTGAACAGCGATTGTTCGACCAGTGGCTCGTCGCTGGTCTTTTCACCTTCCAGCGTTGTCTTGGGTTTGCTGCGGATCAGGCTGATGCCCAGGTAAAAGATGTAGGCGCCGCCCACGACCTTGGCCACTGTCAGTAGCCAGGGCGTGGTGTGCATCAAGGCACCGACGCCCAGCAGGGTGTACAGCACGTGTACGGAAATCCCCGCGCCGATGCCCAGTGCCGTGCAGATGCCGACCAGTCGACCGAATCGCACACTCTGGCGGATGGTCACGGCAAAGTCCGGGCCGGGAGCAACCACGGCCAGAAAGTGGATGGTGGCCAGCGCCAGAAACTCGCCCAGGTAATTCGATGTCATTTCAGCTCCAGAAAGTCAGGGGTGAAGCGTTGCCGCGATAGCCGACAAAAAACGAAAGGCTCAAGCGCGGATCGGCCACACCCGGCGTTACCGAGTGCATACGACGCGAATTGAACATGATGAAATCCCCCGGTTCCGGGCGTACTTCGAGGGCTGGCGGGCCGAGCAGCGCCGGATCGATGCCGTAGCTGTCGCCGCGCATCTCGTCGAACCGGTCCGGTGAAATGTCGTCTTCCCACATCTGCAACGCGCCACCCTCGGTCGGCATGTTCAGATAGACGTTGCAGGCGAATTGCGCCTCCAGGCTGTGAGCCTGGAAACTCTCCGGCGCGTCCTTGGCGAAGATGTCGTGGTGGGCCAGGAAGCAGACGCCGGGTTTGACCACCCGTGACAGACCGACATACATCTTGCGACCGTAGAGGTTTTCCAGATGGGCACCAGCCGGCCAGGATTCGTCGAGCATGCAGCGCAGGGTGTCGACCGGCGACGAGTAGGGTGCGCAGCGGTTGCGCAGTTCGGCGATGTTGCTGGTGGCGCGTTCGAAGTAATCCTCGATCAGCAACGGCTGGTTTTCCGCCTCATAGAACGCCATGCCGATTCGGCCAATGCTGGGCGCGTTGATATAGCCCTCGAAGCCGGGCTCGAGGATCTTGTCGCCAATCCGGATCGCCTGGTCTTCAGGCAAAAAGCCTTTGACGCGGATGGCGAGGACTTCTTCGTTGGCCAGTTTTTTTATGCACGTCTCATCGAGACGCTCGACGTCAAGCATCATGGTTTCAGGTCCATCTAACGAGTAGTCAACGGAACCGGCGAGCGCGGTTCCCCCGGCGTCGGACGCTGCATCTGGCAGCGCCCGAAATCCTCAATCCACGCTGTAGTGGACGGACAACGTGCCTTTCTTCTGCGAAAGGGACGCGATCGTGACTGTGCCCAGATCCTTCAGGCTGCGTACATGGGTGCCACCGCAACCGTAGGCTGGCAGTTCACCGAAGCCGATTTCCCGCGCGCCTTCGCGCAGGGACGTCAGGCGGGGCAGATCGTGTTCGATCCATTGCCCGATGCCGTATTGAACGGTATGCGCATCGACTTCCTGCGCCGATTCCCCTGGCTTGAATTGCACCCGACCTTCGTCCGGCCAGTGGTGTGCCTTGATCGGCATCCAGCCCATGGCCTGGACAAAGTGACCAATCAAATGCCCGGCAGAGTGCATGCGGGTATTGAAGCGGCGACGTTCTTCATCGACGCGAATCTGGGTCATGCCCAGTGGTACCGGCTGGCTGACGTAGTGAACAATTCGGTCTGGATCCTGTACGACGCGCAGAACCTGGCTATCGCCGATCCAACCAGTGTCGCAGGGCTGGCCGCCGCCCTGAGGATGAAAAAGCGTGGCTCGCAACACAACAGCGAATTCGTTCTCGTGGGGCGTGCAGTCGAGGACTTCCACATTGGCCTTGAGGTCATCACTATGGAAAAAGAGGCGAAGCGTCATATTCCATGCCCTTATTAAAGTTTCTTTTTTAATTATATGAATCGTGCAATAACGTGATAATCCGTTCAAACATCAAAGGACTGTTGCGCTGTGAGCATAAATCTTCCTCTGCCGTTGCTCGGTGAAATGGCGATTTTCGTCAAGGTCGTGGAGACCGGCAGCTTTTCCGAGGCCGCTCGTCAATTGGGTTCGTCGCCCTCGGCGGTCAGCCGCAGTATTTCCCGGCTGGAAAAGGCATTGGCCACGCGGCTGCTGCAACGCACCACGCGCAAATTGCGCTTGAGTGATGGCGGTGAAGAGGTATTCAAGCGCTGCCAGGAGATGGTCAGCGCCGCAAGGTCAGTGATGGAGATCAGCGGCCAGTTCACCCACGAAGTCGAAGGACTGGTGCGGGTCAGTGTGCCGAAAGCGGTCGGACGCTTCGTGATTCATCCGCATATGCCGGAATTTCTACGCCGTTATCCGAAGGTCGATGTGGAGTTGCTGCTGGAAGACCGCCAGGTGGATCTGATCGACGATCATGTCGACCTGGCGATTCGCATCACAGAGCGGCCGCCGGCGGGGTTGGTTGGACGGCAGTTGTTGACAATCGACCATTTGCTCTGCGCGACGCCGCAGTATCTGGCCGAACATGGCGCACCGACTCATCCCCATGACTTGCTCAATCACAGCTGCATCTACCTGGGCGAAACCCCGAGCGATGCGCGCTGGAAATTCAAGAAGGGCAGTAAGGCAGTGACGGTCGGCGTGCGTGGCCGGTATGCCGCCAATCACACCGGCGTGCGTCTGGGTGCTGTGTTGCAGCACATCGGAATCGGCAGCCTGCCGTATTTCACGGCTCGCTATGCCCTGGAACAGGGGCTGGTCGTGCAGGTTCTGCCGGACTGGACATTCCTGGCGTCCTACCATGGCGGATTGTGGTTGCTGCATTCACCAACGCGCTACCTGCCACCGAAGCTGCGGGTGTTCATCGACTATCTGGTGGAGTGCCTGGAGAAAGAGCCGACATTGAGCAGGCCCGGAAAACCCACCGGTTCAAAAGCCTTGGCCGAGTACGAATTGCCCGAGAGTGAAGGGCTGCTTTAACCGCATGAAAAAGGCCCGCATGGATCACCATGCGGGCCTTTTCTTTACCGGGCGAAAATCAGTGCTTGCTGTCCTGGGCGGACATCGCCAGCAGCTGTTTTTCCTGATTCCAGTCGAACGGCTCGTCGTTCTGTTCGGCTTCGTAACGGCGTTCTTCCAGCGCCTGATACATGTCGATTTCTTCATCGGACAGGTAGTGCAGGCAATCGCCTGCGAAGAACCACAGCAGATCCCGCGGGATCAGGTGGGCAATTTGCGGATAGCGGGTAATCACTTGAGTCAGGATGTCCTGGCCCAGGTATTGGCTTTCGATCGGCTCGATCGGCAGTGACGCCAGCAGTTCGTCGAAACGCTCCAGGAACAGGGCATGGCTTTCTTCGGGAACCTGATCGGCCTCACCTACGGCGACCAGGATACTGCGCAGGTGGTCGAGCAAAACCAGATGATTGGCAACGACGTTGGACACGAGATAAGTCCTCAAGAGCAAAACGGGCGCGGGAGTATAAAGCCCCTGCGCCCGTTTTTCACTGATTGAAGGGATCAGCGGACTTTCCCTTCCGCCGGTTTCAGTTCCTCTTTGTCGAAGTCATCGACATCGATCACCTTACGCCGCGCCGCTTCGGCATTACGCAGGGTCTGGGCTTCCACCGCCTGCAACACCCCGGCTTCAAGTGCTGCATCGATGACGTGTTCGCCGGCGACCGGTTTGACCTGGCCGCTCTTGAGCGATGAATGCAGCTTTTTGTGCAACGGTTGCGCAGCGTTCAACTGATCGCAGGCGTGTTGCAGTGCACCGACCGCATCGTCCGCCGATTGCGGGCGATAGCAGCCGGCGAGCAGTTCTTCCAGCGCCGGATCGCCCTTGGCCCGACCGATGACGCCAGCCACTTCGGCACCGAGTCTGTCCGACGGGCCTTTGTGACGACGACCGAACGGGAACACGATCACCCGCAACAGGCAGCCGAAAACCCGGTTCGGGAAGTTGGTCAGCAGTTCATCCAGGGCCTTTTCCGACTGGCCGAGGCTTTCTTCCATGGCCCATCTGAACAGCGGCTCCATGTACGCCGGGGAATCGAGGTCGTGATAACGCTTGAGCGCCGCCGAGGCGAGATACAGGTTGCTCAGCACATCGCCCAGACGGGCCGACAGCCGCTCGCGTCGTTTCAGTTCTCCGCCCAGGAGCATCATGCTCAGGTCGGCGAGCATGGCAAACGCGGCAGCCTGACGGTTGAGCGCGCGGAAATAACCCTGGCTGAGCTTGTCTCCCGGCGCGTGTTCGAAGTGGCCGAAACCAAGGTTCAGCACCAGCGTGCTGGCGGCGTTGCTCACGGCAAATCCGATGTGCTTGAGCAGCAGGCCATCGAACTCCTTGAGTGCCTGATCCTTGTCCTCGCGACCGGCGAGAGCCATTTCCTTGAGCACGAACGGATGGCAGCGGATCGCGCCCTGGCCGAAGATCATCAGGTTGCGCGAAAGAATGTTCGCGCCTTCCACGGTGATGAAGATCGGCGCACCGTTCCAGCTGCGGCCCAGATAGTTGTTCGGGCCCATGATGATCGCCTTGCCGCCATGCACATCCATGGCGTGGCTGATGCACTCGCGGCCGCGTTCGGTGAGGTGGTACTTGAGGATCGCCGACAGCACCGAGGGCTTCTCGCCCAGATCCACAGCGTTGGCGGTCAGCATCCGGGCGGCGTCCATCATCCACGCGTTGCCGCCGATGCGTGCCATGGCTTCCTGAATGCCTTCGAACGCCGACAGCGGAACATTGAACTGCTCACGGATCTGCGCGTATTGCCCGGTCACCAGACTGGTGAACTTGGCCGCACCGGTACCTACCGCCGGCAGCGAGATAGAACGCCCGACCGACAGGCAATTCATCAGCATCATCCAGCCCTTGCCGAGCATGTCCTGGCCGCCGATGAGGAAGTCCAGCGGGATGAACACGTCCTTGCCGGAGTTGGGGCCGTTCATGAACGCTGCACCCAGCGGCAGGTGGCGACGGCCGATTTCCACGCCGGGGGTGTCGGTCGGGATCAGCGCCAGGCTGATGCCCAGGTCTTCTTTATCGCCGAGCAGGTGATCCGGGTCATAGGCCTTGAAGGCGAGACCGAGCAAGGTCGCGACGGGACCGAGGGTGATGTAGCGTTTTTCCCAGTTCAGGCGCAGGCCGAGGGTTTCCTGGCCTTCCCATTCACCCTTGCAGATGATCCCGGTGTCGGGCATGGCGCCGGCGTCGGAACCAGCGAGCGGGCCGGTCAACGCGAAGCATGGAATATCGTCACCCCGGGCCAGTCGTGGCAAGTAATGATTGCGCTGTTCGTCGGTGCCGTAGTGCAGCAGCAGTTCGGCCGGGCCAAGGGAGTTGGGCACCATCACGGTGGAGGCGAGGTCGCCGCTGCGGGTCGCCAGTTTCATCGCCACCTGGGAGTGAGCGTAGGCGGAGAAACCCTTGCCGCCGAACTCCTTGGGAATGATCAGGGCGAAGAAACCGTGTTCCTTGATGTGCGTCCAGGCTTCTGGCGGCAGGTCCATCGACTGGCCGATCTGCCAGTCGGTGACCATGGCGCAGAGCTCTTCGGTCGGGCCGTCGATGAACGCTTGTTCTTCGTCGCTCAGTTGCGCTTTTGGATAGGACAGCAGCTTGTCCCAGTCCGGGCGCCCGCTGAACAGTTCGCCGTCCCACCACACCGTGCCGGCATCGATCGCGTCGCGTTCGGTCTGCGACATCGGTGGCAGGGTTTTCTGGAACCAACTGAACAGTGGCGCGGTGAAGTGTTTGCGGCGCAGGTCAGGCAACAGCAGCGGGGTGGCCACCAGGGCCAGCATGACCCAGAAAATCAGCAGCAGCCAGCCCGGCGCGTGGCTGAAAATCCCCATCGCCAACAGGTAAGCGGCAATGATGCCCAGTGCAGGCAGCGGGGTGATGCGCCGGTGGGCCAGATACGCCACGCCGACGATCAGAACCAGTATCCACAACAACAGCATATTTAATCCTCCGTGAACCAGGGCGAACCGACCCTCCAGAGCTTAGACGGCATCTGCAAAACGGGGCGGTCAGAGCAAGGTGATTGAAATCGTGGGAAACCCCGGATGTCTTTTGTAGGTTCGGTGGGCAACACGCGTGGGAAATCGTTCGCAGCTTCCGCGTCTTTGCGTGCATGTTTGGCCGAAACGTCGTTATCTCTGTGCTGAACCTCTCGCTAGACTCGAGGCTCAATCAGGAGAATGTCGTCATGCACGAGTATCTGAGCCCCGGCCGCTTTATCGATAGTGACCACCCCTCGGTGGTGGAGTTCGCCGAGCAGCACCGTGGTGCCAGTCGCGACCTGCGCGCGCAGGCGATCAGTCTTTATTACGCCGTGCGCGAGGCGGTGCGTTACAACATGTACACCTTCAGCCGCGACCCGCAGACCTTGCGCGGCAGTTACGCGCTGGCGGCGGGTGAGAGTTATTGCGTGCCCAAAGCCACGCTGCTCGCCGCTTGCGCGCGCCATTGCGGGATCCCTGCACGAATTGGTTTGGCGGATGTGAAAAATCATCTGTCGACGCCGCGTCTGCTTGAGCTGCTGAGAAGCGAGGTGTTCGCCATGCATGGTTATACCGAGCTGTTTCTCAATGATCGCTGGGTGAAAGCCACACCCGCGTTCAACCAGAAGCTCTGCGAAATGTTCAACGTTGCACCGCTGGAATTCGACGGCATGAACGACAGCGTTTTTCACCCTTACAACAGTGATGGCGCGCTGCTGATGGAGTACCTGGTCGATCACGGTCAGTTCGCCGATGTACCGGAATCCTTTTTCTTCGAACATCTGCGGAAATGTTATCCGCACCTGTTCAACGATCAGCAGAAACCGTTGTCCAGTGACATGCGCGGTGATGTCGGCAGCCTCTGATCCGGCGTATGCTGCCTGCCCATTTACTGGAAAAGAGGCGGTCATGCTGAAGATCTGGGGTCGCAAGAATTCGTCGAATGTCAGAAAACCGTTGTGGGCTGCCGAAGAGCTCGGGCTGGCCTACGAGGCCATTGATGCCGGTGGTGCGTTTGGTGTGGTCGACACACCGGAGTACCGGGCAATGAACCCGAACGGGCGGGTGCCGGTGATACAGGACGACGGTTTTGTGCTGTGGGAATCCAATGTCATCGTGCGTTACCTGCTGGCAAAACATGCGGCCGATACCGCGTGGTACCCGGCGGATCCGCAGACCCGCGCCACCGCTGACAAGTGGATGGACTGGACGACTTCCAGTTTTGCAGGCCCTTTCCGCACGGTGTTCTGGGGCGTTCTGCGCACCCCGGCGGACAAGCAGGACTGGCCGGCGATCCATGCCGCGATCAAGGAATGCGAGGGCTTGCTGGCGATGGCCGATCAGGCCCTGAAAAACCAGCCGTACCTGTCCGGCAGTGAAATCGGCATGGGCGACATTCCGCTTGGCAGTTTCATTTATGCCTGGTTCGAGATGCCGATCGAGCGCGCGCCGATGCCGCATCTGGAGGCCTGGTACGCGCGACTGAAGCAGCGTCCGGCGTATCGCAAAGCCGTCATGACCGCGTTGACTTAATACCTACTATCGACACACTTGACTGTACTTGTGCGGCGGCGGCAAGCACCATTGCGCTTGTGCGCCGCGGTTGTCTCCCTCGCCGCCCGCCGTCATTCAGTCCTTTTTCTCTTCTTGGTGCGTAATCCGATATGAGTTCCGCTCTGTCCATCCGGCAGCTAACCAAAACCTACGGCAACGGGTTCCAGGCCTTGAGTGGTATCGATCTGGACGTCGCTGAAGGTGACTTCTTCGCCTTGCTCGGCCCCAACGGCGCCGGCAAATCCACGACCATCGGCATTCTCTCGACCCTGGTCAACAAGACCAGTGGCACGGTGAATATCTTCGGCCACGACCTGGACAAGAACCCGGCGGCGCTCAAGCGCTCGATCGGCGTGGTGCCCCAGGAATTCAACTTCAACCAGTTCGAAAAGACCTTCGACATCGTCGTAACCCAGGCCGGGTACTACGGTATTCCGGCGAAAATCGCCAAGGAACGCGCCGAGCAGTACCTGACTCAGCTCGGCCTGTGGGACAAGCGCGATGTGCCGTCGCGTTCGTTGTCCGGCGGCATGAAGCGTCGCTTGATGATCGCCCGGGCGCTGGTGCATGAACCGCGTCTGCTGATCCTTGACGAACCGACCGCCGGGGTGGATATCGAGCTACGTCGCTCGATGTGGACGTTCCTCACCGAACTGAACCAGAAAGGCATCACCATCATCCTCACCACGCATTACCTGGAAGAGGCTGAGCAGCTGTGCCGCAACATCGGCATCATTGACCACGGCACCATCGTCGAGAACACCAGCATGCGTCAGTTGCTCGGGCAACTGCATGTGGAAACCTTCCTGCTCGACCTGAAGAACGATCTGGCGGTTGCACCGCAACTGGCCGGCTACCCGGCCCGTCTGGTGGATGCGCATACCCTGGAAGTCCAGGTCGACAAGTCCATGGGCATCACTGCGCTGTTCGGCCAACTGGCCCTGCAGAACATCGAAGTGCTGAGCCTGCGCAATAAAACCAATCGCCTCGAGGAGCTGTTCGTGTCCCTGGTGGAGAAAAATCTGTCGAAGGTGGCGGTATGAGTTCCGAGCTGCGCCCCAACCTCGTCGCCCTCAATACCATCGTTTACCGCGAAGTCCGGCGCTTCACGCGGATCTGGCCGCAGACCCTGCTGCCGCCGGCGATCACCATGGTTCTGTACTTCGTGATCTTCGGCAACCTGATCGGCAAGCAGATCGGCGGCATGGGTGGCTTCAGTTACATGGAGTACATCGTGCCGGGGCTGATCATGATGTCGGTGATCACCAACTCCTACGGCAACGTGGTGTCGAGTTTCTTTGGCAGCAAGTTCCAGCGCTCCATCGAAGAGCTGATGGTGTCGCCGGTGTCGCCGCACACGATCCTTATCGGCTATACCCTCGGTGGCGTCCTGCGAGGCCTTATGGTGGGTGTGATCGTGACGATTCTGTCGTTGTTCTTCACCAGCCTGCAGGTGCATCACCTGGGCGTCACCGTTCTGGTGGTGGTGCTGACGGCGACGATTTTCTCGTTGCTGGGCTTCATCAACGCCGTGTTTGCACGCAACTTCGATGATATTTCGATCATCCCGACGTTCGTGCTGACCCCGCTGACTTACCTCGGTGGCGTGTTCTACTCGATCACCTTGCTGCCGCCGTTCTGGCAGACCGTGTCGCTTGCCAACCCGGTGCTGCACATGGTCAACGCCTTCCGTTACGGGATCCTGGGCGTTTCGGACATTCGCATCGGTATCGCGATCACCTTCATGCTGGTGGCGACCGTAGTGCTGTACTTCGGTTGTGCGCGGTTGCTGGTGAGCGGCCGCGGCATGCGTACCTGATTCGCCCTGTGCTGCAATGCAAAACGGCCTCCCACAGTGGAGGCCGTTTTGCATTCACGACTGGCGACTTTTCTTGCGCCGAGCCCATTGCCGGGCCACCCACCAGCGCCAGTACATCATCACCACGCAGTAGGCGAGAGCGCCCAGCGCCAGTCCGACCACAACCGAACCCAGCAGGAAGGGTTGCCACAAGGTCGAGAGTTCACCGCTGATCCACTCCCAGGTCAATTCGTCGGGGAGCGTGCGTGCGGGAACATCCATCAACCACGCCCCCGCTTGATAGGTGCAGAAGAACACGGCCGGCATGGTGATCGGATTGGTCAGCCAGACCAGGCTGACGGCAATCGGCATGTTGCCGCGCACTGTGACCGCCAATGCCGCCGCCACCAGCATTTGTGCCGGAATCGGCAGAAACGCCGCGAACAGGCCAACGGCCATGGCCCGGGCAACAGAGTGACGGTTGAGATGCCAGAGGTTCGGGTCATGCAGCAACGTGCCGAGAAAGCGTAAGGATTTGTGTTCCCTGATGCTCGTCGGATCGGGCATGTAACGTTTGAATAAGCGCCGGGGCATAAGGCTTCTCGGTCGGTTAAGGCGGCAAGTATGTCTGGATTCTACGAACCGCCCATTCAGACTTTGTGACAATTGATAACGGCGGCCGCGACCAACACCCGCTATGCCTTGAGAGGGGAGACTTTTCTGGAAAGTCGTAATCAAGGACGAGCGTATGCGCACAGGGATGATCGCGCTGGCGGTCGGTCTGCTGGTTCCGGTTTTTTTGCCGGCGTTGCCGCCGGTCGGGTGGATGGTTTTGCTGCCGGTCGGGGCGCTGATGCTGCTGCCGTTTCGCAGTTACCCGCTGGCATTCTTGCTGTTCGGCTTCGCGTGGTCGTGCATCGGCGCACAGTGGGCGCTGGATGATCGATTGCCATCGAAGCTGGACGGCGAGACGCGCTGGGTCGAAGGGCAGGTGGTTGGCCTGCCGCAGAATGGTGATGGAGTTGTACGCTTCGAACTGGCCGATGCACGTTCGCGGCACGAGAAACTGCCGTCGCTGATGCGTCTGGCCTGGTACTCCGGGCCGCCGGTCAACAGCGGTGAGCGCTGGCGGCTGGCGGTCAAACTCAAACGTCCCGGCGGGCTGCTCAATCCCGATGCCTTCGATTACGAGGCCTGGTTGTTGGCGCAACGCATCGGTGCCAACGGTACGGTGAAGGATGGCGACCGGCTGGCGGCAGCGCAATGGGCATGGCGCGACAGCATCCGTCAGCGTCTGCTGGATGTGGACACTCAGGGACGGGGCGCAGCGCTGGCGGCACTGGTGCTGGGTGATGGCTCGGGGCTCAGTCGCGAGGACTGGCAGATCCTGCAGGACACCGGCACCGTGCACCTGCTGGTGATTTCCGGGCAGCACATCGGTCTGCTGGCGGCGGTGATGTATGGACTGATCGCCGGGCTGGCGCGATTCGGTGTGTGGCCATTGCGTTGGCCATGGCTGCCGTGGGCCTGTGGTCTGGCGTTCGCTGCGGCGTTGGGTTATGGCCTGCTGGCCGGGTTCGATGTGCCGGTGCGGCGGGCCTGCGTGATGGTTGCGCTGGTGTTGCTGTGGCGATTGCGCTTTCGCCATCTCGGTGCCTGGTGGCCGTTTTTGCTGGCTTTCAATGGTGTGCTGCTGATGGACCCGCTGGCCAGTCTGCGCCCGGGATTGTGGTTGTCTTTCACGGCGGTGGCGGTGCTGATTTTCACGTTCGGTAGTCGTCTGGGGCCTTGGCGCTGGTGGCAGACCTGGACGCGGGCGCAATGGTTGATCGCTATCGGCCTGTGCCCGGTGTTGCTGATTCTGGGGTTGCCGATCAGCCTCAGCGGGCCATTGGCCAATCTGTTGGCGGTGCCGTGGATCAGTTTTGCGGTGCTGCCGCCGGCATTGCTGGGCACTTTGTTGTTGCCGATTCCCTATGTCGGCGAAGGGCTGTTGTGGATTGCCGGCGGGTTGGTCGATGGATTGTTCCAGGCTCTGGCCCTGATTGCCGGGCACTGGCCGGCGTGGGTTGCGGCATCGATGCCGGGTTGGGTACTGGCGCTGGGCTGCATCGGTGCTGTGCTGTTATTGCTGCCCCGAGGCGTTCCGTTGCGTCCCTTGGGCTGGCCGTTGTTGCTGGTGCTGGCATTTGCGCCCCGGGAGCGGCAGGCCGAAGGCGTGGCGGATGTCTGGCAACTCGACGTCGGCCAAGGGCTGGCGATTTTGATCCGCACCCGCCATCACACATTGCTGTACGACAGCGGCCCGCGTTTCGGTGACTTCGATGTGGGTGAGCGGGTGGTGTTGCCGGCCTTGTACAAACTGGGTGTGGAGCGACTCGACCTGATGCTGCTCAGCCATGCCGACGCCGACCACGCCGGTGGCGCCTTGGCGGTGGCAAACGGCTTGCCGGTCAGCCGGGTGATCAGCGGCGATCCGCCGGGTCTCCCCGAAGCGCTGAACGCAGAAACCTGTGAAAGTGGTCGGCAATGGCAGTGGGACGGCGTTGCCTTTCATCTATGGCAATGGGCCGATGCCCACGACAGCAACCAGCGTTCCTGTGTCCTGCAGGTCGAAGCCAACGGCGAGCGGTTGCTGCTGACCGGCGATATCGACACCGCTGCCGAACGGGATTTGCTCAACAGCGCCCTGGCGGTCCCGACCCAGTGGCTACAAGCCCCGCACCATGGCAGCCGCAGTTCTTCCTCAATGGCGTTGCTCAAGGTTTTGCAGCCCCGAGACGTGCTGGTCTCCCGGGGGCAGGGCAACTCGTTCGGGCATCCGCATCCGACGGTCATCGCCCGTTACCGCAAGTTGGGTTTGCGCATTCATGACAGCGCCGAGCAGGGGGCCATTCATCTGCAACTGGGCAGATTCCAGCCGGCCCGGTCGATGCGTCAGCAGCGTCGGTTCTGGCGCGACCCGCCGCTGCCGGGGGCAGAGTACCGTTGAGCACAGGCAGCGCACGGTCGTCGGGGCGACGGGTCTTTATCGCGAACCGGTATGGTAAAGTGGCGCACTTTTTCGAGGGGGCTGTCACTGTGTGGGAATTGGTCAAATCCGGCGGCTGGATGATGTTGCCGATCATTCTGAGTTCCATTGCCGCCATGGCGATCGTCGCCGAGCGCCTGTGGACGCTGCGCGCCAGTCGCGTCACCCCCGAGCATCTGCTGGGTCAGGTCTGGGTCTGGATCAAGGACAAGCAGCTCAACAAGGAAAAACTCAAGGAATTGCGCGCCAATTCGCCGCTGGGTGAAATCCTCGCCGCGGGCCTGGCCAACTCCAAGCATGGTCGCGAGATCATGAAAGAGTGCATTGAAGAAGCCGCCGCCCGGGTCATCCACGAGCTGGAACGCTACGTCAATGCGCTGGGCACCATCGCCGCCATGTCGCCGTTGCTGGGGCTGCTGGGTACGGTACTGGGCATGATCGATATTTTCAGCGCTTTCACCGGTTCCGGCATGACCACCAACGCCTCGGTGCTCGCCGGTGGTATCTCCAAGGCGCTGATCACCACTGCGGCGGGCCTGATGGTCGGTATCCCGTCCGTGTTCTTCCACCGTTTCCTGCAACGCCGCATCGATGAACTGGTGGTCGGCATGGAGCAGGAAGCAATCAAACTGGTGGAAGTGGTGCAGGGCGACCGTGACGTCGATCTGGCCGGGGGCAAAGCGTGAAATTCCGTCGCAAGCCCCGGGAAACCATCGATATCAACCTCGCGTCGCTGATCGACGTGGTGTTCATTCTGCTGCTGTTTTTCGTCGTGACCACCACCTTCACCCGCGAAACCCAGTTGCGCGTCGATCTGCCGGAAGCAGTCAGCGGTTCGCCGGCCGAGGATCAGCAGGTCAAGCAACTGGACGTTGCCATCAGCGCTGAAGGTGTGTTCTCGGTGAACAACAAGATTTTGCCGAAGAACGACCTGGCGACCCTGATGGAAGCCATGCAGAAGGAAGCCAACGGTGACACCAACATGCCGTTGTCGATCAGTGCCGATGGCAAGACCCAGCACCAATCCGTGATCACCGCCATGGACGCGGCCGGCAAGCTCGGTTTCAGCCATTTGCGCATGACCACGGTCGAGGCGGCGCCCAAATCCTGATGGCCATGTCTGATCGTCTGCTCGCCGCTTGGTATCAGGGGCATCCGGCCCTGACGCTGTTGCGGCCGCTGGAGTGGCTGTACCGTCGCGTCGTGGCCGGCAAGCGCCAGCGTTTTCTCGACGGCGAAGGTGAGATTTATCAGTCGCCGGTGCCGGTGATCGTGGTCGGCAATATCACCGTTGGCGGTACCGGCAAGACCCCGATGATCCTGTGGCTGATCGAGCACTGCCGACGCCACGGGCTGCGGGTCGGTGTGGTCAGTCGCGGCTACGGCGCCAAACCGGTGCAGCTGCCATGGCGAGTCGAGTCTGATCAGACTGCCGACATCGCCGGCGACGAACCTTTGCTGATCGTGCAGCGCACCGGCGTACCGCTAATGATCGATCCCGATCGCAGTGCCGCCGTCAGAGCCCTGCTGGACAGCGAGCCGCTGGACCTGATCCTGTCCGACGACGGCATGCAGCATTATCGCCTCGCGCGGGATCTGGAACTGGTGCTGATCGACGCCGCCCGTGGCCTTGGCAACCAGCGTTGCCTGCCCGCCGGCCCCCTGCGCGAACCGGCCGAGCGCCTGCAAAGCGTTGACGGGGTGCTGTTCAACGGCGCCCTTGAGGATCGCGACGGCGGATTCGCTTTCCGCCTCAAACCGTCGGCGCTGGTCAATCTGCGCAGCGGCGAACGCCGTCCGCTCGATCATTTTTCGTCCGGTCAGGCCGTGCACGCGGTGGCCGGGATCGGCAATCCGCAACGTTTCTTCAATACCCTCGAAGCGCTAGACTGGCGGCCTGTGCCCCACGCGTTTGCCGACCACGCCGAATATAGCGTGCAGGCCTTGAGTTTCACGCCGTCATTGCCAGTGGTGATGACTGAAAAGGACGCGGTGAAGTGCCGCGCCTTCGCTGCCGCCGACTGGTGGTACCTGGCAGTCGATGCCGTGCCGTCGCCGGCCTTCGTGGCCTGGTTCGACACGCAGCTGATGCGCCTGTTGCCGGATCGTCTTTTGCCTTAAACCGTTTTTATCCAGGGAATGTTCATGGACACCAAATTGCTCGACATCCTCGCCTGCCCGGTCTGCAAAGGCCCGCTCAAGCTCAGCGCCGACAAGACCGAACTGATCAGCAAGGGCGCCGGCCTGGCGTACCCGATCCGTGACGGCATCCCGGTCATGCTGGAAAGCGAAGCCCGCACCTTGACCACCGACGAGCGTCTGGATAAATGACCACCGCCTTCACCGTTGTCATCCCGTCGCGCTACGCCTCGACCCGCCTGCCGGGTAAACCGCTGCTGGATATCGCCGGCAAGCCGATGATCCAGCACGTCTGGGATCAGGCGAGCAAAAGCAGCGCCAGTCGCGTGGTCGTGGCTACCGACGATGCGCGCATCGTCGAAGCCTGCAAGGCTTTCGGCGCCGAAGTGGTGCTGACCCGTGAAGATCACAACTCCGGCACCGACCGTCTGGCCGAAGTCGCCGCGAAGCTGGGCCTTGAGTCGGATGCCATCGTGGTCAACGTGCAGGGTGACGAACCGCTGATCCCGCCAAGCGTGATCGACCAGGTCGCCGCCAACCTTGCGGCCCATACCGAAGCGCGCATGGCCACCCTGGCCGAGCCGATCGAGGACGTGGAAACCCTGTTCAACCCGAATGTGGTCAAGGTTGTCAGCGACCTCAACGGTCTGGCGCTGACCTTCAGTCGCGCGACCCTGCCATGGGCCCGCGATGCGTTCGCCAAGAGCCGCGACGTGCTGCCAGAAGGCGTGCCGTATCGCCGCCACATCGGCATCTATGCCTACCGCGCCGGTTTCCTTCAGGACTTCGTGAGCTGGGGCCCGTGCTGGCTGGAAAACACCGAATCCCTCGAGCAATTGCGTGCCCTGTGGCACGGCGTGCGGATTCACGTGGCTGACGCATTGATCGCGCCGCCAACCGGAGTCGACACCGCCGAAGACCTCGAGCGCGTCCGTCGCCTGCTGGAGGCCTGATGCGCGTTCTGTTCGTGTGCCTGGGCAACATCTGCCGTTCGCCCACTGCCGAAGGCGTGATGCGCGCCAAGTTGCGAGAAGCGGGGCTGGCGGATCAGGTTGAGGTGGCTTCCGCCGGCACCGGCGACTGGCACGTCGGCAATCCGCCGGACAAGCGCAGTCAGGCAGCGGCCAAACTGCGCGGTTATGATCTGTCGGCGCAACGCGCCCAGCAGGTCAGCCGCGCCGATTTCGCCAGTTACGACCTGATCCTCGCCATGGACAACAGCAACCTGCGCAACCTCAAGGCTTTGCAACCGTCTACCGGCAAGGCCGAGCTGGACTTGTTCCTGCGTCGCTATGAAGGCGAAGTCGATGAAGTGCCGGATCCGTATTACGACGGCGATCAGGGTTTCGAGCAGGTGCTGGATCTGATCGAGCGCGCCTGCGACCGGTTGCTGATCGAAGTGAAGGGCCGGTTATGAGTTTGCAGGTACACCCTCAGGTTTCCCTGAAACCGTTCAACACCTTTGGCGTCGACGTTCGCGCGCAACTGTTTGCCGAAGCCCACAACGACGGTGATGTGCGCGAAGCCCTGGCTTATGCGACCGCCCACGATGTGCCATTGCTGGTTATCGGTGGCGGCAGCAATCTGTTGCTGACAGCGGACATTTCGGCACTGGTGCTGCGCATGGCCAGTCGTGGCATTCGTGTCATCAGCGATGACGGCGACCGCGTGGTGATCGAAGCAGAAGCTGGCGAGCCGTGGCACCCGTTCGTCCAGCACACGCTGGCACTGGGTTTTTCGGGGCTGGAAAACCTCAGCCTGATCCCCGGCACCGTCGGCGCCGCGCCGATGCAGAACATTGGTGCCTACGGCGTCGAGATCAAGGACGTGTTTGCCGGCCTGACGGCGCTGGATCGCCAGACCGGCGAGTTGCGCGACTTCAGCCTGGAAGAGTGCAACTTCGCCTACCGCGACAGCGTGTTCAAGCAGCAACCGGGTCGTTGGTTGATTCTGCGAGTGCGCTTCAAGCTTGATCGTGTCGCGCATCTGCACCTGGAATACGGCCCGGTGCGTCAGCGCCTGACCGAACAGGGCATCGAGCAGCCAACGCCGACGGATGTCAGCCACGCGATTTGCAGCATCCGCAGCGAGAAACTGCCGGACCCGGCCGTGCTGGGCAATGCCGGCAGCTTCTTCAAAAACCCGTTGGTGTCAGCGGCGGTGGTTGCGCAGATCAAGGCGCAGCACTCGGATCTGGTGGCTTATGCGCAACCGGACGGGCAGATGAAGCTGGCGGCGGGTTGGTTGATCGAGCGAGCGGGCTGGAAAGGTTTCCGTGAGGCCGATGCCGGCGTGCATAAATTGCAGGCGCTGGTGCTGGTTAATTACGGCGCGGCAACCGGGCTACAACTGCTCGATCTGGCCCAACGTATCCAGAAAGACATTGCAGAACGTTTCAATGTCGAGCTGGAAATGGAGCCTAACCGTTATTGAGGCTACGCTTTCAAGGCACAATCCAAAGCCCTGCACTATTTAAAAAGTGCAGGGCTTTTTTGTTAATCCCGGGTTAACTTAGCCAGCTAACGATAAACCCTTTGCTCCACCAAAGGCCCGGTGCAGACGTTTTCGTCGGCACAAGAGAGCCTCATTAGCCTGAGTCGATCTGCGTGAACCCACCGCTGATTTCCGGCGGCAGATTGCTCGACCCCATAACCTCATGAATATGCGGGCGTGCCCATGATTACCCTGAAACTCAATGGCCAAGACCATCCACTCGATGTCACCGAGGACATGCCTCTGTTGTGGGCAATCCGTGACGTCGCCGGTTACAACGGCACCAAATTCGGCTGCGGCATGGGCCTGTGCGGCGCCTGCACCATTCATATCGACGGATTGCCGGTGCGTAGCTGCATCACGCCGATCGGTTCGGTGGCCGGGCAGAATGTAACGACCATCGACAACCTGCACGCCGATCCGATTGGCCAGATCGTCCAACAAGCCTGGCTCGACACCGCCGTGGCTCAGTGCGGTTTCTGTCAGGGCGGGCAGATCATGTCCGCCACCGCGTTGCTCAAGACCAACCCTAACCCGAGCGACGAGCAGATCGAAGAGGCGATGGTCGGCAACATCTGCCGCTGCGGCACCTACAACCGAATCAAGACCGCCATCCGCCAGGCCTCCACCCACTTGAAGGAGGCCAAGGCATGAGCCGTCTACCGAACGATTTCGCTCTGAGCAATCTGAGCCGCCGGGGCTTCCTCAAGGGTGTCGGCGCAACCGGCGCGCTGGTGCTGGCCGCGAGTTGGGGCTGGCAGGATGCATTGGCCGAAGACAAGCCGAAGAAATTCGGTGCCGATGGCATGCCCAACGGCTGGATCGATGATCCGAAGGTTTACGTCAGTATTGCCGCCGACGGCACGGTGACCGTGGTCTGCAACCGCTCGGAAATGGGCCAGGGTGTGCGCACCAGTCTGACCATGGTGGTCGCCGATGAACTTGAGGCCGATTGGGCTCACGTCAAAGTGCAACAGGCACCGGGCGATGAAGTGCGTTTCGGCAACCAGGATACCGATGGCTCGCGCAGCATGCGTCACTGGTACGAACCGATGCGTCGTTGCGGCGCCGCTGCCCGGACGATGCTGGAGCAGGCAGCCGCCGCACAGTGGAAGGTGCCGGTCGGCGAGTGCCGCGCGCAACTGCACAAAGTCATTCACCAGCCTTCCGGGCGTGAGCTGGGATACGGCGAGCTCGCCGCTGCAGCCAGTGCGTTGCCGGTTCCGGGGCGTGACAGCCTGCGGCTCAAGCAGCCGTCGGAATTCCGCTACATCGGCAAGGAAGGCACCAAGGCCATCGATGGCAATGACATCGTCAATGGACGCGCCGTGTATGGGGCCGATGTGCATTTCGACGGCATGCTGTACGCCGTGATCGCTCGCCCTGCGGTGTACGGCGGCAAGGTCAAGTCAGTGGACGACAGCGCCGCGCTGAAGGTGCCGGGCGTGCTGAAAGTCATCCAGATCGAACCCCGGCCATTGCCTTCGGAATTCCAGCCGCTGGGTGGCGTTGCCGTGGTGGCCAGCAACACATGGGCGGCGCTCAAGGGCCGCGAGGCGCTGAAAATCGAGTGGGACGACGGCCCGAACGCCAGTTACGACTCGATCGCCTACCGCAAGGAACTGGAAGCCGCTTCGCTGAAACCGGGCAAGGTCGTGCGCAACACCGGCGACATCGAAAAGGCCATCGGCAGCGCTGCCAGCACCCTGGAGGCCTCCTACTATTTGCCGCATCTGGCACAGGCGCCGATGGAACCGATGGTGGCCATCGCACGCTATAAAGAGGGTGTGTGCGAGGCTTGGGCGCCGAGTCAGGCACCGCAGGTCACCCGTGAGCGGATCGCCGAACGCCTCGGTCTGCCGTTCGATAATGTGACCTTCAACGTGACCCTGCTCGGCGGTGGTTTCGGTCGCAAGTCCAAACCGGATTTTGTTGTCGAAGCTGCCATTCTCGCCAAAGAGTTTCCCGGCAAGGCTGTGCGGGTCCAATGGACGCGCGAAGACGACATCCACAATTCGTATTTCCACACAGTATCGGCCGAGTACCTCAAGGCCGGCGTGGGCAAGGACGGTTTGCCGTCTGCCTGGCTGCATCGCACGGTGGCGCCGAGCATCACCGCGCTCTTTGCGCCCAACATGAATCACGAAGCCGCGTTCGAGCTGGGCATGGGCTTCACCAACATGGCCTACGCGATTCCCAACGTACGTCTGGAAAACCCAGAAGCCACGGTACACACGCGGGTCGGCTGGTATCGCTCGGTGTCGAACATTCCCCATGGCTTCGCGATTCAGAGCTTTGTCGACGAACTGGCGCACAAGGCCAAGGAAGACCCGCTCAAGTACCAGATCAAATTGCTCGGCCCGGATCGACAGATCGACCCGCGCACGCTCAGCGAAGAGTGGAACTACGGCGAATCCCCCGAGCGTTATCCAATCGACACCGGACGCATGCGTACCGTTCTGGAAACCGCGGCCAAGGCTGCGGGTTGGGGGCGCCAGTTGCCCAAGGGCCGTGGTCTCGGCCTGGCAGTGCATTACAGCTTCGTCACTTATGTGGCGGCGGTGATCGAAGTCGAGGTCAAGGACGACGGCACGCTGATCGTGCACAAGGCCGATATCGCCGTGGATTGCGGGCCGCAGATCAACCCGGAGCGCATTCGTTCGCAGTTCGAAGGTGCGTGTGTGATGGGCCTGGGCAATGCCGTCTGGGGCGAGATCAGCTTCAAGGACGGCAAGGTGCAGCAGGACAACTTCCATATGTATGAAGTGGCGCGCATGTCGCTGGCGCCGAAGGAAGTCGCGGTGCATCTGGTGACGCCGCCGGGCGAGGTGCCGCTGGGCGGCGTCGGTGAGCCGGGCGTGCCGCCGATTGCGCCAGCGCTGTGCAATGCGATCTTCGCTGCGACCGGCCAGCGCATCCGCAGCCTGCCGGTGCGTTACCAGTTGCAGGGCTGGCAAAAGGCGCAAGCGTGATGGACAGCGCCGATCTCAATGTCCTGCGCAGCGTCCTGGAATGGCGCCGCGCCGGGCAGCGGGTGGTGCTGTTCAGTGTGGTGCAGACCTGGGGCACTGCGCCCCGGGCCCCCGGCGCGATGCTGGCGTTGCGCGAGGATGGTGTGGTGATCGGTTCGGTGTCCGGCGGCTGTGTCGAGGACGATCTGATCGCCCGGCTGCATGACGGGCGGATTCCCGTCGACGGGCCGCCAGTACAGTTGATCACCTATGGCGTGACGCGGGATGAGGCGGCGCGGTTCGGCCTGCCTTGCGGCGGCACTTTGCGCCTCACCGAAGAGCGTGTCGGCGACACGGCATGGGTCGCCGAGTTGTTGGCTCGTTGTGAGGCTCACGAAATCGTTGCTCGTGAGCTGAACCTCGAAAGCGGTGAAGTGATTCTTTCGCCGGCGAGCAAAACGGATGCATTGGTTTTCGACGGCAAGACCTTGCGCGCCATCTACGGCCCGCGCTGGCGTCTGCTGCTGATCGGTGCAGGACAGTTGTCGCGCTATGTGGCCGAGATGGCGCGATTGCTGGATTTCGAAGTGCTGATCTGCGATCCCCGCACCGAATTCGTGTATGACTGGGAAGAGCAGCATGGCCGCTTTGTCCCGGGCATGCCGGATGAAGCGGTGCTGAACATTCAGACCGACGAACGCACCGCCATCGTTGCCTTGACTCACGATCCGCGTCTGGACGACATGGCGCTGCTGACGGCGCTGGATTCCAGGGCCTTTTACGTCGGCGCCCTGGGCTCGCGCGTCAACAGTCTCAAGCGCCGGGAATACCTGGCTGAGCTAGGCTTGTCGCAAGCGGCCATCGCTCGATTGCACGGGCCGATCGGTCTGCCCATCGGCAGTCATTCCCCGGCGGAAATCGCGTTGTCATTGCTGGCGGAAATCGTCGCGATCAAGAATGGTGTCGAGTTGAAGCAGAAGAAGGCAGAGCGCGCATGAGTCGATCCATTGGCGTGATTGTGCTGGCGGCAGGCGAGGGCAGCCGCTTTCGCGAAGTGGCTGGCGCCGACAAGGACAAGTTGTTGGCCGATTGCACGGGGCGCGACGGGGCTGTGCGCTCGGTGATCGAGCAGACGTTGGTGAACCTGCCGGTGAGTCTCGACAAGCGAGTGCTGGTGACGACCGAAGTGCGGCCGCAGGCGATGCGTATGGCGCAAGCTTACGGGTGTGACATTGTCTCGATCGAGTCCACGGGGATGGGCGACAGCATTGCGGCGGGCGTTGCCGCTTGCCCGGATCTGGATGGCTGGTTGATTGTGCTGGGCGATATGCCGTTCATCCTGCCGTCGAGTATTGAGCGGGTGGTGGCGGCGATTGCCGACGATGCGGTCAGTGTGCCGGTGCAGGGCGGCGAGTTTGGGCATCCGGTCGGATTTGGTCGCTCGTTTGGGCCGGGGTTGATGGCATTGTCCGGTAATCGCGGGGCCAGACCTTTGTTCAAGCAGGGGCGGGTAGTGGAAGTGGCGGTTGATGATCCCGGTGTGCTGTGGGATATCGATGTGCCGCAGGCGCTGGTTTTTCCGCCGGCCTGATACAAACCTCGAGGTATAAAAAAGCCCCGCCTGGATCACCAGGCGGGGCTTTTTATTGGCGGTCGGAATCAGACGAGAGGTTTAGGCTCGTGTTCTTTTTCCTGGGCCTTTTCGTGGTGCTCGACCGCTTCCTGTACGGAGCGCGGTGCTTCGGCAATCACTTCTACGGCAGCTTCTTCCGCGACCGGGGCAGGGGCTGCCTCGACCACTTCGGCAACGGCTGGAGCAGCGGCGGCAGCGGCAGCCAGTTCGGCTTCCTTCTGCAGGCGCTCTTCTTCACGCTTGCGACGACGCACTTCACGCGGGTCGTTCGGGGCGCGGCCACTTGGCGTCAGGGCGCTGACCGGAGCAGGCGCAGCGACTGGCGCTGGTGCTTCGGCAACGACTGGCGTTTCTACGACCGGCGCTTCAACGGCAGGTGCCGGTTCAGCGACAACCACTGGTTCAGCGGCCTTGGCATCTTCCACGACAGGCGCTTCAACCACTGGCGCTGGTGTTTCAGCGACGGCCGGCTCGGCGACCCAGTTGAAAGCGGTCTGTTCTTCGCGAACTTCACGCACGGTTTCGGTCACGGTTTCAGCGACGGTCTCGACAACCGGCTCTGCCACTGCAACAGGTTCCGGGGCGACGAAAGCAGGTTCGGCAGCGACTTCAACCTTAGGCTGAGCTTCGCGAACCGGCGCCACTTCGACTTCCGGAGCAGCCACCACTTCTACCGGAGTGGTGGCTTCAACCACCGGCGCTTCAACTGGAGCGGTTTCCAGCGTTGCAGCGGTAGCGCGTTCAGCTTGCTCGTGGGCCTGAGCTTCGGCCGGAGCGCTGATCACGGTGCTGGCAACAGCGGCAGTAACGGCCAGGCCGGCAGCCAGATCGGCAGTGCTTGGCTCGGCGGCTCCAGCGTTCTCGGTGGACTCTTCCGAACCTTCGATCACGTTGCCGTTGGCATCGCGCTGACGCTCGCGACGGTTGCTGCGACGACGCTGACCACGGGAGCGGCGGCGTGGACGATCGCCTTCGGCGTTCTCCGAACCGTCTTCCGGCAGTTGCTCTTCGCTGGTGGTGATTTCTTCTTCAGCCACGGCAGCAGCGGCTTGCTCGGCACGCGGTTGACGCTCTTCACGCGGTGGGCGTGGCGCGCGTTCTTCACGCGGCTGACGGGCTGGGCGCTCTTCAGCGGTGGCAGCAACGGCGGTAGCAGCGGCTGGCGCAGCATCCAGAGGTTCACGCAGTTCGCGTACGCGTTCTTCACGCTCGCCACGCGGCTTGCGATCTTCACGTGGAGCACGTGGTGCACGTTCTTCACGAGGGGCGCGTGGTGCGCGTTCTTCGCGGGCTGCCGGTGCTTCGTCACGGGACTCGCGTGGCTCGCGCAGTTCACGGGCTTCACGAGGCTGGCGCTCTTCACGTGGCTCACGCGGTGCGCGTTCCTCACGTGGAGCACGCTCTTCACGCGGCTTGCGTTCTTCATCGCGGCGACCGTTACGGTTGCGGCTCTGCTGACGACCGTTGCGACGCTCTTCGTTGCGGGCCGGACGCTCGGCGGCAGGTTTTTCAACCACAACCGGAGCAACAGGCTCTTCTTTAGTGGCGAACAGGCTGACCAGCGACTTCACCAGGCCTTTGAACAGGCTTGGTTCTGGCGCGGCAACAGGAGCAGGCGCTGGCGCCGGTGCGGCAACTTCGGTCGGAACCGGAGCGTTGGCGCGGGCCGGAGCGGTCTTGACCGCAGCTTCCTGGCGAACCAGGGTGCGGGTCGCGGCGGCTGGCTGGACGTCTTCGACTTCGGCAGCAGCGGCAGCGATTTCGTAGCTGGACTGGTTGGTCGCGGCTTCCGGGCTGTCGTCACGCAGACGCTGAACTTCGAAATGCGGGGTTTCGAGGTGGTCGTTCGGCAGGATGACGATGCGGGCGCGGGTGCGCAGTTCGATCTTGGTGATCGAGTTGCGTTTTTCGTTGAGCAGGAACGCGGCCACCGGGATCGGCACTTGTGCGCGAACTTCGGCGGTGCGGTCCTTCAGGGCTTCTTCTTCGATCAGGCGCAGGATCGCCAGGGACAGCGATTCGACGTCACGGATGATGCCGGTGCCGCTGCAGCGCGGGCAGACGATGCCGCTGCTTTCGCCGAGCGAAGGACGCAGGCGCTGACGGGACATTTCCAGCAGGCCGAAGCGCGAGATGCGGCCGATCTGCACGCGGGCGCGGTCGGCTTCCAGGCATTCGCGGACTTTCTCTTCCACGGCGCGCTGGTTCTTGGCAGGGGTCATGTCGATGAAGTCGATGACGATCAGGCCGCCGATGTCGCGCAGGCGCAACTGACGGGCGATTTCTTCGGCCGCTTCAAGGTTGGTCTGCAGGGCGGTTTCTTCGATGTCGCTGCCTTTGGTGGCGCGCGCCGAGTTGATGTCGATGGACACCAGGGCTTCGGTCGGATCGATGACGATGGAGCCGCCGGAAGGCAGTTCGACGACGCGCTGGAAAGCGGTTTCGATCTGGCTTTCGATCTGGAAACGGTTGAACAGCGGAACGCTGTCTTCGTACAGCTTGATCTTGCTGGCGTACTGCGGCATCACCTGGCGGATGAAGGTCAGGGCTTCGTCCTGGGCTTCAACGCTGTCGATCAGCACTTCGCCGATGTCCTGGCGCAGGTAATCGCGGATGGCGCGGATGATGACGTTGCTTTCCTGGTAGATCAGGAACGGCGCGGAACGATCCAGGGAGGCTTCCTTGATAGCGGTCCAGAGTTGCAGCAGGTAATCGAGGTCCCACTGCATTTCTTCGCTGCTGCGGCCCAGGCCGGCAGTGCGCACGATCAGACCCATGTCGGCTGGAGCGACCAGGCCGTTCAGCGCTTCGCGCAGTTCGTTGCGCTCTTCGCCTTCGATGCGACGGGAGATGCCGCCGGCACGCGGGTTGTTCGGCATCAGAACGAGGTAACGACCGGCCAGGCTGATGAAGGTGGTCAGGGCTGCACCCTTGTTGCCACGTTCTTCTTTTTCGACCTGAACGATGACTTCCTGGCCTTCGCTCAGGACGTCCTTGATGTTGACGCGGCCTTCGGGGGCTTTCTTGAAGTATTCGCGGGAGATTTCTTTGAGGGGCAGGAAGCCGTGGCGCTCGGAGCCGAAATCGACAAAGGCAGCCTCAAGGCTTGGTTCGATGCGAGTGATGCGGCCTTTATAGATGTTGGCCTTTTTCTGCTCGCGTGCACCGGATTCGATGTCCAGGTCGTAGAGGCGCTGGCCATCTACCAGTGCAACACGCAACTCTTCGGGTTGAGTTGCGTTAATCAGCATTCTTTTCATGTAGTACCGTCGGTTTCCGGGCTGCCGGAAACGGCGTTCGGCACACACGACTTCTCACGGTCGGTGTCAGGTGCGTCGGGAGTGGTTGGCCATTCCCGTGTCCAGCGATGTCCGGCCAATTGGGCCGTTATCGCGACGTACGCGTCCTGCTTGCTGTGGCTACTTAAGCACTCAGTCAGGAGGAGGAATCAACCGTGGCTGTGGACGAGATGAAGCGTCTTGATAAAGCCTGTTGCTACACAGTCCAGCGGTTGTGCATCTCCACCCTACACGTATCCCTGATAATTCGGGTGCTGCCGCGCGCAGAATCCGCAGCGGGTTGGCATTTACCGTGAGCTCCGAAAGGGGAGGTCACGCATCATGGCTAATTCAGGCGGTGTTTCCGGCGCTTTCGCTCGGGGTCATCCGCGGCTGACTGCACTTTGTGAACTGGCCGTGAATATGGCTCGCGTGGCGAGTCAGAACTCTGCTTTGCGGCGTGATTCAGGCCTCATGTCACCTGCGCTTGTTACAGCTGCAAACTCCACCGTTACGTAGCGAAAGCCCCGTAGGACGGCCTCGCGTCCTGGTGAATTGCGTTGGTCAGGGCCGGTTTTTGACCGTGGTTCCGCTGTCCAGGCCGCTTTTGGCGGCGTTCGCGACTATAGCAGCAATGATTAAGTGCTTCAATTCCATAAAAATTGTTATCATCCGCGCCATGACGACTACTGCCCCTTCGACTCCAGGCGTTCAATTGCTTGAGGTCTCGCCGGAATATGCCGGCCAACGAATCGACAATTTCCTCCTCGCCCGGCTCAAAGGCGTGCCCAAGACCTTGATTTACCGCATTTTGCGCAAAGGCGAAGTGCGAGTTAACAAGGGGCGGATCAAGCCCGAATACAAGCTGCAGGCCGGCGATATCGTGCGCGTGCCGCCGGTGCGCGTGCCTGAACGCGATGAGCCAGTGCCGCTTGCCCAGGGGCTGTTGCAGCGCCTGGAGGCCTCGATTGTCTACGAAGACAAAGCCCTGATCGTGATCAACAAGCCCGCCGGCATTGCGGTTCACGGTGGCAGTGGCTTGAATTACGGCGTTATCGAAGCCTTTCGTCAGTTGCGCCCCGATGCCAAGGAGCTCGAGCTGGTTCACCGTCTCGATCGTGATACCTCCGGCCTGCTGATGATCGCCAAGAAGCGCAGCATGTTGCGTCACTTGCATGCCGCGTTGCGTGGTGACGGTGTCGATAAGCGCTACATGGCACTGGTTCGCGGCAACTGGGCGACCTCGATCAAGCAAGTCCGTGCGGCGCTCGGCAAGAGCAATCTGCGCTCCGGCGAGCGCATGGTTGAGGTCGACGAGGAGGAGGGCAAGGAGTCTGTGACCGTGTTCAAGGTCCTGCGTCGCTTTGGCGATTTTGCCACTCTGATCGAAGCCAAGCCGATCACCGGTCGTACGCACCAGATCCGCGTCCATACATTGCACGCCGGGCACTGCATTGCCGGTGACACCAAATACGGTGATGACAGTTTCAGTAAGGAAATCCGTGATCTGGGCGGCAAGCGCCTGTTCCTGCACGCCTACATGCTGACCGTGCCGCTGCCCGATGGCGGTGAACTCAAGTTGCAGGCGCCGGTCGATGAAATGTGGGCCAAGACTGTGGAGCGATTGAGTGCGCCCATCTGATTACAAGCTGCTGATTTTTGATTGGGACGGCACGCTGGCCGATTCCATTCATCGGATTGTCGAGGCAATGCACTCGGCATCCGAGCGATCAGGTTTCGAGTTGCGTGATGATTTTGCCGTCAAAGGCATCATCGGTCTGGGCTTGCCCGAAGCGATCCGCACCTTGTATCCGGACATCAGCGATGCCGAAATGACCTTGTTTCGCGAGTATTACGCGGATCACTACATCGCCGCGGAAGCCGTGCCTTCGCCGTTGTTCGAAGGCGTAGTCGAGTCGATGGCGTCCTTTCGCGAGCAGGGTTACCACTTGGCGGTCGCGACCGGCAAGAATCGCCGCGGGCTGGATCGGGTGCTTAAGGCCAATGACTGGGAAGATTATTTCGATATCACCCGTGCTGCCGATGAAACGGCGAGCAAGCCACACCCTCTGATGCTGGAGCAGATCCTTGCGCATTGCGGTGTGCGTGCTGAACAGGCGCTGATGGTCGGCGATTCATCCTTCGATCTGTTGATGGCGCGCAATGCAGGGATGGACTCGGTGGCGGTCAGTTACGGTGCGCAATCGATCGAGTCGCTGCAGCAGTTTGAACCGCGACTGTCGATTGACCGGTTTTCTGAATTGCATGCCTGGCTGGCTCAGCGGGCTTAATACGTTTTTGCTGGGGTGGATGGCATGACCGACGAATGGAAAGCACCGGCCAAGGCAACTGCCGACGACGGTGACGCGAAAAGCTGGAAGCTACTGGAAAAGACTCTGCTGGCCGGTGTGCAAGAGCAGCGTCGCTCCAGGCGTTGGGGAATCTTCTTCAAACTGCTGACGTTTGTTTATCTGTTTGTTGCGCTGATCCTGTTCACGCCGTTGATGGACATGGAAAAAAGCGCCACGCGTGGTCCGAACTACACCGCGTTGATCGACGTCACCGGCATGATTGCCGACAAGGAGCCGGCCAGTGCCGACAACATCGTCGGCAGTCTGCGGGCGGCGTTCGAAGACAAAAAGGTCAAGGGCGTGATCCTGCGTATCAATAGCCCGGGTGGCAGTCCGGTGCAGTCGGGTTATGTGTATGACGAGATCAAGCGCCTGCGCGGCCTGCATCCGGATACCAAGGTGTATGCGGTGATTTCCGATCTCGGTGCCTCCGGTGCCTATTACATTGCCAGTGCTGCGGATCAGATCTACGCCGACAAGGCGAGCCTGGTCGGTTCTATTGGTGTGACAGCAGCCGGTTACGGCTTTGTCGGCACCATGGAGAAGCTGGGCGTCGAGCGTCGCACCTACACTTCCGGCGAGCACAAGTCGTTCCTCGATCCGTTCCAGCCGCAGAAGCCGGAAGAGACGGCGTTCTGGCAAAGTGTGCTGGATACCACGCACAAGCAGTTCATCAACAGCGTGAAGCAGGGGCGTGGTGATCGCCTGAAGGATAAAGAGCATCCGGAGTTGTTCTCCGGGCTGGTCTGGTCTGGCGAGCAGGCGCTGCCGCTGGGGCTGATCGATGGGCTGGGCAATGCCAGTTCGGTGGCGCGTGACGTGATTGGCGAAAAGGAACTGGTGGACTTCACCGTTCAGGAATCGCCGTTCGACCGCTTCTCGAAGAAGCTCGGCGCCAGCGTTGCCGAGAAACTGGCAATGTGGATGGGTTTCAACGGCCCGTCGTTGCGCTGATCGAATGCTGCAAGAAAAACCGGCCCGAGGGCCGGTTTTTTGTGGGTCATGGAATCTGTACGCCTTCGGCCAGCAGCATGTCGATCAGGCGAATCAGTGGCAGGCCAATCAGGCTGGTGGCGTCGGGCCCCTCGGTGGATTGGAACAGGCTTACGCCCAGTCCTTCGGCCTTGAAGCTGCCAGCACAGTCGTAGGGCTGCTCTGCGTGCAGGTAGCGCTCGACGCGGATCTGATCCAGTACGCGCATGTGCACGGTGAAAGGCACGCAGTCGACCTGGCAGCGGCCTGTCTGGCTGTTGAGCAGGGCCACGCCGGTGAGGAAGGTCACGCTGGCGCCGCTGGCGGCCATCAGTTGTTCGCGGGCGTTTTCAAAGGTGTGCGGCTTGCCGATGATTCGCTCGCCGAGTACGGCAACCTGGTCGGAGCCGATGATCAGATGGGCGGGGTGGCTGTCGGCCAGTGCCCGGGCTTTCTGTTCGGCGAGGCGTTTGACCAGCTCGATTGCGGACTCGTTCGGGCGATGGCTTTCATCGATATCCGGTGAGCTGCAGACGAACGGCAGGCGCAGGCGGCTGAGCAATTTTCGACGATAGGTCGAGCTTGAAGCGAGTAATAAAGGCAGCATTCGCATCTCCAGAGGCAGGCGACAGATTCTAGCGGAGCCGCGCAAGTGACGGACAGGGCACAATTTCCTTTGACATGGGTGGGTGCATCCCTATAATGCTGCGCCTATGTTGAATGACCCGATTCCACCTCACGTTGACCCGCGCAAATTGGCTGACCGTGGCACCACCCTTCAAGGTGAACTGCTGCTGGCCGATTTGAAGAGACTCTGCGACCCGCTTTCCGACGATGTCGGTACGGTGCAGGCTAAATTCGTTTTTGAACGAGATGAACGTAAATCTGTGGTGATTCACAGCTTTATCGACACCGAAGTCAAAATGGTTTGCCAGCGTTGTCTTGAGCTGGTCACCCTGCCGATCCACAGCGAATGCAGTTACGCTGTAGTGAAGGAGGGTGCGAATACCCAGTCGTTACCGAAAGGTTATGACGTGCTGGAACTGGGCGAAGATCCTTTGGATCTGCAGTCACTGGTCGAGGAAGAGCTTCTGCTCGCCTTGCCTATTGTGCCTGCTCATCATCCGGAAGAATGCCAGCAGCCGGCGGGAGCAGATGAGCCCGAACCGAGCGAGGACGAGGTAACGCGGTCCAACCCGTTCAGTGTATTGGCGCAGTTAAAGCGTGACCCAAACGTTTAGGAGTTAATCAATTATGGCTGTTCAGCAGAACAAAAAATCCCGCTCTGCCCGTGACATGCGCCGTTCGCACGACGCTCTCGAGGCTAGCACCCTGTCTGTAGAAAAAACCACTGGTGAAGTTCACCTGCGTCACCACGTATCGCCAGAAGGCGTATACCGTGGCCGTAAAGTGATCGACAAGGGCGCTGACGAGTAATCACTTGTCCGCTCAAGTCATCGCGATTGACGCAATGGGCGGGGACTTCGGTCCCCGCAGCATTGTTCAGGCCAGCCTTGCTTGCCTTTCTGCTACGCCCTCGCTGCACCTGACCCTTGTCGGTCAACCCTCCCTTCTTGAAGAACTGATCACCGGCCAGTCGGCTGCCGATCGCGCGCGCCTGACGATCGTTCCTGCGTCCGAAGTCATCACCATGGACGAAAAGCCTGCCCAGGCTTTGCGTGGCAAGCCGGATTCGTCGATGCGTGTCGCTCTCGAATTGCTGCGTGATGGCAAGGTCCAGGCCTGTGTCAGTGCCGGGAATACCGGTGCGTTGATGGCGCTATCGCGATTTGTGCTCAAGACCCTGCCGGGGATTGATCGTCCGGCCATGGTTGCCGCGATTCCTACGCAGAAGGGCTACTGCCAGTTGCTCGATCTGGGCGCCAACGTTGATTGCAGTGCCGAGCATTTATTGCAGTTTGCTGTGATGGGGTCTGTGGCGGCACAAACGCTGGGCATTGCCCGTCCGCGGGTTGCGCTGCTGAATATCGGCACCGAGGACATCAAGGGCAATCAGCAGGTCAAGCTTGCTGCGACTTTGTTGCAGGCCGCCAGAGGCATCAATTACATCGGTTTCATCGAGGGCGACGGCTTGTATCGCGGCGAGGCGGATGTGGTGGTTTGTGACGGTTTCGTCGGCAATATCCTGCTGAAATCCAGTGAAGGCCTGGCGACAATGATCGCCGCGCGCATCGAGGCGCTGTTCAAAAAAAATCTCGCTTCCCGTGTTGTCGGCGCTCTGGCGCTGCCATTGATGAAGCGCCTTCAGGCTGATCTGGCGCCTGCGCGACACAACGGCGCAAGCTTCCTCGGTTTGCAGGGGATTGTGGTGAAAAGTCACGGTTCGGCCGGGGTTCAGGGGTTTCAGAGCGCCATTCAGCGAGCACTGATCGAGATTCAGGAGAATCTTCCTGAGCGCCTGCACGGCCGTCTGGAGGATTTGTTGTCTTAGGCGTTTTCGTCGGACAATGCTTAAATGTGACCGCCCGGTTCAAAGGGCCATCCAACTGTCAGTTTCTTGCGTCCCTCTAGCGGGATGCCATTTTTCCGACGACAAGATCATTAGGGGCTTGTTACATGTCTGCTTCCCTCGCATTCGTCTTTCCAGGACAGGGTTCGCAGTCCCTCGGCATGCTGGCCGAGCTGGGCGCGCAACATCCGCTGATCCTCGAAACTTTCAAAGAAGCATCCGAAGCTCTGGGCTACGACCTGTGGGCGCTGACCCAGCAGGGTCCGGAGGAGCTGCTCAACCAAACCGACAAAACCCAACCGGCCATTCTGACCGCTTCGATCGCCCTGTGGCGTCTGTGGCTGGCTGAAGGTGGTGCGCGCCCGGCATTTGTTGCCGGTCACAGCCTGGGTGAATACAGCGCACTGGTTGCTGCCGGCAGCCTGAGCCTGGCGGACGCGGTAAAACTCGTCGAGCGCCGTGGCCAGCTTATGCAGGAGGCTGTTCCGGCCGGGCAGGGCGGCATGGCTGCCATCCTCGGTCTGGAAGACTCCGATGTGCTGGCGGCCTGTGCCGAAGCGGCGCAAGGCGAAGTGGTCAGCGCGGTGAACTTCAACTCCCCGGGCCAGGTGGTGATCGCTGGTGCCAAGGCTGCTGTGGAGCGCGCCATCGAAGGCTGCAAGGCTCGTGGCGCCAAGCGTGCCATGCCGCTGCCAGTCAGCGTGCCGTCGCACTGCGAACTGATGCGTCCGGCTGCCGAGCGTTTCGCCGAGTCCATTGCTGCCATCGACTGGCAGGCGCCGCAGATCCCTGTGGTACAGAACGTCAGCGCTCAGGTGCCGGCGGATCTGGAAACCCTCAAGCGTGATCTGCTGGAGCAACTCTACAAGCCGGTTCGCTGGGTCGAGTCCGTACAGACTCTGGCAGCGAAAGGCGCGACCAATCTGGTCGAGTGCGGCCCTGGCAAAGTGCTGGCCGGTCTGAACAAACGTTGCGCCGAAGGCGTTTCGACTTCCAACCTCAATACCCCAGACGCTTTCGCTGCTGCTCGCGCAGCGGCTGTCTGAATCAGGAGAAACTTGCATGAGTCTGCAAGGTAAAGTTGCACTGGTCACCGGCGCAAGCCGTGGTATCGGCCAGGCTATCGCACTGGAACTGGGTCGTCAGGGCGCCATTGTTGTCGGCACCGCGACTTCCGCTTCAGGCGCCGAGCGCATTGCTGCGACCCTGAAAGAGAATGGCATTCAGGGTGCAGGTTTCGAACTGAACGTCACCAGCGACGAATCGGTCACCAAAGTGCTCGCGAGCATCCAGGAGCAGTTCGGTGCTCCGGTAGCGATCCTGGTCAACAATGCCGGCATCACCCGCGATAATCTGATGATGCGCATGAAAGACGACGAGTGGTACGACGTGATCGATACCAACCTGAACAGTCTGTATCGCCTGTCCAAGGGCGTTCTGCGCGGCATGACCAAGGCGCGTTGGGGTCGAATTATCAGTATTGGCTCGGTGGTGGGTGCCATGGGTAACGCTGGCCAAGTAAACTATGCAGCCGCCAAGGCCGGTCTGGAAGGTTTCAGCCGTGCCATGGCGCGTGAAGTCGGTTCGCGTTCGATTACGGTCAACTCGGTAACCCCAGGGTTCATCGACACCGATATGACTCGCGAGCTGCCTGAAGCACAGCGTGAAGCCTTGCAGACGCAGATTCCGCTGGGCCGTCTGGGACAAGCTCAAGAGATCGCTTCCGTGGTCGCTTTTCTTGCTTCCGACGGTGCGGCATACGTGACCGGGGCTACAATCCCGGTTAACGGCGGGATGTACATGTAATTCAAATGTGACGGATTGCTTCAAAAAAATGTCATACGAGCTGTCTAAAATCCGTTATAAAGCTGCAATCTATTTATAGGCAGAGGGTCGCAGGGTTTGAGGAGTGAAGCTTTCAGTTGAAAAGCTGAAAAGTCTTTCTATACACTTACCCACTGGCCAGCTGCCTGAATTTGTCCATTAGGAGTGAAAACAAGGTATGAGCACCATCGAAGAGCGCGTCAAGAAAATCGTTGCCGAGCAACTGGGTGTTAAAGAAGAAGAAGTGGTTAACACTGCTTCCTTCGTAGAAGACCTGGGTGCCGACTCCCTTGACACCGTTGAGCTGGTGATGGCTCTGGAAGAGGAATTCGAGACCGAAATCCCTGACGAAGAAGCTGAGAAGATCACTACTGTACAAGCTGCAATCGACTACGTTACTAGCCACCAGGCGTAATAGTTTGTAATCGTTGCTTGCTGTCATGGAAAAACCGCACTGCCATCATGGCGTGCGGTTTTTTCTTTAGGCCTGATGCAAAGTCGTCATTTGAAAAAGGAGAGTGCTGTGTCGCGTAGACGCGTCGTAGTCACCGGTATGGGTATGTTGTCGCCACTGGGCACGGATGTGCCGAGCAGTTGGCAGGGCATTCTGGCTGGCCGCAGTGGCATTGGTCTGATCGAACACACCGACCTTTCTGCCTATTCCACCCGCTTTGGCGGCTCGGTAAAGGGCTTCAATGTCGAGGAATACCTGTCGGTCAAGGAAGCGCGCAAGCTTGACCTGTTCATTCAGTACGGTCTGGCGGCAGGCTTTCAAGCTGTGCGCAATGCCGGTCTGGAAGTCACCGATGCCAACCGTGAACGCATTGGCGTGGCCATGGGTTCAGGTATCGGCGGTCTGACCAACATCGAAGAAACCAGCCGCACCCTGCACGAGACCGGTCCGCGCCGGATTTCTCCGTTCTTTGTGCCTGGCTCGATCATCAATATGATTTCCGGTTTCCTGTCCATCCACCTGGGTGCACAGGGGCCTAACTACGCCATCGCCACAGCGTGTACCACCGGTACGCACTGCATCGGCATGGCGGCGCGCAACATCATGTACGACGAAGCCGACGTGATGATTGCCGGCGGTGCCGAGATGGCTGCTTGCGGTCTGGGCATGGGCGGCTTCGGCGCCTCCCGCGCACTGTCGACCCGCAACGACGAACCGACCCGCGCCAGCCGTCCATGGGACAAGGGCCGTGACGGCTTCGTACTGTCCGACGGCGCTGGCGCCCTGGTGCTCGAAGAACTCGAGCACGCCAAGGCCCGTGGCGCGACCATTTACGCCGAGTTGATCGGTTTCGGCACCAGTGGCGATGCGTTCCACATGACGTCGCCACCTGCCGACGGCGCCGGTGCTGCACGCTGCATCACCAATGCGCTGCGCGATGCGAAGATCAATGTTGATCAAGTGCAATACATCAACGCCCACGGCACTTCGACGCCGGCCGGTGACCTCGCCGAAGCCAATGCGATCAAGTCGGTGTTCGGTGATCACGCCTACAAACTGGCGGTCAGCTCCACCAAGTCCATGACCGGTCACCTGTTGGGTGCAGCGGGCGCGGTGGAGGCGATCTTCAGCGTGCTGGCGATCAACAGCCAGGTGGCGCCGCCGACCATCAACCTCGATGAACCGGACGAAGGTTGCGACCTCGACTTCGTGCCGCACACCGCGCGCAACATGGACATCGATGTCGTGCTGTCCAACTCGTTCGGGTTTGGCGGCACCAACGGCACGTTGGCGTTCCGTCGGTTCGCCGGCTGATGGACTGCTGGGTCGACGGTCAACCGGCTGACACTCTGTCGCTGAAAGATCGCGGCCTGGCTTACGGCGACGGTCTGTTCGAGACCATTGCCGTGCGTAACGGCCAGCCTTTGCTGCTGGAGCGACACCTGACGCGACTGGCCGAAGGTTGTTCACGCCTGGCCATCGCGGTGGATATCGAGCTGATCCGTAGCGAGCTGCAAGCCTATGCAGCGGCCATGGGCGAGGGTGTGCTCAAGCTCATCCTCACCCGTGGCGACGGTTTGCGCGGTTATGCGCCGGATCCTTCGGCGCCTGGCCGACGCATTCTGCAAGGCAATCCTCCCGCTGCTTATCCTGCCGTTCATGGCGAGCAAGGCGTTCGCCTGTTTCCATGTACGACGCGTTTATCTGTCCAGCCCTTGCTGGCAGGTCTCAAGCACCTCAATCGTCTGGAACAAGTCCTCGCTCGCGCCGAGTGGCAAGACAGCGAGCACGCCGAAGGCTTGATGCTCGACCAGGCAGGCCGTGTGATCGAAGGCGTGTTCAGCAACCTGTTTCTGGTACGTGATGGCGTGCTGGTCACGGCGGATCTGAAACGCTGCGGCGTGGCCGGTGTGATGCGCGCCGAATTATTGTTTCAGGCAGCGTCATCGGGTATCCCCGTGCAAATCACCGATATCAGCCTCGATCAGCTGCAATGGGCTGATGAAGTCTTTGTCTGCAACAGCGTGTATGGCGTCTGGCCGGTACGCGCGTACGCTGCACTGAGCTGGCCGGTTGGGCCGCTCACCCGTAAACTGCAAACCATTGCCCGCACGCTACTGGATGCCTGATTCGTGAGACGTAAACTTTTGCTGCTGCTGGAAACCGGACTGGTTCTGGCAGGGCTGTTGCTGGGCGCCAGCGCCTGGAAGATTCATTCGGCGCTGGAACAGCCCCTGAACATCACGCAGGAAGAACTGCTGGATGTGCCCAAGGGATCCACGCCGACCCGCACTATTCTTGGACTTGAAGCCGATGGCGTGATCAAGGACGCTTTCTGGCTACGCATTTACTGGCGCTACAACCTTGCAGGCACTCCGATCCATAAGGGCGAGTACCGCATGCAGCCGGGCATGACCGTCAAAGGCCTGATCGATCTGTGGAAGCGTGGCGAAGTGGTTCAGTACAGCCTGACACTCGTTGAAGGCTGGAATTTCCATCAGGTACGCGCCGCACTGGCGAAAGATGAAAAGATCGAGCAGACCCTGACCGGTCTGAGCGACAGCGATGTGATGAGCAAAATCGGCCACAAGGGCGTGTTTCCCGAAGGTCGATTCTTCCCAGATACCTACCGTTTCGTACGCGGGGCCTCCGATACCGAGCTGCTGAAAAAGGCGTTCGACCGCCTCGATGAAGTGCTGGCCAAGGAATGGGAAACCCGCGCCACCGATGTGCCCTACACCGAGCCTTACCAGGCGCTGATCATGGCGTCACTGGTTGAGAAGGAAACCGGCGTTCCCCAAGAGCGTGGCCAGATTGCCGGCGTGTTCGTGCGTCGCATGGCGCTGGGCATGCAGCTGCAGACCGACCCGACGGTGATCTACGGTCTGGGTGATCGCTACAACGGCAAGCTGACTCGTGCTCATCTCAAGGAAGCCACGCCGTACAACACTTATGTGATTCCGGGGCTGCCGCCGACGCCGATTGCGATGGTTGGCCGCGAGGCGATTCACGCCGCGTTGAACCCGGTGGAAGGCACCAGCCTCTACTTTGTCGCCCGGGGCGATGGCAGCCACGTGTTCTCCGATGACCTCGATGCACACAACAGTGCGGTGCGTGAGTACCAGCTCAAGCGGCGCGCGGATTACCGTTCGAGTCCGGCGCCGGCTTCGACGTCCGAAGCCGCTCCGACAACCGGGGAAGCGGTTCCTGCCGCATCACCCGACACTGCACCAGAGTCGTTGCCGCCGGTTCCTGCCCAAGAGCCCGCGCCGACTCCGGAAACAGAAGCGGCCGCACCGCAAACTGCGCAATGACTTTGATTAAGGACTGCCTGTGACTGGCTTGTTTATTACCCTGGAAGGCCCGGAAGGCGCCGGCAAGAGCACCAATCGCGAATACCTCGCCGAGCGCCTGCGCGCCGCCGGTATAGAAGTGGTGCTGACCCGCGAACCCGGCGGTACGCCGCTGGCCGAGCGCATTCGTGAGGTGTTGCTGGCCCCGGTCGATGAAGTGATGAACCCGGACACCGAGTTGCTGCTGGTGTTCGCCGCCCGTGCCCAGCATCTGGCTGAAGTCATCCGCCCGGCACTGGCCCGTGGCGCGGTGGTGCTGTGTGATCGTTTTACTGATTCGACTTATGCCTACCAGGGCGGTGGCCGCGGCTTGTCGCTGGAGCGCATTGCGGCGCTGGAGACTTTTGTTCAGGGTGATCTGCGCCCTGACCTGACGCTGATTTTCGATCTGCCGGTGGAAATCGGTTTGGCCCGGGCCAGCGCCCGGGGGCGTCTGGATCGCTTCGAGCTGGAAGGTCGGGCGTTTTTCGAGGCGGTGCGCAGCGCGTTCCTCAAGCGTGCCGAGGCGGATCCGGCGCGTTACGTGCGGATCGACGCCGGCCAGCCGTTGGTGCAGGTCCAGCAGTCGCTGGATGTCTTGCTCCCGCGTTTGCTGGAGCTGAGCCGTGGCTGAGGCCTATCCGTGGCAGGACAGTCTCTGGCAGCAACTGGCCGGACGCACCCAGCACGCCCACGCGTATCTGTTGCACGGGCCGGCCGGGATCGGCAAGCGCGCGCTGGCCGAGCGCCTGATGGCCAGCCTGTTGTGCCAGCGTCCGACGCCTGAGGCCTGCGGCGAGTGCAAATCCTGCCTGCTGCTCAAGGCCGGCAGCCACCCGGACAATTACATCCTCGAACCGGAAGAAGCGGACAAGGCGATCAAAGTCGACCAGGTGCGAGATCTGGTCAGTTTCGTGGTGCAGACCGCGCAACTAGGTGGTCGCAAGGTAGTGCTGATCGAACCGGTGGAGTCGATGAACATCAACGCCGCCAACGCCTTGCTCAAGAGCCTCGAAGAACCGTCCGGCGATACCGTGCTGTTGCTGGTCAGTCACCAGCCGAGCCGCTTGTTGCCGACCATCAAGAGCCGCTGCGTGCAGCAGGCCTGTCCGCTGCCGAGCGAGGCCATGAGTCTGCAGTGGCTGGCTCAGGCGCTGCCGGAATGTTCCGAAGACGAACGTGTTGAACTGTTGACCCTGGCCGCCGGTTCGCCATTGGCCGCCGTCAATCTGCAGGGGCAGGGCGTGCGCGAACAGCGGGCGCAAGTGGTCGAAGGCGTGAAGAAACTGCTCAAACAGCAGCAATCGCCGACGCAACTGGCCGAGGAGTGGAAAAACATTCCGATGCTGCGTCTGTTCGACTGGTTCTGCGACTGGTCGAGCCTGATCCTGCGCTATCAATTGACCCAGGATGAAGCGGGCCTCGGTCTGACCGACATGCGCAAGGTTGTGCAGTATCTGGCGCAGAAAAGCGCCCAGCGCAAAGTCCTCGATATCCAGGACTGGATTCTCGCCCAGCGCCAGAAAGTCCTGAGCAAGGCCAACCTCAATGCGGCATTGCTGCTGGAAGCGTTGTTGGTGCAATGGGCGGGATTGCCTGGCCAAAGATAAGAATGTGTACCTAGACTCTGAACATCAGCAGTGGAGGTCAACATGAATGAACCCGTCAGCCCGGGGCCGCGCAACGGCATCTTGTCCCTGACCATCAAGGACAAGTCTGTCCTTTATGCCGCGTACATGCCGTTCATCAGGAACGGTGGCCTGTTCATCCCGACCAACAAGAGCTACAAGTTGGGCGACGAGGTGTTCATGTTGCTGAACCTGATGGATGAGGCGGAGAAGATTCCAGTGGCCGGCAAAGTCGCCTGGATCACCCCCAAAGGCGCCCAAGGCAACCGCGCGGCCGGCGTCGGCGTGCAATTCAACGATGGCGACAACACCGCGCGCAGTCGCATCGAAACTCATCTGGCCGGAGCCCTCAAGTCCGACCGTCCCACTCATACGATGTAAGTTGCAGTCCTTTTTATGCTCGTAGATTCCCATTGTCACCTTGATCGCCTCGACCTCGCCGTTCACGACGGTTCCCTGGATGCCGCGCTGGATGCGGCCCGCCAGCGTGGAGTCGGGCATTTCCTGTGCATTGGCGTCAGCGCCGATAACGCCGCCGACGTCAAAGCCCTGGCCGAGCGTTACGACGACGTCGATTGCTCGGTTGGCGTGCATCCGCTGGATGTGCAGCCGGGCGCCGCGCCGGCGCTGGACTGGCTGCTGCACGAGCTCAATCACCCGAAAGTGGTGGCGATCGGCGAAACCGGTCTGGACTACCACTACGAGCCGGAAGCCGCCGAACTGCAGCAGGAATCGTTCCGTCTCCATCTGCAGGCCGCGCAACAGACTGGCAAACCGGTAATCATCCACACCCGTGGTGCCCGCGCGGACACGCTTGAACTGTTGCGCGAAGCCGCGCTGCCCCAGGCCGGTGTGCTGCATTGCTTCACCGAAGACTGGGACATGGCCAAGGCAGCGCTGGACATGGGTTATTACATTTCCCTGTCGGGTATCGTCACCTTCCGCAATGCCGATGCGCTGCGCGACGTGGCGAGCAAGGTTCCGGCTGATCGTCTGCTGGTGGAAACCGATTCGCCGTACCTGGCACCGATCCCGTATCGCGGCAAGCCGAACCTGCCGCAATACGTGCGGGAAGTGGCAGAGTTTCTGGCGATGCTGCGAGGCGAGAATTACGAGCGCTTTGCCGAGCAGACCACGGAGAACTTCAAGCGACTGTTTCCGCTGGCGCACGTAAAAGCCTGAATCGCAGGCAAAAAAAACCCGGGTTCTGGGGGGTGAATCCGGGTTAAGACCATTAGGAGTAAAACAAAGGCACGCGGTCCCTTGGTACCTTTACCGGCGCGACACTTGGGGGAGATGTCGCCCGACAGTTCAAGTATTGATCAGTCTGGCGTTCAGTCCAGTTGGCCGGTCGGGGTTTTTAAACAAATTTGGAATACGTTCGCTTCGGTTATGTTCTCATTGCCCCCGAAACGTTCGTGAAATGAACAAGAAACGCAGATATGGTCGGATGATCCGTGCATTTTTGCGCAAGTTAGGCATAATACGCGGCTTCGAATTTTGACCCCTACAGACCTTTTCTTATGCACAAAGAACCTCGTAAGGTCCGTGAGTTTCGTCGCCGCGAGCAAGAAATTCTCGATACCGCGCTCAAGCTGTTCCTCGAACAAGGTGAAGACAGTGTCACCGTCGAGATGATTGCTGATGCCGTGGGTATCGGCAAAGGCACGATCTACAAGCACTTCAAGTCCAAGGCGGAAATCTATCTGCGCTTGATGCTCGATTACGAGCGCGACTTGAACGAGCTGTTGCATTCGGCCGATGTCGACAAGGACAAGGAAGCCCTGTCCCGTGCCTACTTTGAATTCCGCATGCGCGACCCGCAGCGCTATCGCCTGTTCGATCGCCTGGAAGAGAAGGTGGTCAAGGGCAATCAGGTGCCTGAGATGGTCGAGGAGCTGCACAAGATCCGCGCCTCGAACTTCGAACGCCTGACCCTGCTCATCAAGGGCCGCATCAGCGAAGGCAAGCTCGAAGACGTGCCGCCATACTTCCATTACTGCGCATCCTGGGCGCTGGTGCACGGCGCAGTGGCGCTGTATCACTCGCCGTTCTGGAGCAATGTGCTGGAAGATCAGGAAGGTTTCTTCCAGTTCCTGATGGACATCGGCGTGCGCATGGGCAACAAGCGCAAGCGCGACCCTGAAACGCCAAGCAGCTGAATCATTCAGTCGCCTTATGCGCCGTGTTTTTCGCTACATGGCGCAGTACCGCAGGAATATACTCAGGCATAGGGCTTGCTAAAACTTGAATTGTGAGTCAAGTTTTAGCCGCTCGATTTTCCATCGCCGGAGTGCTTCATGATCGTTGACCGTCAAGGCAGGCGTTTTCGCAATTTGCGGATCAGTCTGACTTCAGCCTGCAATTACGCTTGTACCTACTGCGTGCCCAACGGCAAGCGGCTGGTGGCTGCGCAGGATGAACTGTCGGCCGAGGCCATGGCACGCGGCGTGGCCTATCTGATCGAAGCCGCCGGCATTGAGCGCCTGCGCATCACAGGCGGTGAGCCGCTGGTCAGTCCCAAACTCGAATCCTTCATGAGCGCCGTCGGCAAGATGGGGCTGGAAGACATCAGCCTGACCACCAACGGCCAGTTGCTCGCAAAAAAACTGCCGTTGCTGGTGGATGCCGGTATACGCCGGATCAACGTTTCCCTCGATACCCTGGACGCCGGCGCGTTCCGCAGCATTGCCCGTGGGGGCGATCTGGCAACGGTGCTCGACGGGATGGATCGAGCCAAAGCGGCGGGCATGAAGATCAAGGTCAACATGGTGCCGCTGCGCGGGCAGAACCTCGACCAGGTCATGCCATTGCTCGATTACTGCCTTGAGCAAGGCTACGAGCTGCGTTTCATCGAGCTGATGCGCATGGGCCACCTGGCCAAAGACTCCAACGCCTTCCTGCAACAGTTCGTCAGCCTGCAACAACTGCTGGAACTGATTGGCGAGCGTTACGAGTACGCGCAAACCGATGCACCGGTAGACGCCACGGCTGTTCGCTACGCGATTCCCGGTCTCGGCAATTTCGGCGTGATCGCCAACGAAAGCGTACCGTTCTGCCGAACCTGCTCGCGCCTGCGCCTGTCGTCGACCGGATGGCTGCATGGCTGCTTGTCATCGAGCAACCGCCACTATGTCGGTGACTTGCTCGACAAGCCGCGCCACGAGGCGCTGCCGGCATTGCAACGATTGCTGGTCAAGGCCTTGGGTGACAAGCAGGAAGTCGCATTCTCCGGTGGCGCCACCGTCATGAAGATCATCGGCGGCTAAATCTCTCGTCACCAAAACTCTATTTCAAACCGGATACCTGCACATTTCCATGGACTGGCGCAAAAGCTGCATCCTACGGCCATTCGCCGGTTTTCCGTCACCGGCTTCTGGAGGATTAGGATGCGTAGCCTGGTTTTGCTGCTGGCCGTTTTGGCGCTGGGCGGCTGTATGACTGTCAGTGACATGGCCGAAGGGACTCGCTACCAGATGAGCGACGCGGGCCTGCTGGATCACAGCGACAGCCGCCGCGTAAACAATTTCCGCATTCAGCCGGATTCGTTTATCTACATCGCGCAGGGTTCGTTCGCACCGCCGGGTGGTTCTTACCCGCGTCCCAACGTAGTCGCTGAAGAGGCCTTCAAAGGTTTCGTCGAATACTTCCCGATGGTCCGCCGGGCCCGTGCGCCGGAGGGCCTCGACCAGGCGATGGGCGAAGCCCGCGACGCCGGTGCCCACTACCTGCTGTACACCCGTTTCGCCAAGGCCGACGACCGCATCGGCAACTCCGATGAGTGGCTGGATCAGGAAGCCGTGGATCGCCTCGGTATCGACGGCGGCGTGATTCAGATCATGTTGATCGAGACCAGCACCCAGTATTTGATTGATACTGCACGGATCAAGAGTCGTGGCGGTTTACTGACGTTCCACGACAACAAGCCCGAAGACCTGATCGGCCCACCGCTTGCGCAATATGCGCGCAGCCTGCTGGGCGTCGGGGACCAGTAATTCAAGGAGTACGCCATGAGTGGCCCGCAAAAAGCCAATGACCTGCTGGGGCAAATCCCCAAAACCAAAGGCTTGCCGCCGGTGCACTTGTGGAACCCGGATTTCTGCGGCGACATCGACATGCGTATCGCCCGCGACGGCACCTGGTACTACCTGGGTACGCCGATCGGGCGCAAGCCGATGGTCAAGCTGTTCTCCACCATCATCCGCCGCGATGGCGATGATTATTTCCTGATCACGCCGGTGGAGAAGGTCGGGATCAAGGTCGACGACGCGCCCTTCGTGGCGATTGCCGTCGAGGTGGAAGGCGAGGGTGAGGCGCAAGTGCTGCGCTTTACCACCAACGTCGATGAAACCACCGAGGCCGGCGCGGAACATCCGATCCGCGTCGAGATCGACCCGGCCACTCAAGAACCTGCCCCCTACGTGCATGTACGCACCAACCTCGAAGCGCTGATCCACCGCAACGTGTTCTACCAATTGGTCGAGCTGGCAGTCAGCCGTGAAATCGATGGTCAGCGCTGGCTCGGTGTCTGGAGCGGTGGCGAGTTCTCCCCCATCGACCTCGAACCCTAAAAAACCGCAGTCTGTGAAAGCAGGCTGCGGTTTTTTGTCGTTGACTCCCAATCATATGATGATTAGCGTAGGCACCCACAGCGAACGGCTTCGGGGTGTCCATGTCGAGCAGTTTTCACGCATCAACGGTTGACTGGCTGGGCGCCTGGATTGCCGCCGGCCAGGTGAAACCCGGGCAGGCGATCAAGGTCGAGGCTGAGCTGGGTGAACAGCTCGGTGTCAGTCGCACCGTGATCCGCGAAGCCATCAAGACCCTCGTCGCCAAAGGCCTGCTCGAAGTCGGGCCGAAAGTCGGCACGCGGGTGTTGCCGATCAAGCGCTGGAACCTGTTCGATCCGCAAGTCGTCGGCTGGCTGTCACGCAGCGGCCTGCCGGAAAACTTCGTCGATGACTTGCTCGACCTACGCCGCACCATCGAACCGATGGCGGTGCGCTGGGCCTGTGAGCGGGCGAGCGTCGAACAGGTGCAAGCCGTGCGGCAGGCCTACAACGCGCTGGAACGGGCGGTGGACAGCGGCATCGATTACAACCGCGCCGACCAGTTCTTCCACGAGTGCATTCTCGCCGCCAGTCACAATCAATTCATTGAGCAGATGGTGCCGGCTCTCGGCGCGCTGCTTGCTGTGTCCTTCGAAGTGTCTGCCGCCGACCCCGACGAATTGCGCCGCACACTGCCCATTCACAAAGACATGGCCGACGCCATCGCCGCCCGGGATGCCGCGCGCGGGGTGTGGGCTTGTATGACCCTGATCGACAATGCCGACCTGGCCATCAAGCGGTTTTACCCGCAGGTAATGGCCGACAAAAAAGCCAGCTGACAAAAACAACAAGACAGGAGGTTGCATGACGTGGACTGCGGTGACAGAGCATCGGGCGCAACTGGGCGAAGGACCGTTCTGGGACGCGCCGACCCAGGCGCTGTACTGGGTCGACATCGCCGGCAGGCAGGCACTGCGGCTGATCGGGCAGAACGTGCAGATCTGGCAGATGCCGGAACACGTCTCGGCGTTCATTCCCTGCGCCAGTGGCGATGCGCTGGTGACTCTGAGTAGCGGCGTCTACCGACTCGATCTGGATTCCCCCGGACTTGAACCACGGTTGACGCTGTTCTGCGTCGCCGACCCGCAACCGGGCAATCGGGCCAACGAAGCGCGTTGCGATGGCCAGGGCCGGTTGTGGCTCGGCACCATGCAAAACAACATCGGAGAGCAGGGCGAGGATCTGCCGATCACCCGACGTTCCGGCGGCCTGTTTCGGGTTGATCCGGATAAACGAGTCACGCCATTGCTGCGTGGCCTGGGAATTCCCAACACGCTGCTCTGGAGCGATGACGGCACCACGCTGTTGTTCGGCGACAGCCTCGACGGCACGTTGTATCGCTATTTCATCCACACCGACGGCAACCTCGACACTGCCCGGCCTTGGTACGGCGCCGATCAGAACGGTGGCCCGGACGGTTCGGCGATGGACGCCGAGGGCTACATCTGGAACGCCCGCTGGGACGGCAGTTGCCTGCTGCGCCTGACGCCGGATGGCCAAATCGACCGCAAGATCGATCTGCCGATCAGCCGCCCCACCAGTTGCGTATTCGGCGGCGAAGACCTGAAAACCCTGTACGTCACCAGCGCCAAAAGTCCTCTGAACCACCCGCTGGATGGCGCCGTGCTGTCGTTGAGAGTGGATGTCGCCGGAAAGCTCTGTACGCGTTTCGCTGATTAAGTCCCAGAATGTGGGATGCAAAATTATATATTGAGATTATTTGGCGGTCGGGTTTATAGTCGGCTCCAGCAGTAACACGCACTCACACTTAAAAAGAACAAAACAGGTGAAGTGATGCAGCGAATTTCTATCGCACTCCTTAGCGGAGTCAGCGTCTCGCAACGGCCCGATGCCGTCTGCGGCGCTCGCCTGTTTCGTTCCAAAAGCCTTCCAGACCGGACATCGTCAGATGCCCGGTTTTTTTATGCTTTCGAACAGGAGTCCTGATTCATGGCTGAACCTCTGTCCCTGCCACCGGTGCCCGAACCACCCAAAGGCGAGCGCCTGAAAAACAAGGTTGTGTTGCTGACCGGCGCCGCCCAAGGCATCGGCGAAGCTATCGTTGCGACCTTCGCCTCCCAGCAGGCGAAACTGGTGATCAGCGATATCCAGGCTGAAAAAGTCGAGAAAGTCGCCGCGCACTGGCGCGAGCAGGGCGCCGATGTACAAGCGATCAAGGCCGATGTATCGCGCCAGCAGGATGTGCACGCCATGGCCAAGTTGGCCATCGAGCTGCACGGGCGCATCGATGTGCTGGTCAACTGCGCCGGGGTCAACGTGTTCCGCGATCCGCTGCAAATGACCGAAGAAGACTGGCGCCGCTGCTTCGCCATCGACCTCGACGGCGCCTGGTATGGCTGCAAAGCCGTGTTGCCGCAGATGATCGAGCAGGGCATCGGCAGCATCATCAATATTGCCTCGACCCATTCCACGAACATCATTCCCGGTTGCTTCCCGTATCCGGTGGCCAAACACGGCTTGCTCGGTCTGACCCGCGCGCTGGGCATCGAGTACGCGCCGAAGGGCATTCGCGTCAACGCCATCGCCCCGGGCTATATCGAAACCCAGCTCAACGTCGATTACTGGAACGGTTTCGCCGACCCGCACGCTGAACGCCAGCGCGCCTTTGACCTACATCCGCCAAAACGCATCGGCCAACCGATCGAAGTGGCGATGACCGCCGTGTTCCTGGCCAGTGATGAAGCACCGTTCATCAACGCTTCGTGCATCACCATCGATGGTGGTCGCTCGGTGATGTACCACGACTAAAAACCGGATTTCAGGGGGAAAGGTCCGTCTGAAATCCAATCATCATACGATATGACTATTGTCCTGATGATTTACAGAAACATGCTTCGACCGCTTCAACGCTTTTCAAATAACGCTCAAGAAAAATAACAAGGAGTCTGCTTATGAAACGTCGTTTCGGGATTCGTACCCTGTGCAGTACCGCGCTGGCGGTCACTGCGTTCAGCCTGAGCAGTTCGCTGCTGGCCGCCGATCCGGTGAAGATCGGTTTCCTGGTCAAGCAGGCCGAAGAACCGTGGTTCCAGACCGAATGGGCTTTCGCTGAAAAAGCTGCCAAGGACAAAGGTTTCGAGCTGATCAAGATCGCCGTGCCGGATGGCGAGAAAACTCTCTCGGCCATCGATAGCCTCGCGGCCAACGGCGCCAAAGGCTTTGTGATTTGTCCGCCGGACGTGTCCCTCGGCCCGGCGATCATGGCCAAGGCCAAACTCAATGACCTGAAAGTGATTGCCGTCGACGATCGTTTCGTCGACGCCAACGGCAAGTTCATGGAAGAGGTGCCGTACCTCGGCATGGCTGCGTTCGAAGTCGGCCAGAAGCAGGGCGCCGCCATGGCCGCCGAGGCGAAAAAACGTAACTGGGACTGGAAAGACACCTACGCCGTTGTGAACACCTACAACGAACTCGACACCGGCAAGAAGCGCACCGACGGCTCGATGAAGGCGCTCTTGGATGCCGGCCTGCCGAAAGAGCACATTCTGACCGCCGCCCTGAAAACCCTCGACGTACCGGGCAGCATGGACGCCACCAACTCGGCGCTGGTCAAGCTGCCCGGCGCAGCGAAGAACCTGATCATCGGCGGCATGAACGACAACACCGTGCTGGGCGGCGTGCGCGCCACTGAAGCCGCCGGGTTTGCCGCCGCCAACGTGATCGGCATCGGCATCAATGGCACTGACGCGATCGGCGAGCTGAAAAAGCCCAATAGCGGCTTCTACGGTTCGATGCTGCCGAGCCCGCACATCGAGGGCTACAACACCGCGAGCATGATGTACGAGTGGGTCACCACCGGCAAAGAACCGCCGAAGTACACCGCGATGGACGACGTCACCCTGATCACCCGCGATAACTTCAAGCAGGAGCTGGAGAAGATCGGCCTGTGGAACTGACGGCAGCGGCGGCCCGGGCAGCCGGGCCGCTTGAACGGTGTGATGAGGTGGTTCAAATGCACGCGCAAGTACAAACACAACAACACAGCGCCAGCGGTAGCCTGCGGTTCAACGGGATCGGCAAGACCTTCCCGGGCGTTAAGGCGCTGGACGGCATCAGTTTTGTCGCTCACCCCGGGCAGGTTCACGCCTTGATGGGCGAGAACGGCGCCGGCAAATCGACCCTGCTGAAAATCCTCGGCGGCGCCTACATTCCGAGCAGCGGCGAACTGCAGATCGGCGAGCGGTCGATGGCCTTCAAGTCCACCGCCGACAGCATCGGCAGCGGCGTGGCGGTGATTCACCAGGAGTTGCATCTGGTGCCGGAAATGACCGTGGCCGAGAACCTGTTTCTCGGCCACCTGCCGGCCAGCTTCGGCCTGATCAATCGCGGCGCGCTGCGCCAGCAGGCGTTGGCTTGTCTCAAAGGCCTGGCCGACGAAATCGACCCACAAACCAAGGTCGGGCGCCTGTCCCTCGGCCAGCGGCAACTGGTGGAAATCGCCAAGGCACTGTCCCGTGGCGCCCATGTGATTGCCTTTGACGAACCGACCAGCAGCCTCTCGGCACGGGAAATCGACCGGTTGATGGCGATCATCGGTCGGCTGCGCGACGAGGGCAAAGTCGTGCTCTACGTCTCCCATCGCATGGAAGAAGTGTTCCGCATCTGCGACGCGGTGACGGTGTTCAAGGACGGTCGCTACGTGCGCACTTTCGATGACATGAGCCAGTTGACCCACGATCAACTGGTGACCTGCATGGTCGGGCGCGACATTCAGGACATCTACGATTATCGCGGTCGCCCCCGTGGCGCGGTGGCGCTGAGAGTCGATGGATTGCTCGGCCCGGGCCTGCGTGAGCCGATCAGTTTCGACGCGCACAAAGGCGAGATTCTTGGCCTGTTCGGACTGGTCGGGGCAGGGCGCACCGAGCTGTTCCGGTTGCTCAGTGGGCTGGAGCGCAACACCGCCGGACGCCTTGAATTGCGCGGTCATGAACTGAAGCTGCGCTCGCCCCGTGATGCGATCGCTGCCGGGATTCTACTGTGCCCGGAGGATCGCAAGAAGGAAGGCATCATCCCGCTCGCCAGCGTCGCCGAGAACATCAACATCAGTGCGCGTGGCGCCAATTCCGGGCTCGGATGCCTGCTGCGCGGGATCTGGGAAAAGGGCAACGCCGACAAACAGATCAAGGCCCTGAGAGTGAAAACCCCACACGCCGGGCAGCAGATCAAGTTTCTCTCAGGCGGCAATCAGCAGAAGGCGATTCTCGGCCGCTGGCTGTCGATGCCGATGAAAGTCCTGCTGCTCGACGAGCCGACCCGTGGCATCGACATCGGTGCCAAGGCCGAGATCTACCAGATCATCCATAACCTGGCCGCCGACGGTATTTCGGTGATCGTGGTGTCCAGCGATCTGATGGAAGTGATGGGCATTTCCGACCGCATTCTGGTGCTGTGCGAGGGCGCCCTGCGTGGCGAAGTCAGCCGCGACCAGGCCAATGAATCCAACCTGCTGCAACTGGCTTTGCCGCGCCACCGCGCTGACGGCGTGGCGAACTGAGAGGTGACTATGATGACAACCCAAAACGAAACCCTGCCGACCGCGCGCAAACCTCTGGATATGCGGCGCTTTCTTGATGACTGGGTGATGTTGCTGGCGGCGGTCGGCATTTTTCTCGCCTGCACCTTGTTGATCGACAACTTCCTCTCGCCGCTGAACATGCGCGGTCTGGGCCTGGCGATTTCCACCACCGGGATTGCCGCGTGCACCATGTTGTACTGCCTGGCGTCCGGGCATTTCGACTTGTCGGTGGGTTCGGTGATTGCCTGTGCCGGGGTGGTTGCGGCGGTGGTGATGCGCGACACCAACAGCGTGTTTCTCGGTGTCAGCGCGGCGCTGGTGATGGGCCTGATCGTCGGGTTGATCAACGGCATCGTGATCGCCAAGTTGCGGGTCAATGCGTTGATCACGACGCTGGCGACCATGCAGATCGTTCGTGGCCTGGCCTACATTTTTGCCAACGGCAAAGCGGTGGGCGTGTCGCAGGAGTCGTTCTTCGTGTTCGGCAACGGCCAGTTGTTCGGTGTTCCGGTACCGATCCTTATCACCATCGTCTGCTTCCTGTTTTTCGGTTGGTTGCTGAACTACACGACGTACGGGCGCAACACCATGGCCATCGGCGGCAACCAGGAGGCGGCGTTGCTCGCGGGTGTAAATGTCGATCGCACGAAGATCATCATCTTCGCCGTGCATGGGGTGATCGGTGCGCTGGCGGGGGTGATTCTGGCGTCGCGGATGACTTCCGGGCAGCCGATGATCGGGCAGGGGTTTGAACTGACGGTGATTTCGGCTTGCGTGCTGGGCGGGGTGTCGCTCAGCGGCGGGATCGGGATGATCCGGCATGTGATTGCCGGGGTGTTGATTCTGGCGATTATCGAGAATGCGATGAACCTGAAGAATATCGACACGTTTTATCAGTATGTGATTCGGGGTTCGATTCTGCTGCTGGCTGTAGTGATCGACCGTCTGAAACAGCGCTGAGATCAATATTCTGCTAACCCTCTCCTTTGGGAGAGGGTGCCTCCAGTGCCGCGCCTTTTGTCACCTTTCCCAAAAATTACCTTGCCCGTCCCAACCCGTTTCGGTTATCACTTTGTACATGATTAGACAGGTACGATTTGACAAGAAACAACGGGTGGTCGACGAACTCGTCCGACGCATCGAAAGCGGCCTCATGGAGGACGGCTTTCTGTTGCCCGGCGAGCATCAGTTGGCTCAGGAATTCAACGTCAGCCGTGGCACGTTGCGCGAAGCGCTGGCCGAACTGAAACGGCGCAATTACATCGCCACGCAAAGCGGGGTCGGTTCCATCGTCACTTTCGACGGTGTGGCGCTCGATCAGCGCAGCGGCTGGGCCCAGGCCCTGGCTGACAGCGGGGCACTGATCAACACCGAAGTGTTGCGCCTGGAAGCCGTGACCCGGCCCGATCTGCTGCCGCGCTTCGGCACCGACCAATTCATCACCCTTGACCGCCGTCGCCGTTCCAATGACGGCACGGCGGTGTCCCTTGAACGTTCTCTGATGCCCGCCACCGGAGGCCTGGAAAGCCTGCCGCGGGTCGGTCTGATCGACAATTCCCTGACCATTACCCTGGCGGCCTATGGCTACATCGGCGAACGCGGCGATCAGTGGATCGGCGCCGAGCCGCTCAACGCTGTCGATGCCGAATTGCTCGGGCGTCCGGAAGGCACGGTGTTCCTCAAGGCATTGCGCACTACGTACGACCGGCAGAACCGTTTCATGGAACAGGTCGAAAGCCTGCTCGACCCGGTGCATTTCCGTCTGCACCTGCAATTTGGAGAAACGAAATGACCGCCCTCGACCGTGCCTTGGGCGCGTTTTACGGCCTGGCCCTCGGCGATGCGCTGGGGATGCCGACGCAATCCCTGAACCGCGAAACCATCAGGCAGCGCTTCGGCCAGATCACTGATCTGCAAGACGCCGGCCCCTTGCAACCGATTGCCGCGAACATGCCCAAGGGCTCGATCACCGATGACACCGAGCAGGCGATTCTGGTCGGCGAGTTGCTGGTCAAAGGCAAGGGCCGGATCGAGCCGGCAATGCTGGCGCAACGGCTGATCGAATGGGAAGCCGAGATGCAGGCCAAGGGCTCGCAGGACTTGCTCGGCCCGTCCACCAAGCGTGCCATCGAGATGATCCTCGCCGGTCATTCGCCGGAAGAGGCCGGACGCTACGGCACTACCAACGGCGCGGCGATGCGCATCACGCCGGTGGGGATTGCGGCGGATGTTGGTGACCCAGAGCGCTTCATCGCGGCAGTGGTGCAGGCCTGTCAGGTCACTCACAACACCACGCTGGGGATTTCCAGTGCGGCGGCAGTGGCGGCGGTGGTCTCTGCCGGCATCAACGGCGTGGATCTGGGTGAGGCGCTGAACCTCGGTCAACAGATCGCCCAGCAAGCAGAAGCACACGGGCACTGGGTGGCCGGTGGACGCATCGCGTCGCGGATCAGTTGGGCACGCAGCATCAGTGTCGAAAGTGACCCGGTGTTGCTCGCGGATCTGCTGTACGACGTGATCGGCACTTCGGTGGCGTCGCAGGAATCGGTGGTGGTGTCGTTCGCCCTCGCGCAGCAAGTCGCGGTCGGTGAAATGACGCCGTTCGAGGCGCTGTGCATGGCCGCGAGCCTGGGGGGCGACACCGACACCATCGCCGCGATTCTCGGCGCCATGCTCGGGGCCTGTCTGGGCCTACAGAGCTGGCCGGTGCCGATGATTGAAACCGTCAAAACCGTCAACGATCTGGAGCTGGAACCATTGGTGAAAGGACTCCTCGCGCTGCGCTGAAACGCCGCCCGCCACACGTCAATCAACTGTCTTGCCGACAACCACAACAATGGCAACAGGAGCATTTTTCATGAGTTCATTGAACGCCGGGCAAAGCGCCGGGCAACTGGAAACCCGCGGCATCGAACCGGTGCCGGAAGGCGAGTGCAACGGCCATCCGCTGCAACTGTTCTGGGTCTGGTTTGCTGCCAATATTTCCATCCTCGGCCTGCCGCTGGGCGCCACGCTGGTAGCGTTTCGCGGCTTGGCGATCTGGCAGGCGATCATCGTCGCAATCCTCGGCGCCGCCGGTTCTTTTGCGGTGGTGGGGATCATCTCGATTGCCGGCCGTCGCGGTCGTGCGCCGAGCCTGACTTTGTCTCGGGCGATCTTCGGTGTGCGCGGCAATATCGGCCCGACGCTGGTGTCGCTGATGTCGCGCCTGGGCTGGGAAACCGTCAATACCACCACCGCCGCGTTCGTGCTGTTGTCGTTGTGCTCGATCCTGTTCGGCTCGCCGGTGGAAGCTAAAAGCGCGCCGGTGCTGACCCTGATTTTCATCGCGATTTTCGTGCTGCTTACTCTGTCGGTGTCCGGCCTCGGCCACGCCACCTTGTTGGTGATCCAGAAGTGGGCGACCTACGTGTTCGGCGCGCTGAACATTCTGGTCGGCGGCTTCCTCTGCGCGACCATCGACTGGAGCGCGGTGTTCAACGCCACGCCGGCGCCGATGAGCGCGATGATCATCGGTATCGGCACCATGGCGGCCGGCACCGGGATCGGCTGGGCCAACGCCGGCGCCGACATGTCGCGCTATCAGCATCGCAGCGTCAAAGCCGTGCGCCTGGTCGCGTCGGCAGCGTTTGGTGCGGGGATTCCGCTGGTGCTGTTGATCACCCTCGGCGGCCTGCTGTCGGTGGGCAACAACGATCTTGCCTCGGCGACTGACCCGATCGTGGCTATCCGCGACATGCTGCCGACCTGGATGGCCGTGCCGTACCTGATCACCGCGTTCGGTGGCCTGTTGCTGTCGAACAACCTGTCGGTGTACTCCGCCGGCCTGACCACGCTGACCCTCGGCCTGAAGGTCAAACGCGTGTACGCGGTGGTGGTCGACATCGTCGCGATCTTCGCCGGTTCGATCTACTTCATGCTGATCGCCGACAGTTTCTACGGCCCGTTCATCACTTTCATTTCCCTGCTGGCGGTGCCGATCACCGCTTGGGTCGGGATCTTCGTGGTCGACCTGATTCACCGTCACTACTACAGCCCGAAAGACCTGCTGGACGTCAGCCCGAGCAGCGCCTACTGGTACAGCGGCGGCATCGAGTGGCGCGCGTTCGGCGCGTGGGCGATTGCCATCGTGCTGGGCTTCAGTTTCACCACCATCGGCACCACCGCCGAGAACGTCTGGTTCAAGGGCTTCCTGTCCGACTCGTGGCTGGGTCATAACGGCCTCGGCTGGATCGTGACCTTTGTGGTGGCCGGCGGCATTTACTTCGTACTCGGCGGGGCGAAAGACCGCCGCGCCGCGCAAACCGAGAATGCTCATGCCTAAGATGTTGCACACCGGCCAGGTCATTATCGACCTGGTCATGGCCGTGGATGCGCTACCCCAAATCGGCGGTGACGTGCTGGCGCAGTCCGCCAGTTTCGAAGCCGGCGGCGGTTTCAATGTGATGGCCGCCGCTGCGCGCAACGGCTTGCCGGTGGTCTACCTCGGTCGCCACGGCAACGGCCGTTTCGGCGATCTGGCGCGGCAGGCGATGAACGCCGAAGGCATTCGCATCGGCATCGAACAACCTGCAAAACGCGACACTGGCATTTGCGTTGCGCTGACCGACGCGTCGGCCGAGCGCAGTTTCATTTCCTACATCGGCGCTGAAGGTGAAGTGACGGCGGCGGAGTTGAATAGCGTTGCCGCCGAGGCGGGGGACTATGTCTACGTCAGCGGCTACAGCCTGCTGCACAGTGGCAAGGCGCAGGCGTTGCTGGACTGGACGCTGGCGCTGCCGAAGACGATCAATGTGGTGTTCGATCCGGGCCCGCTGGTGGAATCACCGGACTCACCGATGATGCAGGCCTTGTTGCCGCGCATTGATGTGTGGACCAGCAACAGCGTTGAAGCGCTGCGTTTTACCGGCGCAGTGGACATCGAAACGGCACTGGATCGCTTGGCTGTGCACCTGCCGCAGGAAGCGCTGAAGGTGGTGCGCGACGGCCCGCAGGGTTGCTGGATTCATCAGCACGGCGAGCGTCGGCATGTGTCGGGTTTCAAGGTGCAGGCTGTGGACAGCAACGGTGCCGGCGATGCCCATGCCGGTGTGTTTGTCGCCGGGCTGGCGCAAGGTCGGGCGGCTGATGAAGCCGCGAGGCGCGCCAACGCTGCAGCCGCGTTGGCCGTCACTCGCTGGGGGCCGGCGACTGCGCCGGGAGGTGATGAAGTCGATGCACTGATCCGCGAGACTTGCGATCACTGATCTATTGCTTTCACGAACAGGCCTGACGACTCACCTCCCGGCCTGATTCAACTCGCCTTGCGCAGCGCCGCTATCAGTTCGTCCTTACGCATCGAGGAGCGCCCGGGAATCTTCCGGTCCCGGGCTTCCTTGCGCAGGCTCTCGACCGTCTGCACTTCGCGCGACGCCTTGCTGTTGCGCGATTGACCTTCACGACTCACCACCGCGCGACGTGCCGACTCCTTGCGATCTTCGGACTTGGCGCTGGCCGGTTTCCGGCGTCCGGAACCACCGGCCTTTTCTCCGCCGCCGGACTGTTTATTCACCGTTGCCCAGGCGCGCGCTTCGGCTTCATCCTTCGACACACCTTTCTTTTCGTAACTGTCTTCAATGTGCTCGGCCTTGCGCTTTTGCTCGGCGGTGTACTTGGTTTTGCTTCCACGAGGCATGGTGCTTCTCCTGTCGAATTACTGACCGGTGCCCTCGGAGCCCGAACCACCGGTCGTGGTTTTCGAACCGATACCGGAGCCGGAGTTGTCTGGGGTAGTGGGAGAATCCGGCGTGTTCATACCACCCTGGCGACCCGGGTCATTGCCTTGGGTGCGCGGATCGGTTCCTGTGGCCGGCGGTTGATTGATCAGCGGAACGCCGGAGCCATCGGTATTCATGCCCGGAGCGCTGTTGATCGCAGGGGCGCGCGGTGGCGTGACCGGATCGGTGGGGCCGGTGCCCGTGGCGGTCGCGGCGAACGCCATGGGGCAGAGCAGGGTGGCAAACACGAAAGCAGTCAACCTTGACGAGATCATGGTGTGTCTCCAGTGATTGGGATCCTTACCTGATCTTGGTCTGCTCGCGCGCGGCATAGGTGCCGATAGAGTGACGAACGGTTCAGTTCGTCAGAGCGCTTTCCACCGTGAGTCGTCGCCAGAGCAGACGGCCGACAGTGATCGACCAGTTCAACGCCGCCACCGCCAGCACTGTCAGCAACAGCGTCGTCATGTCGTGTTCGACAATGATTTTTCCTGCCAGTAGCGGAAAGCCGAATACACCGATGAAATAAGAAAGACTGAACAGCAACAATGCCTGGGACGTGGTGCCGGCGGGTGCTTCGTTTGCCGCCAGTCCGTTGATCACCGAGTAGGTGAGGCCATAACCGACACCGAGCATCACCGCTGCCAGCAGATAGCTGAAGCCACTTTGCACGCCGAACGCGAACAACATGATCGAACTCAGCATCAACCCCGAAAGCAGACACGATGCCCGCAGCGGATCACGTTTGACTACGTAGCCTGCGATCAACATTCGACTGCTGATCGCGGCGCTCATGAAACCCAGGAAGAACAGCGAATAGTCCAGCGAACGGGCGGCGGCATAGCTGGTCTGGAAACTCGACAGCCCCCCGAACACGCAACCGCCGAGGCCGACCATGATGATCGGAAACACGGCTCGTGAACTGAGCACCCGAGCAGTCGCCTGCCAGCTGATTTTTGCCGCTGACGCGGCTTGTGTACTGTTCAAACGAGCACCGAGACGCCAGAACAGCAGCACTCCGACCAGGCTCGCCGTAGCCGCCAGATAGAACGCCGACGTCACCGGCAAACCCAGCGCAGTGGCGGATCGCCCGAGCAGCGGGCCGCTGCCGATCCCGGTCATCATGCTGCCGGACAGCAGCGCAAAGTATTTCGCCCGCTGTGCCGGGCTCACCAGACTGGCGACGATGATCGGCCCCAGCGTATAGAAAACGCCCCAGCCCAATCCAAGCAGCAAACCGAAAAACAGCAGCAGATGGCCGAAGCCCGGCGTCATCGCAAACCCGAGGCTCGCCGCCACCAGCAACAGCCCGAACAGCGCAATCGAACGCGCCGCACCCAGCCAGTCGGACAGGTGCCCGGACACCAGCACCGCAACGAAGGTGCTGAGCATCGCCGCACTGATCACGCTGCCGGCGTCGTGCTCGTTGCCACCGCGAGAACCGATCAGCAGCGAGAGCAGAAACGTCGCGCCATAAGACAGCGACAACAGATAACTGGCGAGGCAGAACAGGCCGAACAGTTTGCCCGGGACCTGAGGTGTTGCTTGAGGCATGACGCGGTTCCTTGACCGGAAAAATCGAGCGTCATCTATCTAACACGCCAGTCCTGTGGTTTAGGTCTGAGCTTGGCGATCTCAGGATCGTGATTGACCGGAGTAATGCCTTCAGGCGATGCCGATCTCTTCCTTGAATTGCTCCATGAAACCCTTCAGGCGTTGATGACGGACCTGTGCCAGACGTTGTCCGGCAGCGGTCTGGAAACCGTCGGCAAGGTGCAGCAGTTTGGTCCGGAAATGATCGAGGCAGAATCGCTTGTCGTCGTAGTCCCTTTCCCGGGCCTCGGGATCGTGCGGGTCGTATAGCGCGCTGCCCATGCGCCCTGCGGTGTAGAAGGTGCGGGCGACGCCGAGCATGCCCAGGGAATCGAGACGGTCGGCGTCCTGCATCAGTCGGGCTTCGAGGGTGAGCGGGGTGATGTTGGCGGAAAAACTGTGGGCTTCGATGGCGTGGATGACGGCGCTGATTTTCTCTTCTGGCCAGTTCAGGTTTGCCAGCACCGTTGACGCTTTTTCCGCTGCCAGGCGTGATGCCTGTGAACGTAGCGGCGAGTTCTTTTCTACCGCCACGCAATCGTGCAGCAACACCGCCGCGAGCAGCACCTCAAGGTCGCCACCTTCCTCGGCCTGCAAGGTGCGCGCGTTGTGCCAGACCCGTTGCAGGTGCGACAGATCGTGAGCGCCGTCCTCCGACGGTTCCAGTGCGTGGGGCAGCAGTTCGGCGGCGAGTGGGGCCAATGGTTCGAATGCGTTCATGAATATCCTTCAGAGTGACCGGCCGCACTAGCCTAATCCGTGGATTGCCATGTGACGAGCGCGGCGCGGCGCCTTAGTATGGCGTTTTCCTTTTTCCGACAAGGCCCGTCCATGACGATCGAAATCCGCCCGGCGACCCCCAGCGATGCTCCGCAAATCCTCGCGTTCATCACTGAACTTGCAGACTTCGAAAAGGCCCGTCACGAAGTCATCGCCAGCGTCGCCGACATCGAACGCAGCCTGTTCAGCGAAGGCGCCACCGCCCATGGCCTGATCTGCCTGCGTGACGGTCTGCCGATCGGTTTCGCGGTGTTCTTCTTCAGTTATTCGACCTGGCTGGGCAGCAACTGCCTGTACCTCGAAGACCTCTACATCACTCCTGAGCAACGAGGCGGCGGCGCCGGCAAAACCCTGCTGCGCCACCTCGCGAAAATCGCCTGCGCCAACGACTGCGGCCGCTTCGAATGGAGCGTACTGGACTGGAACACCCCGGCCATCGAATTCTACAAATCCCTCGGCGCCCAGCCGCAGGAGGAGTGGGTGCGTTACCGCATGGATGGCAAGGTATTGCGCGAGTTTGCCGAGGGCAACTGAGCCGCGCCAGGAATACCGCAGCCCGAGACGGTTCCTGCAGGGAAGTTGAATTTCTCTGAAGACGCTGTTACTGCCTGCGGTATTTTTTTTGCCATCATCCCATTATGTGGGAATGATATTTATATATTGAGATTTTGTTGTGCCCGGGTTTATAGTCCAGCTCACTCACTGCCAATAACAAAACAGGTGAAGCGATGCTGGCGCAATTGATCGCGCTCGATTGGGGGACGACCTCACTACGTGCTTACAAACTTGGGGCGGGCGGGCAGGTGCTGGCGCAGCGGTCGCTGTCGTTCGGGATCATGCAGTTGCCGAAGACGCCGCGGGTCATTAACGGTCGTGAATGCGCCGAGGGTTTTGAACTGGCGTTCGACGAGGCGTGCGGCGACTGGCTCGATGCGCAGCCCGGCTTGCCGGTGATTGCCTGCGGCATGGTCGGCAGCGCTCAGGGCTGGCGCGAAGCGTCCTACCGCGATACGCCGGCCAACGTCGCCGATCTCGGAAAATCCCTGCAAACCGTTCGCAGCCTTCGCGGTGTCGATGTGCATATCGTGCCGGGTGTGATTCAGCGTTCGGCACTGCCGAACGTGATGCGCGGCGAGGAAACCCAGGTCCTCGGCGTCCTGCAGAATCTGCCGGTCGAGGCGGGCAATGATTTGCTGATCGGCCTGCCGGGCAGTCATTCGAAATGGGTGGAAGTGGCCGACGGCTGTATCACCCGTTTCGACACATTCATGACCGGCGAAGTGTTCGCGGTGCTCAGCGAACACAGCATTCTCGGCCGTACCCAGCAGCACAGCGCGACGTTCGACGCTGAGGCATTCGATCGCGGCGTGCAGGTGGCGTTGTCGGCAGAAGGCGAGATCGGCGTGCTGTCGACCCTGTTCAGCGCCCGCAGCCTGGGTCTGACCGGCGAACTCACTGCCACCGCGCAACCCGACTATCTGTCCGGCCTGCTGATCGGCCACGAGCTGACAGCGTTGGCCTCCGTGCAACGGCGTCGTCGCAATAGCGCGCAGCTTCCTTCGATCATCCTCATCGGCAACGCGCAGTTGTGCGTCCGCTACAGCCGTGCGCTCGACGCCTGCGGTTTCGCCCGGGTGACCCTGGCCGAGCAAGCCACCGAGCGTGGTCTGTGGCAACTGGCGCTCGCCGCCGGACTGATCGATTCCTCATCCCGTTAACCCTGACTGGAGGCCTGACATGCTCAAGCAAGCACTGGCGCAAAACGGTCTGATCGCGATTCTGCGTGGCCTGCATCCGCAGGAAGCCGCCGCTGTCGGAGAAGTCCTGTATGCCGCCGGATTTCGCGTCATTGAAGTACCGCTCAATTCCCCCGCACCGTACGAAAGCATTCGCACCCTGCGCAAAACCCTGCCCGCCGATTGCCTGATCGGTGCCGGCACGGTGCTGACCCCGGAACAGGTCGAATCAGTGAAGGAGGCTGGCGGCCAGGTCATTGTCATGCCCCACAGCGATGCCAAGGTGTTGCGGGCTGCAAAAGCGGCGGGACTGTACCTGTCGCCGGGTGTTGCCACACCGACTGAAGCCTTTGCTGCACTGGAGGAGGGCGCGGACATTCTCAAGCTGTTCCCGGCCGAGCAGATGGGCCCGGCGGTGGTGAAAGCCTGGCTGGCGGTGTTGCCGGTCGGGACGATTCTGGCGCCGGTCGGCGGCATCACGCCGGACAACATGCAGGCGTTCATCGACGCTGGCGTCAAAGGCTTCGGCCTCGGCTCCGGGCTGTTCAAACCGGGCATGACGACTGAGCAAGTGGCGGCCAATGCCAAGGCCTACGTGGCGGCCTGGAAAGCCCTTCGCTAAGACTTTTCTGGCGCTGCGTGCGCTGCATCTAACAAGAGAGACAAGCAGATGAAAATCACCAAACTCACCACCTTCATCGTCCCGCCGCGCTGGTGCTTCCTGAAAGTCGAGACCGACGAGGGTGTGACCGGTTGGGGCGAGCCCGTGGTCGAGGGTCGCGCCCACACCGTCGCTGCTGCAGTCGAGGAATTGTCCGACTACCTGATCGGCAAAGACCCACGCAATATCGAGGACATCTGGACCGTGTTGTATCGCGGTGGCTTCTACCGGGGCGGCGCGATCCACATGAGTGCGCTGGCCGGCATCGACCAGGCGTTGTGGGACATCAAGGGCAAGGCGCTCGGCGTGTCGGTCAGTGATCTGCTCGGTGGTCAGGTGCGGGACAAGATCCGCGTGTATTCGTGGATCGGCGGCGACCGGCCGGCGGACACCGCGCGAGCCGCGAAAGAGGCGGTGGGCCGTGGTTTTACCGCCGTGAAAATGAATGGCACCGAAGAGCTGCAATTTCTCGATACCTTCGAGAAAGTCGACCTGGCGCTGGCCAACGTCGCCGCGGTGCGTGATGCGGTGGGTCCGAACGTCGGCATCGGCGTCGACTTCCATGGCCGGGTGCACAAGCCCATGGCCAAGGTGCTGATGAAGGAACTCGACCCGTACAAATTGATGTTCATCGAAGAGCCGGTGCTCAGCGAAAACTACGAAGCGCTGAAGGAACTGGCGCCGCTGACCAGCACCCCGATTGCCCTCGGCGAGCGGCTGTTTTCGCGGTGGGACTTTAAACGGGTGTTGAGCGAAGGTTACGTCGACATCATCCAGCCGGATGCGTCCCACGCGGGCGGCATCACCGAGACCCGCAAGATCGCCAACATGGCTGAAGCCTACGACGTGGCGTTGGCGCTGCATTGCCCACTGGGGCCCATTGCGCTGGCGGCGTGTCTGCAATTGGACGCTGCTTGTTACAACGCGTTTATCCAGGAACAGAGCCTGGGCATCCATTACAACGAGAGCAATGACCTGCTCGACTATGTGAAGGATCCACGGGTGTTCGACTACGACAAAGGCTTCGTGACGATTCCGAACGGACCGGGCCTGGGGATCGAGATCAACGAGGAGTACGTGATCGAACGTGCGGCTGTCGGCCACCGCTGGCGCAACCCGATCTGGCGGCATGCCGATGGCAGTTTTGCCGAGTGGTGAGTGGCTGACTCAGCACATCTGATCGTTCCCGTGCCGAACGCGGGAGCGACTCAAGGCCTCAGGCCAACCTCAATAAACATAAGAAGAGGTTCTCCCCATGCAACCGCAAACCCTTACCGGGCAAGCGACGTTAGTCACGCCCAGCCGCAAGCGGTTTTTCATCATGGTGCTACTGTTCATCACCGTGGTCATCAACTACCTCGACCGCAGCAACCTGTCGATTGCTGCACCGGCTCTCACCTCCGAGCTGGGCATCGATCCGGTGCGCGTCGGGCTGATCTTTTCCGCGTTCGGCTGGACCTACGCCGCGATGCAGATCCCTGGCGGCTGGCTGGTAGATCGGGTGCCGCCGCGCATCCTATATAGCGTCGCATTGCTGCTGTGGTCGCTGGCCACCGTGATGCTCGGTTTCGCCGCCAGTTTCATCGCGCTGTTCGTGCTGCGCATGGCGGTCGGTGCGCTGGAAGCGCCGGCGTATCCAATCAACAGCCGCGTAGTGACAACCTGGTTCCCCGAGCGCGAGCGGGCCACGGCCATCGGTTTCTACACGTCCGGACAGTTTGTCGGGCTGGCGTTCCTGACGCCGGTGCTGGCGTGGCTGCAACACGAGTTTGGCTGGCACATGGTGTTTGTCGTGACCGGCGCAGTGGGCATCGTGTGGGCGGCGATCTGGTACGCGGTGTATCGCGAGCCACGGGATTTCAAAGGCGCCAACGAAGGCGAAATCGACTTGATCCGCGAGGGCGGCGGGTTGGTGGACATTGCAGCCGAAACCGCAAAAGTGAAGGCAAAATTCAGCTGGACCGATCTCGGCATCGTCCTCAGCAAACGCAAGTTGTGGGGGATCTACCTCGGCCAGTTCTGCCTGAACTCGACGCTGTGGTTTTTCCTGACGTGGTTCCCGACCTATCTGGTGAAGTATCGCGGCATGGACTTCATCAAGTCCGGCCTGCTGGCGTCGCTGCCATTTCTTGCCGCGTTCATCGGCGTGCTGTGTTCCGGATTCTTTTCCGACTTCCTGATCCGCCGTGGCTGCACCGTCGGGTTTGCGCGCAAGTTGCCGATCATTGGCGGGTTGCTGATTTCCACCTCGATCATCGGCGCCAATTTCGTTGAATCGACGCCGCTGGTGATTGCCTTCCTGGCGCTGGCGTTTTTCGGCAACGGGCTGGCGTCGATCACCTGGTCGCTGGTCTCGACCCTGGCGCCGGCGCGCTTGCTGGGTTTGACCGGTGGGGTGTTCAACTTCATCGGCAACCTGTCGGCGATTGCCACGCCGATTGTCATCGGCTTCCTGGCCAGCGGCGATTCGTTCGCTCCGGCGATCACCTACATCGCAGTTCTGGCATTGATCGGTGCTTTGTCCTACGTGCTGCTGGTGGGCAAGGTCGAGCGCATCGAGTTGTAGTCGTCCCTGTCGGGCGACCATAATGCCGTCCGTTCCCTCGCTCAACGCTAAAGGCTGGATATGCAGGAAGACGCCCCAAAAACCGCCAAGGACGCCGCGCCGACCGGCACCCAGACCCTGCTTCGAGGGCTGGGTGTGGTACAAGCCGTCGCCAGTGGCGCCCGCGATCTCAAAGAGATTGCCCGCCTGATCGGCACCACCCGCAGCACTACGCATCGTCTGGCCAGTTGTCTGGTGGAGGAGCGTTACCTGCGCGTCGTACCGCAAGTCGGTTATCTGCTGGGGCCGAAGCTGATCGAACTGGGTTTTCAGGCGCGCGAAGAGTTGCCGTTGGTGACTCTGGCCGGGCCGTATCTGGACGAGCTGTCGGCACTGACCGGCGACACCGTTCACCTGGGCATCCGTGAAGGCGACGAAGTCTTGTACCTGTTGAAGAATCCGGGGCGCAACGGCCCGGAAATGCGCTCGCGGGTCGGCCATCGCATGCCGCTGGTGCGCACCGGGATCGGCAAGGCGCTGATGCTGGATGACGCGCCGAAGGACTGGCAGCGTCTGTACGACATCAGCCTTCCGGCGGGTGGGAAAAGTCAGTTCTGGCCGCAGCATCCCCAGCAGTCGTGGGAACAGTTGGAGCAGCGGATGACCGAGTACGTGGCCGGCGGCTACGCGTTCGATCTGGAAGACAACGAACCGTCGATCCGTTGCGTGGCGGCGCCGATTCGCGACGCGAGCAAGCGCATCGTCGCGGCGATCAGCATCGCCAGCACCGTGCCGTACATGCCGCTGGAAAAAATGGCCGAGCTGATTCCCCTGATCAAAGGGGTCACGGCCCGGCTTTCGGCAGAGCTTGGCTTGAAGGTCTGAATCAGAGCTTCAGAGTCGCCATGTCGATGACGAAACGATACTTCACGTCGCCGGCGATCATCCGCGCGTAGGCTTCGTTGATCTGGCGGATGTCGAGCATTTCGATGTCGCAGCTGATGTTGTGCTCGGCGCAAAAATCCAGCACTTCCTGGGTTTCGGCGACGCCACCGATCAACGAGCCGGCCAATACGCGACGGCCCAATACCAGTTTGGCGGCGTGGACCGGTGGATCGATCGGTTCGATCAGACCCACCAGAATGTGCACGCCGTCGAAGCGCAGGGTGTCGAGGTACGGGTTGAGATCGTGCTGCACCGGAATGGTGTCGAGCAGGAAGTCGAAACGACCGGCTGCGGCTTTCATCTGCTCTTCGTCGGTGGAGACGATGACGTGATCGGCACCCTGGCGACGACCTTCCTCAGCCTTGCTCGCCGAGCGGGTGAACAGCGTCACTTCGGCGCCCATGGCCTTGGCGAACTTGATACCCATGTGACCGAGGCCACCCATGCCGAGAATCCCGACCTTGTCGCCGGGCTTCACGCCGTAGTGTTTGAGCGGCGAGTAAGTGGTGATTCCGGCGCAGAGAATCGGTGCGGCGGCTGCCAGATCCAGTTTCTCGGGGATGCGCACCACGAAGTGTTCGCTGACGACGATGCTGTCCGAATAGCCGCCCATGGTGTTGCTGCCGTCGACCCGGTCCGGGGTGGCATAGGTCATGGTCGGGCCTTCGAGGCAGTATTGCTCGAGGTTCGACTGGCAGGCTTCGCAGGTGCGGCAGGAATCGACCATGCAGCCGACACCGACCAGATCGCCTACCTTGTGCTTGGTGACGTTCGCACCGACGGCGGTGACTTTTCCGACGATTTCATGGCCGGGCATCAACGGGTAAACGGCGATGCCCCATTCGTTGCGCGCCTGGTGGATGTCGGAGTGGCAGACGCCGCAGTACAGGATGTCGATGGCGACGTCGTCGGCCCGAGGGCTGCGGCGTTCGAATTTCATCGGGGCGAGGGGCGTGGTGGCCGTTTGAGCGGCATAGCCGATGGCGGTGTACATGTGAAACCTCGCAAAAGCAGTGACAAGTGAGGCGGCGCATTCTGGGCGCCGTCCGGTCGCCCGGCCATGGCGATTCCTCCGGGTGTCATGCCTAATCCTCCGGCATGCGGGGTTGATCGGTCGCATTGGCAAAAGGATCTGCGATGATGCTTTTATCCCTTTTTCCGTGATTTTTTCTGAAGAGCCACCCGATGCAATTGACCCGTCACCTTGATGCCAACGCCACCCTGGTTTCGCTGATCGAACCGCTGGCGCTGCGCGATGGTTACAGCCAGACCGGGCTGCCGGGCGTACAGGTGCTGCGCGCCAGTTGCGACGTCGCCCGTGGCCCGCATATTTATGAGCCGAGCCTGATGATCATTGCTCAGGGCAGCAAGCTCGCGTATCTCGGCCCTCGCACCATGGAATACGGCGCCGGGCATTACCTGATCCAGGCCTTGCCGGTGCCGTTCGAGTGCGAAACCTATGCGTTGCCGGATGCGCCGTTGCTCGGTGTGTCGGTGGCGATCGACCGGGTGCTGCTCGGTGAATTGGTGCTGGCCATGGGGCTGGCGCCGGGGCGGCATATTCCGGCGCAGACACCGGAATCGATGACCTCTGTGGTGCTTGACGATGAGATGCGCGGTTGCGTCGAGCGCCTGCTGCGTTGTCTGCACGATCCGCTGGAGTGCCAGATTCTGGGGCCGGCGCGGGTGCGTGAATTGTTATTCGTCGCGTTGCGCGGACCTCAGGCCGATGTGTTGCGGGCATTGGTGGAGCAGCAGGGGCAGTTTGCACGTATTGCGGCTTCGATCAGCCATTTGCACTCGCACTACACCGAACCGTTGAACGTCGAGACATTGGCCAGTTGCGCGAACATGAGCGTGTCGACCTTTCATGAGCATTTCAAACGCAGCACGCTGTTGTCGCCGGTGCAGTACTTGAAGCGTTTACGTTTGTTGAAGGCGCAGACGTTGTTGATCGCCGAGGGATTGGGGGTTGCGCAGGTGGCGCACCGGGTGGGGTATCAGAGCACGTCGCAGTTCAGTCGCGAGTACAAACGTTATTTCGAGCGTAGTCCGGGGGATGAGCGGGCGGCTTGATCATGTACAAATCGCAGGCAACAAAAAGGCCCCCATACAGGGAGCCTTGATGTTCAGCGGATCGACTTACATGTTCGGGTAAGTCGGGCCGCCAGCGCCTTCCGGCGTCACCCAGGTGATGTTCTGCGAAGGGTCCTTGATGTCACAGGTCTTGCAGTGCACGCAGTTCTGGGCGTTGATCTGGAAGCGCTTCTCGCCGTCTTCCTTGGTGATCACTTCATATACGCCGGCCGGGCAGTAGCGCTGCGCGGGTTCGTCGTACATCGGCAGGTTGCGGCTCAACGGGATGGTCGGGTCGGTCAGCTTCAGATGGCACGGCTGTTCTTCTTCATGGTTGGTACCGGAGATGAACACCGAGCTCAGCTTGTCGAAGCTGATTTTGCCGTCGGGTTTCGGGTAGTCGATCTTCTTGCAGTCGGCCGCGAGCTTGAGGCAGGCGTAGTCCGGCTTGGTGTCGTGCAGGGTGAACGGCAGTTTGCCGCCGAAGATGTTCTGGTCCAGCCAGTTGAAACCGCCGCCGACGATGGCACCGAACTTGTGGATCGCCGGGCCGAAGTTGCGGCTGGCGAACAGTTCTTCGTAGAGCCAGCTCTTCTTGAAGGCGTCGACGTAGGTGGTCAGTTCTTCGGTGCCATCCTTTTCAGCGAACAGCGCGTCGGCCACGGATTCAGCGGCGAGCATGCCGGACTTCATTGCGGTGTGACTGCCTTTGATCTTGGCGAAGTTCAGGGTGCCGAGGTCGCAACCGATCAGCGCGCCGCCCTTGAACACCATCTTCGGCAGCGAGTTCAGGCCACCCTTGCAGATCGCACGTGCGCCGTAGCTGATGCGCTTGCCGCCTTCCAGATATTGCTTGAGCACCGGGTGATGCTTGAGTCGCTGGAACTCGTCGAACGGCGACAAGTAGGTGTTGCTGTAGGACAGATCGACGATCAGGCCGACTACAACCTGGTTGTTTTCCAGGTGATAGAGGAAGGAACCGCCGGTGTTCTCGGTGCCCATGATGTCCATCGGCCAACCGGCAGTGTGCACCACCAGGCCTGGCTGGTGCTTGGCCGGGTCGATTTCCCAGATTTCTTTCAGGCCGATGCCGTAGTGCTGGGCGTCGGCATCGCTGTCGAGGTTGTAGCGCTTGATCAGCTGCTTGCCGATGTGACCACGGCAGCCTTCGGCGAACAGCGTGTATTTGCCACGCAGTTCCATGCCCGGGGTGTACAGGCCTTCTTTCGGATGGCCTTCGCGGTCGACACCGAGGTCGCCGGTGATGATCCCGCGCACCACACCGTTTTCATCGATCAGCGCTTCCTGAGCGGCGAAGCCCGGGTAGATTTCCACGCCCAGGTTCTCGGCCTGCTGAGCGAGCCAGCGGCACAGGTTACCGAGGGAGATGATGTAGTTGCCTTCGTTGTGCATGGTCTTGGGCACAAAGAAGTCAGGAATTTTCTGCGCGCTTTCGGCGTTTTTCAGCACGAAAATGTCATCGCGGGTGACTGGCGTGTTCAGCGGGGCGCCGAGTTCTTTCCAGTCCGGGAACAGTTCGTTCAGGGCCCGTGGTTCGAATACGGCACCGGACAGGATGTGCGCGCCGACTTCGGAGCCTTTTTCGACCACGCAGACGCTGATTTCCTTACCGGCTTCGGCGGCCTTCTGCTTCAGACGGCAGGCGGCGGACAGGCCAGCGGGGCCGGCACCGACGATGACCACGTCGAATTCCATGTATTCGCGTTCCACAGGCTATCTCCTACTCAAGGCTCAACAGTTTTTTTTCTAATTTGGAGGTTCGGTGTCGTATCCGTTATTGCCTTTACGTTAACGTCAAGGCTAATAATGGGCAAACCACCTTTCTCTCTAGGCGGCGCATTATATCTACACCACTCTTAGCGTCCAATACAAACGTTTGTTTGAATCGGCTCCAGCCCAGAGAAATCAAAGAAGCGCGGCTTATGACAGGGCATTTTGGCGTATTGACCAGAATGGGCGTTCCGGTCAAGATACGGGCGGTTTTGCGCTCGCCGTAGGCTGAATGGTGGTTTCAAGAGGACCTCTAAAGACAGGGCGTAGGCGGTAACCGGTGATGCGCAGCGCAGGTTTGGCGCGCAGTTTACACACCGCGGCGCGGCATGACTCATCGGTCACGACTGACGAACGGTCATCCCGCTCAGCCGGCGTTTTTAGAGGTGCCCTTGTGCCCGATGAGCATCAACCGCCAGGTTCGCCTAGGCGACTTTCTTTTCACCGGAGAGTAACGAGGAATCCATGAAGGTTCTTGTAGCTGTCAAACGCGTTGTGGATTACAACGTCAAGGTTCGCGTCAAGGCGGACAATTCCGGCGTAGACCTCGCCAACGTCAAGATGTCGATGAACCCGTTCTGCGAAATCGCAGTGGAAGAAGCCGTACGCCTGAAAGAAAAAGGCGTTGCGACTGAAATCGTCGTCGTCTCCATCGGTCCGTCCACTGCTCAGGAACAGCTGCGTACCGCACTGGCTCTGGGTGCCGACCGCGCCATCCTCGTCGAATCCGCTGAAGACCTGACTTCCCTGGCCGTGGCCAAACTGCTCAAGGCCGTGGTCGACAAGGAACAGCCTCAGCTGGTGATCCTGGGCAAACAGGCCATCGACAGCGACAACAATCAGACTGGCCAGATGCTCGCTGCACTGAGCGGCTACGGTCAGGGCACTTTCGCTTCGAAAGTCGAAGTCTCCGGCGACAGCGTTGCCGTGACCCGCGAAATCGACGGCGGCGCGCAGACCGTTTCCCTGAAACTGCCAGCGATCGTCACCACCGACCTGCGTTTGAACGAGCCGCGCTACGCGTCCCTGCCAAACATCATGAAAGCCAAGAAGAAGCCTCTCGAGACGCTGACTCCGGACGCTTTGGGCGTTTCCACCGCCTCCACCAACAAAACCCTGAAAGTCGAAGCGCCGGCCGCACGCAGCGCAGGCATCAAGGTCAAGTCGGTGGCTGAACTGGTCGAGAAACTGAAAAACGAAGCGAAGGTAATCTAAATGACTATCTTGGTTATTGCTGAACACGACAACAAAGTGCTGGCCCCGGCCACTCTGAACACCGTTGCTGCCGCTGCCAAAATCGGTGGCGACATCCACGTTCTGGTTGCAGGCCAGGGCGCTGGCGCCGTGGCTGAAGCCGCTGCGAAAATCGCTGGCGTGAGCAAAGTCCTGAACGCTGACAATGCTGCCTACGCGCATCAGCTGCCGGAAAACGTTGCTCCGCTGGTTGCCGAACTGGGCAAGGGCTACAGCCACATCCTTGCTGCCGCCACTTCCAACGGCAAAAACATCCTGCCGCGCGTTGCTGCCCAGCTGGACGTTGACCAGATCTCCGAGATCATCTCGGTAGAAAGCGCTGACACCTTCAAGCGTCCGATCTACGCCGGTAACGCCATCGCTACCGTGCAATCGACTGCTGCGATCAAAGTGATCACCGTGCGTGCCACCGGTTTCGACCCGGTTGCAGCAGAAGGTGGTTCGGCTGCCATTGAATCGGTTGCCGCAGCTCACAACGCCGGCACTTCCAGCTTCGTCAGCGAAGAGCTGGCCAAGTCCGATCGTCCTGAGCTGACCGCTGCCAAGATCGTCGTTTCCGGCGGCCGCGGCATGCAGAACGGCGACAACTTCAAACACCTGTACGCTCTGGCCGACAAGCTGGGCGCCGCTGTGGGTGCTTCCCGCGCTGCAGTCGACGCAGGTTTCGTACCGAACGACATGCAGGTCGGTCAGACCGGCAAGATCGTTGCACCACAGCTGTACATCGCCGTCGGTATCTCCGGCGCGATCCAGCACCTGGCTGGCATGAAAGACTCCAAAGTGATCGTTGCGATCAACAAGGACGAAGAAGCGCCGATCTTCCAGGTGGCCGATTACGGCCTGGTGGCGGATTTGTTCGAAGCCGTACCTGAGCTGGAGAAGCTGGTCTAATCCAGCGGCTTCACTTATAAAGAGCCCGGCCTGTTGGTCGGGCTTTTTTTTGTCTCGGATTTGAGTGGGAGCGTTTCGCCATGGATCTGCATCGTCGGTTGGGCTTCTCGTTATTGCTGTGTTCCAGCCTGCTGCCGGGGTTGTCCGTGGCAGCGGGCAAATGCGAGCGACTGGTCGTCACCGGCAGCCCGGATGCACCGCCGTATCTCTGGCAGGATCCGCAGAATCCAAAGCAACTGATTGGTGCGAGTGCCGACCTGTTGCAGCAAGTGGCGAAGGACCTGGGCATCAAGGTCGAACTGCTGTATGCCGGCAAGCGCTCACAGGCCCTCGACGAAGTGCGCAGCGGGCGCATGGACATGCTGGCTGACGCGCCCATGACCTTTAACGAGCTGGAAAACCTCGACTATATTCATCCGCCGCTGTTGGAAAACGACTATCTGGTCTGGACCCGCAAGGGCTCGACCCTGGTCTACAGCGAAGCCAGGGATCTCCAGGGCCACCAAGGAGGATTGTCGGAAAAGTCTCGAATGACCCAGGCATTCAGTACTTTCGCCGAGAAGCAATTGACCCTGACCCGTACGGCAAACCTCACTCTGGCCCTACAGAAACTTCTGCTGGGTGAAGTGGAATATGTACTCGCCGGCCGCTACTCGGGGATGGCGGCCGCGCAGGCCCTGGGTATGGCCAATGATCTGCTGGCCTTCGAGCAACCGATTGACCGGCCCGGTCTGTTCCTTGCGCTTTCCCACAACTCGGCTTGCAACGATCCGTGGTTGCGCGGACAGCTGGCCAAAAAGATGACAGAATTGCCCGCGTCCGGCCTGACGGAAGCCGCGCTGCAACGCAACATCGAGCGCTGGAAGGCGCAGCAGCAACAGCCGCCGCAAGAACCTGTCAGCGCCCCAAAACAGTAGGGATTCTTAGTGAGTAATCGAGTTCTTTTCACGGCCCTGGCCGTTCTGGTCCTGGCCGGTTGCGCCAGCGATCCGGCACCCAATGAACAAATGCGCCTGACTGAACAGGCGCTGGAGCAGGCCAAGGCCGTCGGCGCCACCGCCGATGAAGTGCCGGAAATGAAACTGGCAGAAGACAAGTTCAACCGGGCCAAGGGCAGCATGGCCGGCGAATCCTTCAAGAACGCGCGGATGCGCGCCGAACAGGCTGAGCTGGATGCACGCCTGGCCGAAGCGAAGGTGCTGACCCAGAAGAGCGAGGAGCAACTGAACGTGCTCAACACCCGCATCGTCCGCCTGCGCAAGCAACTGGGGGATGCCCAATGAGCCTGACTTCAAAAGCCTTCGGCACTCTGATCCTCGTGGGTTGCGCCAGCCTTTACGGCTGCGCCGGTCAACACAGCGAAACCGCTTTGCAGGAAGCCAGCGCTGACTTCCAGAAGGTCAAGGAAGATTCCAATGTGCTGCGTATCGCGCCAAAAGACGTGATCCGTGCCGGTGAATCCCTGGCCCGTGCCGATCGTCTTTCCACTTATTGGGGCAGTGGCGCGGACGTGGCGCATTACTCCTACCTGAGCCAGCGTTACAGCCAGATCGCCCGCGAGCACACCAATCTGGTGCTCAACGAAGAGCGTGCGGCGAAGCTGGAGCTTGAGCGTCAACGCCTGCAACTGGCACTGCGCGAGTCCAAACTGCTGAGCGTGCAGCAGCAGGGCAAATGGCTGGAGGAACAGATCGTCGCACTGGCCACCACCCAGACTGACCGTGGCCTGGTGATGACCCTCGGTGACGTGCTGTTCGACACCGGCGAAGCCGAGCTGAAGAATTCGGCGAATCGCGTGGTCCTGAAGATCGTGCAGTTCCTGCAGCTCAATCCGAAGCGCGTGGTGCGCATCGAGGGCTATACCGACAGCACTGGCGGCAAGCAGGAAAACCTAAAGCTGTCCCGCGATCGCGCACAGTCGGTTGCCGATGTGCTGACGGATCTGGGTATCGACGAAAAACGCATTCAAGTCGAAGGCTACGGCGACGAATATCCGGTGGACGCCAACGCATCCGAGCGTGGGCGCGCGCAGAACCGTCGGGTGGAAATCGTGTTCTCCGACGAAAAAGGCCAGCTCGGCGCCGCCCGCTGAGGGTGGCGTTACTGGAAAGCCCGGCCTGTCATGCAGCGCCGGGCTTTTTTACGTCTGTCGATTACCTCACAAAGCAGTCCAGATTTAGCCGACACTGCACTGTATGGTTGACTAATATGGCAACTGTCCCAGTACACTTCAGAACTGTTCCGGTATTGTTCACACAAAAATAAAACGCCCGTGATATCGAGTGCTGCGTCATGACCAATCTCTTGCTCTACCAACGTATTGCTCAACAGCTGGCCGAAGACATCCGCCGCGGCGTGTATCAACCGGGTGAGCGCGTGCCCTCGGTGCGCAAGATGAGTTCGCAGCTCAACGTCAGCCACGCTACGGTGTTGCAGGCTTACGCCAACCTTGAGGATCAGGGGCTGATCCGTGCACGGCCGCAGTCTGGCTATTACGTGCACCAGACCCCGGCCCTGACCGCGCCAACCCCGGACATTGCCCGGGTCGAACGACCTGGCCTGGTCACCCGCGCCAGCATCATTCAGCAAGTGTTGGTCGAGTCGCGCCGCGAAGGCGTGTTCCCGCTCGGTGCAGCGGTACCCAGTGTTGATTATTTGCCGGTGCGCGCACTGCATCAGCAATTGGCCAAGGTCACCCGATTCCATAGCCCTCGTGCCTTCAGCTACATGTTCAGCCCGGGTTTCGAACCGTTGCGCCGACAAGTCGCGATCCGCATGCGCGACGCCGGTGTGGTGGTCGATCCGTCGGAAGTAGTGATCACCCACGGCTGTGTCGATGCCTTGCAGATGTCGTTGCGGGTGCTGACCCGTCCGGGCGATCTGATCGCCGCCGAATCACCGACCTACTACGGACTGCTGCAACTGGCCGACCTGCTCGGCCTGAAAGTCATCGAAATCCCAAGCGACCCGGCCACCGGCATGAGTCTTGAAGCCCTGCAACTGGCGGCCAACCAATGGTCGATCAAAGCCTTGGTGCTGACGACCCGCCTGAGCAACCCGCTGGGCGGCACCATGCCCGAAGAACGGCAAAAACAATTGCTGCGTCTGGCCTCGGACTTCGATATCCAGATCGTCGAAGACGACATCTACGGCGAATTGATGTTCGAGCAAGGTCGCACCAAGGCGCTCAAGGCCTACGACCGGCTGGATCGGGTCATTTACTGTTCGAGTTTCTCCAAGACCCTGTCACCGGGTGTGCGGGTGGGCTGGATGATTGCCGGCAAGTATCAGCAGGAAATCCAGCGTCTGCAGACCTTCACCACGCATTCGGCTTGCAGCGTCACGCAAATGGCGATTGCCGCCTATCTGGAAAATGGCGGTTATGACCGGCATTTACGGTACATCCGCCAGGAATACCGAAAAAACCTCAGCGCGTTCCAGCTGGCGGTGCAGCAGTACTTCCCTGAAGGCACGCAGATGACCCGGCCTACGGGCGGTTTCATCCTGTGGGTGAGCCTGCCGGGGCGGGTCAATACCCAGGAATTGCATGTCCGCGCGTTACAGCAGGGCATCAGCATCGCACCCGGGCTGATCTTCAGTAATACCGAGCAGTTCAACCACTGTATCCGCCTGAACTGCGGCACGCCGTGGAATCGCGAGGCGGAACGGGCGCTGATGACCCTCGGCCTGCTGGCGACGCAACTGTGTCAGGAAACCGCTGGCGGTTTCTGAACAGACCGTGCAGCGCGCTTGTCATGTGGCGTTCAACAGGCGAGCATATGGCCCTCTGCCGTTAGCGTTGTAGGTTCCATGAAAGCGATTTTTCCTGCTGCCTGGGTTTTGCTTTGTCTGTTGATGATCGGTCACGCGCCAGCTGTCATGGCCGCTGCCGTTTCGGAAAAACCGACAGCAGCCTCCACGGTGAAAAAACCGGTGGCCAGCAAGAAAGCCGTTCCTGCGAAAGACAAACAGCAGAAGAAAGCTGTACCCGCAAAGAAACGTGCACCTATTGCTTCCAAGTCGAAGCCAGCCAGTGAAGTGGTGAAAACCCAACTGCCGACCCCCAAACTCGACTTGAGCCTGCCCAGAGAAATGGTTCAGCAGTTGAAACCGGTCGGTACTGTGCCATTGGCCAAGCGCGAAGGGGTCCTGCCGCAGATGTTTGGCGAGAAGAACAGCGGTTTCCAACTCAACGGTCGTCTGCTCAGCAACGAAATGCAGTTGCAGCTGCGTAACGAAGAGCGCCGTGAAGTCGAAGGCGCGGCGCTGGATTTCGAATTCAAGCAGTAAATTCAATCGATCCGTGACCCGCAGACCAGACGCTTTGTCGGAGACTGGTCAGTCACTTTCGTTTCTGCGTAAAAACCCGGCTTAAGGGAATTTAAAACAGCCGTTTTAGCGGTTACCCTGTTCCGCGTCCCTTTAACACATTGCCCGTCGCGAGGAGCTCGTCGTCATGAAATGCCGTGAAGGCTGTGGCGCCTGTTGCATTGCCCCCTCCATCAGCTCGCCGATTCCAGGCATGCCCGATGGCAAACCTGCCGGCGAACGTTGCGTTCAGCTCTCGGTCGAAAACCTGTGCAGCATTTTCGGCCGACCGGAACGTCCGGCGGTCTGTTCAGGGTTCAGCGCCGATGTCGAAGTCTGCGGAAGCAGTCAGGAAGAGGCGATCAGACTGCTCGGCTGGTGGGAGCAGATGACGGCGGCGTGATGTGTCAAACGTACGGAACTTCAACAATAAGGAATAAGACTATGGGTTCGCTGCATCGTATCGCTGTGTTGTGTGGTTTGACTGCCGTGCTGGCCACTTCGGCTGCCCAGGCTGAAGACTGGAAAGTGGCCAAGAACGAAGACGGCATCAAGGTCTCCCTGAGCGAAGTGCCGGGTTCTGACTACAAGTCTTATCAGGGCGTGACCTTGATGAAGACTACCGTCGCCAAACTGCGCGCACTGCAGGAAGACGTCCCCGGTGCCTGTGCCTGGATTCACGAGTGCAAGACCCAGAAACTGCTCAAGCACGAAGGCGACCAGAGCTGGACCTACACCCAGTTCAACACACCATGGCCGGTAACCCCGCGCGATTCGATCCTGCATGTCACCACCGTTGAAGGCGCCGATGGCAGCCTGACCCGCAACCTCGAAGGCGTGCCAAAGTACCTGCCAGAAGAAAAAGGCTTTGTGCGCGTAGCTCAGGTCAAAGGCTTCTGGAAGTTCGTGCCGAAGGGCGATCAGGTCGAAGTGACCTATCAGGTCCACACTGAGCCAGGCGGCAGCGTGCCATCGATGATTGCCAACAAGTTTGTGGTCGACGCACCGTTCAATACCCTGAAAGCCCTGAAAGAACGCGCCGAGAAGTAAGTAGCGCGTGCTCTGCAAACGCCCCGATGAACTCGGGGCGTTTTGTTTTGTAGCGATATTGTGTTTCCGGATATGCGTTGAACGAAATTTTCACAAACGCTTCAAGACAATTCGCCCGCGCAATTTGAATCTGTCCGGGTATGCCGTGCCTTTAATGAAAGAGTCCGGCAGCAGGGCAGTAATCAATGGCAATGCCGCCGGTGATCGTGCAACATTTGCGCACCGCGCAAGCCCCGGGGCCTGGAATGGCCAACAGAGGGCAGGGCGCAGCTGTATTTTTGCAACTTCAACTTCCAATGGGTCCTAAAACGACATGGCAAACCCGGACGCCCTGAATCAGCAGCGATCTTCCAGTCGCCTGCTGCAACCGACCGTCAAATCGCATCTGGCCTACACGCTCTTGTGCGCGCTGGTCATGATGGTGATGTTTTCCGTGCTGCGCCTCGCGCTGCTGGTCTACAACCGCGAGATGATCCTCGACACCCCGGCTTCGACCTTTCTCGAAGCCTTCGCCAATGGCCTGCGCTTCGATTTGCGTCTGGTGGTCTACCTCTGCGTTCCGATGGTCCTGGCGCTGTTCAGTGCCCGGGCGATGGCCGCTCGCGGGTTCTTCCGTCTGTGGCTGACCGTGACCTCCAGCATCGCGCTGTTCCTCGGCCTGATGGAGATGGACTTCTACCGCGAGTTTCACCAGCGCCTCAACGGCCTGGTGTTCCAGTACGTGAAGGAAGACCCGAAAACCGTGATGAGCATGCTCTGGTACGGTTTCCCGGTGGTGCGCTACCTGCTGGCCTGGGCCGTGGGCACGGTGATCCTGACGCTGGCGTTCAAGGGTGCCGACCGTCTGACCCGTCCGCGTGGCCCGTTCAGCGGCGGCAACGTCGGCACCCGTCAGGTGGCGCCATGGTACGCGCGTCTGGCCGTGTTCGTGGTGTGCCTGCTGATCTGTGTGGTCGCCGTGCGTGGCACCCTGCGTCAAGGCCCGCCGCTGCGCTGGGGGGACGTGTACACCACCGAATCGAACTTCGCCAACCAGCTCGGCCTCAATGGCACCCTGTCGCTGATCGCGGCAGCCAAGGACCGAATGGGCGAAGACCGCAACAATATCTGGAAAGCCACGCTGCCGCAGGATCAGGCGCAGAAAGTCGTGCGCGACATGCTGGTCATGCCGGACGACAAACTGGTCGATGCCGACATCGCCGCCGTGCGTCGTGACTACACGCCGCCAGCCGACAAGACCCTGCCAATCAAGAACGTCGTCGTGATCCTGATGGAAAGCATGGCCGGTCACTCGGTGGGCGCTCTGGGCGCGCCGGGCAACATCACGCCGTACCTCGACAAACTGTCGAAGGAAGGCCTGCTGTTCGACCGCTTCTTCTCCAACGGTACCCACACCCACCAGGGCATGTTCGCCACCATGGCGTGCTTCCCGAACCTGCCGGGTTTCGAATACCTGATGCAGACCCCGGAAGGCAGCCACAAACTGTCCGGCCTGCCGCAATTGCTCAGCGCGCGCAAGTATGACGACGTCTACGTCTACAACGGTGACTTCGCCTGGGACAACCAGTCCGGGTTCTTCAGCAACCAGGGCATGACCAACTTCGTTGGCCGCAATGACTTCGTCAACCCGGTGTTTTCCGATCCGACCTGGGGTGTGTCCGACCAGGACATGTTCGACCGCGGTCTGGTGGAACTGAAGGCACGGGAAAACGGCAAGCCGTTCTACGCGCTGCTGCAAACCCTGTCCAACCACACGCCTTACGCCTTGCCGACGCCATTGCCGGTCGAGCGCGTGACCGACCGTGGCACGCTCAACGAGCACTTGACCGCCATGCGTTACGCGGACTGGGCACTGGGCCAGTTCTTCGAGAAGGCCCGTAAAGAGCCTTACTTCAAGGAAACCCTGTTCGTCATCGTCGGCGACCACGGCTTCGGCAACGAGCGTCAAATCACCGAAATGGACCTGGGCCGCTTCAACGTACCGATGCTGATGATCGCACCGGGCATCCAGGAAAAATTCGGTACCCGTGACCACACCGTGGGTACCCAGATCGACATCGTGCCGACCATCATGGGGCGTCTGGGTGGCGAAGTGCGTCATCAGTGCTGGGGTCGTGACCTGCTCAACCTGCCGGCAGGCGACACCGGTTTCGGTGTGATCAAGCCATCGGGCAGCGAGCAGACCACCGCCATCGTGACGGCCGACCAGATCCTGGTGCTGCCGAAAGAGAAGGAAATGGCGCCGAAGATCTACCAGTACCAACTGGGCGCGAATCCTTCGGCTGAAATCATTCCGGATGCACCGCGCACCGCCGAGCTGAAACTCAAGCTCGAAGCGTTCCTGCAGACGGCTACCAAGAGCCTGCTCGACAACACCGCCGGTGTGATTAACGGCAAGCCGGACTGATCATTCCGCGCAATAAAAAAGAGGCCCTTTTCAGGGCCTCTTTTTTGTCGGTCAAAACGTCATATGCGGCCGAGCAACAGCAGCACCAACAGTACAACCAGCACTACGCCGATAATGCCCGAAGGACCGTAACCCCAACTTCTGGAGTGCGGGAAGACCGGCAGACCACCGATCAGCAACAGGATCAGGATAATGATAAGAATTGTGCCCATGTCGATTTCCTTGTTGATAGTGTCTGAGGAGTCTCGTTGTTAAAGGGCGGCTGGAAGTTGAACTAAATCCAGACGGCTTACAAATTCCGACTGGCGCGCGTGAAAGAAAATTCAATGTTTTTTTAACGTATTTGGTTCACGGTCTTATATCGTTCGATGCCACGGTTTGCTCTTGCCATTCAGCAATCTGATGGAGCGTGGGTCGCTCCGGATCCTTCGCTACACTCCGCGCATCTTCCCCGGAACAACAAGGTTGTCTGTTATGCAAAATCGCATGATGATCACTGGCGCGGGCTCCGGCCTGGGTCGCGAAATCGCGCTGCGCTGGGCGCGTGAGGGCTGGCAACTGGCCTTGTCCGACGTCAGTGAGCCGGGCCTGCAGGAAACCCTCAAACTGGTTCGCGAGACCGGTGGCGATGGCTTCATCCAGCGCTGCGACGTGCGCGATTACAGCCAGCTCACCGCGTTCGCCCAGGCCTGCGAAGTGAAGTTCGGCGGCATCGACATCATCGTCAACAATGCCGGTGTGGCCTCGGGCGGATTCTTCAGCGAGCTGTCGCTGGAAGACTGGGACTGGCAGATCGCGATCAACCTGATGGGCGTGGTCAAGGGCTGCAAGGCGTTCCTGCCGCTGCTGGAACAGAGCAAGGGCAAGATCATCAACATCGCCTCGATGGCGGCACTGATGCAAGGTCCGGCGATGAGCAACTACAACGTGGCCAAGGCTGGCGTCGTAGCATTGTCCGAAAGTCTGCTGATCGAACTGGCCCAGCAGGAAGTCGGTGTCCATGTGGTTTGCCCGTCGTTCTTCCAGACCAATCTGCTGGACTCGTTCCGCGGTCCGACCCCGGCCATGAAAGCTCAGGTCGGCAAGCTGCTGGAAAGTTCGCCGATTACCGCCGCCGATATCGCCGACTACATCTACCAGCAGGTCGCCGCCGGCGAGTTCATGATCCTGCCCCACGAACAGGGCCGCATGGCCTGGGCGATCAAGCAGAAGAACCCACAGCTGCTGTACAACGAAATGACCGCGATGGCCGAAAAGATGCGCGCCAAGGCCAGACAGAACAACGGCTGAACTTGCACCGCCAGAGCCCCGTCGTTAGGGTGACCGCCACAGTCACCCTGACGAGTCATCTGCATGCTCAACTACTTGTGGTTTTTCCTCGCCGCGTTGTTCGAAATCGCCGGCTGTTTCGCCTTCTGGATGTGGTTGCGCCAGGGCAAGAGCGCCTTGTGGGTGATCCCGGCGCTGCTCAGCCTGACCTTGTTTGCACTGTTGTTGACGCGTGTTGAAGCGACCTACGCCGGTCGCGCCTATGCCGCTTACGGTGGCATCTACATCATTGCCTCGATTGGCTGGCTGGCCGTGGTCGAGCGCATCCGTCCGCTGGGTTCGGACTGGATCGGAGTTGCCTTGTGCGTGATCGGGGCCAGCGTGATTCTGTTCGGGCCACGGTTTTCGGCGACCTGAAGCACCGACTTGAAGGAAACGTCTGAAGGCTGAAGCGCCTGAGGGTGTAGGGTTTGACTGATTTGCCCGCAGCGCATTGTAGGGCGCTCGAAAGCCGCGCATCTTCAAGGCTCGAAAACCTTGAAGGACACCCCCATGCTTGTACTCAGCCGTGTTGTCGGTGAACTGATTTCCATCGGCGACAACATCACTTTGCGCGTTCTGGCGGTCAATGGCTCCAGCGTGCGATTCGGCGTCGAGGCGCCTAAGCAGGTCAACGTGCACCGTGCCGAAGTCTACGAGCGGATCCAGCGCAAACAGGTCAACGGCAAGGGCCGCTGACCGTTTCAGTCGAACAGGTGCTTGGGCACGTCGTGCTTGAGCATCAACTGGCACTGCTCGCTTTCCGGATCGAAGACGATCAGCGCCTGGCCTTTGGTCAGGGCCTGGCGAACCCGCAACACGCGGGTTTCCAGTGGGGTGTCGTCACCGTTGTCGGTGCCGTCGCGGGTGACGAAATCCTCGATCAGGCGGGTTAGGGTGTCGACTTCGAGCGCGTCGTAGGGAATCAGCATGGGCACCTCGGCTAAATCAATGTCGGGATGCTACGGCGAATGACCGCCGAGGGCCAGACTCAACTGTCCGAGCGTTGCCCCACCAGGCTGTCCACTGACGGCACCCGGGTGTCGCTTTCCATTTGTGTCTCGTGTTCGATCTGGTGACTGAAGCGATCCAGTGACGCATTGGCCGGTTGTGCGTCGCTGGCGAACACCGGCGGACTAAGGATGTACGCCCCCAGCAAACGACTGAGCGCCGCCAGACTGTCGATGTGCGTGCGTTCATAGCCGTGGGTCGCGTCGCAGCCGAAGGCGAGCAGGGCGGTGCGAATGTCGTGGCCAGCGGTGACGGCCGAATGGGCGTCGCTGAAGTAATAGCGGAACAGGTCGCGCCGCACCGGTAACTCGTTTTCGCCAGCCAACCGCAGCAGATGCCGCGACAAATGATAGTCGTAGGGCCCACCGGAATCCTGCATCGCCACGCTCACCGCGTGCTCGCTGGAGTGCTGGCCGGGCGCGACCGGCGCGATATCGATCCCGACAAACTCGCTGACATCCCACGGCAGGGCCGCCGCCGCGCCGCTGCCGGTTTCCTCGGTGATGGTGAACAGCGGATGGCAGTCGATCATCAACTCCTGACCGCTGTCGACGATTGCTTTCAGTGCTGCCAGTAACGCGGCGACCCCGGCCTTGTCGTCCAGATGTCGGGCGCTGATGTGACCGCTTTCGGTGAACTCCGGCAGCGGATCGAACGCCACCACATCCCCCACGCAGATACCCAGCGAGTCGCAATCGGCGCGGGTCGCGCAGTAGGCGTCCAGGCGCAGTTCGACGTGATCCCAGCTGATCGGCATTTCGTCGACGGCGGTGTTGAAGGCGTGCCCGGACGCCATCAGCGGCAACACGCTGCCGCGGATCACGCCGTTGTCGGTGAACAGGCTGACGCGGCTGCCCTCGGCGAAACGGCTCGACCAGCAACCGATCGGCGCCAGGGTCAGGCGCCCGTTGTCCTTCACCGCGCGCACGGCGGCACCGATGGTGTCCAGGTGCGCCGATACGGCGCGGTCGGGGCTGTTTTTCTTGCCCTTGAGGGTGGCTCGGATGGTGCCGCGACGGGTCATTTCGAAGGGGATGCCGAGTTCTTCCAGCCGCTCGGCAACGTAACGCACGATGGTGTCGGTGAACCCGGTAGGGCTGGGAATGGCGAGCATCTCCAGCAGGACTTTTTGCAGGTAGTTCAGATCCGGTTCGGGAATTTGGGTGGTCATGGAAACTCCTGTTGCGGAGCGCCATCCCCGCGTTGGGTGCGGGAATGACGCAGAAGAGGGATCAAACGGCCGGCTGACTGTGTGGAAACAACAGATCCACAAACCGTTCGGCCGTCGGCTGCGGCTCATGGTTGGCCAGGCCGGCCCGTTCGTTGGCTTCGATGAACACGTACTCCGGCTGATCGGCAGCGGGCACCATCAGGTCGAGCCCGACCATCGGAATGTCCAGCGCTCGCGCCGCACGTACGGCGGCATCGACCAGGGTCGGATGCAGAATGGCCGTCACGTCTTCCAGAGTGCCGCCGGTGTGCAGGTTCGCCGTACGCCGCACGAACAGATGTTCGCCGGCTGGCAGGATGCTGCTGTAGTCATAACCTGCCGCGTGCAGGGTGCGCTGGGTTTCGTGGTCCAGCGGGATTTTGCTTTCGCCGCTGGTGGCCGCTTGCCGGCGGCGGCTCTGGGCTTCGATCAGGGCGCCGATGGAGTGATGACCGTCACCGACCACCTCGGCAGGCCGGCGGATCGCAGCGGCGACTACGTCGAAACCGATCACCAGAATCCGCAGGTCGAGGCCTTCGTGGAAGCTTTCGAGCAGCACACGGCTGTCGAACTGTTTCGCTGAGTCGATGGCCTTCTGCACCTCTTCGATGCTTTGCAGATCCACCGCCACGCCATGGCCTTGTTCACCGTCGAGCGGTTTGACCACCACCCGCTGGTGCTCGTCGAGAAAGGCCAGATTGTCGTCCGCGTTCGCCGCCAGTTGCTGTGAAGGCACATTCAACCCGGCGTTTTTCAGCACTTTATGGGTCAGGCTTTTGTCCTGGCACAGATTCATGCTGATGGCACTGGTCAGGTCGCTCAGAGATTCGCGGCAACGTACCCGGCGACCGCCGTGGCTGAGGGTGAACAGCCCGGCATCGGCATCGTCCACTTGCACATCGATGCCACGTCGATGGGCTTCCTCGACGATGATCCGCGCGTAGGGATTGAAATCTGCCTCTGGTCCGGGACCGAGAAACAGCGGCTGATTGATGCCGTTCTTGCGCTTGATGGCGAAGGTCGAGAGGTTGCGAAAACCGAGTTTGGCGTAGAGGTTCTTCGCCTGACGGTTGTCGTGCAACACCGACAGATCCAGGTAGCTCAAACCGCGGCTCATGAAGTGTTCGATCAGATGTCGCACCAGCACTTCACCGACCCCGGGACGCGAACACTGCGGATCGACCGCCAGGCACCACAGGCTGCTGCCGTTTTCCGGGTCGTTGTAAGCCTTCTGATGATTGAGGCCCATGACGCTGCCGATCACCGCGCCGCTGTCCTCGTCCTCGGCCAGCCAATACACCGGCCCGCCCCGATGATGTGGAGTGAGCAGGGTGGCATCGATCGGCAACATGCCGCGCGCCTGATACAGCTGATTGATCGCCTGCCAGTCCTCTTCGCTTTGAGCACGACGGATGCGGAAGCCGCGAAACACCCGTGTGGCCTGACGGTAATCGCTGAACCACAGACGCAACGTATCGGAGGGGTCGAGAAACAGTTGAGTCGGCTCCAGACCGAGAATTTGCTGTGGTGCGGCCACGTACAGGGCGATGTCGCGCTCGCCGGGCTGCTCGTTGAGCAACTCTCGAGCAAGACTGGCGGGGTCAGGGAAGGTGTGGCCGATCAGCAACCGGCCCCAGCCGCAATGCACGGCAATCGGCTCGGCACTCGGCTGGTTGCCATCCTCGGCCAGACGCGCCTGCAAACGTTCATAGGACGGTGTCTGACCGCGTAGCAGCCGTTGGCTGTAAGCCGTGGCGTGAGGTTTCATCGATCAGATTCCTTGTTCGCTGAGCCACAGATTCAGAGCCGCCAGCTGCCACAGCTTGGAGCCGCGCAGCGGGGTCAACTGGCCTTGTGGGTCGGTCAGCAATTTGTCGAGCATGGCAGGGTTGAACAGACCGCGATCCTGGCTCGGATCGAGCAGCAGTTCGCGCACCCAGTTCAGGGTTTCGCCTTGCAGGTGCTTGAGGCCGGGCACCGGGAAGTAACCCTTCTTGCGGTCGATCACCTCGCTCGGGATGACCAGCCGCGCGGCTTCTTTCAAGACCTGTTTGCCGCCATCAGGCAGTTTGAACTTGCCTGGAACACGGGCCGACAATTCCACCAGGCGATAGTCGAGAAACGGTGTGCGCGCTTCCAGGCCCCAGGCCATGGTCATGTTGTCGACGCGTTTGACCGGGTCGTCCACCAGCATCACCGTGCTGTCCAGACGCAGGGCCTTGTCGACTGCCGCATCGGCGCCGGGTTGTGCGAAATGTTCCTTCACGAAGTCGCCGGCAGCGTCATTGGCTGTCAGCCACTTCGGCTGCACCGTGGCGGCGTAATCGTCGTAGCTACGGTCGAAAAACGCTTCGCGATAGGCCGCGTACGGATCGGCTGCACCGTCCACTTGCGGATACCAGTGATAGCCGGCAAACAACTCGTCGGCACCCTGGCCGCTCTGTACCACTTTGCAGTGCTTGGCCACTTCACGGGACAGCAGATAGAAGGCGATGCAGTCGTGGCTGACCATCGGCTCGCTCATGGCGCGGAACGCGACGGGCAGTTGCTCGATGATCTCTTTTTCGTCGATACGAAGTTGGTGGTGCTGGGTGCCGTAATGTTTGGCGATCAGATCGGAGTACTGAAACTCATCACCGCGTTCGCCACCGGCATCCTGGAAACCGATGGAAAAAGTCGACAGATCTTCCACGCCGACTTCGCGCAGCAGACCCACCAGCATGCTCGAATCGACACCGCCGGAAAGCAATACGCCGACATCCACTGCCGCACGTTGGCGGATCGCTACGGCTTCGCGGGTGCTGTCGAGTACGCGGTCACGCCAGTCTTCCAGGGTCAGATTCTTCTCGTCGTCGTGTGGGCCGTAGGGCAGGGTCCACCAGGTTTTCTGCCCGGTGGTGCCGTCCGCTTCAATGCGCATCCAGGTTGCTGGCGGCAGCTTTTCGATGCCGGCCAGCAAGGTGCGCGGCGCAGGCACCACGGCGTGGAAATTCAGGTAATGGTTGAGCGCCACCGGATCGAGGATCGGGTTGATGTCGCCGCCCTTGAGCAGTGCCGGCAGGGCTGACGCAAAACGCAGGCGCTGACCGTTGCGTGACAGGTACAGCGGCTTCACACCGAGGCGGTCGCGGGCAATGAATAGGCGCTGGGCATCGCGCTCCCAGATGGCAAAGGCAAACATGCCGTTGAGTTTCGGCAGCAGCGCTTCGCCCCAGGCGTGATAACCCTTGAGCAGCACTTCGGTGTCGCCGCCCGAGTAAAACGCATAACCGAGCGCCTCGAGTTCGGCACGCAGTTCCGGGAAGTTGTAGATCGCGCCATTGAAGGCCAGGGAGAGGCCCAGTTGACTGTCGATCATCGGCTGCGCCGAGCCGTCCGACAGGTCCATGATTTTCAGGCGTCGATGGCCCAGGGCAATCGGTCCCTGGGCATGGAAGCCCCACGCGTCGGGGCCGCGAGGGGCCAGGTGATGGGTGATTCGCTCTATGGCTGCAAGGTCTGCAGGTTGTTGATCAAAGCGTAACTCGCCAGCTAATCCGCACATAAAATCCTTACCGGTTTTTCCGTTGGGGAGGGTGTTGCTGAACCGCGCCGAAATGGCCGGTACCCAGAAACTGACCCGGCACGGATGTGGGAGTTTTAGAACGATCAGTTATAAGCGTGTCGACCTTACCGGTTGCATTGTGCCCACTGACTGATTGTGCTCGAGTTCATTTGCCACGAATCAGACGGCGCAGGGCAAACCGGTTGGGATGACAGGCTTCGGCCACGCTGCGAGGCAGAGGCAGCGGTTCGTTATCGAGCCACGCGGCCAGCAACTCGCCAGACAGTGGCGCGGTGATCAATCCGCGTGAACCATGACCGCTGTTGACGTATAGACCGTCCAGCCATGGGCAAGGAATGTCCGGCACTTGCCGGGCATCCTTGCTCAAGGCGCGATAAGCGTCGGTGAACGCTTCGTGATCGGCGAGCGGGCCGACAATCGGCAGGTAGTCGGGACTGGTGCAACGGAAGGCGGCGCGACCCTCGAGGCGGTCGGTGTCGGGTTCGCTGATGTGCAGGCGTGCGACCAGATCCGTGGAGATTTCTTCGAGCATCGCCAGATTGCCCAGGTGTTCGGCGGTGGTCGGGGTCAGGTCGTCGTTGTTGAAATCGAAACTGGCGCCGAGGGTATGCTCGCCCAAGCGTGCCGGTGCGACATAACCTTCGGCGCACACCACGGTGGCCAGCGCCTGGCTTTGTGTAGTCTCTGCCAGTCGGGTGATTTGTCCGCGAATCCGTTTGAGGGGCAGGTCGGCACTCTGGGGGAAACGCTTGATCTCAGCGGCACCCGCCAACACCACGACAGGTGCTGTTGCGATCAATCGACCACCGTCGAAGGCCTGCCACTGGCCGTCGACCTTGCGCAGTTCCACGGCTTCCTGATGGGTGAGCAGCGTGACCCCCGGTTGTGCGGATTGCGCCTGACACAATGCCGGCGGATGCACCCAGCCGCCCTCGGGATAGTACAAACCGCCATGGGCCAGACCGACCCCGGCACGGGCCTGCGCTTCGGGTTGATCAAGCCATTGAAGAAGGTCTTCCGCAAACGCGGCCGCCAGTTGCGCCTGACGTTCGCGCTCCTTTTCATTGAACGCCAATTGCAGCACGCCGCAGTCGTCCCAGTCGGTACCCCGTTGCAGGGTTTCCAACAGGCGGCGGGTGTAGCCGAAACCGCTGACGATCAACTGCGAAAGTGCTGTGCCGTGGGCCGACAGTTTCAGATACAGCACGCCTTGAGGATTGCCCGAGGCTTCCCGGGCCACCGCGTCATGTCGCTCCAGCAGACTGACCTGCCAGCCCCGCGCCGCGAGGCTGGCCGCCGTGGCGCAACCGGCCAGACCGGCGCCGATCACCAGTGCACGATGCTCTCCCGTGACAGGAGCAGGGCGGGCGAACCACGGTTTTACTGCCGCCGGTAGCGGAACATCCTCAGGCCAGCCAAGAAATTCGCCACGCAGAATTTCCCACTTGTGGCCGATGCCCGGGGTGCGCTTCATCTTGAAGCCAGCAGCGTTGAGCAGGCGTCGTACCCAACCGGTGCTGGTAAAAGTGCTGATGGTCGAACCGGGCGCCGCCAATCGCGCCAGTTCGGCGAACAGTTCGGCGGTCCACATCTCCGGGTTTTTCGCCGGCGCGAAACCGTCGAGAAACCAGGCGTCGATCTGGCCGTCCAGTTGCGGCAACTGTTCCAGCGCATCACCGATCAGCAGCGTCAGAGTGACTCGGCCGTTATCCAGAACAATGCGTTGGAAACCCTGATGGATCGCCACGTAATGCTTGAGCAACCGATCGGAGAATTGCTTCAGGTCGGGCCACAACGAGAGGGCTCGCTGTAGATCAGCAGGGCTCAACGGAAACTTTTCGACACTGACGAAATGCAGCCGCGCACCGGCCACCGCATGCTGTTCGAACAACTGCCAGGCGCAGAGAAAATTCAGCCCGGTGCCGAAGCCGGTTTCACCGATCACCAGTCGCCCACCCGCCGGCAGCGCGGCAAAACGCTCGGCCAGACGGTTTTGTTCGAGGAACACGTAGCGGGTTTCATCCAGCCCCGACTGGTCGGAAAAATACACATCGTCGAACACTCGCGAACGCGGGCGTCCCTGGTCATCCCAGTCGATTTGGGCGTGGGGCATTACAGGTTTCATGGCAGGCTCGGCAACGACAAGGCGGCCATTCTAGCCGATCACGCAGGCGGCGCTTGATCCATGGCAAGCCTGGCTGAAGATCACTCAAGGACAATCCGCCGCCAACGGGAATTTCTGTGCCGCGCCAGAGCCCAATCCGCTAGTCTTGCTGAATCCTGGAAGGAGCCGTCCCTATGTTCGAATCCGCTGAAATCGGTCACGCCATCGACAAAGACACCTACGACGCCGCCGTGCCCGCCCTGCGTGAAGCGTTGCTGGAAGCCCAGTTCGAGTTGCAGCAGCAAAAGCGTTTTCCGGTGATCATTTTGATCAACGGCATCGAAGGCGCCGGCAAGGGCGAGACGGTGAAATTGCTCAACGAGTGGATGGATCCGCGTCTGATCGAAGTGCGTACTTTCGACCAGCAGACCGATGAAGAGCTGGCGCGGCCACCGGCCTGGCGTTACTGGCGGATGCTGCCGGCCAAGGGGCGGATGGGGATTTTCTTTGGCAACTGGTACAGCCAGATGCTGCAGGGCAGGGTCCACGGCTTGTTCAAGGATCCGCGACTGGATCAGGCCATCGCCGGGGCCGAACGCCTGGAAAAGATGCTGTGCGACGAAGGCGCGCTGATCTTCAAGTTCTGGTTTCACCTGTCCAAGAAGCAAATGAATGCGCGGCTCAAGGCGTTGGCCGACGACCCGCTGCACAGCTGGCGGATCAGCCCGCTGGACTGGCAGCAATCGCAAACCTACGACAAGTTCGTCAAATACGGCGAGCGAGTCTTGCGCCGAACCAGCCGCGACTATGCGCCGTGGCATGTCATCGAGGGGGTGGACGCGCACTTTCGCAGCCTGACAGTGGGCAAGATCCTGCTCGAAGGATTGCAGAATGCCCTCAAGCGCCCGGATGTGCACCCGCACGCGGTCAATGTCCAGCCGCTGGCGACGTCCGTGGATCATTTGAACCTGCTCGACAGTCTTGACCTGAGCCAGAGCCTGGACAAAAAAGATTACGAGGAACAACTGATCACCGAGCAGGCGCGACTGTCCGGCCTGATGCGTGACAAACGCATGCGCCGTCATGCGCTGGTGGCGGTATTCGAAGGCAACGATGCGGCGGGCAAGGGCGGGGCGATCCGTCGGGTGGCGGCGGCGCTCGATCCGCGTCAGTACAACATCGTGCCGATTGCCGCGCCGACCGAAGAGGAGCGGGCACAGCCTTACCTGTGGCGTTTCTGGCGACACATTCCGGCCCGAGGCAAGTTCACCGTGTTCGATCGCTCCTGGTACGGCCGGGTGCTGGTGGAGCGGATCGAGGGCTTTTGCAGCACTGCTGACTGGATGCGTGCCTACGGTGAAATCAACGACTTCGAAGAGCAACTTGCCGATGCCGGAGTGATCGTGGTCAAGTTCTGGCTGGCCATCGACAAGGACACGCAGATGGAGCGCTTCCAGGCGCGTGAAGAAATCCCCTTCAAGCGTTTCAAGATCACCGAGGACGACTGGCGCAACCGCGACAAGTGGGACGCCTATCGTGCCGCCGTGGGCGACATGGTCGACCGCACCAGCACCGAAATCTCCCCCTGGACCCTGGTTGAGGCCAACGACAAGCGCTGGGCCCGGGTCAAGGTCTTGCGCACGATCAACCGTGCGCTGGAAGAAGCTTTCGAGAAGTCCGACAAACGAGCCAAGAAGCACAAGGACTGAACCGATGGGCACGCATACGCGAGGTGAATGATTGTCGCGGTCGGCGATTGAGTGGACATATGCTCGGTCCACTCTCAACTGACGTAACAATGAGGTATGCCATGCGTGAAGTGGTGATCGTCGACAGCGTGCGGACCGGCCTGGCCAAGTCCTTTCGCGGCAAGTTCAACCAGACCCGCCCCGATGACATGGCGGCCCATTGTGTAAACGCCTTGCTGTCGCGCAACGACGTCGACCCGGCCAGCGTCGAGGATTGCATCGTCGGCGCCGGCTCCAACGAAGGTGCCCAGGGCTACAACATCGGCCGTAACGTGGCGGTGCTTTCGCAACTGGGCACCGGCACGGCGGGCATGACCCTCAACCGTTTCTGTTCGTCGGGCTTGCAGGCGATTGCGATTGCTGCCAACCAGATCGCATCGGGTTGCAGCGACATCATCGTCGCCGGCGGCGTCGAGTCGATCAGCCTGACCCTGAAAAGCGTCAACACCGATCACCTGATCAACCCGTTGCTCAAGCAGCAGACGCCAGGCATCTACTACACCATGGGCCAGACCGCCGAAGTGGTGGCGCGCCGTTATGGCGTGAGTCGCGAGGCGCAGGATCGTTACTCGCTGCAAAGTCAGATCCGTACTGCTCAGGCGCAGGCAGCCGGCCTGTTCAACGATGAAATCGTGCCGATGGCGGTGAAGTACCGCGTTGAAGACAAGAACAGCGGTGAAGTGCAGATCCTCGACGGCATCGTTGATCGCGATGACTGCAACCGTCCGGATACCACCTATGAAAGCCTCGCCGGACTGAAACCGGTGTTCGCCGAGGATGGTTCGGTAACGGCAGGCAACTCGTCGCAGTTGTCCGATGGCGCCTCGATGACGCTGGTGATGAGCCTGGAAAAAGCCCTGCAACTGGGACTCAAGCCAAAGGCGTTTTTCCGTGGTTTCACCGTTGCCGGTTGCGAGCCGGACGAGATGGGCATCGGCCCGGTGTTTTCGGTGCCGAAGCTGCTCAAGGCCAAAGGTTTGCAGGTGGCGGACATCGACCTGTGGGAATTGAACGAAGCGTTCGCCTCGCAGTGCCTGTACGCCCGTGATCGTCTGGAAATCGATAACGAGAAGTACAACGTCAACGGTGGCTCGATTTCCATCGGCCATCCGTTCGGCATGACCGGTTCGCGGCAAGTCGGGCATCTGGTGCGCGAGTTGCAGCGACGTAATCTGCGCTACGGGATTGTGACCATGTGCGTGGGTGGCGGAATGGGCGCGACCGGGTTGTTTGAAGCGGTGCGCTAAGACCGGCTGCCGGAATCCAGCAATTGCATCCGCGCGATGTACGCGCGGATTGCCTGCTCGGCTTTCTCGGGGTTGTCGAACGGCCCTTCGAGGGTGTTCTCCCGGGTGCTGAAAAACAGTTCGCCATTGACCCGGCACACCCGGTCGCTGCGAAAGTGCGTGGCGGGGGCGGTGTCCTGGGCGCGCATTCCGAACATGATCGATCTCCTTGAGTGCTGCGCTGGATGGCATCCAAAGAGCTTATGCCTGAACCACTTGCAGCGCTTCATGAACCGATCAACGGCAGCACGTCAATTTAATGCTGCGACCTGCACAGTTTCATTTGCGGCTTGAGCGCAACTGTCCCTGTGTCGCGCTTGCCGCTGCGCCTAGAATGAGCGCTCCTGTCATTGGCTTTCGGGGTTCTCATGCACGTTTCGTCTGGTCGCTGGGTGTACGGCATGTTCCTGGCCTTGTTGACCGCGTTTCTGTGGGGAATCCTGCCGATCAAGCTCAAACAGGTGCTGCAGGTGATGGACCCGATCACGGTGACCTGGTTTCGCCTGCTGGTGTCCGGTGGTTGCCTGTTCATTTATCTGGCGGCCACAAAGCGCTTGCCGAGTCGCAAGGTGCTCGGGCCGAAGGGCGGCTGGCTGGTGCTGATGGCGGTGCTCGGGCTGGTGGGCAACTACGTGCTGTACCTGATGGGCCTGAACCTGCTGAGCCCAGGCACCGCGCAACTGGTGGTGCAGATGGGTCCGATCATGTTGCTGATCGCCAGTCTGTTTGTGTTCAAGGAACGCTTCAGTATCGGTCAGGGCATCGGCCTGGCGGTGCTGTTGATCGGGTTCGCGTTGTTCTTCAATCAGCGTCTCGCGGAATTGCTCACCTCTTTGTCTGACTATACCGCCGGCGTGTTACTGGTGTTGCTGGCCTCGACCGTCTGGACTTTTTACGCGCTGGGGCAGAAGCAACTGCTGACAGTGTGGAATTCGCTGCAGGTGATGATGGTGATCTACCTGTTCTGCGCCTTGTTGCTGACGCCTTGGGTCCATCCGCTGGAGGCGCTGGAGTTGAGCCCGTTGCAGGGCTGGCTGCTGCTGGCGTGCTGCATGAACACCCTGATCGCCTATGGCGCGTTTGCCGAGGCGCTGGCGCATTGGGAAGCTTCGCGGGTCAGCGCGACGCTTGCGATCACGCCATTGGTTACGTTCGCAGCGGTAGCGGTGGCGGCCGGGGTGTGGCCTGAGTATGTGCACGCCGAGCAGATCAATCTGCTGGCGTATGGCGGGGCGGTGCTGGTGGTGCTGGGTTCGGCGCTGGTGGCACTGGGGCCATCGCTGATTGCCGGACTCAAGGCCCGGCGGGCGAAACTGTTGGTCGGATGATCCTTCCCGCGCCGGGCACGGGAAGGATCGGGATGACTCAGCCCTTGGCCCCGGCCTCGATCATGTTCTCCGGCCGTACCCAGGCATCGAACTCCTCATCGGTCAGATAGCCCAGCTCCAGCGCTGCCTCGCGCAGGGTTTTCCCTTCGCTGTAGGCCTTCTTGGCGATTTCCGCCGATTTGTCGTAGCCGATGTGCGGGTTCAGCGCCGTCACCAGCATCAGGCCACGTTCCAGGTGGTGCGCCATGACTTCGGCATCCGGCTCAAGCCCGGCGATGCAGTGCTGCTGGAAGTTGCTGCAGCCATCGGCGAGCAGGCGGATCGATTGCAGCAGGTTGTGGATGATCACCGGTTTGAACACGTTCAACTGCAGGTGACCCTGACTGGCGGCGAAACCGATCGCCACGTCGTTGCCCAGCACCTGGCAGGCCAGCATCGACAGCGCTTCGCACTGGGTCGGGTTGACCTTGCCGGGCATGATCGAACTGCCCGGTTCGTTCGCCGGCAATTTCACTTCGGCAAAACCTGCGCGGGGCCCGGAGCCCAGCAGGCGCAGGTCGTTGGCGATTTTCATCAGCGCCACGGCGAGGGTTTTCAGTGCGCCGGACAGCGTGGTCAGTGGCTCATGGCCGGCGAGGGCGGCGAACTTGTTCGGGGCGGTGACGAACGGCAGACCGGAAAGTGCAGCCAGCTCGGCGGCAATCGCTTCACCAAAACCGTGGGGCGAGTTGAGCCCGGTGCCGACAGCGGTGCCGCCCTGGGCCAGTTCGCACACCGCCGGCAACGCTGAGCGAATCGCCCGTTCGGCGTAATCCAGCTGCGCTATGAAGCCGGAGATCTCCTGACCGAAGGTGATCGGCGTGGCGTCCATCATGTGGGTGCGACCGGTTTTCACCAGTTTCATGTGCCGTGCCGACAGCTCGGCCAGGCCACCCGACAGCTCGGCGATGGCCGGCAGCAGTTGGGTTTGCACAGCCTGCGCAGTGGCGATGCTCATGGCGGTGGGGAAGCAGTCGTTGGAACTCTGCGAGCGGTTGACGTGATCGTTCGGGTGCACCGGCGTCTTGCCACCGCGCGGATTGCCGGCCAGTTCGTTGGCGCGGCCGGCGATTACTTCGTTGGCGTTCATGTTGCTCTGCGTGCCGCTGCCGGTCTGCCAGACTACCAGCGGGAACTGGTCGTCGTGCTGGCCGTCGAGCACTTCGTCGGCGGCCTGTTCGATCAGGCGGGCGATGTCGGCGGGCAGGTCACCGTTGCGGTCGTTGACCCGGGCCGCGGCTTTCTTGATCAGGGCCAGGGCGTGCAAGACCGGCAATGGCATGCGTTCCTGACCGATGGCGAAGTTGATCAGCGAGCGTTGCGTCTGAGCGCCCCAGTAAGCGTCGTCCGGGACTTCGATCTGGCCCAGGCTGTCGGTTTCGATACGGCTCATCGTGCACACTCCTGTTGGTCTGTTTGCGCAGTTTAGGCCGGTGTCGGCCCGGGTGGTTCCCTCCGGTCGATTGTTGACCGGCAAATCCCCGCCAATCAAGCGCGGCAAGGCCCGGGGGTTGAGCCGCAGCGTTATTCAGGCGCAGAATGGTCGCCCTTGGGGTTTTACCTCGCCTAGCTGAAAAGGAAACTCGATGACTCGTCTTCGTGCCATCTGCACCGCGGTTGCCCTGGTTTGCGCCAGCGGCCAGGTGCTTGCCGATACCGCCAGCCACAACGCCAGTGCCGAAGCTTTCCTGACCCTGGCGCACGCTGACAAGCTGGGCACTCCGGTGTACATGCAAGTGCAGCAGATGTTCGCCCAGCGTTTTGAACAGACCAAGGCTCCGGAATCCAAGAAAGCCGTACTGGATACCTACCAGGCCAAGGCCAACGCCGCCCTGGACCAGGCCATTGGCTGGAACAAGCTGAAGCCGGACATGATCAAGCTCTACACCAGCACCTTCAGTGAGCAGGAACTCAAAGACCTGGTCGCGTTCTACCAGTCGCCCCTGGGCAAGAAAGTCCTGGAAAAAATGCCGCAGCTGACCCAGCAATCGGCCCAGATGACCCAGGCTAAACTGGAACCCGCCGTTCCTGTGGTCAACAAGCTGCTGGACGACATGACCAACGAGCTGGCACCGAAAGGCGCGGCTCCGGCGAAGAAGAAGTAAGCGGAGTTCGTGATGACCATGCAACAACGCATCGAATCGACGCTGGCGCTGCTTCAGCCTGAGCATCTGCAGGTGCTGGACGAGAGCCACATGCATAGTCGCGGGTTGCAGACCCACTTTAAGGCAGTGGTGGTCAGCGCGCAGTTCGAAGGCCTGAACCGGGTCAAGCGCCACCAGAAAGTCTACGGCACGCTCGGCGAGCTGATGGGCGAATTCCATGCGTTGGCGCTGCACACCTACACGCCGCAGGAATGGGCAGAAGTGGGCGCCGCTCCGGCATCGCCGACCTGTGCCGGCGGGAGTAAGCATTGAGCCTTGCAGCAATGAACTGAGGTTTTTTGCTAGAATCCGCAACGCGCCGCTGACCCGGCGCGTTTTTTTTCGCATCCGGTTCACCCTTTACGAGGGTAGCCACCTGGAGAAACACCCATGACACAACCGATTGTCGTGGCGGCACTGTACAAGTTCGTCACCCTTGAAGATTACGTCAACCTGCGCGAGCCCCTGCTGCAAGCGATGGTCGACAACGGCATCAAAGGCACTCTGCTGATTGCCGAAGAAGGCATCAACGGCACGGTTTCCGGCAGCCGTAAAGGTATCGACGGCCTGCTGGCCTGGCTGCGCAACGATCCGCGCATGGTCGACATCGACCACAAGGAATCTTACTGCGACGAACAACCGTTCTACCGGACCAAGGTCAAGCTCAAGAAAGAGATCGTGACCCTGGGGGTCGAAGGCGTCGATCCGAACAAGAAGGTCGGGACCTACGTCGATCCAAAGGACTGGAATGCGCTGATCAGTGATCCGGAAGTGTTGTTGATCGACACCCGCAACGACTACGAAGTGTCGATCGGCACCTTTGAAGGCGCCATTGATCCGAAAACCACCAGTTTTCGCGAATTCCCCGACTACATCAAAGAACACTTCGATCCGGCCGTGCACAAGAAGGTCGCGATGTTCTGCACCGGTGGCATCCGCTGCGAGAAGGCGTCGAGCTACATGCTGGGCGAAGGCTTCGAAGAGGTTTACCACCTCAAGGGCGGTATTCTGAAGTACCTCGAAGAGGTGCCGCAGGAAGAAACCAAATGGCAGGGCGACTGCTTCGTGTTCGACAACCGCGTGACCGTGCGCCATGACCTGAGCGAAGGCGACTACGATCAGTGCCATGCCTGCCGCACCCCGGTCAGCGTCGAGGATCGGGCCTCCGAGCATTACGTGGCCGGCATCAGTTGCCCGCATTGCTGGAACAGCCTGAGCGAGAAGACCCGCCGCAGCGCCATCGACCGGCAAAAGCAGATCGAACTGGCAAAAGCGCGCAACATGCCGCACCCGATCGGCTACAACTATAAGCAAGCATCCTCCGAGGCTTAATCATGTCTGCACGCCTGCTCTATGTGATGGATCCGATGTGTTCCTGGTGCTGGGGATTTGCCCCGGTAGCCAAGGCATTGGTGGAGCAGGCGCAGGCAGCCGGGGTGGAACTGCACCTGGTGGTTGGCGGGTTGCGCACTGGCAGCGGTGCGGCGCTGGAGCCGACGACCCGACGCTATATCCTCGAGCACTGGCAGGCAGTCGCCGAAGCCACCGGCCAGCCGTTCAAGTTCGAAGGTGCGTTGCCCGAAGGTTTTGTCTATGACACCGAGCCTGCTTGCCGGGCCATTGTCACCGCGCGCAGCCTGGCGCCGGATTGCGCCTGGAAACTGGTCGGGTTGATCCAGCACGCGTTTTACGCTGAAGGCCGCGATGTCACCCAGGCCAGCGTTCTGGTGGAGCTGGCAGAGAAGGCCGGCGTCCCGCGCATCGAATTTGCTGCCCTGTTTGATCATGCCGATCAACACAAGGCGACCCAGGCGGATTTCAGTTGGGTGCAGGATCTGGGTATCGCCGGATTCCCGACCCTGCTCGCCGAACGCAATGGCCAACTGGCGTTGCTGACCAACGGCTATCAGCCGCTCAGTGAACTGTCGCCGTTGCTTGGTCGATGGCTGGAGCGCGCCGCCTGTGTCTGACCCGGCCTATGACACGCCAGCCGTCAAGCGTGTCGACCGGCTGAGCTGGGCTGAAGTCCGGCGTCTGGCACTTCATCACAAAAAATCCCTGTGGATCGCCAACGGTGTGGCCGTACTGGCAACGCTGTGCAGCGTGCCGATTCCGTTACTGTTGCCGTTGCTGGTGGACGAAGTCCTGCTCGGCCACGGCGATGCCGCGCTGAAAGTCATGAACCATGTGCTGCCCTCGATGTGGCAACAAGCGGCGGGCTACATCGGCCTGATGCTGGTGGTGACGCTGACTCTGCGCTGTAGCGCCCTGTGTTTTGGCGTGTTGCAGGCGCGGTTGTTTGCGCGGCTGGCCAAGGACATCGTTTATCGAATTCGCGTGCGCTTGATCGAAAGACTCAAGCGTATTTCCCTCGGCGAATACGAAAGCCTGGGCAGTGGCACGGTCACCACGCACCTGGTCACTGACCTCGACACCCTCGACAAGTTTGTCGGCGAAACCCTAAGCCGTTTCCTGGTGGCGATGCTGACGCTGGTGGGCACCGCCAGCATCCTGATGTGGATGCACTGGAAGCTGGCGTTGCTGATTCTGTTGTTCAACCCGTTGGTGATCTACGCCACGGTGCAATTGGGCAAACGGGTCAAACACCTGAAAAAACTGGAGAACGACAGCACCTCGCGCTTCACCCAGGCGCTGAGCGAAACCCTCGATGCAATCCAGGAAGTGCGTGCCGGCAACCGTCAGGGCTTCTTCCTCGGAAGGCTCGGTCTGCGGGCTCAGGAAGTGCGCAACTACGCGGTCAATTCGCAGTGGAAGACCGACGCCTCGAACCGTGCCAGTGGTCTGCTGTTCCAGTTCGGCATCGACATTTTCCGCGCGGCGGCCATGTTGACGGTGTTGTTCTCTGACCTGTCGATTGGCCAGATGCTCGCGGTGTTCAGCTACCTGTGGTTCATGATCGGCCCGGTCGAACAACTGCTGAACCTGCAATACGCCTACTACGCGGCAGGGGGTGCGCTGTCGCGGATCAACGAATTGCTGGCGCGCGCCGACGAACCGCAATACCCCGGTGGCGTCGACCCGTTCAAGGGCCGCGATACCGTCGGGATTCAGGTGCAGGGTCTGAGCTTTGGTTACGGCGACGAACTGGTGCTGGATCAGTTGAACCTGTCCATCGCCCCCGGCGAGAAAGTGGCAATTGTCGGCGCCAGCGGCGGTGGCAAAAGTACCCTCGTGCAATTGCTGCTGGGCCTGTACACGCCACTGGCCGGGACGATCCGTTTCGGCGGATCGACCCAGCAGGAAATCGGCCTGGAAACGGTTCGGGAAAATGTCGCGGTGGTGCTGCAGCATCCGGCGCTGTTCAACGACACCGTACGCGCCAACTTGACCATGGGCCGTACCCGCAGCGACGAAGCCTGCTGGCAGGCGCTGGAAATCGCCCAGCTCGAGGCCACCATCCGCGCCTTGCCGGACGGCCTGGACAGCATTGTCGGCCGCTCCGGCGTGCGCCTGTCGGGTGGTCAGCGGCAACGTCTGGCGATTGCGCGGATGATCCTCGCCGAGCCGAAAGTGGTGATCCTCGACGAGGCGACGTCAGCCCTCGACGCCGCCACCGAATACAACTTGCACCAGGCCATGGCGCGCTTCCTCCATGGCCGCACCACGCTGATCATTGCCCACCGCTTGTCGGCGGTGAAGCAAGCGGATCGGGTGCTGGTGTTTGATGGGGGGCAAGTGGCCGAGGATGGCGACCATCAGCAATTGATTGCCGATGGCGGGTTGTACGCCAAGCTGTATGGGCATTTGCAGCGGTTGTAGGTTATTTCCACAGCACCTGTAGTGCGTCTGCTTCGCCTCTGTGACCAAACTCTTTCATGACCAATGAGCACGACTCGCAGGGTGGCATCGTGGTAGCGACGTCTACCGATTTCAGCTCAAGTGGATCCGTGTATTTCTCGCGAATCACGCGTATCAACTTGCTTTCGCTGTCCAGGGAGGTTGGTCGGGTAGCCAGTGCCGGTGTGTAGGTATCGATGTTCTTGATGGTCAGTGGGACTGCAACCAAGCGCCCTTTATCAGTCAACTCCAGGTTCGTCTTGGCAACAGTCAGGTTGAAGTCGACGTTGACGTAAGTCGTGTCGCCGATCTTTACATGATTGGCACCCAGGTGCCGAAACAGGGGCAGGTGTTTGGTTGTGCCATGAGCGCCGGAAACACTGACGTAAACTTCCCGCACGCCATTCGCGGCGATGACTTCGGCATAGGCAATGTTCCGGGCATTGTCTGTGCGGTCGAATCGGCTCAGCAGGCGTTGAAGTTTCTGCATTGTTTCATCGATGCGCAGCGCCGCATCGGCCACGGGTGGCTTGATCGTCGGTGAAAGAAACAGGGTGTCGAAAATTTCTGCCGTTCGTTGCCGCAAAGCTTCCGGGGCGTCCTTGCTCCGTGCCCACGTGGTCGCACCTTCGGCGCGCTTGGCGATGATCATTCGCGTCGAGTGGTCGAACATCAGCGCTTCACTTGGGCTGGTATCTACTTTCAGCCACTTCATGCCGGCAGGCGGGTTGGCATGAGTGCCCAGAGGTATGGCGATGTCATCCATGGTTTTCAGGGCGCGCTCGACCTCCGGTATCGAATTGATCCGGGCCGTGTTGTTGGCATTAAGCGATCCGGTGTAAACCGTCTTCAGTTCATCGGCCAGTTCGATCGGTAAGGTTTGTGCCTTGCGTAAAACCAGAGGATCGGAAAGGACCTGCCCTGGCAAGCGCTCGGTGACGTAGAAGTCTCCGGCGTTCAGGCGGGTGAATACATAGTGCTTCGAGTCATCTTTCGCTGGAACGATGATCGCGCCGACTTCAAGCGTATCGAACTTTTTTGAACGCTCGTAGGGTAGGCGAACCTTGATGCGCGCATAGATTCCCTTTTGAAACTCCAATGATGCGTTGAGTTGCTTGTAGGTCTTGATGGCGCTGGTCAGTAATGGCTGAGATGAGATGGCCGGTGTGTAAATGGTATCGCCGAACCATTGCGCCCATCCCTTGCTTGTATCCTGGCTGTTCGGGGGAGGCGTCGGCGCTGGAGTCCGGGAGACATAACTCGTTTTGCAGACATCGCTACCCGGTGCACGCCGCACCCGGCAAGGAATGGGTTTGAACACCGTTTTTTGATCGATCAGGTCAGCGCGGCGCAGTTGATCGCCGTCCAGACGATAGGGAATGCCATCGATCAGCAGGGTGGTGCGCCCGTCGATTTCGAGCATTTCGCGGATGCTGGCCTGCTCGGGGACTTCAGCGCTCGCGTGAAGTTTGCCGGGGGGCAGCGTGTTGAAGGTGGATCGACCTTGCGTGAATTGCTTTCGATGGTTGAGCAGGCGTGGACCATAGGGCAGTGATGTGACGGGATCGACAAGGTGGAATTGCTTCAGGTTCGATGAGCTCGTGTTGCGTACCAACACATCATCGATCCCTTTGACGGATGCCAGTCGATCGCCAGCGGCCAATGGTTTCCATTGCCCTGGATTGATCGTCTGCGGCAAGTTGCTGACCAGTCTGTACTTGTCGGCATTCCCAGACAACTTCCTTATTCCACCCAACGCCAGGTGACCCACCCCAAGCAACCCACGGCCAACTCCGCTCAATGTTGCCTTGAGCAACGTCGGAATGCCGCTCAACGGGTTCAGATTACTCACCGTCGCCGTCAGGAGCTTGCGAGTCAGCGTCGTAAAGGAAGGCAGGCTCGCTTTGACGGCCATGCGCGAGGCAGTGTTCGCGGCTCGAATCAGTCGCACCGTCCCTGAAATGAATTTCCCGATGGGAAAGAGGAATGACGCGAGATCCAGAAGGAGTCCGCCCCCGCCCATGATCTTTTTGGTGACATCGTCCGACAGAAGGTCCTCGATGCTGCCCCAGAACGGTACGAATCCTTTGACGATGGTCAGAAATGTATTCAGGCGTTGTTCGCTTCTGGCCCTCAAGGTGTCAAAGATCGTCATGCCGCGGGCCTGGGTGCGCAAATGCTTTTCATCGACATAGAGATAATTCTCCGCGATGCACTGAGCCACTGCATTGAGACGAGAGGATGTCAGAGTCACTGGTTCGCCGGATGGCCCGACGGCAGGCATTTGACCCATCGTATCGAGAAAGCCAATGTAGTACTGCTGCTCGAGGGGCGCCTTGCCATGCAAGTGGGCAGACCAGTCGAGGAGAAGGGTTGTGGCCAGATTCCGTTCGGGAGAATAGGTTTGTCCGGGAATCGAGGCGTGGAGGGGAAACTCGGTGCGCACGCCATTGACAGTCGAAGATCGCAGACCGACTCGGCGACGAATGACGGCAGCACTCGGGATGAGTTCGTAATAGCTGATTTCATCATCGCAGGTCGCTTGTAGAACGAAGCCTTTTCTCGCCCGGACATTATCTGGCTTGCCTTCTTTTTTGAGGATCTGACGCAACCCCAATACCTTGATGGCTCCTCGCTCCAGTGCCCGACGCTCAATCGATGGCAATGACGCCAAGAGGCTCAGGATCAAGGTCTGATAGGCCGATCTGATGGTTGCCAAATGATTCTTTAAGTCGGCATCGAACACCGCATTGACATCCGGCAGCTTCTGGCCGGAATGGTTGAGATTGATTCCGCCGGAAAAAATCTGCCGGTAAATGCCGTGGACTTTGCGCTCCGAGTGAAAATCCCGGTGTTCGTCGATTCTGAAGGTATCGAAGGTTTGCGTTTTTCCGTCTGGCTCAGTGAAGAACCAGCGTTTGCCATCATCAAACTGCCCATCGGCATAAAGGTCCAGAAACCCATACCCTTCCCGTTTCAGTGACGGCATGTCTCTGAAACTGAGGGACGCCGGTGGATCATCCCGTAGAAGTTTGCGCCCGTCTGATTCCAATACATGGCTGCCCAGTGCATCGTGTTTCATGCGCTTGGCCATCTGCAGCCTGTCGGGAGGGCGCAATTCCAGCGACTGCACGGCCTTGTTCAGGTTTTCGCTCTGGTTCTCCAGTGCCGTCAATGCTCGTTCGATTTCCTCCTGGCTGTAGTCGGATGACGCTCGTGACGGGACAATGCCCATACAGATTGCCCACTCAAGTGCCGGGCCCAGTCTCAGCCGCGCCATTTTTTCAAGCTCTGCGGTGGAGGCGTTGGCGCTAAGTTCCAGAGGCAGATTGACGAGCTGTTGAAAGGAAAGCGGTTGCGGTCGATCGAGGCCGAGTTCGTCAGCCAGCAGCACGCCCTGCATGAAATTGACCCACACCACCGAACTCTTGTAGCGAAGATCGGGCGGGACATCAGGTACCTGGAAGTCTTTTGATAGCTGCGTCTGGTAAATGTGTGCCAGCACGATGGACTCATTGGTGTTGGCGACCCGTTTGGTCCGCAGCAAATGTTGTGCGAAATCGTTGCGAAGGGTCTGGTAGCTTTTGCCCCAGTGCGATGGATCCTGCCAGCGGAAACCGGCGAGCTCCTGATATTCATCGGCTGATGGTGCATGCAGGTAAAGACCGATGGCTTTGCACAGCAGTTGGTTGCGTATTGAAGCGGATGTCTGTTCGCCGGTGCGTGCACCGTACCACTTGAGAGTCTTCAGCAATCGATTGGCCAGATCCTGTGACGGTACCGAGTCCAGAATCTGCTTAAGAAATACTGAAGGTGTTGCGCGCACCTCTTCGGCGGAAGCGGGAAACAGCACCTCGGCACCCAGGCGGCCGATCAGCATGGGGCTGCCGGACATGAAGCTTTTAACGGTGGCGGTCATTTGCGCGTTGATGAGTTTGGCCTTGTAAGCTTTCAGGGTATCGGAGGGTGCGGCACCGGGTGTGGCACGTCGCAGGGCATTGAACCGTTTTTGATCCTTGGCGGTGGCTTGCACAAAGCCTTCTATATTCGGGCCGCTATCAAGTCCCAATGCTAGCCGGGCACGAAGTTCCCTCGCGGCTGAGGTCTCGGCTGTATCGGTAGTCGTCTCTGTCATGTCGCACTCCTTGGCGCGGGATCCTGTTACGCAAATGGGAGTGCGCAGTAAAGCGATCCGGAGCTTCGGGTTGGCGGTACATATCTACGCTTGGCGCTTGTGCTGTATTGAGGCTGATCCGCCGCTTGCCGGAACCGGTAACGCCTCCTAGTCTTGGGGGGATGCTCGAAAAGAGAAGGACGATCAGGCAGTGCTCATGCAAGGAATCCCATGAAGCAAAAGCGGACTCTCGGAACGCCTCGGTTGTTGGGCATCGTCTGGCCATTCATTGCCGTCGTGTTGTTTCAGGCGTTGCTGGGGGGCGTGAGTCTTTACGTCTTGTCGGCCGTTCGGGGCTATGTGGCGGGCGAGAGCCTATGGTCCAAGGGGCAGAAAGATGCCATCTACTACCTGAATCTGTACGCCGACAGCCGCGACGAGGCGATCTACCTCAAATACAAGAATGCGATTGCGGTGCCTCAGGGCGGTCATCAGTTGCGTCTGGCACTGGACAAGCAACCGCCCGATCTGCAGGCGGCGCGCGAGGGCATCCTCAAGGGCGGCAACCACCCGGACGATGTCTCCAGCCTGATCTGGCTCTACCTGAACTTCCGTCACTTCAGTTATCTGGAAACCGCCATCGACCGCTGGACGCTGGGTGATGCCTACTTGGTGGAGCTCGATGACGTGGCTCAGGAGATGCACCGGCGCATCACGGCCGACGAGGCAAGTGATGCCGACATCCGGCGCTGGAAAGACCGGATCTTTGCGATCAACGATGGTGTGACCCCCGCAGCCAAGGCCTTCAGCGACGCGTTGGGCGAGGGCTCGCGGATGATCCTGCGCCTGCTGCTGTTCACCAACCTCGCCACGGCGCTGGGCCTGATCGTGCTGGCGCTGTTGCGCACCCGTAAATTGCTCAAGCAGCGGCATGCCTTTGCCGAGGCCCTGCAACTGGAAAAGGACCGGGCCCATATCACCCTGCAATCGATTGGCGACGGGGTCATCACCACGGATGTGAGCGGTGCGATCGAATACATGAACCCGGCAGCCGAGGCCTTGACCCACTGGAAGGCTGAACAGGCTGCGGGCCTGCCGCTGGCGGCGTTGTTCAATTTGTTGGATGACAACGCCCAGGCCGAAGGGCTGACCCTGATCGAACATATTCTCAGCGGCCAATTGAGCGGTGGCAGCGAGCACTCGAAGCTGATTCAGCGACTTGATGGCAGTACCGTTTCGGTGACCCTGGTCGGGGCTCCAATCCGCAATGCCGGCAAGGTCAGCGGGACGGTTTTGGTGCTGCACGACATGACCCAGGAGCGGCAATACATCGCCAATCTATCGTGGCAGGCGACCCATGATGCGCTGACTGGGCTGGCCAACCGCCGCGAGTTCGAATACCGCCTCGAACAGGCTCTGCACAATCTGACCCGGCAACCGGGGCGACATGCGCTGATGTTCCTCGATCTCGATCAGTTCAAACTGGTCAACGACACCTGCGGGCATGCGGCGGGCGATGAGTTGCTGCGGCACATCTGCGCATTGCTGCAATCAGGCCTGCGCGAGGGCGACACGCTGGCTCGGCTGGGGGGCGACGAGTTCGGCATTTTGCTGGAGAACTGCGCACCGGAGGCGGCCGAGAAGATCGCCGAGGGGCTGCGTCAGACGGTGCAGAACCTGCATTTCGTCTGGAAGGGGCGGCCGTTCCTGACCACCGTCAGCATTGGTCTGGTGCATGTCGCGCAAACCCCGACCACCCTCGAAGCCTCGCTGCGGGCGGCCGACATGGCCTGCTACATGGCCAAGGAAAAGGGTCGCAACCGGGTGCAGGTCTACCATGCCGACGACTCGGAGCTATCCCTGCGTTTCGGTGAGATGGCCTGGGTGCAGCGCCTGCACATGGCTCTGGAGGAAAACCGCTTCTGTCTCTATGCCCAGGAAATCGCCCCGCTGGGTTCGGTTGCCGATGGTAAGGGCGGGCACATCGAAATCTTGTTGCGCCTGCATGACGAGGCGGGTCGGATGATTCTGCCAGACAGTTTCATACCGGCGGCCGAGCGTTACGGTTTGATGACATCGCTGGATCGCTGGGTTGTGCAGAATGTATTTAAGGTTATTGCTCAATGTATTAACGAAGAGTGCGAAGGCCCTCTCGCAATGTGTGCGATTAATCTTTCAGGCATTACTATCGGAGATGACGCGTTCTTGCACTTTCTGCGGGAACAGTTTGATAACTATTCCGTTCCGCCTGAAATGATTTGTTTTGAAATTACAGAAACCAGCGCCATTGCAAATCTTGGCAGTGCCATCCGATTTATTAATGAACTCAAAGGGTTGGGTTGTTACTTCTCGCTGGATGACTTTTGCGCCGGAATGTCTTCATTCGCTTATTTGAAACATTTGCCTGTAGACTTCCTGAAGATCGACGGGAGTTTCGTAAAGGATATGCTGGACGACCCGATTAACCGCGCTATGGTCGAAGTGATCAATCACATCGGGCATGTCATGGGTAAGCAGACAATTGCCGAGTTTGTCGAAACAGCCCAGATCGAGCAGGCATTGCTTGAAATCGGCGTCGATTACGCTCAGGGTTATGTCATCGAACGCCCGCAATTGTTTACCTGCGACAGTTTGCAAAGTCGGCCCGCCAGGCCGCAGCCGCTGTTGTTCAAGGCGCCTGGCACGTTCCGTTGAAGTCTCTTGCCGATCCTCACAATCACAAATCAAAAGGAGCCGAACAGTGATCGACACATTCAACCGAACCGGACCACTCATGGAAGCTGCAAGTTATCCTGCCTGGGCACAACAGTTGATTCAGGATTGCAGCGAGAGCAAACGCCGGGTTGTCGAACATGAACTTTACCTGCGCATGCGTGATAACAAGCTCAGCGCCAAGACCATGCGACAGTACCTGATCGGGGGCTGGCCCGTCGTTGAGCAGTTCGCGTTGTACATGGCGCAGAATCTCACCAAGACCAAGTTCGCCCGTCACCCGGGTGAAGACATGGCGCGGCGCTGGTTGATGCGCAACATCCGCGTCGAACTCAACCATGCCGATTACTGGGTAAACTGGAGTCGGGCCCACGGCGTGAGCCTGGAAGACCTGCAGGCCCAGCAAGTGCCGCCGGAATTGCACGCGCTGAGTCACTGGTGCTGGCACACCAGTTCGGCCGATTCGCTGATCGTAGCCATCGCCGCCACCAACTATGCGATTGAGGGCGCGACCGGGGAGTGGTCGGCGCTGGTCTGCTCGACAGGTGTGTACGCCGCCGCTTTCCCTGAAGAAGACCGAAAGCGGGCGATGAAGTGGCTGAAGATGCATGCCCAGTACGATGATGCCCACCCGTGGGAAGCACTGGAAATTATCTGCACCCTGGCCGGGATGAACCCGAGTCGGTCTTTGCAGACGGAGCTGCGCCAGGCCGTGTGCAAGAGCTATGACTACATGTACCTGTTCCTCGAGCGCTGCATGCAACTGGAACTTGCTGAGCGAGTGACAGTTGGGCGCGAGCGACGAGCGCTGGTCGAGAGCTAGTTCGACGACACCCATAAAAAACGGGAGCGCATGCTCCCGTTTTTATTTGCTCGAAGAAGGGTCAGCCAGCCATTGTCAGGCGGTTGCGCCCGTCACGCTTGGCCACATACAGCGCGCTGTCGGCGCGGCGCAGCAGGCTGTCGGCGGATTCGCCCGGCAGCAGGGTCGAACAGCCGAGGCTTACGGTCAGCTCGATCAACTGGCCATCGGCGTAGTAGTCCTGGGCTTGTGCTGCATACCGCAGGCGTTCGCCGACCATCGCGGCGGCTTCGCGGCTGGTGTTGGACAGCAGGATCAAGAACTCTTCCCCGCCATAGCGAAACACCATGTCGACGTTGCGCAACTGATCCTTGATCGATGCCGCGACGGCTTTGAGCACCTCGTCGCCGGCGCTGTGGCCATGGCTGTCATTGACTTGTTTGAAGTGGTCGATATCCAGCATCAGCAGCGACAACGGTTGCAGGTGTCGACGCGACATTTCGATTTCCCTCTGCAGGGTCTGCTCCAGGGCGATGCGATTGCCGGCGCCAGTCAGCGGATCGCGCAGGGCGGTTTGCGTCGCGACACGATAGAGCAACGCGTTGCGCATCGGGTACAGCAGGGACGACAGAAGTGACTCCAGATTTCCCAGTTCCTGCTCGCTAAAACGCTGGTTGCGGCGGAACACCAGTTTGCCCATGTGTTCGCCGTCGTGGCTGAGGCTGTAGCTGGCCGAGTGATGACCGCGGGCGCCGAATTCCAGGCGCAAGTCACTGCCGCTGTGCACATAGCTCAAGGCATCGAGCGGCACCAGGCGCTGAACTTCGCGGAAAAACAGACCGAGGATGCGTTGGGGCTCAAGGCTGGTTTGCAGTTGCAGGCTCATTTGCTGGTGCAATTGCGCCAGGCTGACAGGTCGCTCCAGAAGCGGAGGTAGCTGACCAAAGCCCAGGCGTTGCAATTTGGCACTATCGAAGTCAATTGCAGTGGTCTGGGAGGGTGATTTCATATGGCGTGAGCCCCTAAGCAGTAAGTCTGTCTTACAGGCTGGGTGAGAGCGGCTATGGGCTGCGCGTCATACTGATCCATCAGTCCCGTAGGACATTTGACGCAAGTTTAGTCTGCCCGATGACGATTAGTCAGCTATCGAATCAGGCCTTGCCCGACTGCCTTCACTCGGCGTGCTTTAAGGGAATGTAGAGCGAAAGTCGTGCCATTCAGTTCATGTTTTATTAAAACTGTTTTGAATCAATGGCTTGGGTTTTTAGCACGGTAGGGTGTGGTGGTTATTTGACTGAAATGGGTCTGTACAAAGCGGCAAATGCCTGCCGCGACGGGAATCCGCCGCGGCAACAAAAGCGACGTATGGCACTACTGAGCGTTGAACGCTTGGCCATTGATGCCCGTGCTGTCCGGGCCCATCAGGTATAGATAGACCGGCATGATCTCTTCCGGAGTCGGGTTGTTCAGCGGGTTTTCCCCCGGGTAAGCCTGAGCGCGCATGCTGGTGCGAGTGGCGCCCGGGTTGATGCTGTTGGCGCGCACGGGGGCGACGTTTTCGACTTCGTCGGCGAGGGTTTGCATCAGTCCTTCGGTGGCGAACTTGGACACGCCATAAGCGCCCCAGTAAGCACGGCCCTTGCGCCCGACGCTGCTGGAGGTGAATACCACCGAGGCGTCCTGCGACAATTTGAGCAGCGGTAGCAGGGTGCTGGTCAGCATGAACATCGCGTTGACGTTGACTTGCATGACACGCATGAAATTTTCACCGGACAACTGCTCGATCGGCGTGCGCGGGCCAATGATCGAGGCGTTGTGCAGCAGGCCGTCGAGGTGGCCGAACTCGGTCTCGATCATTGCCGCCAGCTCATCGTATTGATGGGGCAGGGCGGTTTCGAGGTTGAACGGGATTACGACCGGCTGCGGATGCCCGGCTGCCTCGATCTCGTCGTAGACCTGGGTCAGGTTGGCTTCGGTCTTGCCCAGCAGCAGCACGGTCGCGCCGTGGGCGGCGTAGGTCTTGGCGGCGGCCGCACCGATGCCGCGACCGGCACCGGTGACCAGAATGACCCGATCCTTGAGCAATTCGGGGCGAGCGGAGTAATCAAACATAAAAACCTCTAATCCATTAACTTCTGATCGTTCCCACGGCCTGCATGGGTGTGCAGTCCGGCACCACTCAGCAACTGCACAGAGCGTTGTCGAGCACCTTGCGCAACTCCAGCGGATGATCCACCACGACGTCCGCGCCCCAATGCCGAGGGTTGTCCTCGGGGTGAATGTAGCCATAGGTCACTGCGGCGGTCTTGGTACCCGCGTCACGGCCGGACTCGATATCGCGCAGATCATCGCCGATAAACAGAACGCTCGACGGATCCAGATCAAGCATCTTGCAGGCAAGGGTCAGCATCTCGGGATCCGGTTTGCTGTTTTTTACGTGATCCGGGCAGATCAGCAAGGCCGAGCGCTCGGCCAGCCCCAACTGTTGCATGATCGGTTCGGCGAAGCGCAGCGGCTTGTTGGTGACCACACCCCAGACCAGATTGGATTTTTCGATATCGGCCAGCAATTCACCCATGCCGTCGAACAGCTTGCTGTGCACGGCGCAGCCCACCAGATAGCGCTCGAGGAACTCAAGACGCAGCTCCTCGAAGCCCGGCGATTCAGGATCCATCGAAAACGTCACTGCGACCATGGCCTTGGCGCCACCGGAGATTTCGTCGCGGATGTGTTTGTCGTTCATCAGCGGCAAACCACGATCCGCGCGCATCGCCTGGCAAATGGCGATGAAGTCCGGCGCGGTGTCGAGCAGGGTACCGTCCATATCAAAAAGGACTGCTCTGATAGCCATCGGCTTATTCCTCGCGCAGGGTCTGGATCATGTAGTTGACGTCAACGTCCGCTGCCAGCTTGTAGTGCTTGGTCAACGGGTTGTAGGTCAGACCGATGATGTCCTTGACAGTGAGGCCGGCCATGCGGCTCCAGGCGCCCAGCTCGGACGGGCGAATGAATTTCTTGAAATCGTGGGTGCCGCGCGGCAGCAGCTTCATGATGTATTCGGCACCGACGATGGCGAACAGGTAAGCCTTCGGGTTGCGGTTGATGGTGGAGAAGAACACCTGGCCGCCGGGTTTGACCATGCGGAAGCAGGCGCGGATCACCGAGGATGGATCCGGTACGTGTTCGAGCATTTCCAGGCAGGTGACGACGTCGAACTGCTCGGGCATTTCTTCGGCCAGGGCTTCGGCGGTGATCTGGCGGTATTCGACGTTCACGCCGGATTCCAGCTGATGCAGTTGTGCGACCGCCAGTGGCGCTTCGCCCATGTCGATGCCGGTCACGGTCGCGCCGCGCTGGGCCATGGCTTCGCTGAGAATGCCGCCGCCGCACCCGACGTCGAGGACCTTCTTGCCGGCCAGGTTGACCCGCTCGTCAATCCAGTTGACCCGCAGTGGGTTGATATCGTGCAGCGGTTTGAACTCGCTTTCGCGGTCCCACCAGCGATGGGCCAGTGCTTCGAATTTGGCGATTTCGGCGTGGTCGACGTTGCTCATGTTTCAATCCTCTAAAACTTGAAAAAGGCTGTAGCCCCGGAGTTTGCCCCGGGGTGTTTACGATTCGGTGTGGCCGCTGATGCGACGGCCCCAGGCCCGGGCGGTTTCGCCCAGCTGTTGTTCGTCCAGGCGGGTCAGGCGGCGATCGTCGAGTAACTGCTTGCCGGCAACCCACAGGTGTTTCACGCAGTCCCGGCCGGTGGCGTAAATAAGCTGCGAGACCGGGTCATAGACCGGTTGCTGTGCCAGACCGGACAGATCGAACGCGACGATGTCTGCCGCCTTGCCGAGTTCCAGCGAGCCGGTCTCGGCTTCGATCCCCAAGGCTCGCGCACCGTTCAGCGTGGCCATGCGCAGCGCCCGGTGGGCGTCCAGCGCGGTGGCCGAGCCGGCGACAGCTTTGGCCAGCAATGCAGCGGTGCGGGTTTCGCCCAGCAGGTCCAGATCGTTGTTGCTCGCCGCGCCATCGGTGCCGACGGCCACGTTGACCCCGGCCTGCCACAGGCGCTCGACCGGGCAGAAACCGCTGGCCAGTTTCAGGTTCGACTCCGGGCAATGGATCACGCTGGTGTTGCTTTCTACCAGTAACGCCAGGTCGTCATCGCTGATCTGGGTCATGTGCACGGCCTGGAAGCGCGGGCCGAGCAGGCCCAGTCGGCCAAGGCGCGCCAACGGGCGTTCGCCGCGCTGTTCGACTGCTTGCTGCACTTCGAAGGCGGTTTCGTGGACGTGCATGTGGATCGAGGCGTCCAGCTCTTCGGCGATCACGCGGATTTTTTCCAGGTTCTCATCACCAACGGTGTAGGGTGCATGAGGGCCGAAAGTAATCTTGATGCGTTCGTGATGCTTCAGGTCGCCGAACAGTTCGACGCCCTGACGAATGGCTTCATCGGCGCTGGCAGCGCCCGGAATCGGGAAATCGAGGATCGGAATGGCGATCTGTGCACGGATTCCGCTGTTGTGCACGCGCTCACTGGCAACCTTCGGGAAGAAGTACATGTCCGAGAAGCAGGTGATGCCACCTTTTATCTGCTCGGCGATGGCGAGGTCAGTGCCGTCACGTACGAAGTCTTCATCGACCCATTTGCCTTCGGCCGGCCAGATATGGTTTTCCAGCCAGGTCATCAACGGCAGATCGTCAGCGAGACCGCGGAACAAGGTCATGGCCGCATGGCCGTGAGCGTTGATCAGGCCGGGGCTGAGCAGCACGTCCGGCAATTCGCGGACTTCGGCGGCGTTACACTTCAAGGCTTCGGCACGCGGGCCGATGAACACGATGCGACCGTCGCGGATGCCCAGGCCATGTTCCTTGAGGACCACGCCTGCGGGTTCGACGGGTACCAGCCAGGTCGGCAGCAATAATAAGTCGAGCGCAATGGCAGGTTTCGGCATCGAGGGTCGGTTCCAGTGCTTTTGTATAAGGATGGCGAAGTATACCCGAGCGTCTTCGCGGGGGGATCGCTATAATCGGCGGCTTTTGTTCATGAGTGCGGGGTGAGGGATGCGCGATCGACTATTGGCTGCGGAGAAAGTAAAGGCCATCGATTGGCGTGATGGCGCGCTCCACCTGCTGGATCAGCGCGTTTTGCCGTTCGAGGAAAACTGGATCGCCTACACCAGCGCCGCCGGCGTGGCCGAGGCGATTCGTTCGATGGTAGTGCGCGGTGCGCCGGCCATTGGCATCAGTGCGGCGTATGGCATCGTGTTGGCCGCCCGTGCCCGGATCGCCGAAGGTGGCGACTGGTACGCGGCGCTGGAAGAGGATTTCATGCTGCTGGCCGATTCCCGGCCGACGGCGGTCAATCTGTTCTGGGCGTTGAACCGCATGCATGACCGGCTGGATCGGTTGAAAGAAAACGCCGATCCGCTGGCGACGCTGGAGGCCGAAGCCATCGCCATCCATGAAAGCGATCGCGAAGCCAACCTGACCATGGCCCAGCTCGGCGTTGACCTGATCCGCAAACATCAGGGCAACGCCCAGGCAATCCTGACCCACTGCAATACCGGCGCCCTGGCCACCGGCGGATTCGGCACGGCGCTCGGGGTGATCCGCGCCGCATTCATTGAGGGTATGGTCGAGCGTGTCTATGCCGATGAAACCCGGCCGTGGCTGCAAGGCTCGCGCCTGACGGCATGGGAACTGGCCAATGAAGGCATTCCGGTGACCCTTAACGCTGACTCCGCTGCCGCCCACATCATGAAAACCAAAGGCGTGACCTGGGTGATCGTCGGCGCTGACCGGATCACTGCCAACGGCGACGTGGCGAACAAGATTGGCACCTATCAACTGGCAGTCAACGCCATGCACCATGGCGTTCGTTTCATGGTGGTGGCGCCGAGTTCGACCATCGACATGAATCTGGCCAGCGGTGATGACATCCCGATCGAAGAGCGCGCCGGCGCCGAATTGCTGGAAGTTGGTGGCAAGCGCGTCGGGGCAGACGTTGAAGCGTTCAACCCGGTGTTTGACGTGACCCCGGCAGACCTGATCGATGCGATCGTCACCGAGAAAGGCATCGTCGAGCGCCCGGATACCGCGAAAATGGCGCAGTTGATGTGCCGCAAGCGCCTGCATTAGGGGGGGGGGCGCGCCCGCTGAATCGCCATCGCCAGCAGGCTGGCTCCCACAGCTTCAGTGTTCACCACTGATTCTGTGGCAGCTGGCGTGCCAGCGATGGGGTCTTGAAAGTCAATAAACATCCGCAATTTCGTCCCGAAATTTGCATTCAGGGAAGCTCTGAGCCTCTCTCGTCCCCGTTAAGCCTGTCATCGGTCATCTAACTATGCTCCATGCGCATCTGGGGGATAGGTGCGTGGCGGCTCTTGTGATAACATCCGGCGTTTTCCGAGGCAGTCCCACGGGGTTGTCTTCACTGCGCAAATCCAGGGTCAACTTGTTGATTTGTCGTAAGTCGGCGCATGGCACTCGGCCTGCATCGACGAGCTTCGTGCGTCCCCTATGGATATGGCGAAGTTTCACCAGAAAAAGGAATCAGGCTTCTCATGGGCGAACTGGCCAAAGAAATCCTCCCGGTCAATATCGAAGACGAGCTGAAACAGTCCTATCTCGATTACGCGATGAGCGTGATCGTCGGCCGTGCACTGCCGGATGCGCGCGATGGCTTGAAGCCCGTGCACCGTCGCGTGCTGTTCGCGATGAGCGAGCTGGGCAACGACTTCAACAAGCCGTACAAGAAATCTGCCCGTGTTGTCGGTGACGTGATCGGTAAGTATCACCCTCACGGTGATACCGCGGTGTACGACACCATCGTCCGTATGGCTCAGCCATTCTCGCTGCGTTACCTGCTGGTGGACGGTCAGGGCAACTTCGGTTCGGTGGACGGCGACAACGCCGCGGCCATGCGATACACCGAAGTGCGCATGACCAAGCTGGCGCACGAGCTGCTGGCCGACCTGCACAAGGAAACCGTGGACTGGGTGCCGAACTACGACGGCACCGAACTGATCCCGGCGGTCATGCCGACCCGCGTTCCGAACCTGCTGGTCAACGGTTCCAGCGGTATCGCCGTGGGCATGGCGACCAACATTCCGCCGCACAACCTCGGTGAAGTCATCGACGGTTGCCTGGCTCTCATCGACAACCCTGAGCTGACCGTCGATGAGCTGATGCAATACATTCCCGGTCCGGACTTCCCGACCGCTGCGATCATCAACGGTCGTGCCGGCATCATCGAAGCCTACCGCACCGGCCGTGGCCGCATTTACATGCGTGCGCGTTCGATCATCGAAGACATCGACAAGGTCGGTGGCCGTCAGCAGATCGTCATCACCGAGCTGCCTTACCAGTTGAACAAGGCGCGTCTGATCGAGAAGATCGCCGAGCTGGTAAAAGAGAAGAAACTCGAAGGCATCACCGAGCTGCGCGACGAGTCCGACAAGGATGGTATGCGCGTCGTGATCGAGCTGCGTCGCGGCGAAGTGCCTGAGGTGATCCTCAACAACCTCTACGCCCAGACCCAGCTGCAATCGGTATTCGGCATCAACATCGTCGCGCTGATCGACGGCCGTCCGCGGATCCTGAACCTCAAGGATCTGCTGGAAGCCTTCGTTCGTCACCGTCGCGAAGTCGTTACCCGCCGTACCGTGTTCGAACTGCGCAAGGCTCGCGAGCGTGGCCATATCCTTGAGGGTCAGGCCGTCGCCCTGTCGAACATCGACCCGGTGATCGCGCTGATCAAGGCGTCGCCGACCCCGTCGGAAGCCAAGGAGGCACTGGTCAGCACGCCGTGGGAATCCAGTGCGGTGATGACCATGGTCGAGCGTGCCGGTGCCGATTCGTGCCGTCCGGAAAACCTCGATCCGCAATACGGTCTGCGCGACGGCAAGTACTTCCTGTCGCCGGAACAGGCACAAGCCATTCTGGAACTGCGTCTGCACCGCCTGACCGGCCTGGAGCACGAAAAGCTGCTGGCCGAGTATCAAGAGATCCTGAACCAGATCGGCGAGCTGATCCGCATCCTCAACAGCGCCACGCGCCTGATGGAAGTGATCCGCGAAGAGCTGGAAGTGATCCGCGCCGAATACGGCGACGTGCGCCGCACCGAGATCCTCGATGCACGCCTCGACCTGACCCTGGGCGACATGATCCCGGAAGAAGAGCGCGTCGTGACCATCTCCCACGGCGGTTATGCCAAGACTCAGCCACTGGCTGCGTACCAGGCTCAGCGTCGTGGTGGTAAGGGTAAATCGGCTACCGGCGTGAAGGATGAGGACTACATCGCTCACCTGCTGGTCGCCAACAGCCACACCACGCTGCTGCTGTTCTCCAGCAAGGGCAAGGTGTACTGGCTCAAGACCTACGAGATTCCGGAAGCGTCCCGCGCCGCCCGTGGCCGTCCGCTGGTCAACCTGTTGCCGCTGGATGACGGTGAATACATCACCACCATGCTGCCGGTCGATCTCGAAGCCATGAAGCGTCAGGCTGATGAAGAAGAAGCCGAAGGCGCCGAGGCTGATGTAGACGACATCGAAAACAGCAACGAAACCGAAGAAGAGCGCAAGGCGCGTATCAAGGCTGCCGACCGCAAGAAGGCACCGTTCATCTTCATGTCGACCGCCAACGGTACCGTCAAGAAGACCCCGCTGGTGGCCTTCAGTCGTCAGCGCAGCGTCGGTCTGATCGCGCTGGAGTTGGACGAGGGCGACATCCTGATCTCCGCTGCCATCACCGATGGCGAGCAGGAAATCATGCTGTTCTCCGACGGCGGCAAGGTGACGCGCTTCAAGGAATCCGAAGTCCGCGCCATGGGTCGTACCGCTCGCGGTGTGCGTGGCATGCGTCTGCCGGAAGGGCAGAAGCTGATTTCCATGCTGATCCCGGAAGAGGGCAGCCAGATCCTGACGGCTTCCGAGCGTGGCTACGGCAAGCGCACGGCGATCACCGAGTTCCCTGAATACAAGCGTGGCGGCCAGGGCGTTATCGCCATGGTCAGCAACGAGCGTAACGGCCGTCTGGTCGGTGCGGTTCAGGTGCAGGACGGCGAAGAGATCATGCTGATCTCCGACCAGGGCACGCTGGTGCGTACCCGCGTCGACGAAGTTTCCAGTCTGGGTCGTAACACCCAGGGCGTGACCCTGATCAAGCTGGCCAAGGATGAAACCCTGGTCGGTCTGGAGCGGGTCCAGGAGCCGTCGGAAGTCGAGGGTGAAGAGTTTGAGGGTGAAGAAGGTGTCGAGCTGGAAGAGGGCGTGATCGGCGCTGAACCGGACGATGCAGTCGACAACCTGCAGGCGGACGCCGCAGACGAAGAAGAGTCGCAAGACTAACCAAATCGTAGCAGGGCAGAGTGTTTGCTCTGTCCGCTACCGTGATTGCATAGCGAGAGTGGATGTGAGCAAACGAGCCTTTAACTTCTGCGCAGGTCCCGCTGCGCTGCCTGAAGCTGTCCTGTTGCGTGCCCAGTCCGAGCTGCTCGACTGGCACGGCAAGGGTCTGTCGGTCATGGAGATGAGCCATCGTAGCGACGACTACGTGGCCATCGCCGAGAAAGCCGAACAGGACCTGCGCGACCTGCTGTCCATCCCCTCCAATTACAAAGTGCTGTTCCTGCAGGGCGGCGCGAGCCAGCAGTTCGCCGAGATTCCGCTGAACCTGCTGCCCGAGAATGGCACTGCCGACTATGTCGAGACCGGCATCTGGTCGAAGAAAGCCATCGAGGAGGCGCGTCGCTTCGGCAACATCAACGTTGCTGCCAGCGCCAAGCCTTATGACTATCTGGCAATCCCCGGCCAGAACGAGTGGAAGCTGACCCCGGGTGCGGCCTATCTGCACTACGCGTCCAACGAAACCATCGGCGGCCTGCAGTTCGACTGGGTTCCCGAGGTCGGTGACGTTCCGCTGGTGGTCGACATGTCTTCCGATATCCTCTCGCGTCCCATCGATGTGTCGCAGTACGGCCTGATCTACGCTGGTGCGCAGAAGAACATCGGCCCGAGCGGTCTGGTCGTAGTGATCGTCCGTGAAGACCTGCTGGGCCGTGCCCGCAGTTCGTGCCCGACCATGCTCGACTACAAGATCTCGGCCGACAACGGTTCGATGTACAACACCCCGGCCACCTATTCTTGGTACCTCTCGGGCCTCGTCTTCGAGTGGCTGAAGGAGCAGGGCGGCGTCGCTGCGATGGAGCAGCGCAACAAGGCGAAGAAAGATCGCCTGTACGGCTTCATCGACAACAGCGATTTCTACACCAACCCGATCAGCGTTAACGCCCGTTCCTGGATGAACGTGCCGTTCCGCCTGGCTGACGAGCGTCTGGACAAGGCGTTCCTGGCCGGTGCTGATGCTCGTGGCCTGCTCAACCTCAAGGGCCATCGTTCGGTCGGCGGCATGCGTGCCTCGATCTACAACGCCCTGGGCCTGGATGCGGTTGAAGCGCTGGTTGGCTACATGGCTGAGTTCGAGAAGGAGCATTCCTGATGTCCGAACAGGAACTCAAGGCGCTGCGCGTTCGCATCGACAGCCTCGATGAGAAGATCCTCCAGCTGATCAGCGATCGCGCTCGCTGCGCCGAGGAAGTTGCCCGGGTCAAGATGGCCAGTCTGGCCGAAGGCGAGCAGCCGGTGTTCTATCGTCCCGAGCGTGAGGCGCAGGTCCTCAAGCGCGTGATGGAGCGCAACAAGGGGCCGCTGGGCAACGAAGAGATGGCGCGCTTGTTCCGCGAAATCATGTCCTCGTGCCTCGCCCTTGAGAACCCGCTGAAAGTGGCCTATCTCGGTCCGGAAGGTACGTTCACCCAGGCGGCGGCCATGAAGCACTTCGGTCACGCAGTGATCAGCAAGCCGATGGCGGCGATCGACGAAGTGTTCCGCGAAGTGGCGGCCGGTGCTGTGAATTTCGGCGTGGTGCCGGTGGAGAACTCCACCGAGGGTGCGGTCAACCACACCCTCGACAGCTTCCTCGAGCACGACATGGTTATTTGTGGCGAAGTCGAGCTGCGGATTCACCATCATCTGCTGGTCGGTGAAAACACCAAGACCGACAGCATCAGTCGCATCTATTCCCACGCTCAGTCTCTGGCCCAATGCCGCAAGTGGCTGGACGCTCATTACCCGAATGTCGAGCGCGTGGCGGTGTCCAGCAACGCCGAAGCGGCCAAGCGGGTCAAGGGCGAATGGAATTCGGCGGCGATCGCCGGCGACATGGCGGCCGGGCTGTATGGCCTGACCCGTCTGGCCGAGAAGATCGAGGATCGTCCGGACAACTCCACGCGCTTCCTGATGATCGGTAACCAGGAAGTGCCGCCGACCGGCGACGACAAGACGTCGATCATCGTGTCCATGAGCAACAAGCCAGGTGCGCTCCACGAGCTGCTGGTGCCGTTCCATGACAACGGGATCGACCTGACCCGGATCGAAACCCGTCCGTCGCGCAGCGGTAAATGGACCTACGTGTTCTTCATCGACTTCGTCGGCCATCACCGTGATCCGCTGATCAAAGGTGTGCTGGAAAAGATCAGTCAGGAAGCAGTAGCACTCAAGGTGCTGGGTTCCTACCCGAAAGCAGTTCTCTAAGGGGCGGTAGCAAATGAGTGGCAACTTCCTCGCTCTGGCACAGCCGGGCGTGCAACAACTTTCGCCATACGTGCCGGGCAAGCCCGTGGACGAGCTGGCGCGCGAGCTGGACCTGGATCCGGCAAGCATCGTCAAGCTGGCGAGCAACGAAAACCCGCTGGGCGCGAGCCCGAAAGCGCTGGCCGCAATCCGCGAAGCGCTGGACGAGCTGACCCGTTATCCGGACGGCAACGGTTTTGCTCTGAAATCCCTGCTGGCCGAGCAGTGCCGTGTCGAGCTGAACCAGGTGACCCTGGGCAACGGCTCCAACGACATTCTCGAGCTGGTGGCGCGCGCCTATCTGGCGCCGGGCCTGAATGCGGTGTTCAGCGAGCACGCGTTTGCTGTGTATCCGATCGCGACCCAGGCGGTCGGCGCTCAGGCCAAGGTCGTTCCGGCCAAGGACTGGGGGCATGATCTGCCGGCGATGCTGGCGGCCATCGACGCCAACACGCGCGTCGTGTTCATCGCCAACCCGAACAACCCGACTGGCACCTGGTTCGGCGCCGAAGCGCTGGACGAGTTCCTGCAGGACGTGCCTGAGCATGTGCTGGTGGTGCTGGACGAGGCCTACATCGAATACGCCGAAGGCAGTGATCTGCCGGACGGTCTGGATTTCCTCGCGGCTTATCCGAACCTGCTGGTCTCGCGCACCTTCTCCAAGGCCTATGGTCTGGCGGCGCTGCGCGTTGGTTACGGCCTGTCCACCCCGGTGGTGGCAGACGTGCTGAACCGCGTACGTCAGCCGTTCAACGTCAACAGCCTGGCCCTGGCGGCAGCGTGTGCGGCGCTGAAGGACGAGGAGTATCTGGCGCAGAGCCGTCAGCTCAACGAGTCCGGCATGCAACAGCTGGAAGCGGGTTTCCGCGAGCTGGGCCTGAGCTGGATTCCGTCCAAGGGCAACTTTATCTGCGTCGACCTCGCTCAGGTGGCGGCTCCGGTGTTCCAGGGTCTGCTGCGCGAAGGCGTGATCGTGCGTCCGGTGGCCAACTACGGCATGCCGAACCATCTGCGGGTGACCATCGGTCTGCCGGCGGAAAACAGTCGCTTCCTTGAAGCGCTGCGCAAGGTTCTGGCTCGTGGGTGATGTCACTGCGTTGCAACCTGCGGCACCTATGATCGGGCGCCTGGTGGTGGTCGGTCTGGGGCTGATCGGTGGTTCGTTTGCCAAAGGCTTGCGTGAAAGCGGTGTGTGCCGCGAAGTGGTCGGGGTCGATCTCGACCCGCAATCGCGCAAGCTGGCGGTCGATTTGGGCGTGGTGGATCGCTGCGAAGACGACCTGGTTGCTGCTTGCCAGGGCGCGGATGTGATCCAGTTGGCGGTGCCGATCCTGGCTATGGAAAAAGTGTTGGCCCGTCTGGCCGGCATGGATCTGGGGCAGGCGATCCTGACGGACGTCGGCAGCGCCAAGGGCAATGTGGTGCGTGCGGCGACCGAAGCGTTCGGCGGCATGCCGGCGCGCTTCGTGCCGGGTCATCCGATTGCCGGCTCCGAGCAGAGTGGGGTGGAAGCCTCCAACTCAGAGCTGTTTCGTCGTCACAAGGTGATTCTGACCCCGTTGGAGCAGACTGATCCGGCTGCGCTGGCAGTGGTTGATCGTTTGTGGCGCGAGCTGGGTGCCGACGTCGAGCACATGCAGGTCGAGCGGCACGATGAAGTGCTGGCAGCGACCAGTCATCTGCCGCATCTGCTGGCCTTCGGTCTGGTCGATTCGCTGGCCAAACGCAATGAAAACCTTGAGATCTTCCGTTACGCTGCGGGCGGTTTTCGCGATTTCACAAGAATCGCCGGAAGCGACCCGGTCATGTGGCATGACATCTTTCTCGCCAATCGCGAGGCTGTCCTGCGCACACTCGATACATTTCGCAGCGACCTCGACGCCTTGCGCGACGCGGTCGATGCAGGGGATGGGCACCAATTGTTGGGCGTCTTCACGCGCGCCCGGGTTGCCCGCGAGCATTTCAGTAAAATCCTGGCCCGCAGGGCCTATGTGGACGCTATGAACTCCAACGATCTGATCTTCCTGGCTCAACCTGGTGGCCGCCTGTCCGGTCGGATTCGCGTACCGGGTGACAAATCGATTTCCCACCGTTCGATCATGCTCGGCTCCCTGGCTGAAGGCGTCACCGAAGTCGAAGGCTTCCTCGAGGGCGAAGATGCCTTGGCGACCTTGCAGGCGTTCCGCGACATGGGCGTGGTCATCGAAGGCCCGCATCACGGCCGCGTGACCATTCACGGTGTCGGCCTGCACGGCCTGAAACCTGCGCCGGGCCCGATCTATCTGGGCAACTCCGGCACTTCGATGCGCCTGCTTTCCGGCCTGCTGGCCGCGCAGGATTTCGACAGCACCCTGACCGGTGACGCGTCGCTGTCCAAGCGTCCGATGAATCGCGTCGCCAACCCGCTGCGGGAAATGGGCGCCGTGATTGAAACTGCTGCCGACGGTCGTCCGCCGATGACCATTCGTGGCGGTCACAAGCTCAAAGGCCTGACCTACACCATGCCGATGGCCAGTGCTCAGGTGAAATCCTGCCTGCTGCTGGCGGGGCTGTATGCCGAAGGCAAGACAACCGTGACCGAGCCAGCCCCGACCCGCGACCATACCGAGCGCATGCTGCGCGGCTTCGGCTATTCGGTGAGCGTCGATGGCGCGACGGCATCGGTCGAGTCCGGCGGCAAGCTGACCGCGACCCACATCGAAGTGCCGGGCGACATCTCGTCGTCGGCGTTTTTTCTGGTGGCGGCGTCGATTGCTGAAGGTTCGGAGCTGGTGCTCGAGCACGTCGGCATCAACCCGACTCGTACCGGTGTAATCGACATCCTGCGCCTGATGGGTGCCGACATCACCCTGGAAAACCAGCGTGAAGTGGGTGGCGAGCCGGTTGCAGACCTGCGCGTACGAGCAGCTAAACTCAAAGGTATCGAGATTCCGGAAGCGCTGGTTCCACTGGCCATCGACGAGTTCCCGGTGCTGTTCGTGGCGGCAGCCTGTGCCGAAGGGCGCACCGTGCTGACCGGCGCAGAAGAGTTGCGGGTCAAGGAATCGGACCGTATCCAGGTCATGGCGGACGGTTTGCTGGCGCTGGGCGTCAAGTGCGAACCGACCCCGGACGGCATCATCATCGACGGCGGCCAGATCGGCGGCGGCGAAGTGCACGGTCATGGCGATCACCGCATCGCGATGGCTTTCAGCGTGGCCTCGTTGCGCGCCACTGCACCGATCCGCATCCATGATTGCGCCAACGTCGCGACATCGTTCCCGAACTTCCTGGCGCTGTGCGCGCAGGTCGGTATTCGTGTGGCGCAAGAGGCTCAGTCGTGAACAACATTGCTCCGGTCATCACCATCGATGGGCCAAGCGGCTCGGGCAAAGGCACCGTAGCCGGGATTCTGGCCAAGCGTCTGGGCTGGAATCTGCTGGATTCCGGTGCGCTGTATCGCTTGCTGGCGTTTGCTGCGCACAACCATGGTGTAGACCTGACCAATGAAGAGCTGCTGAAGAAACTGGCCGCTCATCTGGATGTGCAGTTCATCGCGGCGACCGACGGTCAGTTGCAGCGCATCATTCTGGAAGGTGACGAAGTCAGCGATGTCATTCGCACCGAGAGCGTCGGTTCCGGCGCTTCCCAGGTGGCTGCATTGCCGGCCGTGCGCGAGGCGCTGCTGCAGCGCCAGCGTGCTTTTCAGGAAGCGCCGGGCTTGGTGGCCGATGGTCGCGACATGGGAACGGTGGTATTTCCGAATGCGCCCTTGAAGATTTTCCTGACCGCCAGTGCCGAGGAGCGGGCGCGCCGTCGATATTTGCAGTTGAAGGGCAAAGTCGAGGGTGTTAGTCTGTCGAGTCTGCTAGATGAGATCCGTGCGCGCGATGAGCGTGATACTCAGCGAGCGGTGGCCCCGCTCAAGCCGGCGGCCGACGCGTTACAGCTGGATTCCACGGAGTTGTCCATCGATCAGGTGCTTGAACGCATCATGAGCGAGATTGCCATTCGCGATATCGCCGGGTGACCAAGAGGGCCACAGGGGACCAGTCATAGTCCTGCGGTGCTTCTTTTTAATGAAACTAACCCACATTGTCTGGGATGTGGAGATGGGCGTACTTTTTCGCCCTAATCAACAGGAATTAAAATGAGCGAAAGCTTTGCGGAACTCTTTGAAGAAAGCCTAAAGACCCTGAACCTTCAGGCAGGCTCCATCATCACCGGTGTTATCGTTGATATCGATTACCAAGCTCGCTGGGTAACCGTTCACGCTGGCCTGAAGTCCGAAGCGCTGATCCCTCTGGAGCAGTTCTACAACGACGCTGGCGAACTGAACATCAACGTCGGTGACGAAGTTCACGTTGCTCTGGACTCGGTTGAAGACGGTTTCGGTGAAACCAAGCTGTCCCGTGAAAAAGCCAAGCGCGCTGAATGCTGGATCGTTCTGGAAGCAGCCTTCGCAGCTGAGGAAGTGGTCAAGGGCGTTATCAACGGTAAGGTTAAAGGCGGCTTCACTGTCGACGTTAACGGCATCCGTGCGTTCCTGCCAGGTTCCTTGGTTGACGTCCGTCCAGTGCGCGACACCACGCACCTGGAAGGCAAAGAGCTGGAATTCAAGGTCATCAAGCTGGACCAGAAGCGCAACAACGTTGTTGTTTCCCGTCGCAGTGTCCTGGAAGCTGAGAACTCCGCCGAGCGTGAAGCTCTGCTGGAATCCCTGCAGGAAGGCCAGCAAGTTAAAGGTATCGTCAAAAACCTCACCGATTACGGCGCATTCGTCGATCTGGGTGGCGTGGACGGCCTGCTGCACATCACCGACATGGCCTGGAAGCGCATCAAGCATCCTTCCGAGATCGTCAACGTTGGTGACGAGATTGACGTCAAGGTTCTGAAATACGATCGCGAACGCAACCGTGTTTCCCTGGGCCTGAAGCAACTGGGCGAAGATCCATGGGTTGCTATCAAAGCCCGTTACCCAGAAGGCACTCGCGTTACCGCTCGTGTAACCAACCTGACCGACTACGGCTGCTTCGCTGAGCTGGAAGAAGGCGTTGAAGGTCTGGTACACGTTTCGGAAATGGACTGGACCAACAAGAACATCCACCCTTCGAAAGTCGTACAGGTCGGCGACGAAGTGGAAGTCATGGTTCTGGACATCGACGAAGAGCGTCGTCGTATTTCCCTGGGCATCAAGCAGTGCAAGTCGAACCCATGGGAAGACTTCTCTGGCCAGTTCAACAAGGGCGACAAGATCTCCGGCACCATCAAGTCGATCACCGATTTCGGTATCTTCATTGGTCTGGACGGCGGCATCGACGGTCTGGTTCACCTGTCCGACATCTCCTGGAACGAAGTGGGCGAAGAAGCCGTACGTCGTTTCAAGAAGGGCGACGAGCTGGACACCGTTATCCTGTCGGTTGACCCGGAGCGTGAGCGTATCTCCCTGGGTATCAAGCAACTGGAAAGCGATCCGTTCTCCGAGTACGTCTCGGTTAACGACAAAGGCGCAATCGTTACTGGCACCGTGAAAGAAGTTGACGCCAAAGGCGCCATCATCGTTCTGGCCGACGATATCGAAGCGACTCTGAAAGCCTCCGAAATCAGCCGTGACCGCGTTGAAGACGCGCGCAACGTTCTGAAAGAAGGCCAGCAAGTAGAAGCCAAGATCATCAGCGTTGATCGTAAGAGCCGCGTAATCCAGCTGTCGATCAAATCGAAAGACGATGCTGAAGAGAAAGAAGCCATCCAGAGCCTGAAAGCGGCTCCGGAAGGTGAAGCAGCTGACACCACTATGGCGGCACTGCTGCGTCAAGCAATGGCCAAACAGAACTGAGTTCTGTCTGATCATTAAAAAGGGCGACTTCGGTCGCCCTTTTTTATGCCTGCGATTTGGTGTGGCGCCATGCTGTGTGTTGTCCCGGTGAAACCATTCCCTTTGTGCGGCGGTCTGTTTCTTTAATCGGATCAATCGTCTATTCGCGTCTAGGCTTAGTCTGAAGATCGCAGTAGTCGGGTGTGAAGCCTGGCATAAGGAAATGAATGAACAAGCTTATAGTCTTGATGGGCATGCTGGCTTTGGCGGGCTGTACGACCAGCGCGAAGACTCATGCGGTGCGCGGCGTCAGTGGCATTGAGGTTGATTGCTCCGGTTTGGGGTCGGGTTGGGAGAAGTGTCAAAAACGTGCGGCGAAAGAATGCAAGGGGGCGGGTTATAAGGTGGTCACCCGATCGGATGATGCCAAGGATGAGGATTTGTTTCCCTTCGGCTTCAATCCCGCAGGCTACGTCACTCGTACCATGCTGGTCATCTGTCGCTGAGAGTGCGTTGTTCCGGCGGGTGACTAGATGCCCTGGAAGTGGGCGTTTTGGTGTGGGAAAAGATATGTCAACCCCTGGGCTGTTCAAAATCTTTCGGGCGTGCTAAAACCTTTTAAGCGCTGATCTAGCTGCTTGAAAAAGAAGGGAAAAATATGACGAAGTCGGAGTTGATCGAACGAATTGTCACCCATCAAGGGCTGCTCTCATCCAAGGATGTGGAGTTGGCCATCAAGACCATGCTCGAACAAATGTCCCAATGCCTGGCTACGGGTGATCGCATCGAGATCCGTGGCTTTGGCAGCTTCTCCCTGCACTATCGTGCCCCGCGGGTCGGGCGCAATCCAAAAACTGGTCAATCTGTCAGTCTTGACGGCAAGTTCGTTCCGCATTTCAAGCCGGGAAAGGAATTGCGTGATCGGGTGAACGAGGAAGAGGAGGAGGGGCTTTGACAGTTGCTATCCTTCGGGGAGTTTTCCATGCGTAATTTCAAGCGCATGCTTCTTGGTGTTTTCATTCTTCTGCTGGTGTTGGTGATTCTGGCGTTCGTTCTCGAGAATCAGCAGTCAATCTCTCTGGTGTTTCTTGGCTGGGCTGGTCCGCAACTTCCCGTCTCGCTGATCATGGTTGTCGCGCTGCTCGTCGGGATGCTGATCGGACCTGTGCTGGGCTGGTTTCTGGGGCGCTCCTCCAGAGCTGCTCGCAAGCGACTGGTCTGAAATGATGGGGGGGTGGGAGGTCGTGAATTTGCACCGCTACCTGTCTATATCCATTAGTAAAACGTTCATTTAGCTGTAAAATGCCGCCCTTATTCGACAGTGGCATATTTGCATGTCGCTGAAGACTTGCTCTTAAAGAAGCCTCTCGACTCAGGCTTTGCATTCATGGATTAGACAGCGCTCGGTTGGCAGCCCTGTCAGCACCTCAAGGGTATGGTTTCGCGTGAAAATTCTAGTAACCGGCGGTGCCGGGTTTATTGGCTCAGCAGTTATCCGTCACATCATTTCCAATACATCCGACTCTGTAGTGAACGTCGACAAGTTGACGTATGCCGGTAATCTTGAATCGCTGGCTCAGGTCAGTCACGACCCGCGTTATGTATTCGAACGTGTGGACATCTGTGATCGCGCAGAGATTGAGCGTGTCCTGCAAGTGCATCAGCCAGACGCGATCATGCACCTGGCGGCAGAGTCGCATGTCGACCGCTCGATTTCCGGTCCTTCGGAATTCATCCAGACCAATATTATTGGTACCTACACGCTTCTCGAGGCTGTACGGCAGTACTGGATAACCCTCGACGATCATCGCAAGAGCGCTTTCCGATTCCACCATATCTCGACGGACGAGGTTTACGGCGATCTTGAAGGGCCTGAAGATCTTTTCACCGAAGAAACGCCTTATCAGCCGAGCTCCCCGTATTCGGCGAGCAAGGCCAGCTCCGATCATCTCGTCCGCGCCTGGGCTCGAACCTATGGTCTGCCGACTCTGGTGACCAATTGCTCGAACAATTACGGCCCCTGCCATTTCCCTGAAAAGCTGATCCCGCTGATCATTCTAAATGCATTGGAGGGCAAGCCGCTGCCTGTGTATGGCAAGGGTAATCAGGTTCGTGACTGGCTCTACGTCGAAGATCATGCCCGTGCACTCTATAAAGTTGTTACCGAAGGTGTGATCGGCGAGACCTATAACATCGGTGGTCATAACGAAAAGCAGAACATCGAAGTGGTGCATACGTTGTGCGCGCTGCTTGATGAGTTGCGTCCTGAATCTGCTTATCGCCCACATGCCAGTCTGATCACATATGTTCAGGACCGGCCGGGCCATGACCAGCGTTACGCGATCGATGCCAGCAAGATCCAGCGGGAGCTGGGCTGGACGCCGCAGGAAACTTTCGAAACCGGCATCCGTAAAACGGTCGAGTGGTATTTGAATAATGCCGACTGGGTCGCTCATGTCAAAAGTGGCAGTTACCAACAGTGGATTGATCAGAACTACGCAAGTCGCTCAGGCCAGTGATGAGAATTCTCTTGCTAGGGAAAAGTGGCCAGGTGGGATGGGAGCTGCAGCGCTCCCTTTCTCCATTGGGGGAACTGATTTCGCTGGATCGCCATGGCGCGGATGGTTTGTGCGGCGACTTGTCCGACCTCGTCGGTCTGCGCGCCACCATTCGTAGTGTCCGCCCGAACATTATCGTCAACGCAGCGGCATACACCGCTGTCGACAGGGCTGAAGTCGAGACCGAGCTGGCCGATTGCGTGAATGCGCGGGCCAGTCAGGTCATGGCCGAAGAAGCAGCGGCACTGGATGCATGGTTGATTCATTATTCGACCGACTACGTATTCAATGGCCAAGGTTCGACACCCTGGGTCGAAACCGATGAAATTGCTCCCCTGAACCGCTATGGCTTCAGCAAGGCCGCCGGTGAGCAGGCGATTATCGCCTCAGGCTGCAAGCACCTGATCTTCCGTACCAGTTGGTGTTATGGCGTGCGCGGCAGCAACTTCGCCAAGACCATGATGAGGCTGGCCAGTGAGCGTGACACGCTGAGTGTGATCGTGGATCAGATCGGCTCGCCGACCGGTGCGGATCTGATTGCCGATGTCACGGCGTTGGCTATTCAGCGTGTCATGCATTCTCCGGAACTTGCCGGGGTGTACCACCTGGCGGCTGGCGGTGAAGTGTCCTGGCACGGTTATGCGTCTTTTGTGATCGATTTTGCTCGACGCCATGGCGAGGCGTTTGCGGTGACAACGATCAACCCGATTGAAACCAGCGCCTATCCAACCCCCGCACGCCGCCCTTTGAATTCTCGTCTGAATACTCAAAAGCTGTGCCGGGCCTTTTCTTTGCACTTGCCGGATTGGCAAAGTGGTGTCACCCGAATGCTCAGGGAAATTCTCAACAAATGATCAAGACTAACCGTAAAGGCATCATTCTGGCCGGTGGTTCGGGTACACGCCTGCACCCGGTCACCCTTGGTGTGTCCAAGCAGTTGTTGCCGATCTATGACAAACCGATGATTTTCTATCCGTTGTCGGTGCTCATGCTGGCAGGGATGCGGGAAATCCTGATCATCTCCACACCTGAGGATTTGCCGAATTTTCGCAAGTTGCTGGGTGACGGTAGCCTGTACGGCATCGAATTGAGTTATGCCGAGCAGCCAAGCCCGGACGGGCTGGCCCAAGCGTTCATCATCGGTGAAGAGTTCATTGGTGAAGATCCTTGCTGCCTGATTCTGGGCGACAATATTTTCTACGGACAATATTTCACCGAGAACCTGCGTTCGGCCAGTGCTCAGGCATCGGGTGCTACGGTGTTCGGTTATCACGTTTCCGATCCGGAGCGTTTCGGGGTTGTGGAATTTGATGCCAATGGCAGAGCCTTGAGCATTGAAGAGAAGCCTCTCAAACCGAAGTCCAACTACGCGGTTACCGGGTTGTATTTCTACGATAATCAGGTTGTGGAGATCGCAAAGAGCATCAAGCCTTCTGAGCGTGGCGAGTTGGAGATCACCGACATCAATCGCGCCTATCTGGAGAAGAGAACGCTTAATGTCGAAATGTTAGGTCGCGGCTTTGCCTGGCTGGATACCGGAACGCATGACTCCTTGCTTGAAGCCGGTCACTTTGTGCATACCATCGAGCATCGCCAAGGCCTGAAGGTCGCCTGCCTCGAAGAGATTGCATACAACAATGGCTGGATCACCGCTGAACAGGTCGCGACTCAGGCCGAGCGTCTGCGGAAAACCGGTTATGGGCAGTACCTGCAAAAGCTGCTGGACCAACCTTCGATCTAATATCGTTCTTTCTGTCGGTCCATGGGTCTCGGAGGCTAATTACCGAGTTATTAATTCATGGTTGTCACGCTAGAATGGCAGGCAGAAACCAGCGATGTATTTGACGCCTCGGAGGGCGGTTCAATCAGCCCCTTTGCCTGTTGTCAAAGGGGCAGGCAGGTACTCTTTGGGCGGGATGTGGCAGAGCTTCCACTGTTTCAAGCGAACGGTCGGGGCAAGAATGTGCACTGATTTCGGTGCAAGAATGACTAGAAACATAACTGAGCCCGTTTTTCTGATACTTACCGTCAGTAAAGGGGATTAAGGATTTAGAGCATGGAACTGATTCCCGTAATTTTGTCTGGTGGCGTAGGCAGCCGCCTGTGGCCTGTTTCTCGCGAAGCTCATCCCAAGCCTTTCATGGATCTGCCGGATGGCCAGAATCTGATCCAGAAGACGTTCCTGCGCGCTTCGCGCCTTGAAGGCGTCGTTGAGGTTCTCACTGTCACCAATCGTGAACTGTTGTTCAAGACTGAAGACGAGTACGGTGTCGTCAACACGGCCAAGCACGCCCAAGGCTTCATCCTGGAGCCTTTCGGACGCAATACGGCAGCGGCGGTGGCGGCAGCGGCACTGCAACTGGAGGCCACCCATGGCCCGGATGCGCATATGCTGGTGCTGGCAGCTGACCACCTGATCAAGGATGAAAAAGCCTTTGCGGCGGCGGTCGGCAAGGCCGTTGCGCTGGCCAGCAAGGGTTGGCTGGTCACGTTTGGTATTCAGCCGACCTATCCGGAAACCGGCTTCGGCTACATCGAGGCGCAGAAGGATGCTCCACTCGAGGGTGGCTTGAAGGTCGCGCGTTTTGTCGAGAAGCCCAACCTGGAAACAGCCCAGGGGTACGTGAGCGCCGGCAACTATTTCTGGAACTCCGGCATGTTCTGCTTCCGCGTGGGCACTGTGCTGGAAGAGCTTCGCCAGCACGCGCCTGACGTTGTCGATGCCGTGGCCAAAACCATCGAAGCCTCGCGCCTGACCTCCTCGAGCAAATATCGCTGCCTGGCGCTGGATGCTGAGCGTTTTGCCGAGGTTCCGGATATTTCCATCGACTACGCCCTGATGGAGCGCTCGACGAAAGTTGCGACCATTCCTTGCGATATTGGCTGGAGCGACATCGGTTCCTGGAACGCCGTGAGCGAGCTGACCCCGGCTGACGAAAACGGCAACCGTTTCGAAGGTGAGGTTCTGTCCCATGGCTCACGCAACAACTATGTGAACAGTGAAGGGCGCCTGACCGCTCTGGTCGGTGTGGAAGACCTGCTGGTCATCGACACGCCCGATGCCGTGATGATTGCCCACAAGGATCACGCTCAGGACGTCAAGCACATCGTCAACCAGCTCAAGGCGTGCAGCCATACCGTGCACTTGCTGCATCGCACGGTACATCGTCCATGGGGCACCTACACCACCCTGGAAAACGGCGAGCGTTTCAAGATCAAACGTATTGTCGTCAAGCCGAAGGCGTCCCTGTCTCTGCAGATGCATCACCACCGCAGTGAACACTGGATTGTTGTCAGCGGCATGGCAAAGGTGGTCAATGATCAGCAGGAGTTGATGCTCGACACCAACGAGTCGACGTTCATCCGTGCAGGTCACCGGCACCGGCTGGAGAACCCGGGCATGATCGACTTGGTGCTCATCGAAGTGCAGAGCGGCGAGTATCTGGGTGAGGACGATATCGTTCGTTTTGAAGACATCTACGGCCGCGTTGACAAGTAACAGCGTGCTGGCAGTCATAAGCCTGACCGGTGATTGTTCAACCGGTCAGGCTTATTTGCATGTGTCCACCCTCGACTTTAATTCCTATCGATGACGCACGACCCGTTCGAAATGTGTCATCCCCGTTTCCCGGCAAGAGACCAGAATGCATACCCCTATCAAAACCCGCTGCTTCAAGGCTTATGACATCCGTGGCCAGGTGCCTTCCGACCTCAACGAAGATGTGGCTTATCGGATTGGCCGTGCAATGGTCGCCGAGCTGCAAGGCAAGAGCATTGTGCTGGGGCGGGATATGCGGCTGGAAAGCCCGATGCTGGCCGAAGCAATGACCCGCGGTCTGCGCGAGGCCGGGGCACAGGTCATTGATATCGGCTTGTGTGGCACCGAAGAAGTCTACTTCGCTACCAGCGCATTCGGCGCCGATGGCGGTGTGATGATCACCGCAAGTCACAACCCCAAAGGGTACAACGGCATGAAGCTGGTCAAGTCGCAGTCGCGACCGATCAGTGGTGATACGGGGCTCAATGCGATCCGAGACCGCGTGGAAAGTGGCGATCTCGGGCCGCTGGCAGACGAGCCTGGTGCTGTTCGTCACGAGCTGGACAAGGCGCGCTACATCGCCCATCTGTTGACTTATATCGACGTTGCGGATCTGAAACCGCTGAAGGTCCTCGCCGATCCAGGCAACGGCGCCGCCGGCCCGGTACTGCAGGAACTGATCGACAAGCTGCCTTTCGAGTGGGTGCTGATCAATGCCGAACCGGACGGTAACTTCCCCAACGGCGTGCCCAATCCACTGCTGCCGGAAAACCGCGAACTGACCCGTCAGGCGCTGTTGGACAAAGGCTGTGACGTGGGCCTGGCATGGGATGGTGACTTTGACCGCTGCTTCTTTTTCGACGAAACCGGTCGATTCATCGAAGGCTACTATCTGGTCGGTCTGCTGGCGGAAATGCTGCTCAAACAGCACCCGGGCAGCAAGATCATTCATGACCCGCGCCTGACCTGGAACACCATCGACCAGGTTGAACAGGCCGGCGGTGTGCCGGTGCTGTGCAAGACCGGGCATGCCTTTATCAAAGAGCGCATGCGGCTTGAGGATGCGATCTACGGCGGCGAAATGAGCGCCCACCACTATTTCCGCGATTTTGCCTACTGCGACAGCGGGATGATTCCGTGGTTGCTGGTGACAGCCCTGATGTCCTCCACCGGCAAGACCCTTGCGCAACTGGTTGATGAGCGTATTGCGGCTTATCCGTGTACCGGCGAGATCAACTATCGGGTGGACGATGTGCCGGCGATGCTGCAGAAGGTGCTGGAACACTATTTGCCACAGAATCCGGTCCTCGACAGGACGGATGGCATCAGTGTCTCCTTTTCCGACTGGCGCTTCAATTTGCGCGGTTCCAATACCGAGCCGTTGTTGCGACTGAACGTTGAAGCAAGGGGTGATCAAACGTTGATGTGGGCTCGACTGAAAGAGCTCGAAACGCTGATCAAGGGTGCTTGAGATCTTCGGTCTCTTTGGTATTCAACGGCGCCCGTGCTGCGGTGAGCGATTCATCGCGGTGCGGTCGCGGGTTGTGAAATATCAATACTATAGGTTCATATTTTGAAAACGGTTTTATTGCTAAGCACCTATCCGATCGCCAGTCCCCGCCACGGGGGCCAGGTCCGGGTTGCCAACATCGCGAAAACCTTCGAGGAAAGTGGCTGGGACGTTACCCATCTGGCCGTTTATGAGCCTGAAGGTTACCCGCCGTCGACATTGGGTTCCAACGACGTCAGTTTTCCCGCCGGCAGCCGCTTCCGCAAATACAAAGGCACCTATGTGCCGTTGATCAACGATCTGCTTTCGGGAGAGTTCGCCGCGTCGGAAGAGGGCGGGTTTGCCGATATTCTCAAGAAACTGCCTGCGGTTATCGACGTCATTCATGTCGAGCAGCCTTGGCTCTGGCCGTTGGTGCTGAAGATCAAGCAACTGCCGCAATACAGTAATGCCTGCCTGATTTATGGATCGCAGAACATCGAGGCCCCGCTGAAGCAGGAAATCCTCGACAGCTACGGTATCAAGGGCGCTGAGCCGGTCATTGCCGATATTGAAGCCCTTGAGCGCAAGGCTGCGCTGGAAGCCGATATTGCCGTCGCTGTTACGCAAGCGGACTACGACATTCTCAAGGCCTGGGGTGCAAAAATGCCCCTGTTGGCGCCCAATGGCATCGCACCCTGGACAGCGAAGGCCGAGGTGCTCGAGAGCTGGAGGGAACGCCTGCCCGAGTCGCCGTGGATTCTCTATGTCGCCAGCGCCCATCCGCCCAACTTCAAAGGTTTCAATGAGTGCCTGGGCAGTTCCCTTGCGTGCATTCCACCTGACAGCAAGCTGGTGGTGGTCGGCAGTGTGTGCGAACACCTGGAGTCGACGCTTAGGGACAGCCGTTGGGGGCAACTGAACCTGTCGCGCCTGCAACTGTTGTACATGCTGCCGGATGATGACCTGGATGCAGTGAAAACCCTCGCTCATGCGTTCCTGTTGCCGATTCCCCATGGTGGCGGTTCCAACATCAAGACTGCAGAAGCTATCTACTCCGGCAAGTACGTGGTCGGAACGGAGTCGGCGTTCCGTGGCTTCGAGCAGCATCTGGATCTGCCGGAAATCAGTGTCGCCCGCACACCGGGCGAGTTTCATGCGGCGATCCGCATGCGCTTGACCGGGCCGGCGACGATCGATGTCCGTGGCCCGGACAGAGAGTCCCGGGAATCGTTGACCTGGGCACGAAGCCTGGAATCGATTCCGCATGCAGCAATACAAGTCATTGAGAAGAAGGCGCAAGCATGACGACCTGGTTTGACGTAACGACCATCCTTGGCTGGCGTCGGCCGGCGGTAGGCATTATTCGTACTGAAGCGGAAGCGGCTGCCCACGCGCTCGAGCTGATCGCCGCCGGCGAAGATGTGAAGTTTTGCTTCTACAGTCACTCCACGGGTTATAGCGCTGTCGACTCTGCTGATGTGGCCGCAACCCTGAAGCGAATTTCCGGTGCCCACTCGGCCGCGGCGGGCAAGGTAGTGGCGAGCAGCTCGAGCAAGAGTTCGATTGAAGCACGGCTGAAGGAGAAAGCAACCAAGGTGCTCAACCGCTTGCCGCCAAAGGTCAGTGGGCGCATTTATCAGTTCTTTCAGCTGCGTCGCGTGTCCATCGTCGAGGCCGTGATCGCTCTGCGGCACATGCGCTCGGCGGTCAGGGGCTTCCTGAAGCCAGCCAACCGGACTCATGTCTTCACTCCGTCGTCCGTCAAGGCAAGCATGGCCGGCCACCCGTTCTCGAAGGGCGACAGTTACATTTCTGTGGGGTTGGACTGGGACAATAAGAATCTTCCGCATCTTTATGAGCTCAAGAAGCAAGTTGGTCTGCGCGTCATACTGTTCTGCTATGACGTGATCCCGGTAAGACTCCCTCATTTGTGCGTGGGTGATGTGGCGGCCAAGTTTGCCAACTATTTCACTGACGTCTCCTGGTGTGCGGACAAGATCCTGTGTATTTCGGAATGCACCCGCAAAGACCTGATCGCTCTGCTCGAGGAACTCGGTGCGCCGGTCCCGGAAACGGCCGTGGTCAAGCTGGGATGCCAGCTCTCGCATGAACTGAGCGATGACATCAGTGCTGATGTGAAGGCGCTATTGAAAGAGCGGTTCGTGTTGTTCGTTTCAACGATCGAGCGCCGCAAGAATCACGAGGTTCTTTATCGTGCCTACACGCGTCTGATTGATAGTGGTGTTCAGGATCTGCCGAAACTGGTGTTTGTCGGGATGCAGGGCTGGGGCGTTGGTGACTTGATGGCGGACATCCAGCTTGATCCGAGAACCAAGGACTACATTCGTATCCTGAACAATGTCTCCGATTCGGACCTCATGCACCTGTACCGTCATTGCATGATGACGGCATTTCCGTCGCTGTATGAAGGTTGGGGACTGCCGGTTGCAGAGAGTCTGGCTGCCGGCAAGTACTGCCTTGCCTCCAGTGCGGCGTCCATACCGGAAGTGGGTGGTGAACTGCTGGATTACCTGGAACCGTGGGATGTCTCGGTATGGGTGGCGGAACTGCAGAAGTATGCGTTCGACCCTGCAGCGCTGGCTGCCAAGGAAGATGCAATCAAGCGTGACTACAAGCCCGTCGCGTGGAAGGACACGGCGCAGTATGTCTTCGGCAGTTTGAAGTAAGGGGCGAATGCAGCAAAGGTTGTGAAATGCGGTGGAGCAGCAGCGCTGATCCACCGCATACGGTTTACACGATGGTATTGGTGTTAAACACACTCAATGGCTGCAGTATGTCCGGGGTTTCCAGCAGTTCCGGGTTCGCTGACCATTTTTCGAAGATGGATGAAAAGTGCTCGACCGCCGAGAGGATGACGTTCGCTCGAAGCGCTGCAGGAACGGCCTGTTCCAGCTTCTGTGCGTAGTTCTCGGCCGTGAAGGTGGTTTGTGCCCATTCCTGCGCCTGCTTTCCGATTGCCTTGGCCGAGGTTTGGTCGCTATGAAGAGACAGGAAGATTTTCTTCAAGTCTTCTACTTCGTTGTCGACGGATATCTTCAGCACAAATTCATCGGGAAGCTCACTGTAGAAGCCGGTATCGGTAACGATGGTGGCTTTGCCATAGAGCATGGCTTCAATAGCCGAGGCTGAAGCGGCTTCCAGACTAGGCCAGCGCAGGCAGCTGATGACGTCCGCTTCCCTGATGGCCATGGATAGCGCTGCGTCGTCGACCTCATTGGAAATGATCAGCTCTACGCCGTTGTCATTTGCCAGTTCGGACAACCTTTTTTCGGTTTCCGGCTGGATGGCGCCGACCAGGCGATAACGAACGTTCGAGCGCAATGCAGGGCTGCTGGCAATTGCCAGGATGCAACTCTCGACTCGTTTGTTGGGGTTGACATGGCCAATGGTCAGGACATTCAGCTTATCGTTGTCTGACTGAAGCTCAGAGCCTGTGGCTCCTGGCGCATCATAGGCCAGCGGCGTAACGAAAACCGGGCCTGGGCAGGCGGCCATCACGCGATCGCAGCCCCAATTGCTATGGGTGATCACGCAGGTCGCCATTGAGCTGATCCACTCGGTCAGTGGTGCTTCGTTTCGCGTTTTGCTGATGAACACCGAGCCATCATGAATTTTGAAGTATTCGTCGGCAATCGTTGCGCCGTACCACTGACTCAATACTCGAATGGCTTCTTCGCGTCGGTTTTGTGACCAGCCAAAAAACAGATGCCCCAGGAAGAAGTCATGCAGGCAGACAATTCCTGGCACCTTTGCAAGCCAGGCGATGGCGCCTTCGTGAAATTCATAGCTGTTACCAATCTGATAGACGCAGCAATCGGCGCTCTCGATTTCGCGGGTGACTTGCGAGTCGTTGTCCCATGGCAGCACAGCGCAGCCGAAGTCATGCAGCTCCTTCGCCGATACGTGCTGGCTTTCGGTACGAACCACGATAACTTCATGTTGGTTGGCCAGGAGTTGACGAACGACGAGTCGGGCCATTCGACCGATAGCCGATGTTTTGACCGCAGGTGTGAATATGACAAGTTTCATTTCAGAAGCGCCTCGACAGTTTCGGGCCAATTTATGCCCAGGCTGTTCCACAGCGCCTGAGCTCCTTCTCCGTACTGTCGGGTTCGCGCCTTGCTTTCGTAAGCGGCGCTCATCGCCTCGGCCAGACCTTCTGCGGTCGGTTCTGCTCTCCAGCCGGTTTCACCGGGCTTGACCAGGCCTAGAATGCCACCACTGTCAGTGGTGGTGATCAGCGCTTTGCGAGCAGTGGCCGCTTCCATGCTCACGTAGCCAAGTGAGTCTTCATCAAAGGGGATGTAGGCTACGGCAAGCGCACGATTGACATAATCCACATAGGTGGCTCGGGGCAGAAAGCGCAGGTCGAGCTTCACGCGATCCTTCAGGCCGAGTTGTTCAATGATGGCGTGCAATTGTTGCGTGTCGGCAGGAGACTCGGGTGGCCCAGCGATGATCATTTTGACTCTTCGATCGGCCTTCGCCAGTGCTTGCAGAAGCAGGTACTGGCGTTTCATGCCGTTTACCCGGCCGCCGGCAAATATGTAGTCATCAGACTCGCCACCGGTGAAGACTTCCGGGTCGTTGACCGGTGGAAGCAGTACCTTGGAGTCAAAACCGTTGTATTTCAGCAGTCGCTGTCTTGTAACTTCAGAGTTGGTGTAGATGTGGCGACTCTCTGCGAAGCTTTCATTATCCGCATGGGCAATCACCTTGCGGATATCCGCACCGTGCTGGCCCGGAGGCAGATTGGTCTGGCCAGCATCATACAAGTCATAGGCTTGCCGGTATTGATGAAGCAGCCACAGCGATTTGCGGTGATGCCGAACCAGATACGCGGGAAACTTCAAGGCAATGACGTGATCGGTATTGGCGATTTCCATGGTGCGCGCCAACAGCATTTGCGCGGGAATGCCTGTCGAGGGTTCCCATTGAAACGGAATTCGCAGGATTTCCGCGTCATGGCCGGAAATGACCAGGTTCTTCTGCAGGTTGACAGCCAGCTCTTCGGCGCCACCCCAAATGAACGGTGCCATGTTGTTTACGATTAATACTTTCATGCCAAAAGACGCTCCAGCACCTGCGACCATGAAATCTTCAAGTCGACCAATCGCTGTGCGGCATTCTTGCCCATTGCTTCTGTCACGTTTTTATCCCGGTACAATTTGTCCATGGCTCGAGCCAGTGATTCGGGAGTCGGTTCGGCGATGTAGCCGTTGTAACCGTCCTGAATCAGTTCAAGCACGCCACCGGAATCGGAGGTGGTCAGGACAGGCTTCTGAGCGTGGCTGGCCTCCAGGCAAGGATAGCCGTAGGAGTCTTCATCGATCGGCAGATAGGCGGCGGCCAGGCATTGCGACAAGTGCTCCACTTTCTCTTCTTCGGTGATCCAGCGGTCTTCAAGAGTCACTCGATCGGCTACATTGCAGGTCTCGGCTTTTTGTTGAAGCGCAATACCGTAGTCCGGGCTTGCGCCAGTTCCCATAATGCGCAAGCGAACCGGAGTCTTGGTGTAGCTGAGGGCTTCGATAAGCAAGTGCTGGCGCTTGTAGTGTTCCAGGCGACAGATGCACACGATTTCGTCGTTGTATCCGGCACTGAAAAAGCGCTCCGGTTCGAAAACCGGAGGGTACAGCACTTCACTGTCCACACCGTTGAAGGTCTTGAGGCGACCAGAGACAACCTTCGAGTTGGTGAAAATAGTCTTTGCTTCACCCATTGCCCGGGTATCCACGTCAATCAGGGATTCACGGATAGCGCGATTGTGCGCGGTGTCCGGGAAGTCACGATAAGGCGAGTCCCACAGATCGTAAAAAGTACGTATGTGGTGAATGAACCACAGGATCTTGTGCGGATGCGGTATCAGGTGGGCCTGCGGCCGGAAGCAAATGATCCGGTCCGCTGCCTGAAGGTCTACCCAGCGCAGCGCCATCATCTGCTGAAACAGGATATCCGGAGGCGAGTCGAGTTCCGGCAGGTACACGACTTCTACCTGGTGCCCGGCTTCGGTCAGGGTCGAGGCCAGCCAGTCGACGATATTTCTTCCACCGCCCCTGATGAAGGGCATGAACGAGGAGCAAAGGGCGATTTTCATCAGGCCGCGAGGACCTCGCGCAGGCTCGCCGCAATTCTGATGACATCTTCCCGGGTCAGATCCTGATGCGTCGGCAGGTTGATGCCACGGCCAGACCACAGGTCTGCTACCGGGTAGGTGTTGTCTTCCTTGTAAGGCGGCAGGACGTGCATCGGGTAGAAGACCGGACGGGTTTCGATGCCCATTGCATCCAGTTTCTGCATGACTGCGTCACGTTTGTGCTCATCACCGTCCGCCAGGAAGATGTTGTACATCCAGAAGACCTGCTTGGCCCATGACGCCTCGGTCGGCAGGACGATCTTGCCCTTGAGTTCTGCCAGTGCTTCGTTGTACCAGCCTGCCAGGCGTTCGCGATCGGCAAGTGCCGTATCGATGTTCTCCATCTGGGCCAGGCCAATGGCCGCCTGGATGTTGGTCATACGATAGTTGTAACCGACTACCGGGAACCAGTAGCGACGATTCGGATCCATGCCCTGACCACGGAACAGGCGCAGCTTGGCGGCGAGTTCGTCGTCATTGGTGGTGATCATGCCGCCTTCGCCGGTGGTAATGATCTTGTTGCCGAAAAAGCTGAAGGTCGCGCAAGTGCCCAGGCTGCCCACTTTGCTGCCCTTGACCTCGGCGCCGTGAGCCTCGGCGGCGTCCTCGACAACCCACAGATTGTGCTTGCGGGCGATTTCGTTGACGACGTCCATCTGTGCCGGATGACCATAGAGGTGCACCGGGATGATGCCCTTGGTCTTGGCAGTGATCTTGCTTTCGATCGTTTGTGGATCGATGTTCATGGTATCTGCGCACACATCCACCAGTACCGGAGTCGCGCCGCAATAGCGTACGGCGTTGGCCGTTGCGATGTAGGTCACGGTAGGGATGATCACTTCGTCGCCAGGTTGCAGGTCAAGTACGACCAGGGCCAGGTGCAGAGCGGTGGTGCCGTTGTTGGTGGCGATCGCGTGCTTGACGCCACAGAACGCGGCAAAGCTTTCTTCAAAGGCGGTGATGTACTTGCCGTTGGAGGAGATCCAGTTTGTATCCAGGCAATCGAGCACGTAATTGCGTTCGTTTCCAGCGAGTTTTGGTTGTGCAACGGAAATACGTTTCATGTCTCTTCCTTCAAAATTTGTTCAAAGCTTTGGCAGGCACACCCACAACCGTGACTGCTGAATCGATATTCGAAATGACGACGCTGCCAGCACCGACCATGACGGACTCGCCGATATGAATTTCCGGTATGACTTTGCTGCCTATGCCGACGAAACTTAAATTGCCTACGCGCACGTTACCGGCCAGTGCGCACTGAGGGGCAATGTGAGCCGCCAGTCCGATCACGCAATCGTGGTCGATAGTCGCCCCGGTGTTGATAATACAAAGGTCGGATATGGAGACCTCCGCATTGATCACCGCGCCTGCCATGACGGCAATGCCGACGCCCAGGTTGGCCGAGGGCGAAACAACTGCCGCAGGGCTGATGGCATTTACCAGTCTGAAGCCCGTCTCAATTGCTTTTTTCGCCAGTTTGTTTCGGACAGGGTTTGACCCGATGGCGATGAATGCTCGTTCATACCCGTCCTTGTGCAGCGCCGGCAGGTGGTCGTCGCTTTTCAGAACCGGGATGCCCAGGCAAGTGTCCGGGCTGTCTGGATTGCCGACGCAGTAGGCAATTTTTTCGCCCTGGGCTTGCAGTAGCTCGATGCAAACCTTCGCATGGCCGCCGGCCCCTACAACGATGATTTCAGTCTTCATGCGTCACTCCTTGCGGAATGAGTCCACTCCGGGCGGTGAAACAGTAGATTGACCGAGTCTGTGTGCGACAGTTGTTCGACCGACCAGCTTTCAAGGTTGCCGGTACGTTCATTGATAACACTGAACACCAGTCCGGAAGCAGTGAAACTCTTGAGCCAGTTCTCGAGGCTTATCGCATTTCGCTTCAGGTGGGAGAGGCCAAGCTCAACGATAAGAAGCATTTCTGGATTGGCGGCAAGCAGGCGTCGCGCACCTTTCATGACATCGATTTCTGCGCCTTCCGCATCGATTTTCAGCAGCTTTGCAGTCAGATCTTCCGGCAGAAACTCGTCCAGGGTAATGGTTGAGATGTCCACGGAAGTCGTCGGGGCAAACGTCGAGGGTTCCAGCTCATAAAGTGAATGGTGGCCGCTGGTAGCACCCAGGTGCAGTTTGTGACTGCCCGCTTTGTCCGAAAGTGCGTAATGGGAGATTTCGCTGATGGATGAAAAACCGTTGAGCCACAGGTTTCTTTCCAGCAGTTTTCGGGTCGGCTCGAATGGCTCAAAAGCAAATATCCTGCCTTGTCCCGACATGGCTCGAGCGGCGGCTATCGAATGCATTCCGATATTGGCCCCGACATCGATATAGACATCCCCAGGTTTGATAATGCGCTCGATCAGAATCCGCGTTCCAGGTTCAAGCTCTCCTGCTTCCATCAGGTTGGCCAGCAGAGCGTGATCCCTGGCGCCGCAGAGCATATAGCCGACTGCAGTTTTGACCAGTGTTTCATCCGGTCCGGAGTTGATGGCGATGCGGTTGACATCAAGCAATGCATATTGCTCGATTCGATCGAGTTGCGGGCCGGCTTTTTCCACCGGGAGCTGGCTGGCGAAAAGTTCTCGCGACAGGGAAGCCTGGACATTCGTCGAGTTGGTCAGTCGCTGAAGCTCCAGCATGACTTGCTGGGTTTGTTCGCGCTGTTGCTCCTGCAGGCTGGCGAACGCCTGTTGGAGAGTGGCGAACTCTTGCAACATGTCCTGGCGGATCGTGGCATTCAAATAGTTGCGCAGGCGGAAGAGCACCGGACGCGTGAAAGGCCGGGTGACGCGAAAAACGCTCTGGGCAATCCGCCGAAGTGTCTGCTTGACGTGATGGCGCAGCATCCGGCTCATGGCTGGTGAGGTTGCATGAGGGATATCACTGGCACTGCTGGCGACATCGATCTCGACATCGGTCGGCGCGCTGATGACGGGATGGGAAACTGCGCGCGCGAACAAGCGCTTCGACGCAATCGAAAAGGCCGTTTCGATTTCCACACCATTGCGCTTAATGCTGTTCATTAGCTTCAAGCTCCAAAGTAGGCAGTGGTGACCGTTGTCGGGTCTCCATCCATTTTTATCTTGCCGTGCTCCAGCCACAGCACCCGATTACAGGTGTGCATGACCAGTTCGCGGGAGTGGCTGGCAATCACCAGAATGTTGGTCGATTTCACCAGCTCGTTCATGCGGATCTCGGCCTTGTGCTTGAAGCCTTCATCACCCACCGATAGCCATTCGTCCATCAGCAGGATTTCCGGTTTGATCGTGGTCGAGACTGCGAAAGCCAGGCGCAGGTGCATGCCCGAGGAATAGGTGCGGATAGGCATGTCGACAAAGTCACCCAGTTCGGAAAACTCAATGATCTCGTCGAGCTTTTCGGTGATCTGTGCCTTGGTCATGCCCAAAATTCCGCCGCGCAGGTAGATGTTCTCCCGCCCGGTAGCCTCGGGATCCGTTCCCAGGGAAATGTCGATCAGGGAACCGATCTCTCCATCGATTCGAGCGGTGCCCGACGATGGCTCATAGACACTGCTGAGCAGGCGCAGCAGCGTACTCTTGCCGGCGCCGTTATGGCCCAGCAGCCCGACCCGGTCACCGTCACGCAAGGTGAAGGTCAGGTCTTCGAGCGCTCTGACGATGACGCGACCCTGTTGATCCGCGCCCAATTGTCCACCGGTGGCAACCTGAATCAGGCGTTTCTTCAGGGAACGGCCGTTAGCGTTGTAGATCGGAAAATCCACACAAACATTTTTGAATTCGATCAGCGACATTAGGAGTTCTTCTTAGAGCCAGTAAGCGATGCGGCGCTTGTAACGGCCGTAGACCACGAGCGCAACGACCCAGCCGACAGCGGCCATGCCCAGGGAAACCCACCAGTTGGTGGCGGTTGGCAACTGCCCGATCAGTGGGGAGCGGACGATCGACATGATGTGGTAGACCGGATTCAGGTCAAGCAGGTAAAGCCCGGCCCTTTGAGGCAGCAAACTCGGCATCCACATGATCGGTGTGAGGTAGAACACTACTTGCAACAAGCTTCCGACAATCTGAGGCAGGTCACGATAGCGTGCGCAGAGGATGCCCAGCAGCAAGGCGATCCACGTCAGGTTCAGCAGTGCCAGCAAAAGGCCGGGAATACTGATGAACGCCAGCCAGGTCAGAGGCTTGCTGACGGCAAGCAGTACCAGCGGGAAGATCACGATGTTGTGGCCCAGGATCAGGATGTTGCGCCAGATCATGCGAAGAATGTGGGTGAACAAAGGGATCGGCAATTGCTTGATGATGCCTTCGGCAGCGATGAAGCCGGTACAACCCTCGGTGATGACCGAGGACATGAAGCTCCAGAGAATCATGCCGATGGCGAGAAACGGAAGGAACTCGTGCATGGGGGAGTTGAAGATCTGGCCGAACACTATCCCGATGGTCCCGATCATCACGCCCATACTGATCGTCAGCCAGAATGGGCCCAGTGCCGACCTTCTATAGCGCTGCCGGACGTCTTGCCAGCCTAGCATCCCTACCAGAGCGTATCGTTTTGTCGCAGCGACGATATCCGACAGCGCGATACTTACAGAACCATTGCGCATTAATAGCACCAGATTAGTGATCAAAAAAACACGCCATTTTAGGCTGGGGGCAGAGGAGTGTCACTCTTTCTGCATTATTTCTTTAGGGTTCGTAGAGTATTGGGGGCGGAATCGTTGTGGACTCTTCAATTCCTTGAATTTCAGAAGGGAAGCGTTTCGAGGAGTATTGCGTTGCAGTTGCTCCGTTTGAAATGCGACAAGCAAGAATTGCAGCCAGTCAATGCTGGCAGGATGTATACGGTTACGTGTTGAAAGAAGGTTGGGTATCGTCGTTCGGGGCCGCATTCTGTATGATCTGCAAGAATTTGCGGCTCTCCAGTGGAGCCCAATGGCGCGTTTGACACAACAGAGCCTGCTAAAGGCGCTCAAATGGAGTTTAGAGGATTCGCATGAAAGCTATCGTTACTGGCATTACTGGGCAAGACGGCGCCTACCTGGCGGAACTGCTGCTGGAAAAAGGTTACACGGTTTACGGCACCTACCGTCGGACCAGTTCTGTCAATTTCTGGCGTATCGAAGAGCTCGGGATCCACAACAATCCCAATCTGCACCTGGTCGAGTATGACCTGACCGACCTGTCGGCCAGCATTCGTCTGCTCCAGACCACCGAAGCCACCGAGGTCTACAACCTCGCGGCCCAGAGCTTTGTAGGCGTATCTTTCGATCAGCCTCTGACGACCGGCGACATCACCGGCATGGGTTGTGTGAATCTTCTGGAAGCAATCCGTATCGTCAACCCGAAGGTACGTTTCTACCAGGCTTCTACCTCCGAGATGTTCGGCAAGGTCCAGGCGATTCCTCAGGTCGAGAGCACGCCGTTCTACCCACGCAGCCCTTATGGTGTTGCCAAGCTGTACGCGCACTGGATGACCATCAACTACCGCGAGTCCTATGGCATCTTCGCCACCAGCGGTATTCTGTTCAATCACGAATCGCCACTGCGTGGCCGTGAGTTCGTGACCCGCAAGATCACCGACTCCGTGGCCAAGATCAAACTGGGCCTGCTCGACAAGATGGAACTCGGCAACCTGGACGCCAAGCGCGACTGGGGTTTCGCCAAGGAATACGTCGAGGGCATGTGGCGCATGCTGCAGGCCGATGAACCGGACACTTTCGTACTGGCAACCAACCGCACTGAAACTGTGCGTGATTTTGTCACCATGGCGTTCAAGGCTGCCGGGATTGACCTTTCCTGGAGCGGCGCTGCGGAAGACGAGCAGGGTACCGACAAGGCAACCGGCAAAGTGCTGGTCACCATCAATCCGAAGTTCTACCGCCCTACGGAAGTTGAACTGCTGATCGGTAATCCGGCCAAGGCCAAGGCGGCATTGGGTTGGGAACCGAAAACCACGCTGGAAGAGCTGTGCCGCATGATGGTCGAAGCTGACCTGCGCCGAAATGAAAAAGGATTTTCGTTCTGATGAGTACTGCTGGTAAACGCGCGCTGATTACAGGGGTTCAAGGTTTCACTGGTCGATACATGGCTGCCGAGCTTAAGGCCGGTGGCTATGAAGTGATAGGAATGGGGACGCAACCCTCGGACGAACCTGGTTATTTTCAGGTGGATCTGGCCGATGGCCCTGCTCTGCGCGAGTTGCTGGCAACTATTCAACCTGATGTAGTAGTGCATCTTGCGGCGCTGGCCTTTGTCGGGCACGGTGCCGCAGATGCGTTCTACCGCGTCAATCTCATTGGCACCCGCCATTTGCTGGAGGCTGTTGAAGCCTGCGGCAAGGTGCCAGATTGCGTGCTGCTTGCGAGCAGCGCCAATGTCTATGGCAATGCGTCGGCGGGGTTGTTGAGCGAAACCACTTCACCAGCACCTGCCAACGATTATGCGGTCAGTAAGCTCGCCATGGAGTACATGGCCAGTCTTTGGTTCAACCGGTTACCGATCGTGATTACGCGCCCGTTCAACTATACCGGCGTGGGTCAGGCCGACAGTTTCCTGTTGCCCAAGATCGTTACGCACTTTCGTCGGCGTGCCGACAAGATCGAACTGGGCAATCTGGATGTTTCCCGTGATTTCAGTGATGTGCGGGCAGTGGTCAAGGCGTATCGTGGCTTGATCGAGGCCAGACCATTGGGGCAAACCGTCAACGTCAGTTCCGGAAAGAGTCATACCCTTCGTGAAGTGATCGACATGTGTTCTGCATACACCGGCCACCAGTTGGAGGTCGAGGTGAATCCGGCATTTGTCCGAGCCAATGAAGTGAAGATCCTCTGTGGTGATAACACTCGTCTCTGCCAGTTGGTGGCGGGCTGGGATACGCCAGGATTGGATAAAACACTGAGTTGGATGCTTTCGGCGGAATAAATGAAGCTAGTTCTCTCTGTTGAGCCGATCCGCTTTCCACTGACCGGTATCGGTCGCTATACCTACGAACTTGCGCTGAGACTTCAGCAAAGTCCCGAAATTACAGACCTGCAGTTTTTTGCCGGTCGACGTTTCTTGCCCGAATTGCCCACTGCTGCGAACGAATCCGGTAGTGGCTATGGTTTGAAGCGTGCGGTACAGAAGAATTTTCTAGCTGTAGAAGCCTATCGATTGTTGATGCCGATGCTGCGAAAGGCTGCCCTCAAGGGGCACGGCGACTTTCTGTATCACAGTCCCAATTATTATCTCCCTCCCTTTGCCGGGCGCAGTGTCGCCACGTTTCATGATCTTTCGCCCTTTACCTGGGCCCACTGTCATGCGCCACAACTGGTCCGCTACCTGCAGAAAGAGCTCAAGACCACACTGGTGAGAGCCGATGCGCTGATCACCGATTCGGAGTTTACCCGCCAGGAGTTGGCCAGCTATTTTTCATGGCCAATTGAGCGGATACATACCGTGCCGCTGGCAAGTTCTCCAGAGTTTTACCCCCGGTCGCATGACGAGCTCAGGGCTACGCTCGATCGGCATGGGCTGGAGCGAGGTGGTTATACGCTGTTTGTCGGTACGATCGAGCCGCGCAAGAACATCGAGACGCTCCTTGATGCCTATGAGCGACTGCCGCTGGCCTTGCGAACGCGCTGGCCGCTGATTCTCACCGGCTACCAGGGATGGCGCAGCGATTTGATTCATCGGAAGCTCGAGAGCGCGCGACGTGAAGGCTGGGCGCATTATCTCGGGTTCGTGCCGAGCGCAGATCTGCCGCTGCTTTTTGCCGGTGCTCGTCTGTTTGCCTTTCCGTCTCTTTACGAGGGGTTTGGTTTGCCGGTGCTCGAGGCAATGAGTTCAGGGGTGCCGGTGGTGTGTTCCAACAGTTCGTCGCTTCCGGAGGTCGCGGGTGAGGCGGCGCTGATGTGCGCGCCGATGGATGTCGACGAACTGACCCGTCTGCTCGAGCGAGGGCTGACCGATGATGCCTGGCGCGAGACTGCGGTCATCAAGGGACAGCAGCATGCGCAGGGCTTCTCGTGGGAGCGCTGTGCCGTCGAAACCATGCAGGTCTACCAGAGGGTAATCAAAGGAACATGATCAAGGTCCTGCACTTTTTCAAAACCTATTACCCGGAAACCATGGGTGGTATCGAACAGGTTATTTTTCAGATTGCCCAAGGTGGTGCCAGCCACGGTTTTTCTTCGCAGGTTCTTTATCTCAGCGAGCGAGGCTCGGCGCGAAACGAAACGGTAGGCAATCACCTGACTCACCGCTCGAAACTTGATCTACATGTGGCTTCGACTGGCTTTTCGTTGTCGGCCTTCAAGGATTTTTCCGAGCTGGCCAAAGAAGCGGATGTGGTGCACTACCACTTTCCTTGGCCCTATATGGATCTGCTTCATTTTGCCAGTCGGCATGGCAAGCCTTCGGTGGTCAGCTATCACTCGGATATCGTCAAGCAAAAGACGCTGCTCAAACTATATGAGCCGTTGATGAGCCGGTTTCTGTCCAGCGTGGATTGCATCGTTGCCTCTTCACCGAACTATGCGCAAAGCAGCCCGGTGCTGACCCGGTTCCGCGATAAAGTCGAAATCATCCCGTATGGGTTGGACGCGACAACCTATCCAGTCGCAACGCCGCAAAAACTCGCGGATTGGCGAGTCAGGGTTGGCGAGAAATTCTTTTTGTTTGTCGGTGCCCTGCGTTATTACAAGGGCCTCGACTATCTGCTTGAGGCGGCGCGGATTACCGGGTTGCCGGTCGTTCTTCTGGGAGGAGGGCACCAGGAGAGCGAACTGAAGGAGCAAGCTTCACGCCTCGGCCTGACCAATGTGCACTTTCTGGGCGGATTGGGTGATGACGACAAGGCCGCGTTGCTGACGTTATGCCATGGATTTGTATTCCCGTCGCATCTTCGCTCGGAGTCGTTCGGTATTTCGTTGCTCGAGGCGGCGATGTACGGAAAACCGCTTATTTCCTGTGAAATCGGTTCCGGTACCACGTTTATCAATCTTGCGAATGAAACCGGCCTCGTAGTCCCGCCGCGCGACTCCACGGCGCTGGCCGGCGCAATGAATACACTCTGGAACAACGATGAGTTGGCTCGCGAGATGGGGCAACGTGCTCTGTGTCGTTACAGGGATGTGTTTTCAGCCGATGAGATGGCCAAGGCCTATGCCGACTTGTATCGGAAGGTTTGCAAGGCAGTCTGATGACTGCTGAGCCATCCTGGGCTTGCGGCGCAACTCGCTTCTGCTGGTCAAATAATCGCCGGTACTTCTTTCTGCACTTTTTGGACGGCTTCAGGTCCGCCCTTTGGTAGTAACTCAGTTTTGGTAGATACCGATGACGATGAGCGCAACTCAAAACCAATCCGTAGTCTCTCCCGTTTCGCGTAATCAAACCCGTCATATTGGATACCGGCCCGATATCGATGGGCTTCGGGCCATCGCTGTTTTGTCTGTATTGTTTTTTCACGCCTTCCCTGCGCTGTTGCGGGGCGGTTTTGTAGGGGTGGACATATTCTTTGTCATCTCCGGTTACCTGATATCCAGGGTCATCATCACGACGCTGGATCAGGGTACGTTCAGCGTTGCTGACTTTTATTCCCGGCGCATCCGACGCATTTTTCCCGCGCTATTTACCGTATTGGCCGTATGTTTGGCTTTCGGCTGGAGCACGATGCTTGCCGATGACCTGACGCTGCTGGCAAAACATGTTCTTGGTGGTGCCACTTTTGTCTCAAACTTCATTTTGTGGGGTGAGGCCGATTATTTTGACAAGGCATCAGAGCTCAAGCCTCTGCTTCATCTGTGGTCACTGGGGATAGAAGAGCAGTTCTATGTCATATGGCCGCTCTTGTTTTGGGCTGTCTGGCGAATGCGAATTCCGCTGTTGCCAATTGTTGTCATTGTTGGAGTCTTATCCTTTGTACTGAACATCATCGGAGTGCATGAGCACGCAACCGCAACTTTCTATTCGCCGCTTTCTCGAGGGTGGGAGCTTGTCGTTGGTGCGGTGTTGGCTTGCTTCGGGTCGGGCTCGTGTTTGAGAGCTGACAGGTACGGCCGATCAATGAAAAAGATTGCACAGGTATTTGATCGGCAGCAGACGCGAACTGTAATTTCAGTTATTGGAATGCTGTTCATTGTCTATGCAGTTTTCCGCATCAATAGCACATTACCTTTTCCCGGCAAGTGGGCACTTTTTCCGGTTATTGGTGCCGCACTCATTATTGTGGCTGGCCCTGGTGCCTGGATGAATCGAGCCCTGCTGAGCAACCGTGTGATGACGTTTATCGGGCTGATCAGCTTCCCGCTTTATCTATGGCATTGGCCATTGCTGACGTTTGCCAGGAGTGCCTATCCGGAAGGTGTGCCTTGGCTGGTGCGTTTAGGTCTTCTGGCTGGCAGTGCTTTTCTCGCGACTCTTACATACGTTTATATCGAGCGTCCATTTCGTTCGGGCTCCAGTAAGCGTTTCAGTGTCCTCGTTCTTTGTGCATTGATGTGCGTGGCGGGTGTATTGGCAGGCATCGTTTTCAAATCTGGCGGCTTTCCTTCCCGGTACCCGCAAATCATCCAGCGTGCGACCGAATATGATCTCGACGGCTACCGCGCAGGTCTTCGTAACCTCGTCTGTTTCATGGATGTCGGGCAAGAAGCGACCCAGTACGCTCCTGAGTGCGTAGACAAGGGTGACAAGCCGTTGTGGGTGTTGTGGGGAGATTCCGATGCCGCCGCCATATATTCGGGGTTGCGTGGGCTTGCGGATCGCTCCGGACAATTCCGGCTGGCACAATTCACATCTTCGTCATGCCCGCCGATAGTCGGATTTCAGGGAAAGAATCCGGCGTGCAAATCAAACAATCAGTGGACCATCGATAAGGTTCGCGAGCTGGTGCCTGATACTGTGATTCTTGCTGGCATGTGGCCGCGATATGACAAGACGCTTTTGTCAGCGACCGTCAAACAGATTCAGGATGCCGGGAGTCGTAGAGTGATTCTCCTGGGGCCTACGCCTGCCTGGAAAGACACGCCTTCTCGTATTGCCTTCAACTTGTGGAGTCATGATCCGTTGCATCGTATTCCATCAGAGCGGTTGGACTACGAGAAGTATGGAATGGGTCAGGAGCAGGAGGTGAATGGTGAGCTGGACACTGGAACCGACGCTGCGGAAAGGGATTTGAGAATTTTGGCGCAGGAGTCAGGCGCCCTTTACATTTCAGTGGCTCAGAAAATGTGTAACGAGGAGGGTTGTCTCATGAGAGAGACGGCATCGAGTGGTGATGCTTTTTATCTCGACATCGTTCACTTGACCCGTCACGGCTCGGATTTCGTCGCGCGAGCGATCGCTCGGGAGTTGGGTGTCACAGATCGCTGACTGATCATTGATGCATTGTTGAAGCCCGCCAAGAGCTTCAATTTTTTCACCAGCTCACGGGGCATATTTCCATGCCCGGTGAGCCGGTGTCTCGCGGGGCTTATTGTTGCCTTTTTATATGGATACCTTCCAGTCGGGCGGACAGTCCATAGTAGGTATCGTTGGTCGGCGAGTCTAACTCCAGGTTGTTGGAGCCGTTTTTTAGTACGCCGTTATCGATTTTTGCCTCGAACTCTCCGTTTTCACTCCATTGGACAGGTAAGGTCTTGCCGTTGAGTTTGATGACCATATTGCTTTGAGCGTCTGGTTCCGCGAATAGAGTAAACCGGCCTTTGAGTTCATAAGCTATGTCGCTTCCGGGTTTGAATTCGAAAGCAAGGTTGGCGTGCTTATCAATTTTCCAGGCCGATGGATGGTGATAAAAACTGCCTATATCCCACTCGGCTTCTCGCCAGCCAGTACCGTGAGTGGGCAACTCCATGCTCCACCATTTGCCAAACGTCCAGTCGTATTCGTCACTCACAACAGCGTCTTCAAAGCGAACGAAGCGTGTCTGTGCGTTGCGTGCACTTTCAATGGCATCTCGACGTTCCGCTACAACGCCTCGACTCTCTGGAGTTGTACGACCGCTCTGACTGTCTTCACTCTCGTTGCCAATCTCCACTGTGACGATTGAGGTCTTGGGGATTACCAGGCTTGCGGGTTGCTCCGAGGCTGGAAAGCCCGGCCCGCTGACCGGGGTCGGGTATTCGAACGTCCAGTTCTGAGCGTTCTCTACGCACCGACCTTTACGCCCCAGCGAATCCGAGTGCTGCCAGTGCTTGCTGGGCATATGGCAAACCTGGATGTCTGATATCGGTTTGTTATACAAGAAGGACAAAGAACCGGTCAGGCTCTCGTTGATGAACATCCATATGTAGTTCAGCTGATTCCCATGGTCGAGAATCAGAAGGGTCTTGTTCTCGATATTGCCATCAAATTTTTCGGTGATCTCATTGAGTACCGTCGCCTGCTTGCGGGAGATTTCAATGTAGTGGTGGAATTGGTAAAGCTGGAATGACACTCCGATAATGAAAAAGAAACCAAAAACTATATTGGTTATCGATTTGGAGAGGCGGTATCCGGTGCTGATGATTGCCAACAGCAGAAGTGCGGCGCCAGGTGTTGCAAATAAAAATGTTCTTTGACTAACCAAGAGATGGCTAGGGGAAATCAGAAATGGAAAGTAGCCAAGGAGAATGAGTGTCACGCCTGCAATTGCGAGCCTGCCATTAAAAGAAAGGCTTTGTTTGGGGGCAGCTTTGTTGTGCTTGCTATTAGATATAAGTATCGCCGCGATAATCAAAAAGAAAAAAACGCTTGCGGCGATTACATATCCGTAGCTGGAAAATTCATGTTTGGTAATTCGTACGGCATCAAACCAGCCGCCAAGTGTGCTGCGCAGTAGCCCGATGCTGAAGAGTTTTGGGTAGGTGATTTTCAGAGTTGCCAGCAGATTGGACCCGACAACACTTGTTTGATAGCTGTTTACAAGTGGTGCGGTGTGGAGGGCGTATGCAACATAAACAACGGCTCCGGCGACCCAGATCGCGTGCTCCAGCAGTTTCTGTTTGATTTGAATCAGCGCCGATAGCATGCCGTCACGGATAAACAACAGCAAAGCTGGAATGCAGGCGAGCAGCAGTGAAGCCTCATACATGAAACAGGCAGAGGAGAGCAGGGCACTCGCCACTATGCTTAGCATTAGGGCATGGGACTTTCGGTTAAGTGACAGTGCGTGCAGGAAAACAGCACTGCTCAATAGCGTGAGGCTAAGTGCCCAGTTGATATGCAGGCTTCTGAAGGAAAGTTGCATGGTGTCTGCTGGATAAATGATGACCAGTGCGCATGCAATGATTCCGAGTTTTGAACTGCTCGTCAGTTTCTCGATGATGTAGCTAACGGAAGAGCCTTTTATCAGCAGTGCAAGAATTAACAGAACATGCCAAAAAAAGAACGAGTTGTTGTCAAGCCAGAAAGCAACGGCCTGAGGAAGGATCGTCAGTGGTCTCAGTGCGTGTAACGGCAGCGGGCTGGAGGTATCGGAGATGAAGAATATCCCGTTTTTGACGAAGAGTCCTAAAATCCCCCACTCCTCGATCAGCCCGGTCATGGCGAAACCGAACGGCAGCCAAAGTATCAAGATGATAACGGCTGCGGGAGCAATGTGTGCGAGCCAGCGCTTTACCGCCACAGGAGTGGCATCAGGCTCTGAGTTTTCGTCCGGGTGAGTACTGGATGGGGCTGTGGATGACCTGATGCTCATTTATCTTTCCATGGCTTTATAAATTCTGGTGCCTGATCGGGTTCTGGCCTGACAGGCAGCGTCCGATATTTGTCATTTTGCAGGCTGGATCAGTCGCAGCATGACGTCTGTACAACGTTACTTATCGCGCTTTCATCTGATTTGCCTAGTAACGTTTATCCAGTCCAGTTCGGCGGAAACGCCGCCATTTCCGGCGTCCACATCTGAAATGAATTCGATGGAGTTTCGACCTGGCTTGAGTGTGTCGGCCGGCACGCTTCCACTGAATCTGCCGTCCTGGATCCACTGCAGCGGAATATGGATTCCGTTGACTTCTACCTGCATCTTGTCGCGTAACTGTTTATTGGCGAAGCTTTTGAAAAAACCATTGATCTCATAAGGGGCAGATGCAGGTATCAAATCGAAAACGAGAGATGACTGCGGTGCGTTTTTCCACGCCGAAGCTGTATGAACAAAGCGTCTTGTTTCCCATTGCGTGTTCCTCCAGCCAGACCCGGCGATTGGCGGAGTCATGCTCCACCACCTGCCAAAGTCCCAGTAGTACTCATCAGGGGCCGGTTGGCGGAACTGGAAGAATTGAAACCAGGGGTGCGATTCAGTGATGCCTCGCAGCCGGGCACCTGCCGGAGATGACTCGGACTCCAGCTCCTTGCGCCATGCATTCAGCTCGGCATTGGCAGCAGGTGCTTCGCCCCTTCCAACTTCGACAGTTACAACGTCCGCATTGGAAAGTTTCTTGCTCGGTGGTGGGGGAGTGTCAAACGGCACGGGATAGTTGAGTGTCCATCCTTCTTCGGTTTTCTCGCATGTACCTTTGCGCTGCAACGGGTCGGTCTGTTGCCACTCGTGGCTAGGCATATAGCAGACTTCAATGGTGTCCGCCGGCTTTTCGTATATATGGAAAAGGATGGCGCTCAGGTCTGGGTTCAAAAACATCCAGTCATGATTGAGTTGATTGGAGTAGTCAAGGATCAGCAGAGTTTTACCGACTGCATTTCCGTCAAAGTTATGGGCGATGTCGTTGAGGATCGACTGTTGCCTTTTGGAAATTTCAATGTAGTGCTGGAACTGAAACAGCTGTGCTGACAGTCCGGTGAAAATCAGCATTGCAGACAGCGTGGCTGTGGCTGTTTTCGAATATCGGTAAATGCACAGGAGCAGTGCGATAAATATCATCGTCGCTCCGGGAGCTGCATATAGAAAAGTTCTCTGGCTGACGGCCATGTGCGCAGGATTGAAAATGAACGGCAGATAGCCTAGGCAAATCAGGACGAGTCCGATCGCGATCATGCGCACGGGCAACGTCCAGCGTGAGTTCGAACCTGTCTCGACCAGGAGGGTGTCTTTTGATTTCCAGGCGGCAAATGCAATCAATGCAAGCAGTAGCGCGGTAGCGACGGTCACATACCAATAACTGCCGATTTCAGAACCGGTGATTCTGAATGCATCAATCCAGCCGCCGAAAACGCTTCGTTTTACACCCAGGGTGAACAGTTTGGGGAAGTACATTTTTACAGAGGCTAGTGCACTATCACCCACCACTGCGCTTTGATAACTGTGTACCAGCGGCAGAGTGTGTATTACATAGATGATATACGCGGCCGGGCCGACCGCCCAGATCAGGTGTTGACAGTAGAACCGCTTGATATGCGCAGCAATGCCTTTGATGCCGACTTGTATGAAGACCACGAATGCTGGAATGGCCGCCAGCAGTAGCGCTACTTCGTACATCGCGCAGCTGGCAGCGAGTATCAGGCTTGCAAGGGCACTGAGAATTAAGGACTTGACTCTGTTTCTTTCGTCGAGTGCCCGTATCAGCAGGACGCTGGCCAACAAGACAAGGCTGAGGGCCCAGTTGATGTGGATGGACCTGAACGACAGTTGCATGGTGTCAGCGGGGAAAACGATGACCAGCACGCTCGCCAGCATTCCCCATTTGATTGCGCCTGTGATGCGGGTGGTGATGACACTGGCAGCCCATCCCTTGATCACCAAGGCAATGATCAGTAAGACATGCCAATAGTTGAACGAGTTAGGGTCGAGGCTGTATGCAATTGCATGAGGAAGAATAGTGAGCGGTCGAAGGGCATGCGCCGGCATTGCACTGGCGGCATCTGTCAGAAAAAACACACCGACTCTGCTGAATAACCCAACAACCCCCCACTCTTCGAGCAATCCGGTCAGGGCGAAGCCAAACGGAAGCCAGATAAAAAATACGGTAAGCAGAGCTGGGCCCAGATGGGCGAGCCAGATCAGTTTTTTTCCATGAAGTGTTGCTGGCGCCAAAGTTGGCGCCTGATTGAAAATTGCAGTCATGTGGTGCCCGTTGGTCCTGTTATGGTTTTGTTTTATGTGTGACCTTCAGGACAAATTTATTCAATAGATAGCTGCATGGCAGCAGAAGCAAAATCACCAGAATCGGAGCGATCGCTTTGTGTAAATGCAGGTGCTCGACCAGGAGGTTGAGTATTAATGCGCCGAGCAGATACTGCACCAGGTAGATGCTCGGATAGATCGCCATGCCAATCCATGACTGTTGAACCTTGAAAACAACTTTCGAGTTGAAGAAGTAGGCAAAAACAATCCCGGCCGCATAGGCGATTGCATAGGCTATCTGATAGTCGATCCAGTAACTCAACATCAAGTAGAGGCAGTAGGTCAGGCCGGTGTTGAGCCCGCCGCCGATCAGAAACTGAATCCAGCGACGAGCTTGGTTATTGTCTTTAAGTGCTATCACAATGGTGATTTTTTCGAGGTGAGTTTGACGAATTCCGAATAATCTCGAATATAGTCGTCAGCTTCGTAGTAATCGGAAGTGAACACCAGCAACACTGCGTCTTCAGAGTATTTGTATTGGATGCCCCACGTTAGTGGTGGCAGGTAAATCCCTTTGTTTGGCGCATCCAGAGTAACTTCTGCCCGATTGGTACCATCATCGACCACCACCGCACAGCTGCCTTTCACACAAATCAGGAACTGGTGGCATTTGTGATGAGCATGCTCACCACGAGTCTTCTGGCTCGGAACGTTGAATACCAGGAAGTAGCGTTTTGGTGTGAAGGGGATTTCCTTGTGGAACTCGCCGACCGACAAGTCACCACGCATGTCGGCGATGTATTTGAATCGGTGGGTGGTGACATCGCCCACACCGATCCGAACCACAGCATCCGACTGCTCTTCGGGTTTCGCCGCAGGGCTTTTGGCTGCATCGCTGAAGGCGGAGTTCTCGACGTAGCCGGTGATCCGGGCAGGGGATCCCGTGACGATGGCGTATGGCGGTACAGATTTTGTGACCACGGCACCTGCGCCGACCATCGCACCCGTGCCGATAGTGATGCCTGGCAGGATGACTGCTCCGCCGCCGATGGAAGCGCCGTCCTGGATCACCGTCTGAGAGAACGACTCCGGATAGACCTTCGAGCGTGGGAACTTGTCGTTGGTGAACGTGGCGTTCGGGCCGATGAACACATCGGAGCCGATCCGCAGGCCGTCCCAGACATAAACCCCGGATTTGATGGTCGTACGATCGCCGATCACCACGTCGTTTTCGATCAGTGAGTGCGAGCAGACATTGACGTCTTCACCAATCACCGCATCCTGGAAGACCACCACGTACTGCCAGATGCGCGTGTTCTTGCCGATGTTCTTGCTTTTGACATCGGCGCTGGCGTGGATGAACGGCTCACTCATTTGGAATTTCCTTGTTGTCGAGTTTCATGCAGACAATGGCCAGCGGTCGCTGCTTGCTGTTTTCGTAGGCCCGCCAGGCATAAGTGCCCACGAGGCCGACCCCGAGCAGATTCAATGTCCCCAGCAGCAGCACCACCAGCATGGTTGCGGCGTAACCCGGTACCTCAATGGCTCCCGACAGTCGCGCGATGATGACCATTACGCCAATGAACAGAGAGATGAGCGAGCCCATCGCGCCCATTCGGGTCAGCAGTCTGATTGGGTAGTCGGTGAAGGCGAACACACTGTCCATCATGTATTCGAGCTTTTTCTTGAAGGTCCATGCCGATTTGCCTTCGAGGCGGGTCTGACGCTCGTACTCGATGAACTTGCGACGGAAGCCCAGCCAGAAGATCAGTGCGATGAGCGACGAGCGGGACTCGTTCAGTTGTAGCAGTTGTTCACGGAACGCCTTGTTGCAACCGAAAATATCCACGCCGCCCTTTGGCATGTCATGCACGACCAGTCGGCGATACAGACCCCAGAAGATCGAGGAGGCCATGCGGCTGGAAAGCGGATCCTGACGGGCATTGCGGGTGCCGATGGCGACGTCGCATTCGTCATTGGAAAGCGACTTGAAGAAGCTGATCAAAAGCTCTGGCGGCTCCTGAAGGTCTGCTGCCATCACGCCGAAATACTCGCCCCTGGCAGCCATCAGGCCAGTGCGAATGGCCGGAAACGAGCCGAAGTTGCGCGAATGAGCCAACAATTGCGCGGAAAAGCGCATGGTGCCCAGTGCATTCTTGAGCAGGGCAAACGAATCGTCGGGACTGCCATCCACCACAAAAACCACCTCGAGCTGATTCTCGAGTGTGTCGTTCATGTCTGTCAGGGCCTGGATCAGCCGGGGTATCGAGTCAGCGTTCTTGTAAACCGGGACGATAACGGAATATCTCATGCCACCCATCCGTTGACGGCGGTGATCACGGTGCTGACCTCTTCGTCGGTCATTTCCGGGTAGCAAGGCAGGGTCAGGATCAGCGAGGCCAGTTGTTCGGTGTTGGCCAGGCTGTAGTCGGCGAACTGCTTGCCAAAGACTGGTTGCTTGTAGTCCGGGATCGGGTAATGAACGTCGGACGCGATCTGTGCTTCGCGCAAGTGCACTTGCAGCGCATCGCGCTTCGCCGACTTGATCACGTACAGGTGGGCGACCGAGGCGGTGCCTTGATCTTCGGCGTGATTTACATCCGCGTGATGGATTTCGTTTCTGTAGCGCGACGCGATTTCACGACGGCGTGCGTTACTCTCGTCGAGGTGCGGCAGAAACTCGGACAGGATCGCTGCCTGCATTTCATCCAGGCGACTGTTGCGGGCGCCGTCCAGTTCGACACAATATTTCGAGGACCAGCCGTATTGGCGCAATTGCGCTACGCGCTGGGCAATGGTCGCGGAGTTGGTGACGACGGCGCCGCCGTCACCCAGTGCGCCAAGGTTTTTGGTTGGGTAGAAGCTGAAGCTCGCAGCGTCGCCAAAAGTGCCGACTCGCTGTCCGTCGCGCTCGGCGCCGTGGGCCTGGGCGCAATCTTCGAGCAATGGAATCTGCCGCTCGCTGCAGTATTCGGCGATGGCCTTGATTTGTGGGGTTGCCAGGCCGTACAGGTGGGTGACGACCACGGCTTTGGCACCGGCTTCAATCGCCTGCTTGACGCCTTCGAGGGTCACTACGTGAGTCTGCAGGTCGACGTCCATGAAAATCGGGGTGGCGCCGATGGCCAGAACCGACGTAGTGGTGTACATCCCGGCATTGGCGACGGTTGCCACTTGATCGCCTTTGCCGACGCCCAGAGCCTTGAGAGCCAGTTCGATGGCATCGGTACCGTTGGCGACAGTGATGCAATGACCGGCATTCAAATATTGCGCGAAGGCGGTTTCAAAGCGTTTGACTTCCGGTCCCAAAATCACCCAGCCGCTGGCAATTACGCGTTGCACCGAAGAACTGATTTGCGATTGAAACTTTTCTATCTTCGCTGCAAGGTTATTGATCTGCTGCATGGGGCTCTCCATTTCGAAGCAAAAGACGTGCGATATATGTATTTTTGGCGGTGTTCGCCGATAATATTATGTGCCGAGCATGCAGTTGGCTCTTGCAGGCATGGGCTCGTGCCACTTTTCCGGACGGATTCTATCCGTACCCTGAGCCAGCTCCAACCAGCGAAGCGGATTTAGGCGATTTGTTTGTGTTGTGGAGGTGGGAACCGCATTTTCGCTGGCGTGACGGGCACTACTGATTTGAACGTGATGTGTCGTACTGGATTGCGAATCGTCAAGAATCAGTGCGCGCTAAAGTTTATTTTCTGGCTATTCGATATCTTGTGCTGCAAATCATTGTTCGGCGTGAGTCCGGACTATCGTGAGCCAGTGCTACAAGACGGCTGTTCAGCGAAAGTGGTCAACCGTTCACCGATTCAATAAACTGCGGCCCAAAGCTATTCCCCGGATAACGTCTGTCTCCTCATTGATGGGGCAGTTGATTGCCATTTCACGAAGAGTCCGCGCGTCCTCTTCGCCCTCATTCATGTTTCCCCAAGGGTCACCCATGAGCTCCAAGATATTCCTGGTTACTGGTGGCAGCGGTTTTGTGGGGCGCGCATTAATCGAACGACTGTCAGTGACACCAGAGTGTTCTGTCGTTGCTCCGGTACGGGGCGCGGTGATACCACTTCCGCCCGGAGCACGCTCGGTCCCGTGCGCGAGTCTTGAGTCGCCGCAGGACTGGAGTGCGGCGCTGAACGGTGTCGAGTGTGTCATTCACGCTGCCGCTCGCGTTCATGTCATGAAAGAAGCCGCGGCCGATCCGCTGGCGGCGTTTCGCCTGGTCAATGTCGATGGCACCTTGAACCTGGCGCGTCAGGCCGCTGCAGCCGGGGTCGGCAGGTTCGTTTTCATCAGTTCGATCAAGGTCAATGGCGAGGTCACGACGCCCGGGCACCCCTTCACCGCAGACGATTTGCCCGCTCCCGTCGATCCCTATGGCGTCTCCAAACTTGAGGCCGAACAGGCCTTGCAGGTGCTGGCGGCCGAAACAGGCATGGAGCTGGTGATCATCCGCCCGGTGCTGGTCTATGGTCCCGGGGTGAAAGCCAACTTTCTCAGCATGATGCGCTGGCTGTATCGCGGCGTGCCGCTACCGTTTGGCGCTGTAGGGAATCGGCGAAGCCTGGTTGCCATCGACAATCTGGTCGACCTGATCATGACATGCGCCGAGCACCCAGGCGCCGCCAACCAGATTTTCCTGGCCAGTGATGGCGAAGATCTATCGACCACTCAGCTCCTGCGCAAGCTGGCAGTTGCCATGGGGCGCCATGCGCATCTGTTGCCGGTGCCGGTCAGCGTGATGAATGGCGTGGCCACCGTGTTGGGGCGCCGGGCGCTGTCGCAAAGGATTTTTGCCTCCCTGCAAGTTGATATCAGCAAAAACCGGCGGCTGTTGAACTGGGTGCCTCCGGTAGCCCTGGACCGCGCCCTGGCAATGACGGCGCAACACTTTCTGGATACTCGCCAATCATGAATTACGGATGGTTCATACCAGTCGCTGCACTTCTGTCCTTCGGTTGTACCTGGCTATTACGCCACTACGCGTTGTCGCGCAGCCTGATGGATATTCCCAATGCGCGCAGTTCGCATTCTGTGCCGACCCCGCGTGGTGGCGGAGTAGCCATAGTCCTGACTTTCATGGTCGCACTGGTTTTCCTGCTCTGGCGGGACCTGATCGTCACGGCTCAGTTCTGGGCGATTGCGGGAGCGGGCGGCCTGGTCGCGGTCATCGGCTTTATGGATGACCACGGGCATATCGCTGCTCGCTGGCGCCTGTTGGGTCATTTTGCAGCCGCCACCTGGCTGCTTTTCTGGATGGGAGGTCTGCCGCCTATCGCGATTTTCGGATGGCAGGTCGATCTCGGCGTGGTTGGGCAGTTGCTTGCCGTGGTTTATCTGGTGTGGTTGCTGAATCTATACAACTTCATGGATGGCATTGACGGTATCGCGAGTGTCGAAGCCATCAGCATCTGTCTCAGTGCGTGTCTGCTTGCCTGGCTAGGCGGTTGGTTGCAATTGGTCTGGGCACCGCTGCTGCTTGCGGTGTGCGTCGCCGGTTTCCTGTTCTGGAATTTTCCGCCCGCAAAAATCTTCATGGGTGATGCCGGTAGTGGCTTCCTCGGCATCGTGCTGGGAGGCCTGTCGCTGCAGGCGGCGGCGGTTTCGAGTGATTTTTTATGGGGCTGGCTGATCCTGCTCGGCGTATTCATTGTTGATGCAACTTACACCTTGCTTCGCCGATTGCTACGCGGTGACAAAGTGTATGAAGCCCATCGCAGCCATGCCTATCAGTTCGCCTCTCGTCGGTTTGGTCGTCATCTGCCGGTAACTATTGCCGTTGCGGCGATCAATATGTTCTGGCTGTTGCCGGTTGCCGTGGCGGTGACACGTTTTGGGCTGGACGGCAGCCTGGGCCTGATTGTGGCCTATGCTCCTTTGCTGTTGCTGGCAATCAGGTTTCGGGCCGGTGAACTTGAATAGAAGGTTGATGAATAACTGTTAACGGTATTGAGATTGTCATTTAGGTTTAAAGTAGACGAGATGCGCTACTGATTTACCGAGGCGATGCATCAGTTGAAGGGAGGGGCTGAGGTGTTTGAGGATTCAATGAACAAGATCAGAGAGCGGTTGCTGGGATTGCCCCGGCGGCGAAAGCGTCTTATACAAGTGGCAACAGACATTATCCTGGTCTGGGCCGCGCTCTGGTTGGCATTCATTGTCCGACTGGGGATTGACGACATGTACAACCCCTTCAAAGTGCATCTCTGGCTGTTCGCATGCGCACCCGTTGTCGCGATTCCTCTGTTTATTCGTTTTGGCATGTACCGGGCGGTCATGCGTTACTTCGGCAATGACGCGTTGATCGCGATTATCAAAGCCGTCAGTTTGTCCTCCTTGATTTTGGCTGTAGTTGTCTACTGGTACAGCAATCACGAAACCGTTGTTCCGCGTTCGATCATATTCAACTACTGGTGGCTGAGTCTGGTCATTATCGGCGGATTGCGCCTTTGCATGCGTCAGTACTTCATGGGGGACTGGTTTACCGCGTCTTTGCATGTACCGTTCACCAGTCGCGACAACGGCTTGACCAAGGTCGCCATCTACGGCGCCGGTGTTGCCGGCAATCAATTGGTGGCAGCACTTCGCATGGGTAAAGTGATGCGCCCGGTGGCGTTCGTTGACGATGACCCGAGTATTGCGGAGCGTTCGATTTCCGGGCTGCATGTCTACAAGCCCAAACACATTCAAGAGATGATCGATGTCACAGGCGCCCAGGAAATCCTCCTCGCGCTTCCGTCATCGACCCGGGCGCGGCGTCGGGAGATTCTTAACCTGCTTGAAGGGTTTCCGCTTCACGTAAGAAGTGTGCCGAATTTCACCGATCTGGCGAGCGGCCGGGTCAAGGTCGAGGATATTCAAGAGGTAGATATTGCCGACCTGCTGGGACGCGACTCGGTGCCCGCGCAGCCGGATCTGCTGGAGCGCTGTATCAAGGGCAAGACTGTGATGGTGACGGGAGCGGGCGGCTCGATCGGTTCGGAATTGTGCCGGCAGATCTTCGCACTGGGACCGACCACGCTGCTGCTGTTCGATCACAGTGAGTTCAATCTGTACAGCATTCTGTCCGAGCTGGAACGGCGTGGTTGCCGGGAGTCTGTATCCGTGCACTTGCTGCCGATTCTCGGCTCTATCCGCCACCCGCATAAACTGCTCGATGTCATGAAGACCTGGCGGGTCGACACCGTTTATCACGCTGCCGCCTACAAGCATGTGCCTATGGTCGAGCACAACATTGCCGAAGGCGTGCTGAACAATGTGATCGGCACGCTCAATACGGCTCAGGCAGCATTGCAATCAGGCGTGTCCAACTTTGTATTGATTTCGACGGACAAGGCTGTGCGTCCGACCAACATCATGGGCAGCACCAAGCGCTTGGCCGAGTTGACCCTTCAGGCCTTGAGTCGTGAAATTGCGCCGGTTTTGTTTGGCGACAAATCCAATGTCTCTCGGGTCAATAAAACCCGCTTCACCATGGTCCGTTTCGGTAATGTGCTGGGGTCATCCGGGTCGGTGATTCCGCTGTTTCACAACCAGATCAAGTCCGGCGGCCCGCTGACAGTCACCCATCCGAAAATCACCCGTTACTTCATGACCATCCCCGAAGCCGCACAACTGGTTATCCAGGCAGGCTCCATGGGGCAGGGCGGCGATGTGTTCGTGCTGGATATGGGGGAGCCGGTGAAAATCGTTGAGCTCGCGGAAAAGATGATCCATCTGTCCGGTCTGAGCATTCGCTCCGAGCGTAATCCGCAGGGTGACATCTCAATTGAGTTCACCGGTTTGCGGCCTGGAGAAAAGCTCTATGAAGAGCTATTGATCGGCGACAACGTCGCCGCCACGCCGCATCCGATGATCATGACTGCCAGTGAAGATCATTTGCCATGGGATGTTCTTAAATCCCGGTTGGGAGAGCTGCTCGCTGCTGTCGATGCGGATGACTACTCCCGCGTCCGCCAGCTTCTGCGCGAAACCGTCAGCGGCTACACCCCTGACGGCGAAATCGTCGACTGGATCTACCAGCAGCGCCGTCTCGAACCCTGATTGTTTCACATCCTGTAACGGACACGTTTTTGACAGGCTCCCATCATCGCCTAAGTTTGGAGAGCAGCTTCGGAAAAGCTGCTTTCTCAATTGATGATGGAGCGTCACTTATGCGTACCGGTTATTTCTACTCCCTGATTTTTGCCTTGCTGACCAGTGCCTCGATTGCCGCCATTGCTGCACCTCTGGCTTCTTCCGAAACGAACAAGGCGCCTGTGGTGATGGACGCCTCAGCCGCTTCTGAAAATCAGAAGGTCGATCTGAACGGTGCCGATGCGGCCACTCTGCAGAAGGAACTTGCAGGCGTAGGCGAGGCCAAGGCGAAAGCGATTGTTGCTTATCGTGAAACAAACGGGCCGTTCGCGTCGGTGGATGAATTGCTGGAAGTGAAGGGGATCGGCAAGGCGATCCTGGATCGCAATCGCGACAAGCTGGAAGTGAACTAAGCTTATTGTTCAACGCTAAAGGGCCGGTCATTGACCGGCCCTTTTTGGTTCCCGGTTCCTGAGTACATCGCAGAAGGACGACAGCCTTTCCGTCGGAAAATAGAAAATTACGGCTATCATATTGCTTTGAGATTATGCCTATAATAATTTCAGCCGCCACTGAAGCCTTCTGCTTTTCAGAGGTCGCTCATCCTTCACGCATTTCAGGAGTATCGTTATGAATTCACCGAAAACCCAAGGCACGGCGCTTGTCACGGGCGCCTCTTCCGGCATCGGTGCGGTGTATGCCGATCGATTGGCGGCGCGTGGTTTTGATCTGTTGCTGGTGGCTCGCGATCAGGAACGCCTGGAGTCTGCTGCAGACAGGTTGCGGGATGCTCACGGTGTCCAGGTCGAAGTGCTGAGGGCCGATCTGACGCAAAAAAATGAGGTGCTCAAGCTTGAGCAGCGCCTGCGCAGCGATTCCAGCATCAGCCTGTTGGTCAACAATGCGGGGGTGGCAATTAATGGATTGCTGGCCAATGCCGATCCCGAGGCGCTGGAGAAGCTGATTCAATTGAACGTCACAACCCTCACCCGGCTGGCAGCCGCTGCTGCCTCGGCATTCACCAGCGCCGGGCGCGGCACGATCATTAATATCGCGTCGGTGGTCGCCTTGTTCCCCGAACGTTTCAATGCCACCTACAGTGCCAGCAAGGCCTACGTGTTGAGCCTCACTCAGTCGCTCAATACGGAACTTGAAGGCACCGGGGTCAAGGTGCAAGCGGTATTGCCCGGTGTGACCCGAACTGAAATCTGGGAACGGTCCGGCACTGACGCCAGTGGCATACCCGCGGAGATGGTCATGGAGGCGGGCGAAATGGTCGATGCCGCATTGTCCGGGCTGGATCAGGGCGAACTCGTCACCATTCCTTCGCTGCCAGACGCCGCAGAGTGGCAAGCCTTCGTCGCCGCGCGTCATGTGATGGCGCCCAACCTGTCCCACAGCTCGGCGGCCAGCCGTTACAAGTGAAGGACTTTTGAGTCGTGAGAGGTCAACCCGATATGGATCAGCGTCGAGTAGTTGTTACGGGTATGGGCCTGGTATCGCCCTTGGGCAGTGGTGTCGAAGTCGTTTGGCAGCGTTTGCTTGCCGGGCGCTCGGGCTTGCGCCAGTTGCCGGAAGCGGTGATTGCCGATCTGCCGGCCCGGGTCGGTGGTGTGGTGCCGACAATGGAAGAGGACGCCGAGGCCGGTTTCGATCCGGATCGGGCGACGCCGCCCAAAGAGCAGAAGAAAATGGATCGTTTCATTCTGTTTGCCATGGAGGCTGCCCGTCAGGCGCTTGAGCAGGCCGGCTGGCACCCGAACGCCCCCCTCGCTCAGGAGCGCACAGCGACCATCATCGGCTCCGGTGTCGGCGGATTCGGCGCGATTGCCGATGCCGTGCGCACCACCGACAGCCGTGGTCCGCGTCGCTTGTCGCCGTTCACCATCCCTTCGTTTTTGGTCAACCTCGCGGCGGGCCATGTCTCGATCCAGCACGGTCTGAAGGGCCCGCTAGGTGCGCCGGTCACCGCGTGTGCCGCTGGCGTGCAGGCGATCGGTGACGCCGCTCGGCTGATTCGTGCCGGTGAGGCCGACATTGCCGTGTGCGGCGGTGCGGAAGCATGCATCGACCGCGTGAGCCTTGCCGGATTTGCAGCGGCGCGGGCACTCTCCAGTGGCTACAACGAAACGCCCGAGCGTGCTTCGCGCCCGTTCGACAGCGGGCGTGACGGTTTCGTGATGGGCGAGGGGGCCGGGTTGCTGGTGATCGAGTCGCTGGATCACGCATTGGCCCGTGGTGCCAAGCCACTGGCCGAACTGGTCGGCTACGGCACCAGTGCCGACGCCTATCATTTGACTGCCGGGCCGGAAGACGGCAGCGGAGCTCGACGAGCCATGACGCTGGCGCTGGCTCAGGCCGGTATCGCGCCGGATCAGGTGCAGCATCTGAATGCACATGCGACCTCGACGCCGGTTGGCGATCTCGGGGAACTGGCGGCCATCAAGTCGGTGTTTGGAGCGCAGAGCAAGATCGCCGTGACCTCGACCAAATCCGCCACCGGCCATTTATTGGGAGCTGCCGGTGGCCTGGAAGCGATCTTCACGTTGTTGGCTATCCGCGACCAGACCGTTCCGCCTACCCTCAATCTGGACAATCCCGACCCGGCCAGCGAAGGCGTGGACATCGTCCACGGTCAGGCGCGGTCAATGCCGATCGAATACGCGCTGTCCAACGGCTTCGGTTTCGGTGGGGTCAATGCCAGCGTGCTGTTCAAGCGCTGGCAGGCTTAGTCTTCGGAGCGCTTGAGTTGTTCGCGGGTGACGTCGAGGATCTGTTGGGCAAACCCGGCATCCGCGACGCTGCGTGAGAGCAGGAGCGCGCCCGCCAGTGTCGCCATGATGACGATGCTGCGTTCGGCCGCGTTCTCGCCTTCAAGGGTGTTCTGGATCTGATCCAGACGCGCCTTGAGCACGAGATCGCTGGTCGGGCTCGGTTGTCCGCGCAATCCCAGTTCCGAAGAAATGGTCAGCAGCGGGCAGCCTTCATGAGGAGAGGTCTGGTGCCATTCGGACAGGTACGTATCGATGAAGGCTTCCAGCGGTTTTTCCTGGGCGAACAGCTCCTCGCACAAGCCCGCGACCTGATCGCCAGCCGCCTGCAGGGCTTTTTCGACCAGGTCGTCCTTGGATTTGAAATGCGAATAAAAGCCACCGTGGGTCAGGCCCAGCGCTTTCATCAACGGTTGCAGACCGGTCGCGCCGATGCCGTCCTTGCGAAAGCGTTCGGATGCTTCCTTGATAATGCGCTGATGGGTCTGGGCTTTATGATCTTGCGAGTAACGCATTTAAACTCTCCGCAACAAGACCGCCATCTTAACCAATGCAAATTGAATGGTGACTGTACTTCTACTTCTAAAAAGCCTGCCGGTGAATCCAACATGTTCGTAACAGCCGTCAATGGTTGGCACGGATAGTGGTAGCAGCTCACAAAGTTGCCATCACCGAAGGAGCAGGAGAACCATGTACAAAGACTATCCGGCCGCCTATCAAGTCAGTAAGGGCTCGGCCTTGCAGGTCAATACACCGTTTTATGAGCGGATTCGCGACCAGAAGGCTGCGCGGACCCTGATCGAGCAATTCGAAGTGCCGATCCGCACCGGCCGCGCCTGGCATGTTCCGGCGGGGCATGTGTTTCGTGTCACCACACCGGTGGGGCCTCAGGTGGGCGACTTCAATGTGTGGAATGCCCACGATCCGCGTGAACGGATGTGGGCGGCGCGCACCCGACAACTGCAGGGCGCGCATGTCAGCACCCATGATCGTCTCTGGTCGAACCTGCCTTTTCTACGGCCTCTGGTGACCATCACCGATGACAGCCTGGCCGATTACGGCATCGATGAACACGGCGGGCGCCTGCACGACTTGCTCGGCACACGCTGTGATCCGTATGTGAACAAAATGCTCACCGGCGAAGACTTCCACCATCACTGCCACTCCAACCTGACCCGCGCCGTGCTACCGCACGGTCTGACCGAATTCGATGTGCATGACGTTTTGAACATCTTTCAGTGCACGGGGCTGAATCATGATGACTTGTACTTCATGAAGGCCTGCCCGGCGCAGAAGGGCGATTATCTGGAGTTCTTTGCGGAAATCGACTTGCTGTGTGCATTGTCGACGTGTCCCGGCGGTGATCTGTCGCTGGCGATGTGGGGGCCGGACGCGCAGGATCCATTGAGCGTGTGCCGCCCGCTGGGTGTGGAAATCTATCGTCTGGACGAGTCTCTGCTGGAAGGCTGGAGCTCGCCGGAGCGCGCGGCGTACAAAGGCCTGCATGGCTTGCACATTGCCAAGGCCGACTGGGAAAAGTAACCGCGATAAAAAACAAACCCCGCCGATTCAGGCGGGGTTTTTCGTTCAGCGGTCCTGCGCGTCCTTGATGTCCGCTTCGGCATTGCGCTCGGCAACGCGTTGACGTTGTTCTTCGGTCAGTTCGACCTTGTTGGCGGTGTCGCGCAGCATCATCAGACCCCCCACGATCGAGCCGATTGCAACGACCAGAATCAACCAGGCATACCAGGGCATAGCGGCTCTCCTTAATGGCAGGTCGCCGGGCGAGGATTTCGCCGGCGATGCTGCTTACCACGTTTGAGCGATGGGAAATCGCAGTGGTTCCATTCTAGGCCGGTTATGCCCGGTGCGGTTAAAGCCCCGTCAGCATGGCATCCGCCGGAGCGTTCGCGCGCAACTGCCCGGTGAGCAAAAAGTAGCCGAAACCGACCGCCATGATCCCCAGGAAAATCAGGCCGATCAGCGCATTGAACCACGCCATCGCTACCAGGCACACGATTGCCAGGACCAGCGCAATGAACGGGATCAATGGGTAGCACGGCGCGCGGAAAGTCCGCTCCAGATTCGGTTCGCTTTTGCGCAGCTTGAACAGACTGAGCATGCTCATGATGTACATCACGATGGCGCCGAACACGGCCATGGTGATCATTGCGGCAGTGAGGGTCATGCCGCCGAGGTTGATCAGGCCGTCGCTGTAAATGGCGGCAATGCCGATGATTCCGCCGGCGATGATCGCCCGGTGCGGCGTCTGGAAGCGCGACAGCTTCGCCAGCGAGGCGGGCAGGTAACCGGCACGGGCGAGGGCGAAGAACTGCCGCGAGTAGCCGAGAATGATCCCGTGGAAACTCGCCACCAGCCCGAACAGGCCGATCCACACCAGCATGTGCAGCCAGCCGGAATTGTCGCCGACCACCGCTTTCATCGCCTGCGGCAGCGGGTCGTTGATGTTCGACAGGGTGCGCCAGTCGCCGACGCCGCCGGCAAAGAACATCACGCCCATGGCCAGCAGCACCAGGGTCAGGATGCCGCTGATGTAAGCCTTGGGAATCGTGCGTTTCGGATCCTTGGCTTCTTCTGCCGCCATGGCCGCGCCTTCAATCGCGAGGAAGAACCAGATCGCAAACGGAATCGCCGCGAACATCCCGGCGATCGCCGGTGCGCCGAACACGTCCGCGCCGGCCCAGCCATTGAGGGCGAAGTTGCTGAAGCTGAAGGCGGGTGCGACCACGCCCATGAACACCAGCAACTCGGCGACGGCCAGCACGCAGACGATCAACTCGAAGGTCGCGGCCAGTTTCACACCAAGAATGTTCAGGCCCATGAACACGATGTATGCACCAACCGCTGCGTGTTTCGGATCGAGGGCCGGAAACTGTACGTTCAGATAGGCGCCAATCGCCAGCGCAATCGCCGGTGGGGCAAAAACGAATTCGATCAGCGTTGCCAATCCGGCGATCAATCCGCCCTTTTCACCAAAAGCCCGGCGACTGTAGGCAAACGGCCCGCCCGCATGCGGGATCGCCGTGGTCAGTTCGGTGAAGCTGAAAATGAAGCAGGTGTACATGGTCGCGACCATGAACGAGGTCACCAGAAAGCCCAATGTTCCGGCGACGCCCCAGCCATAACTCCAGCCGAAATACTCCCCGGAAATCACCAGCCCCACCGCAATGCCCCACAGGTGCAATGTGCCCAGCGTGGGTTTGAGTTGTGTGTTCATGCGTTTGCTCCCTGAACGGTTTGGAAAGCTCGGGGGAGGGCGTGTGCAGTGGGCGTGCCATTTTGTATTGGCGGGTCGCAATGGGCTGAAAGCTGTCGTATCGGGGATGTTCGCGACTCGATAGCCACATTTCTGTGCGCCAGTCAGGTGCGTCGGCCATCGGGAACAGTCGTAAAGAAGGCATAAACCCACTCTTTACGCATTCTTTATGCCCCGCCCGCACCCTCGGTCTCGTTTCTTTACAGCCTCCTTTCCGACAATGCCTCCACACGCGGCAATAAGCCGTAACACGGAGATCTTCCATGAGCGTTCTGGACGGGGTGTCCCTGCTGCTGGCAGTGGGGCTGTTCATTTATCTGTTGGTTGCGCTGTTGCGCGCGGACCGGAACTAGGAGCGGCTATGCACAGTTATGACTATTGGCAGATCCTCGCGTTTTTCGCGTTGGTGTTGCTGCCGGCGCCGTTCCTCGGGCGCTTCTACTACAAGGTGATGGAAGGTCAGCGCACCTGGCTGACGCCGATTCTCGGCCCGGTCGAGCGCGGCTGTTACCGCATTGCCGGGGTCGATCCGCAAGCCGAACAGAGCTGGCAGAAGTACACGCTGGCGCTGCTGGCGTTCAACCTCGCGGGTTTCCTGTTGCTGTTCGCGATCCTGTTGTTCCAGGATCACCTGCCGCTGAACCCGCAAAACCTGCCGGGCCAGGAGTGGACCCAGGCGTTCAACACCGCCGTCAGCTTCATGACCAACACCAACTGGCAGTCCTACAGCGGTGAAGCGACCCTCAGCTACCTGAGCCAGATGGTCGGCCTCACCGTGCAGAACTTCGTCAGCGCCGCCACCGGTCTTGCCGTGCTCGTCGCGTTGTGCCGTGGCATCGGTCGCAAATCCACCAAGACCCTCGGCAACTTCTGGGCCGACATGACCCGCGCCACCCTCTACGGTCTGCTGCCGCTGTGCCTGCTGCTGGCGCTGTATCTGGTGTGGCAGGGCGTGCCGCAGACCTTCGCGCAATACGTGAATGCGGTGACTCTGCAAGGCGTGGATCAAGTAATCCCGCTCGGCCCCGCAGCCAGCCAGATTGCGATCAAGCAACTGGGCACCAACGGCGGTGGTTTTTTCGGCGTCAACTCGGCGCATCCATTCGAGAATCCGACCGCGTGGAGCAACCTGTTCGAAGTCACTTCGATCATCCTGATCCCGGTGGCGCTGGTGTTCACCTTCGGTCACTACGTCAAGGATCTGCGTCAGAGCCGCGCCATCATCGGCTGCATGCTCGCACTGTTCCTGATCGGCGGCGCCACGTCGCTGTGGGCCGAGTATCAACCGAATCCTGCGCTGAACAACGTGGCCGTCGAACAGACCGCACCGCTGGAAGGCAAGGAATCGCGTTTCGGCACCACTGCCACCGTGCTCTGGTCGGTGACCACCACCGCAGCCTCGAACGGTTCGGTCAACGGCATGCATGACAGCCTCAACCCGCTCAGCGGCATGGTGGCGCTGGTCAACATGATGGTCGGCGAAGTGATCTTCGGCGGCGTCGGTGCCGGGCTCTACGGCATGTTGCTGAACGTGCTGATCGCGGTGTTCCTCGCCGGTCTGATGATCGGCCGCACCCCGGAATACCTCGGCAAGAAACTCCAGGCCCGCGAAGTGCAACTGTTGGTCGTGACCTTGCTGGTGATGCCGGTTGGCGTACTGGTGCTGGGCGCGATCGCCGCTGCCCTGCCTGGCCCGGCGGCGACCATCAGCAACCCCGGCCCCCACGGTTTCAGCCAGTTGCTGTACGCCTATACCTCGGCCAGTGCCAACAACGGTTCGGCCTTCGGTGGCCTGAGTGCCAACACCCCGTTCCACAACCTGATGCTGGGCCTGGGCATGTTGATCGGTCGCTTCGGTTACATCCTCCCGGTACTGGCCCTGGCCGGCAGCCTGGCGATGAAGAAAACCGCGCCGATCGGCCAGAACAGCTTCCCGACCCACGGCCCGCTGTTCGTGACCCTGCTGACCGTGACCATTTTGCTGGTGGGCGGCCTGACCTTCTTGCCGACCCTGGCGCTCGGCCCGATTGCCGAACACCTGAGCATGGGCTTCTAAGGAATCCATCATGAATATGCATGTTCCAGCTTCAAAACCTGCGGTAGTTGCCAAGTCGGCAGAAGCGCCCAAAACCGCGATCAGCGCCCTGTGGCGTCCGGCGCTGGTGCAAGCGTTCGTCAAGCTCGACCCACGCCAGTTGGTGCGCTCTCCAGTGATGCTGGTGGTCGAACTGACCGCGATTTTCACCACCGTGTTGTGCTTCATCCCGGACAACGTCGTGCCGACCTTCGTCGCGGCACAAATTGCGCTGTGGCTGTGGTTCACCGTGCTGTTCGCCAACTTCGCCGAAGCGCTGGCCGAAGGCCGTGGCAAGGCCCGCGCCGACAGCCTCAAGGCTGGCAGCGAAGGCCTGAGTGCGCGACGCAAACTGGCCAACGGCAGCTTCCAGGTGGTGCCCGCCGCCAGCCTGCGCAAGGGTGATGTGGTGCGCGTTGAAGCCGGGGAGATGATCCCCGGTGACGGCGAGGTCATCGAAGGCATCGCGGCCGTTAACGAAGCGGCGATTACCGGTGAATCGGCTCCCGTGATCCGCGAGTCCGGCGGCGACCGTTCTGCGGTCACCGGCAACACGCGGCTGGTGTCCGACTGGCTGCTGGTGAAGATCACCGCCAACCCCGGCGAATCGACTCTGGACCGCATGATCGCGCTGGTCGAAGGCGCCAAACGCCAGAAGACCCCGAACGAAGTGGCGCTGGACATTCTGCTGATCGGTCTGACCCTGATCTTCCTGCTGGTGGTCGTGACCCTGCAACCGTTCGCTCACTTTGCCAACGGCAGCCTGCCGCTGGTGTTCCTGGTGGCGCTGTTGGTCACGCTGATTCCGACCACTATCGGCGGCCTGTTGTCAGCGATCGGTATCGCCGGGATGGATCGTCTAGTGCGCCTGAACGTGATTGCCAAGTCCGGTCGTGCAGTGGAAGCAGCGGGTGATGTGCACGTGTTGCTGCTGGACAAGACCGGCACCATCACCTTCGGCAACCGTCGTTGCAGCGCGGTGTATGCCGCTCCCGGCGTGAGTGGTCGCGAGCTGGCCGAAGGCGCGCTGTTCGCTTCGCTCGCCGATGAAACCGCCGAAGGCAAGTCCATCGTCGAGTACCTGCGTGGCCTGCATCCGCAAGCGGAACCTGCGCTGGATGTGTTGACTGCGGTGCCGTTCAGTGCGGAAACACGCTTGTCCGGTGTCGACTATCAGGGCCGTGTATTCCGCAAGGGCGCGGTGGATTCGCTGCTGGCATTCCTCGGTCAACAACGCAAGGATCTGGCGCCGGCGCTGTCCCGGGAAATCGACAAGATTGCCCAGAGCGGCGGCACCCCGTTGCTGGTCTGTGCCGACGGCAAACTGCTCGGTGTCATCCACTTGAAAGACGTGGTCAAGCCGGGCATCCGCGAGCGTTTCGCCGAGCTGCGCAAACTGGGGATCCGCACGGTGATGGTCACCGGCGACAACCCGCTGACCGCCGCCGCGATTGCCGCTGAAGCAGGCGTCGACGATGTACTGGCCGAAGCGACGCCAGAGAAGAAACTGGCGCGCATCCGTCACGAGCAAAACGACGGTCGCCTGGTCGCGATGTGCGGCGACGGTGCCAACGATGCCCCGGCGCTGGCCCAGGCTGACGTCGGCATGGCGATGAACGACGGCACTCAGGCGGCGCGTGAAGCGGCCAACATGGTCGATCTCGACAGCGACCCGACCAAGCTGCTGGATGTGGTGCAGATCGGCAAGGAACTGCTGGTGACTCGCGGCGCATTGACGACCTTTTCCATCGCCAACGACGTGGCCAAGTACTTCGCGATCCTGCCGGCACTGTTCGCTGCGATCTACCCGCAACTGGGCGTGCTGAACATCATGCACTTGAGCAGCCCGCAGAGCGCGATCCTGTCGGCCATCGTCTTTAACGCTTTGATCATCGTCGTGCTGATCCCGCTGGCCCTGCGCGGCGTGCGGGTGCAGGCGGCGAATGCGGCGGCGTTGCTGCGACGCAACCTGCTGATCTATGGCCTGGGCGGGATTCTGGTGCCGTTCGTGGGGATCAAGGCGATCGACATGTTGCTGACAGCGTTGCATCTGGTTTGACCCTGAACAGCGGTGTGCCGGGCACACCGCTTTAAGCCCGAATTCGAGGAGTCTGAAATGTCCACATTGTTACGTCCGGCCCTGAGCCTGCTGGTGCTGATGACCCTGGTCACCGGCGTTGCCTATCCGCTGGTGGTCACCGGTGTTGCGCAAGTCGCATTCCCCGAGCAGGCCAACGGCAGCCTGGTGCGCGATGCCGAAGGCAAGGTGCGCGGCTCGTCCCTGATTGCTCAGGATTTTGTCGGCGATGCGTGGTTTCATCCACGTCCGTCGGCCGGTGCCTTTGCCACCGTGTCGAGCAGCGCGAGCAACCTGGCGCCGAGTAATCCGGCACTGGCCACTCGGGTGATCGATGACGCCAACAAACTGCTGGTGCCCGGTCAGGGCCCGGTGCCGCTGGCGCTGCTGACTACGTCCGGCAGCGGTCTCGATCCGCACTTGCCACCGGCCGCGATTGCCTATCAACTGGCGCGTGTCGCCCACGCGCGCAACTTGCCGGTGGCGACCTTGCAACAGTTGCTCGACGCCCACATCGAACAGCCGCTGGTGGGGCCGCCGGTGGTGAATGTGCTGGCGTTGAACATGGCGCTGGAAAAGCTGTAATGAATCCTTCAGGAAGAGAGCTTCAAGCATGAGTGACTCCGGCCGCGCCGACGCGCTGTTAGCAGAACTGCCCCGCGACGGACGCGGCCGGCTCAAGGTTTTTCTCGGCGCCGCGCCGGGCGTGGGCAAGACCTTCGCCATGCTGCAGGCCGCCCATAGCCAGCTGCGCCAGGGCGTGAAAGTCATCGCCGGTGTGGTCGAAACCCACGGACGCGCCGAAACCGAAGCGCTGCTCGGCGGCTTGCCGCAACTGCCGCTGGTGCGTTCGGAATACCGTGGCGTGACGCTGGAGGAAATGGACCTCGACGGTCTGCTCGCAGCAAAACCGAAACTGGTGCTGGTCGACGAACTCGCCCACAGCAACGCCCCCGGCAGTCGCCACGCCAAACGCTGGCAGGACATTCAGGAACTGCTCGCCGCCGGCATCGACGTCTACACCACGGTCAACGTCCAGCACCTGGAAAGCCTCAACGATCAGGTGCGTGGCATCACCGGCGTGCAGGTGCGCGAAACCCTGCCGGACTGGGTGCTGCAGGAAGCCTACGAACTGCTGCTGATCGACCTGCCGCCCCGGGAACTGCTCGAGCGCTTGCGCGAAGGCAAGGTCTACGTGCCCGAGCAGGCCCGGGCCGCGATCGATGCGTTTTTTACCCAGACCAATCTCACCGCGTTGCGGGAACTGGCGATGCAGACGGCTGCGGCGCAGGTCGACAACGATCTGGCCCAGGGCTACCGCAAGCTCGGTCAGGCCGCGCCGGCAGTGCGCGGACGCTTGCTGGTCGGCGTCGATGGCAATGCCGATGCCGAACGTCTGGTGCGTCATGCCAGCCGTGTCGCCCAACGTCGGCATTTGCCGTGGAGCCTGGTGCACGTCGACAACGGCAGTGTGCGCGATGAGCAATCGCGGCTGCGCCTGCAAGGCGCCCAGCAACTGGCCGAACGGCTTGGCGGGGAAGTGGTGCTGCTGCGGGCCGGCGAAGTGGCGAAGACCCTGATTCAGCATGCAACCGAGCGCCGGGCCAGTCTGGTGCTGGTTGGCCAGTCGCGCCCGAGTCTGCGCCGGCGCTTGTTCGGTGGTGGTCTGGCAGCGCGATTGTTGCGTCAGTCCCATGGCCTGGAAATCAACGTGCTGGACAGCGATCACGAGCAGCACGCGCCACGCCTGCGGACGGCGCCAACGCTGGTGTGGTTCGACTACGCGCTGGCGCTGGTGGCCACGGTGTTGGCCAGTGCGCTGGCGTGGGCGGTGTCCAGCGTATTGCCGTTGCCGAACATCTCACTGGTGTTCCTTGCCGCGGTATTGCTGGTGGCGGTACGCAGCAGTCTGGGGCCTTCGCTGGCTTGTGCGGCGTTGTCGTTTCTGACCTACGACTTTCTGTTCATTCCGCCGAATTTTTCCTTCGCTATCCAGCGCGAAGAAGACGTGCTGACCTTGCTGTTCTTCCTGCTGATGGCAGCGCTTACCGGCAACCTGGCGGCGCGTCAGCGGCGGCAATTGCAGGCGTTGCGCGATACCCAGGAAGAGACCACCGAGCTGCTCGACCTTTCGCGCAAACTCACCGCCGCCACCGACCGTCAGGCCGTGGTCAGCGCCGCCGCACAGCACCTCAATGGCTGGAGCGATCTGCAACTGTGCCTGCTCAATCGCGACGGGCAGGGTGGCTGGAAAGTCGAGACCGGTGGGCCGTTGCAGTTCACTGAATCCGAACGCGCCGCTGCCGACTGGGCCTGGCAACACGATCAACCGGCGGGCATGGGCACCGGCACGTTGCCTTTCGGGCGTTGGTGGTGGTGGCCGTTGTCGGTGGAGGACGGGCCGCTCGCACTGCTCGGTGTGTGTGCCAAAGAAGGTCAGACTTTGAGTGGGCAACGCCGCCGCTTACTGACCGCACTGAGCCAGCCACTCGCTCAGGCACTGGCCCGAGCGCAACTGGCCGATGACCTGGAAGCCGCGCGCCTGCACGGCGAAACCGAACAACTGCGCAGCGCCTTGCTGGCTTCGGTGTCCCACGATCTGCGCACGCCGCTGACGTCAATGCGCGGCAGCATCGACAGCCTGCTGGCACTCGGCGAAGCAATCCCGCTGGAGGATCGCCGCGAGTTGCTCGAAGGCACTCGCGATGAAGCCGAACGTCTCGACCGTTACATTCAGAATCTGCTGGACATGACCCGCCTCGGCCACGGCGCCCTGAAACTGGCGCGGGACTGGGTATCGCCGGCGGACATCGTCGGCAGTGCGCTCAATCGCCTGCGTGCCGTATTGTCATCATTGCAAGTCAGCACCGACGTACCGGCCGAGTTGCCGCTGCTGTTCGTCCATGCCGCGTTGATCGAACAGGCGCTGGTGAACGTGCTGGAAAACGCCGCGCGTTTCTCGCCGTCCCACGGCCGTCTGCAACTGCGTGCCGGGGCGGATGACAGCGAGGTGTTTTTCTCGGTCAGCGATGAGGGGCCGGGGATTCCCGTCGATGAGCGGGCGAAAATTTTCGACATGTTCTACACCGCCGCCCGGGGCGATCGCGGCGGGCAGGGCACCGGCCTGGGGCTGGCGATCTGTCAGGGCATGGTCGGCGCCCATGGCGGGCGGATCAGTGTCGGCGACGGCATCGACGGGCGCGGCACCTGTATCACCCTGCACCTTCCTTTGCAGGCACAACCGGGGATGGACGGTGAAGCCTGATCCGCGCTGCGCTACTCTCTTGCCACTCTTTTGTGTTGATGTGAACTCATGACTCAGACCGCGACCATTTTGGTCATCGATGATGAACCGCAGATCCGCAAGTTCCTGCGCATCAGCCTCGCCTCGCAAGGCTACAAAGTGCTGGAGGCCGGCACTGGTGCCGAGGGCCTGGCCCATGCGGCGCTGAATAAACCTGACCTGTTGGTGCTCGACCTCGGTCTGCCGGACATGGACGGTCAGCAAGTGCTGCGCGAGTTTCGCGAGTGGGCTACGGTACCGGTGCTGGTGCTCTCGGTGCGCGCCAGCGAAGGGCAAAAAGTCCAGGCGCTGGATGGCGGCGCCAATGACTACGTGACCAAGCCGTTCGGCATTCAGGAATTTCTCGCCCGGGTGCGCGCGTTGCTGCGTCAGGCACCGGCCGGCGAAGCACAGCAGGCCGCGTTGAATTTCGGCCCGCTGACCGTGGACCTAGCGTATCGCCGCGTGTTGCTCGACGGCGTCGAAGTCGCCCTGACCCGCAAGGAATACGCGGTGCTGGCGCAACTGGCGCGGCATCCGGGGCGGGTGATCACCCAGCAGCAATTGCTCAAGGATATCTGGGGCCCGACCCACACCGAAGACAGTCATTATCTGCGGATCGTGGTCGGGCATCTGCGGCAGAAACTGGCGGACGATCCGACCCGGCCACGGTTCATCGTGACCGAGGCCGGCGTTGGTTATCGGTTGTTGAACGAGAACAGCCTTTAGTTCTGTTCGCTCTCGTAACGGTCGAGGGTGTCCCGGGCGATCTCGCGACCCAGCGCGATCAGCTCCGGCGCCTTGTAGAACTCGAAGAACCGGCACACCCGCTTCGGTACGTTGATCAGGATGTCCGGCGGATACCCGGCGATTTTGTACTGCGCCAGCGAGGTCTGCATCACCTCGAAACTCTGGTTGATCAAGTCCAGCAACGATGCCGGCCCGACGTTATCGATGATGAACGAACCGGTGGCGGATTTCGGGGCGCCTTCACGTTCGGGAGCGGCCGCCGGTTGCTGGGTTTCAGGCTCCGCACCTTCGACCCACGGGTTGATCTCGGCGGCCTCGGCGCGCAACGCCTCCTGTTCGAGTCGCAGCAATTGCTCGGCTTGAGTGCGGCGGAACGGCATCTTCGAACCGAGTGAACTGATCAGGTTGTCGAAGCGGCTACGAAACGCGGCAGGCCGCTGGATCACCGGCAATTTGTAATGACGCTGGTTGGTCGAGTTGAGATTGACCGCGATGATCAGATCGCAATGGCTCGACACCACCGGCACGATCGGCAACGGGTTGAGAATCCCGCCGTCCACCAGCATCCGGTTGCCTTGCATCACCGGCGTGAACAGACTGGGAATCGCCGCCGAGGCACGCATCGCCTGATGCAGGCAGCCTTCCTGAAACCAGATTTCCTGTTGATTGGTAAGGTCGGCGGCCACCGCCGTGTAGGGGATGCGCAGCTCCTCGATGTTGACCTCGCCGACGATCTTGCGGATCTGGCCGAAGACCTTTTCGCCACGGATTGCGCCGAGACGGAAACTCACGTCCACCAGCCGCAGCACATCGAGATAATCCAGGCCTTCGATCCAGTTGCGGTACTCGTCGAGTTTACCGGCGGCATAGATTCCGCCGACCACGGCGCCCATCGAACAACCGGCAATACAGGCGATGTCGTAACCACGCCGTTCAATCTCTTCGATGACCCCGATATGGGCATAGCCCCGGGCGCCACCGGAGCCCAGCACCAGTGCGACACGCTTTTTCATCAGACTTCCTCCCCGACAGGTTTCCACAATGCACCCATCGAGGGTCGGGCTACAATCGTCACGGTCGCTCGGGGTGGCGATGGCGTCGTTATTTCGATACTTCATGACCCGCTGGCGTTATCTTTCGCCGTGCGGTGGATTCACGGGGCACAAGGCACTTTTTCACCACCCGAACGTCTTAACTGCACGACTGTTGACCTATCTTTGAGGTGTAAGTGATGAAAGCCTGGATCTGTGTGCCCTTGATTGCCCTGGCATTGGCCGGTTGCGCTGGCAAGACTGCTTATCGCGACAGCTGCGGCAGCCAGCTCGACGCGGCGTGGCATGAACTGGACCTGGCCAAGGCCGAGGGTTTCGCCGGCACGGTCAGCTACTCCAAAGCCCTGTCGTTGCTGACTGCGGCCAAGACTCAGCAGCAATTCGAGGGATTCGAGGGTTGCAGCAAAAAAGCCGAGAAGGCGCGTTTCTACATTCGCGAATCCCGCGCCGGGCGCTAAGCTGCTGACGTAGCGCAAGTGCAGCTGCCGTGCGCAGGCGCACACTCATGCAGCGCCATTGAATTCAGGAGCAAGTAATGTCTGCGTTGGTCGACCGGTTGGTGGCTCATGTCCTGAGCCTGGAAGTCAGGCTGCTGGCCTGTCAGGCACGTTTGACCGCTCGGACCGACCCTGAGGCGCTGCATGATCTGCGAACCACCGTGCGCCGCTTGCGCAGCCTGTTGCGGCCATTGCGCGGCTTGCCCGGTGTCGAGCAACTGGAAGATGCGGCCGCTGCTGTCGGGCAACTGACCACGCCCTGGCGTGACCGCGAGGTGCTGGCAGCCTGGCTGACCGAACATGGCCAGCCTGAAGCCGCGCAGCGGCGCATGGCGCAGATGGCCGAGGCTTACCCGACTTTGGCAGCCAGTGCCGAAGTGGCTTCGCTGCTGATGATCCTCGATGCGTTTCCGCGTTTCCTGAGGGCGTCCCAGCGTCAGGGCTTGCTCGATGATCTGGACAAACGCATCGAAAAACGCCTGGGCAAACAATGGAAGAACCTCGACGTGGCGCTGCACGATCCGGCCCACGACCGTCATCGTCTGCGCCTGTTGATCAAGCGGGTGCGCTACGGGATCGAAGCCTATCCCGAACTCGATCGCCTGCCTAAAGCTGCGTTGGAGCGCCTGAAGTCTGCGCAAGGCGCCTTGGGCGACTGGCATGATTGCTGGCAGTGGCTGGCGAAAGCCGAGCAGGAATCAGATCTGCAGCCCTGCATTGCTACCTGGCAGGCGACCATGGCCAAGGCCGAGATCAAGGCTGACCGGGTGCTGGAAAAGCTCAGCGCAGCCTGCTTCAAGTCCTGAAACCCTCTACAGCTCGGCGCGGCTGTCTTATCTGTCAGTCTCTTTGACCGGAATGGACGCTGCGCCGCTCTGTCGCGCTGGTTAAGATCCGGTCATTCCCTTTTTCGTGTCCGAGGTTCCCATGCGCTTTTGCGATCTGATCGATGCTGTCCGTCGTCAACCGGAGGTCACGATTCCTGCGGAGTGGGGTCAGGGCCGAGCCAGTTTTGGCGGGTTGGTTGCCGCACTGCAATTTGAAGTGATGCGCACTCGGGTGCCAACTGGACGGCCGGTGCGTTCGCTGGCGATCACCTTCGTCGGCCCGGTCGAGCCCGAAGTGCCGGTGAGCTTCGAGGTCGAGGTGTTGCGCGAAGGCAAAGCGGTCATTCAGGTGCTGGGACGCGCCGTGCAGAACGGTCAGGTGGTGACGATGGTACAAGGCAGCTTCGGTGCTTCGCGCCCTTCGGAAGTGGCGGTTGCAGCCTATCCGGCGCCCGAGATGAAGCACTGGGACGACTGCCAGGAACTGCCGTACATCAAAGGCATGACCCCGGAGTTCATGCGTCATCTGGCGATGCGCTGGAGTGTCGGCGGCATGCCATTTACCGGCATTCAATCGCGGCTGATGGGCGGCTGGGTGCGCTTGCGTGGGGATGTGAAGGAAGAGCCGGTCAACGAGGCGCATCTGCTGGCGCTGGTCGATGCCTGGCCGCCGGCGCTGTTGCCGTATCTGAAGAAACCGGCACCGGGCAGTACGCTGACCTGGACCATCGAATTCGTTCAGCCCTTACACGATTTGAGCACGCTGGACTGGTGCCAGTATCTGGCGGACATCGAGTATGCCGCCGACGGTTACGGCCACGTCGCCGCCAAGCTGTGGAGCGCGGAGGGTGAACTGATCGCCATGAGCCGGCAGACGGTGACGATCTTCGCCTGACTCAATGCCGGCGGTGACGTTCACGCCAGGCGCGATACCAGCCGCCACTGAGAAAGAACCGTGGGAAGGTCAGAAACTGCTCGACCAGCAGGCGCGATACCGCGTCCTTGCGATCACTGAACGGCTCGGAGGCTTGCGCCTCCAGGCTGTGGCCGTGGCGCTGCAGACCCAGCGCCGCGACGATCCCGATGACGCCAATCGCCACGCTCGCCAGACTCAGGCTGAACACGCCAGAGACGATCAACAGAAACGCAACGATGAACAGCGGCACGGCGATCAGGTGCAACACCAGATTGGTCGGGTGCTGATGATTGGCCGGGTACGCGCGCCATTGCCACGCGGGAAGGTTGGGGTGACGTTTGCCCATGTTGCTGCTCCTCAATCCATGTTCGATTCATAGTTGAAGAATAGGCCCGGGTGGGCAGGGCGGCGAATCAAGGTTGGCTATTGCAGTGATAGGGACAATGGTCATTCTTGATGTTGTCCCTAGAGCTTCAACTGACCGATTGCCTTGTTCAGCTCACCGGCCAGCGTCGCCAGCTCGTTACTGGTGGTCGCCGAATCCACGGTCTGCTGCACGGTGTTTTCGGTCACATCACGAATGCTCACCACCGCGCGGTTCATCTCTTCGGCCACTTGGCTCTGCTGTTCTGCCGCCACGGCAATCTGCGTGTTGCTCTCGCGCATCTGCGCCACCGCCCCGGTGATTTCCGCCAGCGCTACACCAGCCTCTTGCGCCTGCTGCACGCAGTCGTCGGCCTTGTACGAACTCTCCTGCATGAAATCCACCGCGTCGCGGGTGCCGGCCTGCAATGCCGACACCATGGTGGTGATTTCATCGGTGGAGGTCTGCACGCGCTTGGCGAGGTTGCGCACCTCGTCGGCGACCACCGCGAACCCGCGACCCATTTCCCCGGCGCGCGCCGCTTCAATGGCGGCATTGAGGGCCAGCAGATTGGTCTGCTCGGCGATGCTGTGGATGACGCTGACCACGCCGTTGATTTTCTGGCTGTCCTCGGCCAGGCGCTGGATCATTTCGGCGGTCTGCTGCACGCCGCTGGACAGGCCGGCAATCGAATGCTGAACGCGTGTGACCACCTGCTGACCGCTGCCGGCCAGGCCGTCGGCAGTCTGCGACAGGTCGCGGGTGGCGCCGGCGTGCTGGGCGATGTGGTAGACGGTGGCGGTCATCTCGTTGATCGCGGTGGCCGCCTGATCGGTTTCGCTCTGTTGACCAAGCATGCCGTGGCGCACCTCGTTCATGCTCGATGCCAGCCGCGCAGCACCGACGTCCAGTTGCCGAGCAGTGTTGGCCACAGTAGTGACCACACGCTGGTAGCCGGCCTGCATCGCGTTGAACGCATTGGCCATCTGACCGACTTCGTCCTTGCAGGCCAACGGCACCCGCGCCGAAAGATCGCCGGTTTTCTCCACGTGCAGCATCACGTCTTTGAGCGTGTTGAGCTGGCTGAGCAGGAAGCGGATCAGCAACTGTGAAGCACCGAGCATCGCCAACATCAAAATGAACACTGCCACCGCATAGTTGGCGAAACGTTCGCTGAACACCTGGCTCAGGCTCGGCGCGAAAGCAATCACCGCAACCTGGCCATCAGCGCGGCTGAACACCTCGGCACCGAGCAACGGGTTTTCGCCAAACAGCGGCAAGTGACTGATGTCGACCCAGCCGTTACTGTCGGTGATTTCCAGCAGCGGTTGATCGTTGAGGCGCGGCGCTTCACCGCGTTTGAACGTCAGCACCTGATCGCTCTTGGGCAGGGCCTGATCCGCAGGCCAGGCCTTGAGCAATTGCGCCTGCGCCTGCGCCGAGGTTTGCGCGGCATGGCTGCGTGCCTGCTGTTCGAGCTGTACCGCGTACAAGACCAACAACAGGGTGGTGACAAAGGCGACCGCATTGACCGCCCAGAATTTGTATTTCAGCGAGATATTGCTAAGCCAGGCACCCATGGAGGTCTTCTCTGATAGCGGAAACAGTTTTGGCAAGGTGCCAGCATTGTGCCGCTACGCAGGGCTTCGGAACTTGATGTGCATCAACAAGTGATGCATTCGACTGGGCTTAGGGCAGGGCAGGCAAACCGTAGAACGCCCGGGCGCAGGCGGTGGTATGGGCCGCCAGATCTTCCTCGGTCTCGCCCCGATGCAACGCTACTTCACGCAGCACTTCGGTCAGATACGCCGGCTCGTTTCGTCCGTTCTTCGGTTTTGGGCGCAGAGTGCGCGGCAGCAGGTAAGGCGCATCGCTTTCCAGCATCAGGCGACCCCGTTTGATCTCTTTCACCAATGGATGCAAATGGGTGCCACGACGCTCATCGCAAATCCAGCCGGTGATGCCGATATGCAGGTCGAGGTCGAGGTAACTGAACAGCGCTTTCTGTTCGCCGGTGAAGCAATGCACCACGGCGGCAGGCAATTGATCGCGGAAATCACGGAGAATTTCCAGCAGGCGCTGGCTGGCGTCACGCTCGTGGAGGAACACCGGCAATTGCAGTTCCACAGCCAGGGCCAGATGCTCTTCGAGGACTTTTTCCTGCTGCGGGTGCGGCGAGAAATCGCGGTTGAAATCCAGCCCGCATTCACCCACCGCCACCACTTTCGATTCCTTCAGCAGAGCGCGCAGACGCCGTGCGCTGTCGGCGTTCCAGTCACTGGCCGAATGCGGGTGAATACCGGCGGTGGCGAACAGTCGCTGCCCGTCCGAATCCAGTTGCTGGCACAGTTCCAGCGCCTGTTCGCTGCCCTCGACGCTGGTGCCGGTCAGCACCAGTTGGCAGACCCCGGCAGCATAGGCGCGGTCGAGTACGGCCTGGTGTTTGTCGGCGAAACTGGGGTTGGTCAGGTTGACGCCGATATCGATGAGTTGCATGGTGCTACCTCGGGCCGAAGGCCGGAAAGCATATCAGAGCAGTAGATTTAAAAGAAAAACCAAGAACTACAACGGCTTATGGCTGTCTGTTGAGGCCGCGAGGCAACACGGGGTGGTGCAGTTGCCATCACTGTGCCAGTCTCTCGCACTTTATCAGCGCTCCAGGCGCTCTGTTTTCGTCGGTGTTTTGCGACCGTTCAGCGGCAAAAACGCCCCGTATTCTTTCCGGAGAGTGGATGATTCGTCCCTCGGTTTTGCTCCTGCTGTGTGGTTCGTTGCTGCTGCCGATGACGGCGGTCGCGCGCTTGCCCGGGCCGCTGCAAGCCGTGCCGGCCGCCAAGGTCCGCGACCTGACCGAGATCCGCAACAGCCGTGTGTTGCGGGTGCTGGTCAACCAGAGCCGCAACAGCTCTGGCGAAGTCCAGGGCCAGACCATCGGCGTCGAATATCACCGTTTGCGCGCCTTCGAGCAGTACCTCAATGGCCACGCACGCGACGGCCAGGAAATTTCCCTCAAGATCATTCCCAAAGCCAAGGATCAATTGCTCGGCGCGTTACAGCGTGGCGAAGGCGATCTGGTGGCGCCGGGTGAATTGCTCGACCTGCAACCGGGTCATGCAGTCGCCAGCAGCGAGCCGATTGCCAGTAATGTGCCGCTGGTGCTGGTCGGCATCAAGGGGGAGAAGCGCTACACCAAGGTCGAGCAACTCGCCGGCAAGACCCTGGCGCTGCCCACCGGCAGTGCGGCGGGGGAGGCGGTCAGTCAGCTCAACCAGAAACTGGCGCTGCACAAACTGGCGCCGATCAAGATCGAATGGGTCGATCCTACGTTGGCGGTCGAGGACGTGCTGGAAATGGTCCAGGGCGGGATCTTCCACCTGACCATCGTCGAGCAACCGATTGCCGAACGCTGGGGCAAGATCCTGCCCAAACTGCGATTCGACCGGCAGTTGATGATCAGCGAACCGGGCGAGGAATACTGGTTCGTGCGACGCGATGCCTCGATGCTGCGGGCGAGCATCGACCGCTTCCTGACTGGCTACAAGACGCCTTCGAATGAAGACGCAGCGTTTCTGCGGATTTACCGTCGTCTCTATCAAGTTCACTATCCATTGGCCAAAGCTGACCGCCAGCGCCTGGAAAAACTGCGTCCGACCCTGCAAAAGCATGCCGAAGCGCAGAACATGGACTGGCTGAACCTGGCTGCGCTGGCGTTCAAGGAATCGGCGCTGCAACCCAGTGCACGCGGTGGCGGCGGGCCGACCGGGCTGATGCAGATCACGCCGTCCGCCGCGCAGCGGGTCGGCGTCAACAATATCCAGAATCTCGATGCGAATGTGCAGGCAGGGGCCAAGTACCTGGCGATGATCCGCCGCAAGTTCTTCAACAGCCCCAAGCTCAACGAGCGCGAGCGCATGGCGTTCACCCTGGCTGCCTACAACATCGGCCCGGAACGTGTGCAGGGCATGCGCGCCGAGGCGCGGCGCCGTGGGCTGAACCCGAACCAGTGGTTCTTCCAGGTCGAGCGCATCGCCATGGAGCAGGTGGGAATGGGAGCCGTCAGCTATGTTAATAGCGTGAACAAGTATTACTTGGCGTTCGACCGGGAGCGGGAGTCGTTGGAGCCCGCAGGGCAAAAAGTGGTCTCACGCAAATGATCTAATAAATTGATTGTTATGGCGGATTTTTTGCGCTTTTAACATGAAATTAACTGATTAATATAGCGGCCAACCAACAAGCACTTCTGACAACAAGGAAACGCAACATGAGCTCTCTGATCAACAAGGTCCTGTTCACCCGCGCCGGCTACGGTCTGACCATTCTGCGCATTGCCGTCGGCGTGATCTTCGCCGCCCACGGCTCGCAGAAACTCTTTGGCCTGTTCGGTGGCTACGGTCTGGCAGGCACCGCGCAATACATGGAAAGCATCGGTCTGACCCCGGGTTATCTGATGGCCACCCTGGCCGGCGGCACCGAGTTCTTCGCCGGTCTGGCGCTGATCATCGGCCTGCTGGTGCGCCCGGCGGCACTGGGTCTGACCTTCCTGTCGCTGGTGGCCATCTTCACTGTGCATATCAGCAACGGTCTGTTCATGGCCAACAATGGTTACGAGTTCGCCCTGGCTCTGCTCGGTGGCAGCCTCGCGGTGCTGATCGAAGGTGCTGGCAAGCTCTCGGTGGATCGCGCCATCGCCGGTTGAAGGCTCTGGCTCAAGCAAAAGGCCCGCATTGTGCGGGCCTTTTTTGTTGCGGCTGATTCTTGACACTGGCCGGTCACGTTCTCTAGGATGCCGCTCATGCGCCGATTTAAACAGCTACTTGCGGGGCGCCAGGTGACTATTCTCAAGTTGCCGTCAGAAGCCGGAACAGGGCTTCGAAATACCGCTAAAGCGCTGGTTCGGTGTTGCCTCTCACCTGCCATGCAGACTTTTGAGGCAGAGACACGACACGATGAATGCACTTCGCCCTCCAGCACGTCCCGCGCCGATCACGGCACATGTCACCCAGCGCAATCCAAAAATCCTGCTTGGCGGCAAACACCAGCCGACGCTGTTGCGTTATCTCGATGGCTGGCCACGTCGCAGCGGCGGTCCTGCCGCCTTCCTGATCCAGTTTGTTGAAGACGGCGAGTCGCTGGCGCGTTTTGCCGATGACAGTTTCGACCTGGCGGTGATCCAGTCGCCCAGCGCTGAAGACGCCCCGGAAATGATCCGTCAACTGACCCGCGTTGCCCGCCAGGGTCTGATTGCCCGGCGCTGAGTGTCAGGGATAGTCGATCGCCACGATGTAAACGAATTGCTCGCCGGTTGGCGTCTGGACCCGTACTTCGGCGTCCAGCGCCTTGCCGATCAATGCTCGTGCCAGCGGCGAGTCGATGCTGATCAGGCCCAGCTTCAGATCCAGCTCGTCCGGGCCGACGATGCGGTAGCGCGACTGCTTGCCGTCTTCATCTTCGATGGTCACCCAGGCGCCAAAGTAGACCTTGTTCGGATCGCTCGGTTTTTCGCTGACGACTTTCAAGGCCTCAAGGCGCTTGGTGAGAAAACGTACACGACTGTCGATCTCGCGCAGCATCTTCTTGCCGTAGGTGTACTCGGCATTCTCCGAACGATCGCCCTGAGCCGCCGCTTCGCTGACCGACTGCGTCACCTGCGGGCGGCGTACGTGCCACAACTCATGGAATTCGGCGCGCATCCGCGCTTCACCTTCGGGGGTGATCAGCGCGGTGCCAGCGGTGCGGGGAGGGCGATAACGGCTCATGGCAACTTCTTGTGATATTGAGGGCTGGAGTCTATCAACCCTCGCGCAGCACTGTCAGCGGGCTCGCATTCAGTGCCCGACGGGTGCCGAACACGCCGGCGCCACCGATCAGGGCCGCGCCGATCAACGGCAGGACCAGCAACCATGGATGCGGATGCCAGGGCAGGTCGAATGCGAAGCGATACAACACCAGACTCACCACTTCCGAACCGATGGCCGCCAGCAACCCGCTGACCGCACCAAGCAGGCCGAACTCGATCCGCCGTGCCTTGACCAGCAACTGCCGTTCCGCCCCCAGCGCACGTAATAGCGCGCCCTGGCGAATGCGTTCATCCAGAGTTGCCTGCAACCCGGAAAACAGCACCGCCATACCGGCCGCCAACACAAACAACAACACGTACTCCACCGCCAGGGTGACCTGAGCGAGGATGCTGCGCAGCTGTTCGAGCAAGGCTTCGACCTGCAGGATGGTCACCGCCGGAAACGCCCGCGACAGCTCGACAATCTGCTGATCGTGGCCGGGGGCCAGATAGAAGCTGGTGAGGTAGGTCGCTGGCAGATCCTTCAAGGTGCCAGGCTGGAAGATCATGAAGAAGTTCGGCTGGAAGTTGTCCCAGTTGATCTCCCGCAGGCTGGTGACCTTCGCTTCGCGATTCACTCCGCCAACGGTGAACACCAGATGATCGCCGAGCTTGAGCTTGAGGCTTTCAGCGACCTTGCCTTCCACTGACACACCGGGCACATCGTCCTGTGGCTGATCTTTCCACCACTCACCGGCGGTGAGCTTGTTGCCTGCTGGCAGGTCGGTGGCCCAGGTCAGGCTCAGGTCGCGCTGGATCGCCCGGTCACCGGCGGAATCCTTGCTGACGATTTGCTGCACCGCTTCGCCGTTGATGCTGATCAGTCGTCCCGGCACCACCGGATACAACGGCGCAGCCTGGGCCGAGACGTTGATGAGGTGATCGGTGAAGGCCTGTTTGTCCGCAGGCAGGATGTTCAGGGCGAAATAGTTGGGGGCGTTTTTCGGCAGCTGGTTTTGCCAGGTGTCGAGCAATTCGCCGCGCAGCAGCGCAATCAAAGCCATGGACAGCAAGATCAGACCGAATGCCAGCGACTGTCCGGCCGCTGCCAACGGATGACGCAGCAACTGACCGAGGCCGAGACGCCATGGCAACGAAGCACGAGCCAATAGGCGACGCAGACTGTTGAGCAGCAACAACAGCAACCCACCCAGCACGAGCGCGGCGACCACACCACCGCCGAGCAGGGCAAAGGTCAACAGCAGATCCAGGCTCAGACGCCACATGATCAGCCCGAGCGCACCGAGTGCCGCGCCGTAGACCATCCAGGTGCTCGACGGAATCGGCAGCATGTCCCGACGCAATACTCGCAGTGGCGGTACGCGACCCAATGCGGCCAGTGGCGGCAGGGCGAAACCGGCCAGCGCCACCAGCCCGGTGCCGATCCCGGCCAATGCGGGCAGCAAGCCACCCGGCGGTACATCGGCCGGCAGCAGATCATGCAGCAGCGCAAACAATCCCAACTGAGCAAGCCAGCCGAGCAGGGCGCCGCTGAGGCTGGCGAACAGGCCAAGCACTGCCAGTTGCAGGCTGAACAGCACCATGGCTTCCCGGCGAGACAAACCGAGGCAACGCAACAGCGCACTGGCATCGAAACGGCGGCTGGCGAAGCGATTCGCCGACAACGCCACGGCCACGCCTGCCAGCAGCACGGCGACCAGACTGGCCATGTTCAGATAACGCTCGGCCTTGCCCAGTGCGCCGCCAATCTGCCGGTTGCCGTCGCGGGCATCCTGAATTCGCTGGTTGGCGGCAAGCCCCGGTTTGATCAGTTGGCGATAGGTTTCCAGCGCATTGGGTTCGCCGCGCCACAATTCGCGGTAGCTCACCCGGCTACCGGGCTGGACCACGCCAGTCGCGGCGAGGTCCTCGAGGTTGATCAGTACCCGTGGCGTCAGGCTGTAAAAGTTGCCGGCACGATCCGGTTCGTAAGTCAGCACCCTTGTGAGCTTCAACGTCTTCATGCCGACGTCGATGCTGTCGCCGATCTTAAGGTCCAGCGCCGTGAGCAGACGCGATTCGACCCAGGCTTCTCCCGGCTGTGGTTCGCCGCCTGATTCTTCGGCAGCGAACGGCGCTGGTGCACTTTTCAGCTCACCACGCAACGGATAGGCGCGGTCGACGGCCTTGATGCTCGACAACTGAATGCCGTTGTCGGTGGCGATGACGCTGGAGAATTCAACGATCTGCGCATGGTCGAGGCGTAGCTCGGTGCCACTCTTGATTTGCTCGGTTCGGGCGGGAGAGCTGCCTTCGAGCACCAGGTCCGCGCCAAGAAACTCGGTGGCGCGCAAGGTCATGGCGCCATTCAGGCGAGCCCCGAAGTAGCCGATGGCGGTACTCGCCGCCACGGCCACCAGTAAGGCAAAGAACAGCACCCGCAACTCCCCGGCACGGGCATCGCGCATAAGTTGGCGCAGGGCAAGGCTGAACAGGCGCAACAGCGGCAGACGTGCCATCAAGGCTCCAGAGGGGCGACCAACAGGCCGGCTTCAAGTCGGATCAGGCGCCTGCAGCGATGGGCCAGGCGTTCATCGTGGGTCACCAGCACCAGGGTGGTGCCGCGTTCCTTGTTCAGTTCGAACAGCAAATCGCTGATGCGCTCGCCGGTGTGGCTGTCGAGGTTGCCGGTGGGTTCGTCGGCGAACAGCACGTCAGGTTCGGCGGCGAAGGCCCGGGCAATGGCGACACGCTGCTGCTCGCCACCGGAGAGCTGGCGCGGCGAGTGCGTCAGGCGCTGACCGAGGCCAACCCGTTGCAGCAATTCCGTGGCGCGACCGCGGGCATCTTTGCGGCCATCGAGCTCCAGCGGCAGCATGACGTTTTCCAGGGCGTTGAGACTGTCGAGCAACTGGAACGACTGAAACACGAAACCCACATGTTCGGCACGAATGCGCGCGCGTTGGTCTTCGTCGAGATTGCTCAGGGACTGGCCCGCGAGAATGACTTCGCCGCTGCTTGGCAGGTCAAGGCCGGCGAGCAGGCCGAGCAGGGTGGATTTGCCGGAGCCAGACGCGCCGACGATGGCCAGGCTGTCGCCCTTGTTCAGTTCCAGGCTGAGTTCGTGCAGGATGGTCAGTTCACCTTCCGCGCTGGGAACCACTTTGCTAAGGTTCTTCGCGGTGAGAATGCTTGCGCCCATGGAGAATCCGATGCGTGTGTGGTTTTTGAGTGCTGGCCTGGCCTTGATGTGCATGGCCCAGAACGCAGCGGCGGGTACAGTCCTGATCGTTGGCGATAGTATCAGCGCCGGTTTCGGACTGGATACCCGGTTGGGGTGGGTGTCGTTGCTCGAGCAGCGGCTCAAGTCCGAAGGTTTTGACGATAAAGTGGTCAACGCCTCCATCAGCGGTGACACCAGTGCCGGAGGCCAGGCGCGGCTGCCGGCGCTGCTTGCAGAGCATAAGCCGGAGCTGGTGATCCTCGAGTTGGGCGGCAACGATGGCCTGCGCGGAATGCCGCCCACGCAATTGCAACAAAATCTTGCTTCGATGATCGACAGCTCCCGTCAAAGCGGTGCCAGGGTGCTGCTGCTTGGCATGCAACTGCCGCCCAATTACGGCAAGCGCTACACCGATGCCTTTGCACAGGTCTACGGCAAGCTGGCCGAGGAGAAAAAGATTCCGCTGGTGCCGTTTTTCCTCGAGGGCGTGGGTGGGCACCCGGACTTGATGCAGGCCGACGGTCTGCACCCGGCAGCCGGGGCTCAGGGCAAGTTGCTGGAAAATGTCTGGCCGACGCTAAAACCGCTGTTATGAGGCTTTTCTAGCGGCAGGCTTTCGGCTAATGTGGCGCCCCCTTATTTGGAGCCCCCGATGCCGCGTCCTGCCTGGTCCCTGTTTGCCTACCAACTGATCGAGCCTGACGAACAGCTGGATCTGTTCGCCTGCCAGGAAGTGCGGGTGCATCTGGTGACCCGTCAGTTGGAGCTCGGTGGCTCGGCCGACCGAACCCTGTGCGGCAGCCTGTTGCCGGCGCAACCGCGCTGGTCGAGCGTGGATCGTCGAGTGTTTCAGGATCAGCGTCTGTGTTCGCTGTGCCGGGCCATTCTCGAATCGCAGAAGCGTGGAACCTCACCGATCTGGCCTGAGCTACGTTTCGAGCTTTAAGCGCAAACATCTTCCGAACACAGCCCGAGCTGGCGGTGGCTTCAATTATGAAGAGTTCTGCCTGCCCATCGGCGTATCTCCCCGAATCCCCGAGGCGCGGTGTACAATCGCGTTCTTATCACCCTTGTCGATCTTGCGAAGGATTCTCCGGATGTTGCCGCGTTTTCCTGCCGTCACCCGCTGCCTGTCTCTTGCCGCCCTGTGTGTGGCCGGTCCCGTTGCCGCACTGGAGTTTCCCCTGCCACCACCTGGTGAAGACATCATCGGCCAGGTGCAGGTGATCAAGGCCAAGTACGAAGACACCTTTGCCGATCTGGGCACCACCTACGATCTGGGCTATTCGGAAATGGTCGCGGCCAACCCGGGCGTCGATGCCTGGCTGCCGGGCGCCGGCACCGAAGTGGTCCTGCCGACCCGCTTCATCCTGCCGCCAGGCCCGCGTGAAGGCATCGTGATCAACCTCGCCGAGTACCGCCTCTACTACTATCCGAAAGGCCGGAACGTGGTGTACACCTTCCCGCTGGGTATCGGTCGCGAAGGCTGGGGCTCGCCGATCGCCCACACCACGATCACCGCCAAGACGCCAAACCCGACCTGGACACCGCCAGCCTCGATCAAGGCCGAACACGCCGCCGATGGCGATCCGCTGCCGAACGTAGTGCCAGCCGGTCCGGACAACCCGCTGGGCCCGTTCAAGTTCACCTTGGGCACCCCGGGCTACCTGATCCACGGTTCGAACAAGAAGTTCGGTATCGGCATGCGCACCAGCCACGGCTGCTTCCGCATGTTCAACAACAATGTGCTGGAAATGGCCAGCATGGTACCGGTGGGCACGTCGGTACGAATCCTCAACGATGCGTACAAGTTCGGTCGCAGTGGCGGCAAGATCTACCTGGAAGCGCACACGCCGATCGACGACAAGGGCAACCCGTCGGTGGTCGACAAGCACACCGCCGTGATTAACGCGATGCTCAAGCGTGAAGACATCACCAACAATCTGCGCATGAACTGGGATGTGGTGCGTGATGTGGTGGCGGCCGAAGATGGCCTGCCAACCGAAATCGGCACACCGAACACCTCGGCGCCGATCGTCTCCAGCGCACCGATCGATTTGCAGCAGTAAGCCGATAAAAAGAACCCGCCGATGTCTTCGCATCGGCGGGTTTTTTATTGCATGAAGAAAATTTCAGGCAAAAAAAAGCCGACCCGAAAAACGGGTCGGCTTGATAACAATCCCGAAGGACTATTACTTGCGGCTAGCTTTTTCCAGCATGCGCAGAGCACGCTCGTTAGCTTCGTCAGCAGTCTGTTGTGCTTTTTGAGCAGCAGCCAGAGCTTCATCAGCTTTACGGTAAGCTTCGTCTGCACGAGCCTGGGAGCGAGCAGCTGCGTCTTCAGTAGCGGTCAGACGTGCTTCGGTTTCTTTCGATGCGCTGCTGCAACCGGTAGCCAGAACTGCGGCCAGAGCCAGAGCAGAGAATTTCAGAACGTTGTTCATCGTGTTCCCCTTCAAGGACTTTCAATTAAGTGGCTGTCTCCTCCGATTGAGGAAATAGCCGGCGTACATACTACCCATTACTTGTAGTAAGTAAACTGACGTAAGGCAAGAAGCAAAAAAAATTGTAGGCGTTGATTCTTTTTCGAGCAACTTTTAACTGGATTGTATAAAAAATATTCAGCTGCAAGGCCCGAGCTGAGCGAGTTAATGAGAAAAAGTTCCCGTCGTCCAGTGCTGTTTTGCAGGTAGTGGCTAGAGTCTGTCTATATGGATTCGTCCACACTTTTGTTGCGATTTTGTGCAGCGTCTCACCTATCTTTGTCCATGTTCAGGTGACTTTAAAAAAACGGGCACGTCTTAAGTCTCAACATCCGGCGATGTTCAGCCTTTCGGTTCGGGACGAGCGTCTCCCGAGCCGAACCTGAGTCCACCGGAACTGCCCCATCAATCAGCATGATGACGAGCGTGCCTTGAGCATTTTCGTCATTGGTGCCTACTATTTGATACGTGCTCGGGTTGCACGAGAACGGTGCAGTTCTTCTCGGTGTCCATCAGGCACAGGGTGGCGTAGATGTTCCTTCGCCGGGAAAACATCGGTAAGGTAGGGGTCGAATCAAAGACCCGCGAGGAGTAGTGATGAGCGAGGCGTTGTCCATCCACCATGACCAGGCTGGTCATCAGTTCGAGACCAATGTGGACGGTCATCGTGCCTACCTGACCTATATGGATCTGGGGAAACAGACCCTGGATATCTACCGCACCTTCGTGCCCAACGCATTGCGTGGCCGAGGTATCGCGGCAGCTCTGACCGAGCGGGCGCTGCAGTACGCCGATGAAATGGGCTACACGGTCATCCCGTCGTGCTCCTACGTGGAGCGCTACATGGAGCGTCATCAGCGGCGCACCGCCAAGATCTGACTGACCTCACACCACACACAAAAAAACGCCGGGCAATCCCCGGCGTTTTTTTATGCCTGCGAAACGGCTGTCAGCCGCGCTGACGTTTCGGCAGTACATCCTTGAGCTTGGCGTGCATGCTGCGAAGAGTGTTTTCGGTGGCCGACCAGTCGATGCAGGCATCGGTGATCGAGACGCCGTATTGCAGGTCGGCGAGGTCTTTCGGAATCGCCTGGCAACCCCAGTTCAGGTGGCTCTCGACCATCAGACCGATGATCGACTGGTTGCCTTCGAGGATCTGGTTGGCGACGTTCTCCATCACCAGTGGTTGCAGGGCCGGATCCTTGTTGGAGTTGGCGTGGCTGCAATCGACCATGATGTTCGGCTTGATCTTCGCCTTGTTCAGCGCCTGTTCGCACAGGGCGACGCTGACCGAATCGTAGTTCGGCTTGCCATTGCCGCCGCGCAGTACCACATGACCGTAGGCGTTGCCCTTGGTGGTGACGATCGACACGCCACCTTCCTGGTTGATGCCCAGGAAACGGTGCGGGCTGGAAACCGACTGCAAGGCGTTGATTGCCACAGTCAGGCCGCCGTCGGTGCCGTTCTTGAAACCGACCGCCGAGGACAGGCCGGAAGCCATTTCGCGGTGGGTCTGGGATTCGGTGGTCCGTGCGCCGATGGCCGACCAACTGATCAGATCCTGCAGATACTGCGGGGAGATCGGGTCGAGGGCTTCGGTGGCGGTTGGCAGGCCTTTCTCGGCCAGATCCAGCAGCAACTGGCGACCGATGTGCAGACCGTCCTGGATCTTGAACGAGTCATCCAGGTACGGGTCGTTGATCAGGCCTTTCCAGCCGACAGTGGTCCGCGGTTTTTCGAAGTACACGCGCATGACCAGATACAAGGTGTCCGACACTTCCGCCGCCAGCACTTTCAGGCGATCGGCGTATTCGTGGGCAGCCTTGATGTCGTGGATCGAGCAGGGCCCGATGACCACGAACAAACGGTGGTCGGTGCCATCGAGAATGTTGCGGATGACTTCGCGACCCTTGGTGACGGTGCGCAGGGCAGCGTCGCTCAGAGGGATATCACGCTTGAGCTGATCGGGAGTGATCAGGGTCTCGTTGGAGGCGACGTTCAGGTCGTTGATCGGTAAATCAGCCATCGTTTACTCGTCAGGTCACGGGTGCCGGCCGCCAGCGATCCCCGCGCGGCGGAGCACAGCAGATTTAAGCGCGTCGGGGAGCGGAACCTTATCGCGTTAGACGCCTGCTAGACAATGGGCAAGTCACTGTTCAGTCCAGCTCTGGTTACGCAAAAGCCTTGCGAACGCTGTCGTGGGAGAACTCTTCGGCGTGCTGCTCGACCCATTGCAGCGCTCGCGCCTGGATATCCTGCAGGTCATCGTGGGCATCATTGATCCGGCAATAACGCTCGATCTGACACACCTGCTCACCCATTCGCGCGCTGAACAGTGTCTGCTCATCGGTGAACGCAATGCCCACCAGATAGCCTTTTTTACGGCGCAGGCACCAGGCTACATAGCCCGGATAGGCGAAGTCGGCATTGAGTGTGGGCATGCGCACTTGCAGCGCGGTGCCATGGCGCCAGGCACGGTGGTAATTGCAAGCGATGCCGCCGAGGCTGATAGTGTGCAGCTGTTGCCGCGAAATACACTCAGGTTTGAGCAACGTTAATTCGACGGGCACATCATCCGGATGAGGAATAAACCGTCCCATGAGCACAGACTCCCTGTGTCGGCCATCTGACATTGTTTCCCCCAGTATAGTGTTCGAATCTGAACTGACCGATTTCGACGCCGACCAACGGCTGCTGGCGATGAGCGGCGTTTCGCTGGTGATCTTCACCAGTGCCGGCTGCACCCGTTGCCGTTATGCCCGCGAGGTGTTGCCGGGGCTGAATCTGGCAGTCGATCGCGTGTGCTGGATCGACGCTGGCAACAACGGCGGGCTGGTCGAGCGTTATCAGGTCTTTCATTTGCCGGCGTTGTTTGTGGTGCGCGACGGCGAGTTCTTTGGGGCAGTACATACGCGCTTGAACGCCACGGAGCTGAACGCAGCCGTGGCCCAGGTGCTGGGTCGAATTGCAGAGGAGTTGCCGTGATGGGAGCAGTGAATAAACCGGTCGTGGGGATTATCGGCACCGGCGCTATCGGAGGGTTCTACGGCTTGATGCTGGCCCGGGCCGGGTTCGATGTGCATTTTCTGCTTCGCAGCGAGTTTTCCGCCGTCGCCGAGCGTGGTTTGCAGGTGGACAGTGCGGTTCACGGCACGCTGACGCTGAATCCGGTGCAGGCTTATTCATCGGCAGAAGACATGCCGCCCTGTGACTGGTTGCTGGTCGGCGCCAAGACCACCAGCAATGCCGGGCTGGCGCCGTCGATCATTCAGGCGGCGAAACCCGACGCGAAAGTGCTGGTGCTGCAGAACGGCCTGGACGTCGAAGACGGTTTGCGGGCGTTGCTGCCCGATTCGCTGCACTTGCTGGGTGGCTTGTGCCTGATCTGCGTTCACCGGGAAGGCCCGGGCCATATCACCCACCAAGCGCTGGGGGCAGTCAACGTCGGTTATCACAGTGGCCCGGCAGCCGATGATGCGGCGCGCATGGCGATCGTCGAGGAGGGCGTCGGTCTGTTCCGCACTGCGGGCATCGATTCACAGGCAATGCCGAACCTGCATCAGGCGCGTTGGCAGAAACTGGTCTGGAACATTCCCTACAACGGTCTATCGGTGCTGCTCGGCGCGAGCACCACGCCGCTGATGGCCGATGCCGACAGCCGCATTCTGATTCAGGCGTTGATGGCCGAAGTGGTGCAGGGCGCCAAGGCCTGCGGTCATGACATGCCGCCCGGTTATGCCGGGTACCTGTTCATGATGACCGAGAAAATGCCCGACTATTGGCCGAGCATGTACCACGATTTTCTGCACAAGCGACCGCTGGAGCTGGATGCCATCTACGCTCGACCCTTGGCGGCGGCAAAAGCGGCAGGTTGCGAGCTGCCGCGCATCGAAGCGTTGTACCGCAGTTTGCGTTTCATCGACCGGCGTAACACCTGAGTCGGTTTCTTGAGGGGATTTGGGGGGAAGGCATGGCCAAGAACATCGATGACAAACTGGTGCTGGCGATTTCGTCCCGTGCCCTGTTCGACCTGAGCGAGAGTCACAAGGTATATCTGTCGAGCGGTGTCGAAGCCTATCGGCAATATCAGATCGAGCACGAAGACGAAATCCTCGCGCCGGGCGATGCCTTTCCGCTGGTGGAAAAACTGCTCAACCTCAACAGCCGCCTCGGCCGTGCCCGGGTCGAGGTGATTCTGGTGTCGCGCAACAGTGCCGACACCGGCCTGCGGGTGTTCAACTCAATTGACCATTATGGTCTGGCGATTTCCCGCGCAGCGTTCGTCGGCGGGCGCAGTCCTTATCCTTATCTGAAGGCGTTCGGTTGCGACCTGTTTCTTTCCACCCACGCCGAAGACGTGCGCTCGGCGCTGGACAACGGCTTTGCGGCGGCGACCATCCTTTCCGGTGGCGCCAGCCGTGCGGCCAGCGATGAATTGCGCATTGCCTTCGACGGCGACGCGGTGCTGTTTTCCGACGAGTCGGAGCGGGTTTATCAGTCCGGAGGCCTCGAAGCCTTTCAGGCCAAGGAGCGCGAATCCGCTCGCGAGCCATTGCGTGGCGGGCCGTTCAAGGGCTTCCTCGCAGCGCTCAATCTATTGCAGCGTGAGTTCCCGGACGATAACTGCCCGATCCGCACCGCACTGGTCACCGCGCGTTCGGCACCGGCTCACGAGCGGGTAATCCGTACCTTGCGTGAGTGGGACATCCGTCTGGACGAGTCGCTGTTTCTGGGCGGACTGACCAAATCGGCGTTCCTCGAAGCGTTCGCTGCGGACGTGTTTTTCGACGATCAGGCCGGTCACTGCGAGCTGGCCCGGGAGGTGGTTGCCACCGGCCATGTCCCCCACGGCATCAGCAACGAACCGGCGGTCTAAAGCCCTCGTGGTTCAAGACGTTGCGTCGCACGTCGTACTCGCCAAGGCACTGCTAAGCTGAATCAAATCTCCGCCATGTTGGCTTGCGAGGAGGTCATATGATTCGTTCGATGCTGTATGCCACTGACCTCGGTCTGTACGCACCGTTAGTGATGCAGCATGCCCTGGCGATGGCGCGAATCTTCAATGCCGACTTGTATGTGGTGCACGCGGTGGAGCCCATGGGGCTGTTTGCCGAGTCTGTGTTGCAGAGCTATCTCGACGAGCAGGCGTTGAACGAATTTCACAGTCAGGGTCTGAAAACTGTCATCGCCAATATCGAGCAGCGGGTGCTGGATAGTTTTCGCGAGGAACTGGGGGACGAAGGCGAACAGGATCTGCTGCGGATTCGTGCGGTGCGTGTGCTGCAGGGCGATCCGTCTCAGGTGATTCTCGACCAGGTACAGAAACTCTCCGTCGATTTGCTGATCGTAGGAAGTCACAGCCACGGGGTTGGGGCGGAAACACCGTTGGGGCGCACGGCGACTCGCTTGCTGCAGTTGTCCAAGGTGCCGGTTTACATGGTGCCGCTGGTGGAGCGTCGGCGTCGGGAGGATCGCTGAGGCGGGAATAATGGCGTTTTGATAAAAAGTTCTAGATTTATTCTTCAAACCATTAATATAGTTATATACCGTCGCTGATGCCCGTGGCGTCTACCTGCTTTGAGGGATTCATATGAAGCTTCAACAATTGCGCTACATCTGGGAAGTGGCGCACCACGACCTCAACGTTTCCGCTACAGCCCAAAGTCTCTACACCTCGCAACCGGGCATCAGTAAGCAAATCCGTCTGCTGGAAGACGAACTGGGCGTCGAAGTGTTCGCCCGCAGCGGCAAGCACCTGACCCGCGTCACCCCGGCCGGCGAGCGCATCATCACCACCGCCGGTGAGATTCTGCGCAAGGTCGAGAGCATCAAGCAGATCGCTCAGGAGTTCTCCAACGAGAAGAAAGGCACCCTGTCGATCGCCACCACTCACACCCAGGCACGTTACGCACTGCCGCCGGTGATCAGCAACTTCATCAAGCAATACCCGGACGTGGCACTGCACATGCACCAGGGGTCGCCGATGCAGATCGCCGAAATGGCCGCTGACGGCACCGTGGATTTCGCCATTGCCACCGAGGCGCTGGAACTGTTTGGCGATCTGGTGATGATGCCGTGCTACCGCTGGAACCGCTGCGTGGTCGTGCCTCAGGGCCACCCGCTGACCAAACTGCCGAAGCTGACCCTCGAAGCGCTGGCCGAATACCCGATCGTGACTTACGTGTTCGGCTTCACCGGTCGCTCGAAACTCGACGAGGCTTTCAGCCATCGTGGCCTGACGCCGAAAGTGGTGTTCACCGCCGCCGACGCCGACGTGATCAAAACCTACGTACGCCTGGGTCTGGGTGTCGGCATCGTGGCGAAAATGGCGGTCGATACCAAACTCGACAACGACCTGGTGGTGCTTGATGCCAGCGAGCTTTTCGAGTCCAGCGTGACCAAGATCGGTTTCCGTCGCGGCACTTTCCTGCGTGGTTTCATGTGCGACTTTATCGAGAAATTCGCGCCGCACCTGACTCGCGACGTCATGGCCAAGGCCATCCAGTGCCACAACAAGCAGGAACTGGAAGAACTGTTCGAAGGCGTCGAACTGCCCGTCCACTAAGCCCCTGTCTAGAGCACCTCGGTGACAGCGAACTGTTGCCGGGTGCCCGCCACCAGAATCTCCACCTCATCACCCTCGAACTTGCCCAGCAGGCTTTTGCCCAGCGGCGAGCGCGGGGTGATGACGGTGACCGGCTGACCGACCACGTCTACTTTCAGGCCCGCCGCATCCGGCGCCAGAAACAGCCATTGCTCGCGACCCTTCTCGTCTTCCAGACCGAGCAGGGTACCGATTTCAATCCCGCGTTGATCGTCATAGGCCCGCAGCGTCAGGTTCTGGCAGACCGCCAGTGCCTGGCGGATCTCCTCGACCCGTTTCGCTTGCCCGGCCGCCAGGTACGACGCCTCAAGCCCCAGGGTGTCGTACTTGTTTTCAGCGATGTTCTTTTCGTGGGTCGCGGTTTCGTATGCGGTTTGTGCCGCGCGCTCGGCGATGTCGAGGTCGACGCGCAGTTTGTCGAGAATCAGTTGGTGGACGGCGTACTTGTTCATGATCAATCGCAGAATTGCAGGACGTTGGCGCGGCTCTTTTCGCTCGGAGCAGTCTGATCCTGCTGGAGCCAGAACTGGCATTTCGGGTTCGACTGGTTGCGCGTGCTGCTGCGGGCCTGATCCAGGCGATTCTGCTGTTCGTTCTTGCGCAGGTTTTCTTCGTATTGTTCGAACAGACGGTTTTGCGGCTCGGATTCTGATTGTGGCTGGGTGGCCACCGGTGGCTTGCTCAGTTGTTGCACTGCATCCGCCACCGGTTGCAATTGACGGCTGAACAGTATTGAAGCGAGCCAGCAAGTCAGCGCAATGGCCAGAAAACCCAGCCACAGGCCCAGGGCAATGCTGCCGGTCAATTGCAGCGCGCTAAGCTGGACAGGCAAGGGGCGACGCGTATTGGGGCGATAGGGCATGGCTGCCTCCTGGCGGATGATTGCGGGCAAGTGGCGATTGTCGCACGAAGATTAATCGTCGTCGGCTCTTCTGCACGCAGACATTTATGCGGACAATCGTCGCTTTTGCCAACGGGAGTCTTGAATGCCGCAACCGAAAACCCGCTGGGACATCTTTTGTACCGTGGTCGACAACTATGGCGACATCGGGGTGACCTGGCGTCTGGCCCGGCAACTGGTGGCCGAGCATGCATTGGCGGTGCGGCTGTGGGTCGATGACCTGCGCGCGTTCGAACGGATTTGCCCGGAACTCGACATCAATCTCGACTCGCAATGGCAGCAGGGTGTCGAGGTCCGGCACTGGCCGGCAGAATGGCCGGAAACGGACGCCGCCGACGTAGTGATCGCGGCGTTCGCCTGCCAGTTGCCGGGTGTCTACATGGACGCCATGGCCGAGCGGATAACGCCGCCATTGTGGATTAACCTCGACTATCTCAGCGCTGAAGACTGGGTGGTCGGCTGTCACGGTCTGCCGTCGGTGAAGTACAAGTCCGTGCAGAAGATCTTTTTCTTCCCGGGGTTCCAGGCGGGCACTGGCGGGTTGTTGCGTGAAAGCGGATTGCTTGTGCGACGTCAGCGGTTTCAGCAGGATCCCGAGGCGCAACGACAATTCCTGCAAACACTGGGAGTTGTTACTGCGCCCGGTACGCAATTGATTTCGCTGTTCGCCTACGAGAATGCCGGACTCGCCAGTTGGCTGGATGTGCTTGCGGCAGACTCGACGCCCACTTATCTGCTGGTGCCGGAGGGACGGATTCTGGGTGATGTTGCACGCTGGCTCGGCGTTGAGTCGTTGACGGTCGGCGCAGTGCATGTCGATCGGTCACTGACCGTGCAGGTACTGCCGTTCGTCCGACAGGATCAATACGATCAACTGTTGTGGTGCTGCGATTTCAACGCAGTGCGCGGCGAAGACTCATTCGTACGGGCGCAATGGGCGGGGCGGCCGATGCTGTGGCACATCTATCAGCAGGACGAAGATATCCATCTGGACAAGCTCGATGCCTTCCTCGCGCTCTATGGAAAAGGTCTTTCGACTGAAGCTGCCGAGGCGATGAACGGTCTCTGGCGGGCCTGGAGTGCCGGGAAGCCTATCGGCGAGAACTGGCTTGAGGCCCGTAAATATTGGCCGGAACTGCAGGAAAATGCCGAAGCATGGTGTCTGGAACAGGCCTTGCAGGCCGATCTTGCGACGGCGCTGGTACAGTTTTACCGAAATTGGATATGATACGCGGCCTAGATTTTTGTAAATCCCATCCAAATTCGGATATTCGCAATGAAAACTGGTAAAGAACTCAAACCCGGTACCGTGATCCGTATCGACAACGATCCTTGGCTGGTTCAGAAAGCTGAATTCACCAAGTCGGGCCGTAACAGCGCGATCATGAAGACCAAGCTGAAGAACCTGCTGACCGGTTACAAGACCGAAACCGTTTACGGTGCGGACGACAAGCTGGACGACGTGATCCTGGACCGCAAAGAAGCGACCCTGTCCTTCATCAGCGGTGACACCTACACGTTCATGGACACCACTGACTACACCATGTACGAGCTGAACGCTGAAGACATCGAAAGCGTTCTGCCATTCGTGGAAGAAGGCATGACCGACGTTTGCGAAGCCGTGTTCTTCGAAGAGCGTCTGGTTTCCGTAGAGCTGCCGACCACCATCGTGCGTCAGGTTGACTACACCGAAGGTTCCGCTCGCGGTGACACTTCCGGCAAGGTGATGAAGCCTGCCAAACTGAAGAACGGTACCGAGCTGTCGGTTGCTGACTTCATCGAAATCGGCGACATGATCGAGATCGATACCCGCGAAGGCGGTTCCTACAAAGGCCGTGCTAAATAAGCACTGTTTTTTGCGGAAAGAAAAAGCCCGACCATTGAGTCGGGCTTTTTTGTATCTGATGAAAATTACTTCTTCAGATGCTGTTTCAGTTCTTCCGAAGCTTGCAGCATCGCCGAGCGCACCGCCGGTACCTGGCTGACCACGTTGAGCAAACCGTAGTCGTGGATCATGCCGTTGTAGCGCGCTGAAGTCACCGGCACCCCGGCTTCGTCGAGTTTTCGGGCGTAGGCTTCACCTTCGTCACGCAGCACGTCGGCCCCGGCGGTCTGCACCAGTGCAGGCGGCAGACCTTTCAATTGTGCAGTCGTGGCCCGCAGCGGCGAGGCGTAGATCTCGTTACGCTGGTTGGCGTCGGTGGTGTAGTTGTCCCAGAACCACTTCATCATGTTGCGGGTGAGGAAGTGCCCCTCGGCATATTGGTTATACGAACCAGTGTCGAAATTGGCATCGGTCACCGGCCACAGCAACACCTGGAGCTTGATTGCCGGCGTGCCTTTGTCTTTGGCCATCAAGGCGACGACTGCCGCCATGTTGCCGCCGACACTGTTGCCCGCCACCGCCAGACGCTTGCCGTCGACGTTGATCTCTTTGCCGTGTTCGGCCACCCACTTGGTTGCCGCGTAAGCCTGGTTGATCGCCACCGGGTAATGCGCTTCCGGCGAAGGGGTGTAGTTGACGAATACCGCCGCTGCCCCTGAGCCGACCACCAGATCCCGCACCAGACGTTCGTGGGTCGGGAAATCTCCCAGCACCCAGCCACCGCCGTGGAAGAACATGAACACCGGCAACTCATCCTTGACCCCGGCCGGACGGACGATGGTCAGGCTCAACGGTTGGCCATCGACCTGGATGGTCTTCTCGCTGACATCGGCTTTGGGCAGCGTCAGTTTGACCCCGGACTGCGCGCCCGTCAGTACGGCGCGGGCGTCTTTGGGCGTCATCTGTTCCATCGGTTTGCCGGTGCCGGCGTTCAGCACATCGAGGAACGCCTGGGTGTTGTGTTCAACCTCCCCGGCAAATGCGCTGTGGATGGACAGAGCGAGAAGAGTACCGGTCAAGACTTTGCTGAAAGTGTTCATGTTCATTTCCTGTTCGGGCCTGGGTGTCAGTGATTACACGGTGACGTGCAGGCGTACATCGACATTGCCACGGGTGGCGTTGGAGTACGGGCAAACCTGGTGAGCCGCGTCGACCAGACTTTGCGCGTCAGCCTGTTCCAGGCCTGGAAGGCTGATGTGCAGGTCGATGTCCAGACCGAAACCGCCAGGAATCTGGCCGATACCGACGTGAGCGGTGATCGAGGCGTCGTCCGGGATTTTGCGTTTGGTCTGGCTGGCGACGAATTTCAGCGCGCCGATGAAGCAGGCCGAGTAGCCGGCAGCGAACAGTTGCTCAGGGTTGGTAGCTGCGCCACCGGCACCGCCGAGTTCTTTCGGGGTGGCCAGTTTGACGTCGAGAATGTTGTCGCTGGAGATCGCACGACCGTCACGGCCGCCAGTGGAGGTTGCGATTGCGGTGTAGAGAGTTTGCATGGTGTGAGCCTCATTAAGTGTGGTTTGTTGCGCTAATTGTTTGCGCGCTAACTAGGTGCGAAGTAAATGTACTGCTCTAATATTTAGTGCGCAAGATAAATTTTTGAAGAAGAACTGAATCGAAACGTGGTTCAGGCTGGGATGAGATCCCAAGCTTTTGATATGAAAGGTTTTTATGAAGGAAAAGCGAGAGGAAAAAAATTTTTCGGGAGAGAGGGCAATCACAGAAAGGTGAGGTTTCCCTGTAGGTGCGAGGCTGCACTACAGGGAAGAGTGAGGCTTAGGTGAGGCTATCCTGCAAATGACCACGCAAGGCCTGCAACTCGGCTTGCAGGTTTTGCAGGCGCTCCAGCGTGAAGCCACTGGCCCCCAGAATGCATTGCGGAACGGATCGGGCCTTGTCTTTCAGCGCGCGGCCCTGTGCAGTAAGTTCGACGATCACCACCCGTTCATCCTCGCGGCTGCGGGTTCGGCTCAGCAAGCCTTCACCTTCCAGGCGCTTGAGCAGCGGGGTCAGCGAACCCGGATCGGTCAACAGTCGGGTGCTGATTTCCCCGACGGTCAAGCCATCCTTTTCCCACAGCACCATCATCGCCAGATATTGCGGATAGGTCAGGCCAAGCGCTTGCAGCAGCGGCTTGTAGACCTTGGTCATCATCAGCGAAGTGGAATGCAGGGCGAAGCAGGCCTGATTGTCGAGCAGCAGGTCTTCGCAGTGATCGGAGGTGTCGCGGTCGTTGGTCATGTCGGTGCCTTGAACGGTGATACCGATGAATCTAGCGCTCGAATCTTTAATGCGCCAGACAATTATGGCCGGTGGCGAATCGGTCAATGCCGGCCCAGTTCTCGTTGCAGTGCCAGATCCCACGGCGGCACGGGGCTGAAACGGGTCTTGAGGTATTCCAGCAGCAGGCGGCTGCGGGAGCTGGCTTGCTGTTCCAGCCGCAGCGCGTAGATGCCTGTGCTCTCCGGTTTCGGCAAGCCGTTTTCACAGAACAGCGGCAGCAACTCACCATGCAACAGGTATTCGCTGGCCAGCCAGGTAGGCAAATGCGCGATCCCGAGTCCCGCAAGTGCACCGCAGACCAACGCCTCGGCGTTGTTGGCGCTCATGCGCACCCTCGCCGGGCGGTGCAACTGCATCTGCCCGGCCTGCTCGAAACGCCAGGCGAAAGGTGGGGCGAGGCCGTCCCAATCGAGGCCGTCATGCTCGCTCAATTGCGCGGGCTCGCCCGGCACGCCTCGACGCTTCAGGTAGTCGGGGCTGGCGCAGGCAATGCGCACGATGCTCGCCAATGGTGTGGCCACCAGGCGAGTGTCAGCCATCTGTCCGGCACGCAGCACCAGATCGACCTTGCCCAGGTTCGATCCGTCCATGTCGACGAAGCTGTCTATCAGGTGCAGTTGCACGTCGAGTCCCGGATACAGCACCAGAAAATCGGCAATCACCGGGGCCAAATGCCGACGCCCGAATGCCGCCGGCGCATCCACCCGAATCAAGCCTTCCGGCGCGCTGCTCAGAGACACCGCTTCAGCCCGGGCCAGTTGCAACTCCGCCACGATGCGCCGTGCCCGTTCGGCAAACGCAAGACCGGCCGGCGTGGCGCGCACCGCATGCGTGCTGCGGATGAACAACTGGCTGCCGACAGCACTTTCCAGACTGTCGATGCGCCGGGCGACGGCCGATGGCGTCAGCGGATGCCGGCGCGAGGCGGCGGAAAAGCTGCCGCTCTCCAGCACATCGAGAAACAGCCCAAGTTGTTCGGTCAATTGATTGGGATTCATGAATCGGCTCAGTGCCTATGCGAATTTGGCATAGCCATTGTGCGTTGCTGTGCGTTTCCGTGCCAGCGCCGACTGCGTAGGATGAGTTGCCTGACGTATGAGGAATTCTGCTGTGATCGAGTTTTTGCTGTACCTGTTGTTTGGCGCCGCACTTGGCACTCTGGGTGGGATCTTCGGAATCGGCGGCGGCTTGATTGCCATTCCGCTGTTGGGCGTGTGGTTCGGGCTCGATCAACAGATCGCCCAGGGCACGGCGCTGGTGATGGTGGTGCCGAACGTGATGCTGGCACTGTGGCGTTATCACCAGCGCAACCGCATCGAACTCAGACACGCGTTGCCACTGGCGGTGATGGGATTCTGTTTCGCGTGGATCGGCTCGATCTGGGCCGTGGGCATCGACGCGCAAACGATGCGTATCGGATTTGTCGCGTTCCTCGTGGCGTTGTCGGCCTACAACCTGGTGCGCATGTTCGGCGCGCGTCCGGCAGCGACATCCGAGATGCGTTATTCATGGCCGTGGCTGGGCGTGCTCGGCGCGGCGTCCGGCACCATGGGCGGTCTGTTCGGTGTCGGTGGGGCAGTGGTGGCGACGCCTGTGTTGACCAGTCTGTTCGGCACCACTCAGGTGGTCGCTCAAGGCCTGTCGCTGGCGCTGGCATTGCCCAGCACCGGTGTGACGCTGGTGACGTACGCGGTGCATCACGAAGTGGACTGGATGATCGGCCTGCCGCTGGCCGTTGGCGGGCTGGCCAGCATCAGTTGGGGCGTGAAAGTGGCCCACGCGATGCCGGAAAAACTCCTGCGCGGGCTGTTCTGCGGCTTCCTGGTGCTGTGTGCGGTGATGCTCGCCTTTAAAGTTTGAAGCCTTCGACGATGTGCTCGGCCAGGCATTCGGTGATCGGCGACGGATTGTTCAGGTTGCGGATCAGCATGATGCTGGCCTCGGGCAACAGCGGCAGATCTTCGGCGGCCCCGAGAATCCGCAGGTCCGGGGTGATCAGGCTTTCCAGCTGCGCGGTGATCGCCAGACCCGCGCTCACCACCGCCATCAACGCCGACAGGCTGGTGCTGTTGTAGGCAATCCGGTATTCGCGGCCCATCGCGTCCAGCGCGTTGCAGGCCCACAGGCGACAGAAACAATCACTGTTGAACATCGCCAGCGGCAACGGCGTCTGTTCGTGGGCGCTGAAATTCTGCGCCTCGGCCCAGACAAAGCGCTCCTTGCGCAGCAACTGGCCAATCTCGTTGCCCGGCTCGCGGGTGACGATCGACAGATCCAGGTCCGTGCGTTGCAGCAACTGTTTGGTCGACTCGCAGTGCACTTCAATCTGGATCAGCGGATAGAACTGGGCGAAACGCGACAGGATCCCCGGCAGAAACCGCATCACGTAATCGTCCGGCGTGCCGATCCGCACCGTGCCGACCATGTGCGGCTCGCGCAGGGTGTTGAAAACTTCGCTGTGCAATTTCAGGATGCGCCGCGCGTAACCGAGCAACACTTGGCCCTCGGCAGTGAGGCGCACCTGACGTCCGTCGCGCTCGAACAACTGGCGCTGCAACACGTCCTCTTCCAGACGCTTCATCTGCATGCTCACCGCCGACTGAGTGCGGTTGACCATTTCGCCGGCGCGGGTAAAACCTCCCTGATCGGCAATTGCGACAAAGGTGCGTAGAACATCGGTATCGATACTGGGGTACGCCGACAATTGATGAATCTCCGTGATGCATGCCATCAGAAACATTCGTTGGATTGATCGTAGCCCCAGCGCGAGACTTGAGCCATCCCTAAAGGAGGGCAACACGATGAAAGGTCAAAAACTGTATGTGAGCGATGAAAGAGTGCCGGTCCATCTGATTTCCGATCTGCTGCACAAGTTTAGCCGCTGGTACGAACTTCACCGTGAACGCGAGCTGCTCGCCAGTCTGAGCGACGAGGCTTTGAAGGATATCGGGGTCAGCCGTGCCGATGTCGAGCATGAAGCGATTCGGCCGTTCTGGGACGATCCGATGCATAAATGATGAGGCCACCGCTACACAAACCATCTTGCAGTGAGGTAGGTTGCGAGCAGCCATGGAGGTACACATGCCCGCGACTTTGTCCTTTTCCCTTAAACAGGCTCGACGTCTGGCACTGGCTGCCCAAGGGTTTCACGGGCGCCAGCCGCCGGCTGTCAAAGCTCTGCACGTCAACCGGCTGATCGAACGCCTCGGCCTGTTGCAGATCGACTCCGTCAACGCCGTGGTGCGCTCGCACTACCTGCCGCTGTTTTCCCGTCTCGGTTCTTATTCTGCTGACTTGCTCGACCAGGCTGCCTGGAGTTCGGGGCGACGTCGTTCGCTGTTCGAATACTGGGGTCATGAAGCGTCGTTGCTGCCGCTGTCGATGTACCCGTTGATGGGCTGGCGAATGCAGCGGGCCAGGCGTGGTGAAGACATCTATCAGCAACTGGCGCGTTTCGGCCGCGAGCAACAGGACACCATTCGCCGGGTGCTGGCGTCGGTCGAGGAGCAAGGCGCATTGGGCGCCGGCAGTCTGTCGACCCGCCAGGAAAAGGCTGGACCGTGGTGGGACTGGAGCGCGGAAAAACATGCGCTGGAATGGCTGTTTGCCGCTGGCGAAGTCACCGTGGCCGGGCGCCGTGGGTTCGAGCGGCTGTATGACTTGCCGGAGCGGGTGATTCCGGCTTCTGTGCTGCAACAGCCGTTGCCCGATGAGGCCGAGGCGCAGCGCGGTTTGCTATTGCATGCAGCGCAGACGCTGGGTGTCGGCACGGAAAAAGACCTGCGCGATTACTTCCGCCTGAACCCTTCCGATGCCCGCCCGCGTCTGGCGGAGATGGTGGAAGACGGGCAACTGCTGACCTGCGAAGTTGCTGGCTGGCGCCAGATTGCCTACTGCCTGCCCGAGCCGAAAATCCCGCGAAAAGTCGAGGCCAGCGCATTGCTGTCGCCGTTTGACTCATTGATATGGGAGCGCAGTCGCACCGAGCGGCTGTTCGATTTCCGCTATCGGCTGGAGATTTACACGCCGCCGGATAAACGTGTTTACGGCTATTACGTGCTGCCGTTCCTGCACAACGAACGGATTGCTGCGCGGGTCGATCTGCGCGCCGAGCGGGCGGCGGGGCGGTTGACGGTGCATGCCGTACACGAGGAGGAAACGGGACTGGACGAGGCGGGGATGCTGGCCTTGGCGCTGAATCTGCGGCGGATGGCAGATTGGCTGGGACTTCAGCAGGTGCAGCTTAATTGTCAGCGCGAAAGTGCCGACCGGTTGCGGGTGGCGTTGGCTCAAGTCGAAAACGACCGAGCCAACGTCATCGCGATTTAGCGTTTGACCTGTTTCAGCGTCTCGGCGATCAAGAATGCCAGTTCCAGCGACTGATCGGCGTTCATCCGCGGGTCGCAATGGGTGTGATAGCGATCCGACAATCCATCTTCAGTGATTGGCCGCGCGCCACCGATGCACTCTGTGACGTTCTGCCCGGTCATCTCGATGTGGATGCCGCCGGCGTAGCTGCCCTCCGCTTCGTGAACCTGGAAGAACTGTTTCACCTCACCAAGGATCTGCGCGAAGTCGCGGGTCTTGTAGCCGCTGCTGGCCTTGATGGTGTTGCCGTGCATCGGGTCGGAACTCCACAGCACCTGCTTGCCTTCGCGCTGCACCGCGCGGATCAGCGCCGGCAGGTGATCGCCGACCTTGTTCGCACCCATCCGCGCAATCAGGTTGAGGCGGCCCGGATCGTTATCCGGGTTGAGCACGTCGATCAGGCGGATCAGGTCGTCGGGGTTCATGCTCGGGCCGACTTTTACACCGATCGGGTTGTTCACCCCGCGCAGGAACTCGACGTGGGCGCCGTCGAGCTGACGGGTACGGTCGCCGATCCACAGCATGTGCGCCGAGCAATCGTAGTAGTCGTTGGTCAGGCTGTCGCGGCGTACGAAGGCTTCTTCGTAGTTCAGCAGCAGCGCTTCGTGGGCCGTGAAGAAACTGGTCTCGCGCAGTTGCGGCGAGCTGTCCATGCCGCAGGCACGCATGAACGCCAGGGTTTCATCGATGCGGTCGGCGAGGTGGCTGTACTTCTCGGCCAACGCCGAGTTGGCGATGAAATCGAGGTTCCACTTGTGTACCTGATGCAGGTCGGCAAAACCGCCCTGGGCGAAGGCGCGCAACAGGTTGAGGGTCGCGGTGGACTGGTGATAGGACTGCAGCAGGCGCTCCGGATCCGGTACGCGGCTGGCCGAGTCGAAACCGATGCCGTTGACGATGTCGCCCCGGTAGGCCGGCAGGGTCACGCCGTCGATAGTCTCGTCGTTGGCCGAGCGCGGCTTGGCGAACTGGCCGGCCATGCGCCCGACTTTCACCACCGGGCAACCGGCGGCGAAGGTCATGACGATCGCCATTTGCAGCAGCACTTTAAAGGTGTCGCGGATCTTGGCGGCGGAAAACTCGGCAAAGCTTTCCGCGCAGTCGCCGCCCTGCAACAGGAACGCCCGGCCCTGGGTGACTTCGGCAAACTGACGACGCAACTCGCGCGCTTCGCCGGCAAACACCAGCGGCGGATAGCTGGCCAGCGTCTGCTCGACCTGGCGCAGGTGCGCGGCGTCGGGGTATTGGGGTTGTTGCTGGATCGGCAAGGCGCGCCAGCTGTCAGGGCTCCAGGGTTGGTTCATCACGGTCTCTAAGGTTCTACGCACGGACGGCCATGTTAGCAGCAATTAGTGCGTGACCTGCTCCCGCCGCTTCGCCGACAATCGCCGCTTTGCCACGGCGCCACAGCGGTGCCATCGCGTCACCGCGCCCGGTGACCACCAGGAGATGAAATGACTGAGGAGCGCGTCGAGCTGTTGCTCGCCGAGGTACAGGATGAGTTCGGCGTGATTCGCGTGCTGGAAGTGGCCGACTACCGCTTTCTGGAGTTCGGCGATGCGATCGAGCAAAGCTGCGTGTTTACCGCCGACCCGAGCTGGCTGGAGTACGACTACACCCGGGCAATGCTGATTGGCGCGCTTTGCCATGAGCAACCGGAGAGCGCGTTGTTTCTCGGGCTGGGCGCGGGGACGCTGACCCAGGCCTGCCTCAAGTTCCTGCCGCTGGAAGATGTCGAAGCTATCGAGCTGCGCCCGGACGTGCCGCGTCTGGCTATCGAATACCTCGGGCTGGATGACGATCCGCGTCTGTACATCCGCGTTGGTGATGCAATCGAACTGTTGCCGACGGCCGAACCCGCGGATCTGATCTTCGTCGACCTCTACACCGATGTCGGCCCGGGCGCCGCGCACCTTGCGTGGAATTTCCTCGGTGACTGTCAGAAACGTCTGAATCCCGGTGGCTGGCTGGTGATCAACCAGTGGGCCACCGATGACGGAAAACCTCTGGGGGCGGCGCTGTTGCGCGGGCTCTATCACCGGCATTACTGGGAACTGCCGGTGAAGGAGGGCAACGTGATTCTGATCGTGCCGGCGGATCTCGATCAGGTGCTGGACATGCAGGCGCTCACCGCGCGAGCTGAAGCGCTTGCGCCGAAGCTGGGTTATTCGCTGGCGTCGTTGATCAAGGCAATTCGCCCGGCAACCTGAGCCTCAAATGCCCTTGAAGACCCCCGGTCTGCGCTCCACCAGCGAACGCACACCTTCTTTGGCATCCTCGGTTGCCAGCAATTTCTTCACCAGCGGCGGCAAGCTCTGCGCCGCGGCGGTCTCGCCCTCATAGCGCGCCTGACGCGCCGACATCAGCGTCGCCTGCACCCCCAGCGGCGCCTGTCGGGCAATCCGTTCGGCCAGTTCGATGGCGCGCGGCAGCAAGTCTTCGCTGGCCATGACTTCCTGCACCAGACCCAGGCGCAACGCATCATGGGCATCAAATTCGTCGCCGGTCAGCAGCCAGCGCATGGCATTGCCCCAGCCAGCGACCTGGTGAAAGCGTAACGTCGCACCGCCGAACGGAAAGATCCCGCGCTGTACTTCCATCTGGGCGAACCGGGTATTGCTGGCGCACAGGTTGATGTCGGCGGCGAGCATCAGCTCGATGCCGATGGTCAGGCAATAACCCTGCGCGGCAACGATCACCGGTTTGCTGACCCGTGGCCCGACGAACACTCCCCACGGATCGCAACCGCCGGATGGCACCTGCCAGCCTTGGGCCAGGGCGGAACTGGCATTCACCAGATCGAGCCCGGCGGTGAAGTGCTCACCATGCCCGAACACCACAGCCACCCGCGCATCGCTGTCGGCCTCGAATTCACCGTAGGCCAGGGCCAGGTCATTGAGCAGATCCAGATCGAAAGCATTGCGCTTGGCTGCACGGTCCAGACCAATCAAATGGACGTGACCGTGGCGCGCACGGCTGACGCGGCCGGGGCAGGGCTGATTCATGGGTGTTTCCTCGGACGGAAAGAAAGGGTGCAGCGACCAGATGCCGCACATCGGTGAATCGTTTAAGTGCCATCGCCCGCAGGGCCGGGGTCTTTGAAAAATAGACCTTTGCCCGATTATCCGCAAAACCCCGTTACACAGCGGTGACAACTGTATTTCACCGATAAAAAAAGCTCCCTTTTTGGGCAAATTCCGGTATAGTGCGCGCCGGCCTTTAACCGGGCCGCGTTTAGGTAGCGCAATTCCCCGAAGTCAGCTTCGGCTGCACGTCCGCACTGCGGGCTCTTCCTTGACGATTCTTTTTCATTCATTCGTTTTCGCAAATCCCCGCCGACAAAGCTGCCAGGGCGACTCTTGAGTCTCAACACGGCATGTGCAGCTTTGGAGCATGGGTCTTTGCGGATGCACTTAGAGGCAGACCCATGACCCAGGAAATCGGCGGCTTCGCCGCTCTTGAACTTCATCCCAATATTGTCGCTGCAGTAGTCGCTACCGGCTATGAAGAGCCTTCGGCCATTCAGCAGCAGTCGATCCCGATCATCCTCGCCGGTCACGATATGATTGGTCAGGCGCAAACCGGTACCGGTAAAACCGCTGCCTTTGCCCTGCCTATCCTGCACCGCATTGATCCGTCCAAGCGCGAGCCGCAAGCTCTGATCCTGGCCCCAACTCGTGAGTTGGCGCTACAAGTTGCAACCGCTTTCGAAACCTACGCCAAGCAAATGCCGGGCGTAACTGTTGTGGCTGTCTACGGCGGCGCGCCGATGGGCCCACAATTGAAAGCAATCCGTAATGGCGCACAAATCGTTGTCGCCACTCCGGGCCGTCTGTGCGACCACCTGCGTCGCGACGAAAAAGTGCTGCAGACCGTGAACCACCTGGTTCTCGACGAAGCAGACGAAATGCTCAAGCTGGGCTTCATGGACGACCTCGAAGTCATCTTCAAGGCCATGCCGGAAACCCGTCAGACCGTATTGTTCTCGGCGACCCTGCCGCAATCGATCCGTGCCATCGCCGAGCGTCACCTGCGCGATCCAAAGCACGTGAAGATCCAGAGCAAGACTCAGACCGTTACCGCGATCGAACAGGCTCACCTGTTGGTTCACGCTGACCAGAAGACCTCTGCCGTTCTCAGCTTGCTGGAAGTGGAAGATTTCGACGCTCTGATCATGTTCGTGCGCACCAAGCAAGCGACCCTGGATCTGGCCAGTGCTCTCGACGCCAAAGGCTACAAAGCCGCAGCGTTGAACGGTGACATCGCCCAGAACCAGCGTGAGCGCGTTATCGACTCGCTCAAGGATGGCCGTCTGGACATCGTTGTGGCGACCGACGTTGCCGCCCGTGGTCTGGACGTTCCGCGCATCACCCACGTGTTCAACGTGGACATGCCGTACGATCCGGAATCCTACGTGCACCGTATCGGCCGTACCGGCCGTGCCGGTCGCGAAGGCCGCGCGCTGCTGCTGGTGACGCCTCGTGAGCGTCGCATGCTGCAAGTGATCGAGCGTGTAACCGGTCAGAAAGTTGCCGAAGTACGTCTGCCGGACGCCCAGGCCGTTCTCGATGCCCGCATCAAGAAACTGACCAACAGCCTGTCGCCGCTGGTGGCTGACGCCGAATCGACTCACGGTGATCTGCTGGATCGCCTGACCGCCGACATCGGTTGCACCCCGCGTGCCCTGGCTGCCGCTCTGCTGCGCAAGGCCACCAATGGTCAGGCGCTGAACCTGGCAGCGATCGAGAAGGAACGTCCACTGGTGCCGAACAGCGCTCCACGTGGCGACCGTCCTGAGCGTTCCGGTGATCGTCCGGACCGTGGTGATCGCGAGCGTCGTGCTCCGATGCCGCTGGGCGAAGGCCGTGCTCGTTGCCGTACCGCGCTGGGCGCGCGTGACGGTATCGCGGCGAAAAACCTGCTGGGCGCCATCCTCAACGAAGGTGGTCTGGCACGTGAAGCCATCGGTCGCATCCAGGTGCGTGACAGCTTCAGCCTCGTCGAGCTGCCGGAAGATGGTCTGGACAAGCTCCTGACCAAGCTGAAGGACACTCGCGTTGCCGGTAAGCAGTTGAAGCTGCGTCGCTACCGCGAAGATTGATCCGCCCTTGGGCTGATTGATCGAACATAAAAAAATCCCCGACTGGTTCGGGGATTTTTTTTGCCTGCGATTTGAGCTGGGAAATGAGCGCCTCAGCCGAAACGGTAGATGTCCATGCCCAGCGCGCCCATGGTGAACCCTTGGTGCGCAATGCTGAAATCACCGCCGGCGCCGCGGGCGAAGTACAGTGGCAACAGATGTTCATCGCTCGGATGGCTGCGCACGGCGTTAGGCGCTTGCTGGCGGTAATCGTGCAGGGCGACTTCATCGTTGGCGGCGAGCTTGTCGACTATCCAGTCGCGGAATTCCCGGGCCCACGGCTCGACACTTTCCGGGCCGGCATGCCAGTCCAGTTCACGCAGGTTGTGGGTGATGCTGCCGGAACCGATCAACAGAATGCCCTGGCTGCGCAGACTGGCCAGCGCCTGGCCGACCCGGGTCTGCAACATCGGGCCGCCACGGCTGGGCAGGGACACCTGAACTACCGGGATATCGGCTTGCGGATACATCAGCGACAGCGGTACCCACACCCCATGGTCGAACGGTCGTTGCGAGTCGAGACGCGCGGGCAGGTTGTTGACGATCAGCAGTTCGGCGACCTCTTGCGCCAATTGCGGATTTCCCGGTGCCGGGTACTGCACTTCAAACAATGCACGGGGGAAACCGCCGAAATCGTGCCAGGTTTCCGGTTGCGGATGGCTGCTGACCAGCAACTCATGGCTTTCCCAGTGGGCGGAAACGATGACGATGGCTTTCGGGCGTGGCAGTTCGGCGGCCAGGCGCGCCAGGGCCGGGCCACTGGCGCCGGGTTCCAGTGCGAGCATGGGTGAGCCGTGAGAGATAAACAGGCTGGGAAACATGGAAGGGTTCCTGAGCGTTAAGATGGTTCATCTTCAGTCAGTTCATTGATCTAATTCCAATATAAGTTTTAACGCTTTTTGATCGAATTCTTAGGAGGAACCATGCAGCCGGAGTTTTGGCACAAGAAGTGGGAATCGAACCAGATCGGCTTTCACCAGCCCGAGGTGAACCCGTATTTACAGCGGCATTGGCCCGATCTGAGCATCCCGGCGCAGGGGCGTGTGCTGGTGCCGTTGTGCGGGAAAAGCCTGGATCTGTTGTGGCTGGCTGGGTGTGGGAATCGGGTTCTCGGCGTCGAACTGTCGCAGAGGGCTGTCGAGGATTTCTTCCGTGAGCAGCAATTGCAGCCGCAGCTCAGCGAAGAGGGCGGCTTCAAGGTTTATCGGGCCGGGGCGATCGAGTTGTGGTGCGGGGACTTCTTCGCCTTGTCCGCGAGCGATGTGGCCGATTGCACGGCTCTGTATGACCGTGCGGCGCTGATTGCCCTGCCGCCACCGATGCGTGAGCGCTACGCGACGCACTTGCAGAATATCTTGCCGGCGGGCGTACGCGGTTTGCTGATCACGCTGGATTATGATCAGGCGCGAATGCCCGGGCCGCCGTTTGCGGTGGAAGATGCCGAGGTGCAGCGGCTGTTTGGTGGCGACTGGCAGGTACAGGCGCTGGAAGAACAGGACGTATTGAGCGAAAGCGGGAAGTTCCTGGAGGCAGGAGTGATGCGCCTGGAAGAGCGGGTGTACCGGTTAACTGGTCGGTAACAGGCACAAAAAAGGCCCGCATCACTGCGGGCCTTTCGTTTTCAGCCGGGATGATCAGCCGCGACGACGCAGGGCGTCAATACGCTCTTCCAGCGGCGGGTGGCTCATGAACATGCGTGCGAACCCTTGTTTGATGCCACCGTTGATACCAAATGCGTTCAGGGTGTCGGGCATGTGCACCGGCAGGCCCTGTTCAGCACGCAGGCGTTGCAGGGCGTTGATCATCGCGCCGGTACCGGCCAGGCGAGCGCCGGCGTCGTCGGCACGGAATTCCCGTTTGCGCGAGAACCACATCACGATTGCGCTGGCCAGAATGCCCAGAACCAGTTCGGCGAAGATGGTCGCGATGTAGTACGCGATGCCCTGGCCTTCCTCGTTCTTGAAGATCACCTTGTCCACGAAGTTGCCGATGATCCGCGCGAAGAACATCACGAAGGTGTTCACCACGCCCTGGATCAGTGCCAGGGTGACCATGTCACCGTTGGCCACGTGGCCGATCTCGTGGGCCAGAACGGCCCTCACTTCGTCTTCCTTGAACCGCTCGAGCAAGCCCTGACTCACGGCGACCAGCGCGTCGTTCTTGTTCCAGCCGGTGGCGAAGGCGTTCGCTTCGTAGGCCGGGAAAATCCCGACTTCGGGCATCTTGATCCCGGCTTCGCGGGACAGTTGCTCGACGGTTTGCAGCAGCCATTGTTCGTGGCGGGTGCGCGGTTGAGTGATGATTTGCGTACTGGTGCTCATCTTCGCCATCCATTTGGAGATGAACAGCGAGAACAGCGAACCGGCGAAACCAAAGACCGCACAGAAAACCAGCAGCTGACTGAGGTTGAGGTCAACCCCGTTGGCCGCCATGAACCCGTTGAAGCCGAACAGGCTCAGGGTGATGCTGGCTATCAGCACGACCGCCAGGTTAGTGGCCAAAAACAGCAGGATGCGCATCATGGTTGTAGAAATCTCCTCAAGCTAAAGATGTAGCGTACTGCGGGGTATATAAGGTGCGGCACCGGGCGATTCAACCGAGTGACTATTTCAAACTGTGTCCTACATCGGATTCTCCGGTGTGCGGGACAATTCCTACCCCCGGAGACGACATGGATGACAGTCGTCCGCTACCCACGACCGTTGCGTCAGGCACGTGTGATCGGTACGAGTCGACAGTGTAGAAGGCGTACGGAAGGGGGCTGGGCAGAAGTGTTGCTGAATCAGACAGTGCGCAACGAAAAGGTCGTTGCGCACTGGTGGGTGGTTACTGACGGTAGGACTTGAGGAAGTTGCCGATACGTCCGATGGCCATGTCCAGGTCATCGACACGAGGCAAGGTCACGACGCGGAAGTGATCCGGCCACGGCCAGTTGAAGGCCGTACCCTGAACCACCAGCAACTTCTCGGACAGCAGCAGGTCAAGGACGAATTTCTCGTCGTTGTGGATCGGGCAGATCTTCGGGTCGATCTTCGGGAATGCATACAGGGCACCCATCGGCTTCACGCAGCTCACACCGGGAATGTCGTTGAGCAACTCCCAAGTGCGGTTGCGCTGTTCCAGCAGGCGACCTTGCGGCAACACCAGGTCGTTGATGCTCTGATAGCCGCCGAGGGCGGTCTGGATCGCGTGCTGGCTCGGCACGTTGGCACACAGGCGCATGTTGGCCAGCATGTCGATGCCTTCGATGTAGCTGTGGGCGTTGTGTTTCGGCCCGGAAATGGCGATCCAGCCGGAACGGAAACCCGCCACGCGATACGACTTCGACAGACCGTTGAAGGTCAGGCACAACAGGTCCGGCGCGAGCGAAGCGGTGCAGATGTGCACGGCGTCGTCGTAAAGGATCTTGTCGTAGATCTCGTCGGAGAACACCACCAGGTTGTGCTGGCGGGCCAGTTCCAGCATGCCCAGCAACACTTCCTTCGAATACACCGCGCCGGTCGGGTTGTTCGGGTTGATGATCACCATGGCTTTGGTGTTCGGGGTGATCTTGGCCTTCATGTCCGCCAGATCCGGGAACCAGTCGGCGCCTTCGTCGCACAGGTAGTGCACCGCGTTACCGCCGGCCAGGCTCACCGCAGCGGTCCACAGCGGATAGTCCGGCGCCGGCACCAGCACTTCGTCGCCATTGTTAAGGAGTGCCTGCAACGACATCACGATCAGCTCGGAGACACCGTTGCCCAGGTAGATGTCTTCGATGCCGACACCTTCTACCTGCTTTTGCTGGTAGTACTGCATCACGGCCTTGCGGGCGCTGAACAGGCCTTTGGAGTCGCTGTAGCCCTGGGCGGTCGGCAGGTTACGGATCACATCCTGGAGAATTTCGTCCGGCGCTTCGAAACCAAAGGGCGCCGGGTTGCCGATGTTCAGCTTGAGGATGCGATGGCCTTCCTCTTCCAGGCGTTTGGCGTGCTTGAGCACTGGGCCGCGAATGTCGTAGCAGACGTTGGCGAGCTTGTTCGATTTGCTGAACTGCATGGCGATGTGATCCCGAAAATGAACGATCCAGGCGGCGAATGGACAACCGTGCTGGGAATCCTGCGTCTTCACACAGGCAAGCGTCTTGAGCGGCGGTTTCCAATAATCCGTTTGAATGCGCAGGATCCCGCTGCCAGACTGGCGTGTGACGAGGCGCAATCATACGTGCCGCCCGATCCGTGGAAAAGGTACAGATCGGGCTTTTTCAGCCGCTGAGGTGTGATGATGGAAAAGATAGAAAAGACCCTGGAGGAATGGCGCGCGATGCTCGACCCTGAGCAATACAACGTGTGTCGTCTCAGTGCCACCGAGCGACCGTTCTCGGGTAAATACAACGCCACCAAGACCGACGGTGTCTATCACTGCGTCTGCTGCAACGAGCCGCTATTCGATTCCAAGACCAAATTCGACTCCGGTTGCGGCTGGCCTAGCTTCTACGCGCCGATCGGCGAGAGCGCCATGACCGAAATCCGCGACACCAGTCACGGCATGATCCGCACCGAAGTGAAATGCGCCCGCTGCGACGCTCACCTCGGCCACGTATTCCCCGATGGCCCGCCGCCGACCGGCCTGCGTTACTGCATCAACTCGGTGTGCCTGGACCTGGTGCCGCGCGAATAGCCGATGCGGGCGATCCACGGATCGCCTTTCGGATAATTAAATTGCACACAATTCAATTGCTCGCTATTTTTACAGCTTCTCAACTTTCCAGAGTGCGCACCATGAGCGATAACCTGCTGACCATCCCGTGCACCACCATCAAGGGTGAGCAGAAGACCCTGGCCGATTTCGCCGGCAAAGCGGTGCTGGTGGTCAACACTGCTAGCAAGTGCGGCTTCACCCCGCAATACAAGGGTCTTGAAGAGCTCTGGCAGACCTACAAGGATCAGGGGCTGGTGGTGCTGGGCTTTCCGTGCAACCAGTTCGGCAAGCAGGAGCCCGGCAACGAGGGTGCGATCAGCGAGTTCTGTGAGCTCAACTACGGCGTCAGCTTCCCGCTGTTCAAGAAGATTGAAGTAAACGGTAACGGTGCGCATCCGCTGTTCGTGCAGTTGAAGAAGCGTGCGCCGGGGGTACTGGGTTCCCAAGGCATCAAGTGGAACTTCACCAAATTCCTGATCGGCAAGGACGGCCAGTTGGTCAAGCGCTTCGCCCCGGCCACCAAGCCGCAGGATTTGAGCCGTGAGATCGAAGCCCTGCTCAAATGAACGAACTGTCAGCCGATGCGCTGAAGCTCGACAGTCAGTTGTGCTTCAAGCTGTACGCCGCGTCCCGGGCAGTGATTCGTGCCTACAAGCCGATGCTCGATCAGCTTGGCCTGACCTACCCGCAATACCTGGCGATGCTGGTGTTGTGGGAATGGCAGGAAGCGGCGCCTGAACAACCGACCGTCAAGGCGTTGGGTGAGCGTCTGGCGCTGGATTCCGGGACGCTGACGCCACTGCTCAAGCGTCTGGAGCAACTGCAACTGGTGCAGCGCCAACGTTCGGCGCGGGACGAGCGTGAGGTTCACCTGAGCCTCACGCCTCAGGGGCAGGCGCTGCGCGAGCAAGTCGGGCCATTGAAGGAACGGTTGCTGTGCGACAGCGGCGTGGACATGGATCGGCTCAACGAACTGCGCACCGGGCTTGACCATCTGCTGGGGCAAATCAAAGCGTTGTCGTAGTCGGTATCCACTGATCCAGCAGTGCGGCCAGTTCTTCGCGACGAAATGGTTTGGCCAGATAGTCACTCATACCAGCAGCCCGGCAGCGTTCGCGTTCTTCAGACATGGCGTTGGCCGTCAACGCCACGATCGGCAGGTGCGGCCAGCGGCCGCTCTGACGGATTTGCCGGCTCGCTTCGTAGCCATCCATCACCGGCATGTTGCAGTCCATCAGCACCAGATCGAACTCGTGGTATTCCAGTTGATCCAGCGCTTCTGCGCCATGGGCCGCCACCACCACTTCGCAACCGAGTTTACCCAGCATGCCCTTGGCCACCAGTTGGTTGACCGGGTTGTCTTCCACCAGCAACACTCGCCCGCGACGCTGTGACGGCACGCTTTCAAGCCGCCCGCGGTCGATGGTGGTGATGTCCGGTTGCAGGGTTCTGCGCAGATTCTGATACAGCGCATTGCGAGCCAGGGGGCGAGCCTGCTGTTGCAGCGGGGCGAGGGCGGCGGCTTCTTCGCCCGGCAGGAAACTGCCGTAAGCCGTCACCAGCAGAATCGGTGCGGTCATGGTCGGCCGCAGGCCGAACAGGCATTCGGGGCAATCCGTGATGATGATGTCCGGTGACGGGCCGAGCAGTGACGCTTCAATCGTGCGCTGTTCGTACGACAGGCCCCAGACCGGCAACAGACTGCTCAGCAGCTCTGACAGGCCGCTGGCCGCCGTGGTGATGGCAAGCACGCTGCCATGCAGTTGTGCCGGAATGACCGCGCGGGTGTGGCAGGGCAGTGGCAGTTCGGCACAGAACTGGCTGCCGAAACCGACTTCGGAGCTGATCGTCAGTCGCCCCTCCATGGCTTCGCACAGGTTGTAGGTCAGCGCCAGGCCCAGTCCGGTGCCGCCGTACTGGCGGGTAATACCGGCCCCGGCCTGGGTGAACGGCTGGAAAATCTTGACCTGGGCCTCCTGGGCAATGCCGATGCCGGTATCGCATACCTCGATGCGCACGCCATCCTTCCAGGTCGACAAACGCACATCGACCCGACCAAAACGGGTGAACTTCAGGGCGTTGGACAGCAGGTTACTGACGATCTGCCTGACCCGTGTCGGGTCGCCGAGCACCAGCGCCGGAAAGTGCGGATCGATCAGGCACGTCAGCTCGACACTCGGTGCCGCATTCTGCGAAAGCAGGTTGGCGGTGTCTTCGATCAGCGAGCCGAGGTCGAACGGGATCTGTTCCAGCTCCAGTTGCCCGGCATCGAATTTCGACAGGTCGAGAATATCGTTGAGCAACTCCACCAGCACTTTGCCCGAGTCGTGGGCAATGGACAGTTGTTGCTGTTGTTCGCCATTGAGCGGGCCGTCGAGGGACAGCGCGATCATGCCCAGCAGGCCGTTGAGCGGGGTGCGGATCTCGTGGCTCATGTTGGCAAGGAACGCCGAGCGCGCTTCGGCCATGTCCAGTGCAGTGCTGCGAGCGACCTCCAGTTCTTCGTTGGACTGGCTGAGGCGGGCGTTGATCGCTTTGAGTTCGGCGGTGCGCGCCGACACGATATCTTCGAGTTGGGCGAGGTAGTCGGTGAGGCGGTTTTCCGCGGTGCGCCGTTGCTGGATTTCCGTGGCGATGTTCTCGAACTGCTGGTTGGCGACCTTCACCAGCACGCCGATCTCGTCGTTGGCGTGGCCACTCGGACATTCAAGAGTGGTCGGTTCGGCACTGCGCGGATCGCGCCCGCTGAGTTCACGGATCACCCGCACCAGCGGCTTGGTCAGCATCACGTAGAACAGTGCCAGCAGGATGCCGGTCAGAATCAGGCTGCGGGCAAAACCATTGAGCAGCGTGACTTCGGCCCGACGCAGGAAGCGGCTGCCGAAGGCATAGGTGTCGACTTCCAGGCTCAGGGTACCGAGGGATTCGTTGGGCAAGTGGTCGAGATAGAGCCGATCTTCGAACTCGCGTTTGGCGCCGAACAGGAAGTCGCTGATCAACCGATAGCCGCTTTGCAGCTCCGGGCGCTTCACGCTGGCCAGTACCGTCTGATTGTTGTCGGTCAGTTGTGCGGAAATGATGGCCGGCGAGCGCAGCAGGCCCAGCGTGAGTTCCTGGGCCAGCTCGGCATCGATGTTATAGGCGATACGCGAGGCCGGGTTATGGCTGATTTCCAGCAAAGACAGGATTTCACGGTTGATGGACGCGTCTTCACTGGCATAATCGATGCCGATTTGCAGCAGGCTGAGCAGCGTGCCCAGAATGAACCCGACCAGCACGGTAAGCCGGGCCTGTTTGTACGACAGCCGGTGGGTGAATTTGATATCCATGGGGTGTTGAACCACTTCCGTTTCCCTTCGCTGCTCAAGCATAGTCGATCATGTATGGATACCGTGGTTCCCGAATCGCCTTGTAACAAGGGCCGGGGCGGGTGTCGAACGCTATTGGTCGTCGCTGTATCGCCATCATTACTGTGAACCAGCCCGAGGAGAAGACGTGGATTCCCGATTGAATGCTTTTCTTGAGCGCGCCGAATCGGTTCTGGCGCGGATCGAACCGCTGCTGCCGGCGCCACGCCCGGTCATCGACTGGGGCACTTGCCTGGCCGCACGCTGGCAGCGTGACGGTCACAGCGGCTATCTGCTGCCGCTGGAAGTCAGCCTAGACATGCGTCTGTCGGACTTGATCGGTGTCGATCGGCAACTGGAGCAATTGGGCCGAAATACCCAACAGTTTCTCGACGGCATGCCGGCCAACCATGCGCTGCTCTGGGGTTCGCGCGGTACCGGTAAATCCTCACTGGTGCGGGCGCTGCTGGCCGAACACGCCAAGGCTGGTCTGCGCCTGATCGAGATCGAGCGCGATCACCTGGCGGATCTGCCGCGGGTGGTGGAGCAGATTGCCAAACTGCCGCAACGATTCGTCCTGTTCTGCGATGACCTGTCGTTCGAATCCGGCGAAGGTGATTACCGCGTGCTGAAAAGCGTGCTGGATGGCTCGCTGGAGCAGGCGCCGGACAACGTGTTGCTGTACGCCACCTCCAACCGTCGCCATCTGGTGCCGGAAAAGGAAAGCGACAACGAAAACTGGAAGCGCGTCGATGGCGAACTGCATCCCAGCGAAGCGGTAGAAGACAAGATCGCGCTGTCGGATCGCTTCGGCTTGTGGCTGTCGTTCTATCCGTTTACCCAGGAACACTTTCTCAATGTCGTCGAGCACTGGATCGGCCAGTTGGCCGCCAAGGCCGGCCTGAGCTGGCAACGCGACGAACAACTGGACATTCTTGCCGTGCGCTGGGCGACCGGCCGTGGCAACCGCAACGGACGTTGCGCGTACCAATTCGCCCGTTACTGGGTGGGACTGAAATTGCTGGAGCACAAGGCATGATTGATTTGCAACAGAGCGGCCAGGGCCTCGAAGGCTATGGCATGTTGGCCGCGCAACTGGAGTCGCTGCTGGCGGACGAACGCGATTTCATCGCCAACGCCGCGCAGTTTTCGGCGTTCCTGTTCAACCAGCTCGATGATCTGAACTGGGCCGGTTTTTACCTCAATCGCAATGAAGAACTGGTGCTCGGCCCGTTCCAGGGCCAGATCGCTTGCGTACGCATTCCGTTCGGTCGCGGTGTGTGTGGCGCGGCGGCGGCCAGTCTGCAGACACAACGGGTCGAAGACGTTCACGCGTTCCCCGGCCACATCGCCTGTGACAGCGCGTCGAACAGCGAACTGGTGGTGCCGCTGGTCAAGGACGGTCGTCTGATCGGTGTGCTCGACCTCGACAGCCCGAAGCTTTCACGTTTCGGTGTAGACGATCAGGCTGGTATCGAACGACTGGCAGCGATCTTCCTGCGCCTGACCGACTGCTGATCACGCCGCAAGCCCCGCCTTGCGCAGCACGCCGGCAGGGTCGACCGCATCGATCTGTTGCGGATCGAGGAAACGACTGGCGTACTGCAGATAAAGGCCTTCGCGAATGAACAGGCCGAACAGTTCGGCATCGATGTGCGCCTCGCGGCACATGGTGGCCATGATCCCCAGCGCTTCGCTGAGGGTCTTGGCCTTTTTGTACGGGCGGTCGGCGGCGGTCAGCGCTTCGAAGATGTCGGCAATCGCCATCATCCGTGCCGGCAGGCTCATTTCTTCACGTCTCAAGCGTTTCGGGTAACCGGTGCCGTCCATTTTTTCGTGATGGCCGCCGGCGATTTCCGCCACGTTGTTCAGATGCCCGGGGAAGGGCAGATGGCTGAGCATCAGAATCGTCTGCACCATGTGATGGTTGATGATGTAACGCTCCTCTCGGGTCAGGGTGCCGCGAGGAATGCTCAGGTTGTACAGCTCGCCGCGGTTGTATTTGTAGCGCGGGACGTCGAGTTTGAACCCCCACGGGTTGTCCTCCGGAATCAGTTCGCTGTCGGCGCGTTCGAGCAGGTGTTCGGGCTTGTCGGACAGTAACTTTTCGCTGACCGGCAGGAGGGGCGCCGATGTGCGTGCCTGACGCCGGTTTTCCTCCCATGAAACGCCCAGGCGGTCATCCAGTGTGCGTGTCCAGGTGCGCTGTGCAATGCCCTCAAGACGCCTAAGATCGGCGTCTGCCATTGCTTCACTACCCAGATTGCAGCGTGCTACGAAACTGAAATCATCATCCAGAGCTGCCAGCGTCGTGTCGCGCAGGTTAGCCAGGTTTCGCTCGTCGCCACCTGACGCCAGGGCTTGCCAGTAGCTGATCCAGGCATCGCGCTTGAGCACTTCGAACCGGGTGCGGATTTCATGAATGCGATCGTTCAGGGTTTCCAGTTTGGTGGCTTTGTCGACGACGTATTCCGGCGTCGTGACCTTGCCGCAGTCGTGCAGCCACGCGGCGATGTGCAAGGCTTCCCATTCGTCCTCACTGGGCTGGTAGTCGCTGAAGGCGGGGGCCTCGCTGGCCGCTGCGGCGTGGGCGAGCATCAGGGTCAGTTCCGGCACGCGTTGGCAATGCCCGCCGGTGTAAGGGCTCTTGGCATCGATGGCGCCGGCGAGCAGTTGAATGAACGCATCGAGCAGTTGTTTCTGTCGGGCTTGCAGGCGCTGGCTTTCGATACTCACCGCCGCCGCACCGGACACCGCTTGCAGGAACGCAATGCGGTCGGGCCGCAGCTTCTCCAGGTCGGCGGGGGTGCCGCTGTCGTTGATCAGCAACACCAGTAATCCGATTGTTTCGTTGTGTTGGTTGTGCAGGCGGATCCCGATCAGGTGGACGCGCGGCGTGTCCATGGCCAGCAGAACCTTTTGCAGGTCGGCGGCCTGTTCGAAGCCGAGGTTGCTCACCACGTTGTCGGCATGCGCCAGTTGCTCGAACCAGGCGGGACCCTGCGCGGTGTCAAGGTTGTGGCCTTGAATGTCGAACGCTGCCAGTGGCTGGGAAGTGCCGTCGACCACGAGCCCGTAAGGCTCCATGCGGTTGCCATCACTTTCACGCAGGTAGATCAGGCCCACCTGGGCCTGGGCAATTTGCACCGTTTCGAACAACACCCGTTGCAGCAGCGGGGCGAACCGGGTTTCGGCGGTCAGGCTGTCGGTGATGCGAAAGAAGCTGGCCAGGGTGTCCTTCATCCGCGCCATCGACAGGCTCAACTGGTCAACCTCCAGCACCGGCGAGCGACGGGTCAGGGGAAAGTTGAAATCGAAGCTGCGGATGGCATCGGCTTCCTTGACCAGTGCATGCAGCGGCTTGACCAGAATTCGCGAGATCAGCCAGCCCAGCGGCAGGCAGAGCAACAGGGTGGCGAGAGTAATCAGCGCACCTTGCCAGCGCATGCGATAGGCATCGACCAGCAACTCGTCCTCTGGTACCAGCAAGGCCATCTGCAAACCTTTCGGGCCGCCTTCCTGCAGACTGCTGCGGGCGACGATCCAGCGTCGTCCGTCAGCCTTCAGCCGATTGCCCTGATGCCCGCCGGACAACAGGGCATTCAGGCTCGGGCTCAAGTCGGCCGCCTTGGCCAGGCGCGCGGTACGATCATCGACGATCAGCCGGCCGCTGTCGGGATACGCCACGGCGTTGCCATCGACGTCGAAGAGGACGATTTCTGTCGCCGGCGTCACAACATGCTTGGTCAGGGTTGCCGACAGCGCGTCGAGGGTCAGATCGGCAGCGATCACGGCATGCTCACCGCTACGCTTGGCGAGGGTCGTGCCGACATTGTGGGTGGAAAAGAACACGTAGGGTTCGGTAGTGATCTGCTCGTTCTGTTTTTGTGCGCCGATGTACCAGCCTCGGCTGCGCGGGTCGTAGGCATCGTCCGGATTGTCGTGTCGACCGACCGGTGATAACGCCTGATCGAAGAACAGCGATTGCGATCTGACGCTGCCATTGGCGTCATGTTCGATGCTCCAGACTTGATACGCCGCCGCGCCCGGAGCTTTCAGCAGCGTTTTGAGTGATGCACTGCGCAATGGGCGCACCATGAAAAAATCGCCGTTGTCGTAACCCAAATACAATGAGGCCAGGTCCGGGTTGTCCGCGAGTGACTGGCTGAACGGCTTGAGCAGCGCCAGGCGTTGTTCGAGGACAAAGGTCTGGGTTCCCGGGTTGTCCGCGAGCAGGCTCAGCAGGTGCCGGATCGGCGAATAGGTCGATTGCAGGTCGACGCGTACATCCTGTTCGATGCGTTCGAACAGTTTCTCGCTGCTTGACAGAATGATCTGTGTCGTCTGGCGGTAATTGAATAGCCCCAGCACGACTCCTGTGAGCAACAGCAGAAAGGTGAACATCACGCTAATGTGCACGTGCAGAGGAAACCGGCGTTGATCCGGACGCAGTGGGCTGGGCATTGCGGGCTCTCCGTGTTGGTAAACACACTGCTCAGCGCTCAAGCATAGTTAACGCCCGATCGTTATGCTCTGATCAGCCTGCATCAGTTGCTGCTCCAGTGCTTTCTCCAGTTCAAGGATGGCGAGGTTGCTCGCTTTGCAGCGGCGTTGGATCTCGTCAGTCGGCAATGCTTGCAGGCAGGCCTGTTCCAGCGCGTCGCAACTTTCGATCAGGCGTGATGCCTGGGCAATACGCGCTGCACCTTTGATTTTGTGTGCGATCTCGGCCAGTGCCTGGTGATCCCGTTGGGGGGACAATGCCTGCAGATCCTTTCGGTCCAGCCGACTGCTGTCGAGCAGTTCAGTCAGCAGTCGCTGAATCTGGACAGGATTGCCTCCGGTCAGCGACTTCAACCCTTGCAGGTTGAATGCAGGCGCAGGGAACAGCGGCTGGACGCTGTCGACCCACTGGCTCAAGACAATCAGGCTCAGGGGTTTGAACAGGCAGTCGTCCATGCCGGCCTGCTTGCAGCGAAGAATCTCTTCCGGTTGTGCATTGGCCGTAAACCCCAGCACGGTACAGGTCGGACGCCGCATGAGTTTTTCGTGGCGACGGATGGCGCGAGTCAGTTCATAGCCGTTCATGAGGGGCATGTTGCAATCGGCGATGACCAGATCGAATGAACCGTTTTTCCATTGTTCCAGTGCGCTTCGCCCTTCTTCGGCGATGCTGAAGAGATGGCCGAGGAATTCCAGTTGCTGGCACATCAACAGGCGATTGGCCGGGTGGTCGTCGACTACCAGAACATTCAGGGGGGTGAGGGCGGTCTTGATCTGCGGTTCGTGTTTCGGACCGGTCACTTCAGCGGGCAGGGTGGCCAGTGGCAGCGACACACTTACTTGTGTGCCGACCCCGGGCTGGCTGCTCAGTTGCAGTTGGCCACCCATCATTTCGCAGAGGCTACGACTGATGACCAGTCCAAGTCCCGCACCACTGATTGCCCGATCCTTGCCATGGCGGGCCTGGGTGAAAGGTTCGAACAGACGTCGCTGATCTTCGGCGCAGATACCGATGCCGCTGTCCTGAACGGTCAGATGCACTTGCGAGCATTCGGGAACATCGCTGGCCAGAAGTTCAAGGGTGATTCTGACCTGGCCTTTGTTGGTGAACTTGATGGCATTGCTGATCAGGTTCGACAGCACCTGCTTGAAGCGCAAGGGGTCCAGGTGCACGTCGACGTTAAGTTCGGGAGGGGAGACGTGCACGATCAAGGCCAGCCGTTTCTGTCGGGCCAGGCCTTCGAAAATCCGGGTCGCCGAGCCGACAGTTTCAATGAGATTGACCCGTTCGGGACTCAGGCTCAGGCGTCCGGATTCGATCCGGGCGATATCCAGTATGTCGCCGATCAAGCCCAACAGGTCCTTGGCCGAGCTGTAGGCGGTTTCGATGCTGGAGCGGTCCGGATGCATTTTGTCCATGCGCTTGAGCGTCAGCTCCAGCATGCCGATCACTGCGTTCATCGGGGTACGGATTTCGTGGCTCATGGTTGCCAGGAAGGTACTCTTGGCCCGGTTGGCTTCATCCGCACGCTCCTTGGCGGTGCGCAATTCGTCGAGCAGTTCATGACGTTCACTGATGTCGATCCAGCCGCCGATGACTCCCTGGACATCGCCACTGGAGTCGCGATACGGCAGTATCCAGTGATAGATGGTCAGTCGCCGGTTGCCGATATGCAAAGGCCGGTCTTGCACGAGTGGCTTACCCTCGGACGCTACCCGGTGATAGTCGGCCTGAAAGGCTCTGGCTTCGGAAGCGTTGTTGAGCGCACCTTCCATCACATTCTTGCCAATGACATCTTCGCGTCTGGCATTGAAGGCCTCAAGGTAACTGTCGTTGCAGCTTTGCAGCAGGCCCTGTCTATCACGCACATAGATCGGATGAGGGGTGCCGTTGAGCAACGAACGCATGAATTCCAGTTGATCATTCAACGCGCGTTCGGCCGACTGGCGTTGTTTGATCTGGCGGCGCATGTAGGCATTCCAGAGCATCGACAACAGCAAGAGCAGGCCGGCGCCTCCGATCACCTGATAGAACAAGCGTCGATAATGGTGCCAGGTGCCCTGTGAAAGGGTTGAGTAACCCCGCCAGCGACCATTGATGATCCCCAGTTCTTCGGGCGTTGTGCTCATCAGCGCCTTGTCGATGATCGAGCCCAGCTCCGTGCTGTCCCGGGCCGTTGCCAGGGAAAAGGCTGCCTGCCGCGTGCCAATCGTGGTGGTGATCTGCAACGGCTGTTCGAAGATGTGTGAGGCGATGAAGTAATTGGCAATCACCAGCGAGTTCACCGCCCCCTCGACCTGGCCTTCGTCGAGCAGTGCCACGGCACTGAAGGTGTCCGGTGTTTCGATCAACTGAATGCGCGGAAACTCGTGGCGCAGGTACTCGATCATCGGATTGCCCTGGGCTATGGCCAGGCGTTTGCGCTTGAGCTGGCCCAGATGCGTCGGACTGTCCGCCGCCTTGCGCGTCAACAGAACGTAGGAGTTTTCAAGGTAGGGGCGGCTGAATTTCAGGGTTTTCTCTCGCTGAGCGGTAGGTAGCAGAGCGGCGATCAGGTCGGCCTGATGGTTCTCGATCTGCTTGATCATCTCGGCGTCGCTGCGGCTGCGACGGATTTCGAAGCGCAGGCCGGTGCGCAACCGGATGAGTTCGAGCAGGTCGGCGCTGATGCCGCGAAAATTGCCGTCCGTGTCGAAGAACGTCAGAGGAGCAAAGGCCTCGTTGACGACCACGCTCACCACCGGATTCTTTTTCAGCCATTGTTCTTCGCGATGGGTCAGTTGCAGTTTCTGGTCGGTCAGCAAGGTGTCGCTGCCGGCACTCCAGCGTTTGGCAATAGTCTCGCGCTCGCTGCCCGGGACGGCTTTGAGCACACTATCGATGATGCCCAGCAGATGAGGATTGTCACGGCGCACGGCGAAGCTGAAACCGTGGGCTTCGTGTTTGCCGAAATTGGCCATCCGGATGTTGTTCAGGTAACCCTTGCTGATCATGTAGTGGGTGGAAATGGTGTCACCGAGAAACACGTCTGCCTGATCGAAAGCGACCGCGTTGATTGCGTTCTGGTAAGACGGATAGGACGTGATCAATGCTTTTGGATAGAGGGACTTGACCTCGTCCAGCGGCAGGTAGTGATACAGCATACTCAGCCGCATACCGGCCAGCCCATCGCTCAGTGACCGGGTTTCGCCCTCGCGGGTCACCAATACCGGTTGATCGACGGCGTAGGGGGCGGACAGCATGATGTGGGCATTTTCCGCTTCCAGCCCGTTGGACGTTCCGAGCATGTCGATATTGCCATCGATCAATGCTCGTATCGCGGCGTCTCGCGTGGCATAGCGCTTTACCCGGATCGGCAGGCCGGTTGCCTGGCCCACGAGTCCGGCGTAGTCAGCTGTGAAGCCTTCGTAGTCGTGGCCGCTGGCTGTCATGTCAAAAGGCGGATAGTCGGGAGCTGATGTACCCAGAATCAGTTCTTTGCGACCGTGCAGCCAATCCCGTTGCGAGTATTCAAGCGAAACTGGCAGCAACTTGCTGGTCGAACGGTTGAGCAGGGTCAGGTCTTGCGAGGTGATGGGCGTGGCATTTACATGAACGCTCAATCCAAGGTACGCACTCACTACAATCAGACAATTCTTTAAACGGCTGGGCATGTTGGCTCTCACACGAGTGCGTTACGTTTGGCCATTTCGATTAGTTCTACAAGGGATTTGGCCTTGAGTTTCTGCATCAGCCGTTTCTTGTAAGTGCTGACGGTTTTGTTGCTGAGGAACATGCCTTTGGCGATTTCCTTGTTTGTGCGGCCTTGGGCAAATAGTTGCAATACCATCAGTTCCCGGTCATTGACGGACTTGAAAAGTTCCAGTTCCGCATAGCGAACATCATCATTGCGAGCGGGATTCAGAGCCTGGCTGGGGAAATAGTTGTAACCGGAAAGTACTGCCTTGATGGCGCTGACCAGTTCACTCAGGTCTTCCTGCTTGCATACGTAACCCGATGCGCCGGACTGCATGCAGCGAATGCCGAACAGCGTCGGACACTGTGCGGTCAGTATCAATGTCTTGAACGGGGAACTCATGGCATTGAAGCGAGCGAGGACTTCCAGGCCATCCAGCTTCGGAATGCTGATGTCGAGAATGATCAGGTCAGGCGCGCACTCTCGAACCATTTGCATGGCATCGACCCCATTATCGGTTTCACCGACGACCTTGTAGCCCTCATGTTCCAATAACATTCGAACGGCAAGACGAATAACCGGATGATCGTCGACAATAAAAACGGAGTTCATAATAAAGTCCCATGCGAGCGCGAATAAAGGGCGCACCTTAGCTCAGATGAATGAGCGGTCGCATGAAGTGATAGTGCTTCATCGGCAATCTAGGATTAATCCTACAAATAAACAAGAACAGTACTACGTGTTAACTCGTTTTGACGTAGGTAGAGGGAGTGGGGCGTTAATTGGATTTCTTCAAAGGAGCGCAGTGTATTGCTGAAAAGCCTGGCTGTTTAATATTTATCGAACATTAATATTTCTTCGGTTTTTTGTTTCGATGATGCTTCGCGACATTCGGACGATGCCTATGTGAGTGAGGGTGGAACCTGCAACAGACCCTGGCCCGAATCTGTTTTATGTGCTGCGTGGATCGTGGGATCGTGCCCGACCGATCAATGCCTGACCGATCGGGCTACGAAGCATCAATGACTGGAGCGCCCCGTCATTTCCAGGGCCATGTCACTGGCGTAACTGTCAGTCATGCCCGCGATGAAGTCGATCATGCGCAGGAACGATGTGTGCAACGGGCCGTGTGGATCCGGCGCATTGTTACCCAACAAATCGAGGATTCTGCGGCTTTTGAACGACGGCGTACGGCCGTTGTGCTGTTCCAGAGCCGCGCCGCAAAACGCGTTGAGAAGAATTTCCAGTGTCGTGTAGGCACCAATCTCGTGCAGCGTCTTGCGCTTGTCCTGGAAGATCTTCCGGCGGGCGATGTCTTTTGCATTCAAGACACAGCGTTTGGCCGGGCCGTGCATATGCTCCACGAGATCCCCGTGCAGCGTTCCCGCCAGCAGCGCGTCCTGCTGCTCGACGAAGGCCCGGGCGGCGGCGTTGGTCAGGTGCTCGATGGCCTTGCCCCGCAGGATCGCCAGTTTGCGCCGGCGCGAATCCTGCGGGCCCAGCTGTCGATAGGTTTCCGGCAGATCGTCGCCGACCAGACCCAGCAACAGCGACTCGACTTCGGCGTAATCCAGCAGCTCCATCTCCAGGCCATCTTCCAGATCGATCAGCGCATAGCAGATGTCATCCGCGGCCTCCATCAGATACACCAGTGGATGGCGTGCCCAGCGCTGCTCTTCGAGTTGCGGCAGACCCAGTTTGTGGGCGATCTGTTCCAGCAGTGGCAATTCGCTCTGATAGCAGCCGAATTTGTGTTTCTTGTAGCCCAGGGAGTCGGCGTGACGCGCGGTCCACGGGTACTTGAGGTAGGTGCCGAGGGTCGCGTAGGTCAGCCGGGTGCCACCGTCGAACTGGTGATATTCCAATTGCGTGAGGACCCGGAAACCTTGGGCATTACCCTCGAAGTTCAGGAAGTCACCGCGCTCGGCGTCACTCATCGCATCCAGCCAGCCGCGCCCCGCAGCCTGCTGGAACCAGTGACGAATGGCGTCTTCACCGGAATGGCCAAACGGCGGATTGCCGATGTCATGGGCCAGGCAGGCGGACTGGACGACCATGCCCAGATCGCTCGGCTCGCACCACTCTGGCAGGTCGCGACGCAGGGTTTCACCGACGCGCATGCCCAGCGAACGACCGACGCAGCTGACTTCCAGCGAGTGGGTCAGTCGCGTGTGAATGTGGTCGTTGCTCGACACGGGATGCACCTGGGTCTTGCGTCCCAGGCGGCGAAAGGCGCCAGAGAAAATGATGCGGTCATGGTCTTTGTGGAACGGGCTGCGCCCGAGTTCCTGCGGGCTGTGCAGAGGCTTGCCGAGACGTTCGCGGTTGAGCAGGGTTTGCCAATCCAAGGCTGATTCTCTCCGTCGGGTGACTGGTGCCCTAGCTTCCCGGTTCGAGCGAGTGTCTGCAAGCGCAACTACAGTCCGGCGGCATCAATATCGATCAATAGCAGGCGTTCGCCATTGTCGAAGAATTGCCCGGCGGTCAGGCAATACTGGTTGCTGGTGGCATCGCGGTAGGTGTTGGAGAGCGTCAGCCGCCGTTCTTCCCAGCCTTCGGCCAGCAGGTGGTAGAAATAAGGGCGCCACGACCAGTTGTGCCCCAGATAGCGGTTGTCGGCGACCCAGCCGCTTTGGCGCCATTCCAGATTCGGGGTTAGTTGCGTGCCCTGACGGTCGCACTGATAAAACCGCAGCAACCACGGAAAGGCATCAAGTTGCGGCAAGGCGCTGAGCGGCGCGCGAGCCTGGGCCCAGGTCTGCAGGATCGTCATCAACTCGCCGAGCTGTTGGCGCATGGCCATCAACTTGCCTCGCTCATTGAGCTTCTGCTTCACATAGGATTGGCGTAGTTCAGCGAAGCGCTGGACGAACGCATCCGTCGCAAAAAAAGCCTCCTGCGCCTGGGCGAACAGAAAACCCTGTACGTAGCGTGAACCACACTCCAGCGCGAAATTCAGCTGCGCTTCGGTCTCCACGCCTTCAGCGATGATCCAGCAGCCGGTTTTTTCGGCCATCTGTGCCAGCGCCTTGACCACATCGCTGCTCGGGCCGCCGAGCGCGGCGGCCTGAAACAGGCGCATGTCGAGCTTGAGGATGTCCGGTTGCAATGCGAGCACACGATCAAGTTGTGAATACCCGGCGCCGAAATCGTCGATCGCGATTCGCGCCCCGGCATCGCGATAGCGTGCGACCACTTCAGACAGACGCTCACTGTTGCCGCCCAGTTCAGTGATCTCGAAGACAATCCGCTGCGGGTCGACGCCATGCCGGGCGAGTTGTTTCAGGCTGGGAAGCGCCTGATCGGCGCGCAGACGGCTGATCCAGCGCGGTGACATGTTCAGGCTGAGAAACCAGTCTGGCGGTGCTTCGTGAAATCGGCTCAGTGCATTGTCACGAATCTGCCGGTCGAGGCGGCGCAAGGCGGTAGCGGGCGTTCGTGGGTCGGCGAACAACGGCCCGACCGAGGTCAGTTGTCCATGCGCCTGGCGCAGTCGACCCAGAGCCTCGACGCCTGCAATGCGTCCGGTGGCGGTATCGATGAAAGGCTGAAAGCAGGCGAGCGGTTGCCCGTCGATCACGGGGCCTCCTTGGTCATTGTTGTTCTGGTGGGGTCCTGCCTGCCGGGTAGGCAAACGGGATTGAATCTCCGGGTGAAGAGATTCAATCCCGCCAGCAGTGCAAGAATGCAGCCAGATGTGCAGCTCAGCGTTTACCCGAGTTCTGCATGACCAGTTTGATCAGCGGGGCGAGGCTGGTGCCGAGGCGGATCAACCGGCTCAGGCCGCCGATGCCACCGCTTTTCGCACCTTTGCCGGTCAGGAACCCCAGTAGTGTCACGGCGGCTACGCCCCATAACGGCGCATGTTTGATGCCGAAACCGTCCTGCAGGTTCTGCGTCATGCCGCGCATGCGTTGCAAGGGCTGCAGCACCTGGCCGGTTTCGTGACGGATTTCCTGGCGATGCATTTCCATGCGCAGACGGATCAGGGCCTTGCGCATTTCCTGGCGCGAGCTGTTGCGCGGAAGTTCAGGAAGGCTCATGGCAGCAGACGCTCCCGGTCGTTGGCCAGTTCTTCCAGGGTACCGTGGAAGGGCGAGGACTCATCGAAGATCGCAGCCTTGAGGCGCAATGCGCAGAAGATCGCCGCCAGGGTGTAGAACACGCACAGGCCGACGATCGCGGCGAGACGATACGTGTCCCAGAACACGATCAGGACGAGGGTCGACAGGCCGACCAGCAACAGCAATGCAAACACCAGCGCCAGGCCTGCAAACAGCAACAGGCTGACGGTGCGTGCTTTCTGCTCCTGCAGTTCGATGCCGAACAGTTCGACATGACTGTGCAACAGACCAAGGACGGCTGCACCCAGGCGCCGCGTGGAAGAGGCAGTGCCCGCAGTCGGGCCGGATTCACCGATCGACATGATCAGCGCCGCGTGGCCAGCAGGCCAATCAGAAAGCCCACACCCGCCGCGATACCCACTGATTGCCACGGGTTGGCCGACACATAATCTTCGGTGGCAGTGACCGCAGCCTGGCCGCGCTCGCGCAGAGTGTCTTCGGTCAGCTTCAGGGTTTCTCGCGCACGCAGCAGACTTTCGTGGATCTGTTCGCGCAATTCGTCAGCCTGATCACCGGCCAGCGTGGCGGTGTGTTCCAGCAACCGTTCGGTGTCGCTGACCAGGGTCTGGAAGTCGTTCATCAGGATTTCTTGAGCAGTCTTTGCCTTGGTGCTGGCCATTGGGAATCTCCGTAAGTGGCGGTCTGAAGCGGCTTCTGAAACTTTCGAGTATGAGCCTTGCGTGAAGGTTCATTACAAATGACTGGTACATCTTTTGCTATGTCGTGGTGCGTCATCCGGCAGCAGTGCGCTGTTGTCGGGCGCGAAGCCGGGAAATCATAGCCCGGATGACACGGGTTCAGCTCAGGACATCGACCTCGTGCGCCAAAGCGGTTCACCGGCTCCATGGGGGTCATGACTGCGCGGTCGCAACTTGGTGCATGAAATGTCTGCATGAACCGCTTTGGTGCCTTTTTCAGCCTTGGGTCTGCCTCTTCATGGAAAATCTGCAAAGCGCTGTGGATACGCTCGTTCATAGTTCCAACACGTTGTTCATTCTGATCGGTGCGGTCATGGTGCTGGCCATGCACGCCGGTTTCGCCTTTCTGGAGGTCGGAACGGTTCGCCAGAAGAATCAGGTGAACGCTCTGTCGAAGATTCTCAGCGACTTCGCCGTATCGACCCTGGCCTATTTCTTTATAGGCTATTGGATTTCATACGGGGTGACGTTTCTGCAACCGGCGGCGGTGCTCAGTGCCGATCATGGTTACGGGCTGGTGAAGTTTTTCTTCCTCCTGACGTTTGCGGCGGCGATTCCGGCGATCATTTCCGGCGGCATTGCCGAGCGGGCGCGGTTCGTTCCGCAGCTGTGCGCGACGGCATTGATTGTGGCGTTCATCTATCCGTTTTTCGAGGGGATGATCTGGAACGGCAACTACGGTCTGCAAGCCTGGCTGACCGCGCGATTCGGCGCCCCGTTCCATGATTTCGCCGGCTCCGTGGTGGTTCACGCCATGGGTGGCTGGCTGGCGCTGGCGGCGGTGCTGTTGCTGGGCCCACGCAACGGCCGCTATCGCGATGGCCGGCTGGTGGCGTTCGCGCCGTCGAGCATTCCGTTTCTGGCGCTGGGCTCGTGGATCCTGATCGTCGGCTGGTTCGGCTTCAACGTGATGAGCGCGCAAACCTTGCAGGGCGTCAGTGGCCTGGTGGCGGTCAATTCGTTGATGGCGATGGTGGGAGGTACCGTGGCGGCGTTGATCGTCGGACGCAATGACCCGGGCTTTCTGCACAACGGTCCGCTGGCCGGTCTGGTGGCGGTGTGTGCCGGATCCGACCTGATGCATCCGGTGGGCGCGCTGGTCACCGGTGCGATTGCCGGTGCCCTGTTTGTCTGGTGCTTCACGGCCGCGCAGGTCAAATGGCGGATCGACGACGTGCTGGGTGTCTGGCCGTTGCACGGCTTGTGTGGCGTGTGGGGCGGCATCGCCTGCGGGATCTTCGGTTCGAGCGCGTTGGGCGGACTCGGTGGCGTCAGCCTGATCAGCCAGTTGATCGGCACGGCATCGGGCGTGCTGGTGGCGCTGGTCGGTGGCTTTGCCGTCTACGGCTCGATCAAGGCACTGCATGGTCTGCGCCTGAGTCAGGAACAGGAGTATTACGGCGCTGACCTGTCGCTGCACAAGATTGGCGCGGTAAGTCAGGATTAGGTCTCCTCATCAGCGGCCCCGGGATAAAGGCCGTGAAGCAGGCGATAACGGTCGGCGCGCACCTGATCGACTTTCTCCTGCACCTGGTGCGCAGGAAACCCCAATAGGACCAAGGCATGCGAACCGAGCATCAGGCTCGACTCCAGCAGTTCCGGCACCACCTCGCTGGCGCCGGCTGCTTTCAGCTCGGCCGACTGGCTGTCGTCCCGGGTGCGCACCAGGATCGGCACTTTCGGGTTGAGGCGCCGGGCCTCATTGAGAACCCGCAAGGCCACGTCGGCTTGATCCACGGCAATCACCAGCAACCTCGCGCGCAGCAAACCGACGGCGGTCAACAGATCGCCGCGTGTTGAATCTCCGTAGTGGACGTCGCGTTCGGCGGTGGCGGCTTCCTGTATCCGCACCGGATCGTTGTCCAGTGCGATGTAGGTTTGCCCGGCATTGCGCATGATGCGCCCGATGGATTGACCGACACGGCCGTAACCACAGATCACCACATGCCCTTCCAACCCGGCATTGAGGGCACTGATTTCCTCGATCTGCGCTTCCTGATTGGGTTTGCGGTGCAGAGCGGCGGCGATGCGTGGTGCGGCACGCAGCATCAGCGGCGTCAGCAGCATCGAGCAAAACGTGGCGGCCAGCAGCAGGGCGCCGAGTTCGGCGGGGAGCAATCGGGTCTGCTGCATCTGGGCCATCAGGGCGAAACAGAACTCACCGCCCTGAGCCAGTGCCAGGCCGCTGCGCCACGCGGTCTCATTGTCGTTGCCGCGCCATTTCACCAGCAGCGCCACCACTGAACCCTTGATCACCAGCAAACCCAGGGTCATCGCAATAATCAGCACGCTGTGGCTGGCGAACAATTGCAGGTCGATCAGCATGCCGATGCTGACGAAGAACAGGCCGAGCAAGATGTCGCGGAACGGCCGGATATCGGCCTCGATCTGATGCCGATAATGGCTTTCCCCCAGCAGCATGCCGGCCAGGAAGGCGCCGAGGGCAGGGGACAGGCCGAGCAGGTGAGTCAGCCATGCCGTGAGCAACACGATGACCAGCGCCAACAGTACGAACAGCTCGGCCGAGCGCGATGCCGCCACCTCCTGGAACAGGCGTGGCAACAGCCAGCGACTGGCCAGCAGCAAGCCGATGAACAGCAAGACAGTCTTGAGCAGTGTCAGCGGCAACGCCCAATACCAGGCTTGATCGCTGCTGCCGGCGAAGACGGGCACCAGCGTCAGCAACAACACGGCTACCACGTCCTGAAACAACAGGACGCCCACTGCGTTCTGGCCGTGGCTGCTGAAGATTTCGCCGAGGCTGCCCAGTTCCTTGGTGACGATCGCCGTGGAAGAAAGCGACAGACCCGCGCCGAGCAGCAGCGCCGGGGTGAGAGGCATGCCCAGCAGCATCAGCACACTTCCCAACAGCGCTGAACTGACCAGCACCTGTTGGCTGCCCAGACGAAAAACCACCTGACGCAGGGCGATCATTTTCGACAGGGAGAATTCCAGCCCCAGGGAAAACAGCAGAAATACCACGCCCAACTCTGCAAGGTCCGGTAGATGCTCGCTCTCGTTGATCCAGTCGAACGCCTTCGGTCCGACCATCAGCCCGACGCACAGATAGCCCAGCACCGGTGGCAGGCGCAGGCGGCGGAACAGGGCAATCATCACCAGTGACGAGGCAAGAATGATCAACAGATTGGCAAACACAAAACACTCCGGCGGCAGGGTCAGGCTCTTCAAGCGTAGAGGCAAAAAACACCGGAGCATGGTGTAAAACACATTTGTGCGGGCTGATTTGAGTCAGGGTTTTGCGAGGACAGCCCCGCTCAACGGCTTGAGGTCTCTGGTGGGTCGACGGGTTCACAGGTCAGGCCTAAAATGGCCAATCAAATTTTGGGATTGAACGCGCATGCTTCCTGAATGCCAGTTGTTCGGTACCCTGGGGTGCCATCTGTGTGAAGTCGCTGAAGCCGAGCTGATGCCGTTTGTCGAGCATGGCCTGCTAGTGGAACTGGTGGACATTGCTGACGATGAGTCCTGGTTCGAAGCTTATAGCCTGCGGATTCCTGTGCTGCGCCGGGTTGATACCGGGGCGGAACTGGGCTGGCCGTTCAGCGCCGATCAGGTTGTGGCATTTCTGCGTTAATCCTTTCCCTCGACGCTGTCTGGCCATTCATCGAGACGGTTATCGAACCTTGGCACTCTGGGGTTTATTCGGTTACTGTATGTTCATACAGTAAATGGGTGAGCTCGTCGTGCTGTGCCCCTTTGGGGCGATAAGCAGGGCAGTCAGGACGTCAGAGGGATGAACCGTGGTCAATGTCGAACAGTTGAAAAGCAGCGTGAACCGGATGTCGGTTGACGTAGTGCGCGAAGCCGTCCACGAATTGCGCCTGGACGGTCTGGTCACGGAGGGCAAGACGCCGTTCAACAAGCTGCATTTCAATACCTGTTTTGCCGAGATCGAGGCGTTGTTCCAGCGCGCCGGCTATCACAAGCAGCTGGATGTGGTGGGTTATCAGGGCTTGTTGTACGCGTTGTACGATCCGGGCCGCTGGGAGGCTGTCGATGTGTTGCGCTGGCTGAAGGAGTTCACCGAGGCAGCGGCCCTCAAATCGATCCCTGCCTGATTCTGCGCTAGGTCTGCTGCGCCCCGTGTTGGATAATGCCGCTCTGCTTTGAGGATTCGAGTTCTCCGTATGTCCAGCACACCTACATTTTCCGCCGCACAGAATCAGGCCAGCACGCTTTATCTGCCTCCCGGCGACTGGCGGACAGTGTTCGATTGTCTATGTGATCACTTCAGTGCCATCGGACGCGCTCAATGGCTGGACCGGATTGCCCGAGGTGGGGTGCTGGATGGTGAAGGCCAGCCAATTGCGCTGGACTTGCCGTACAAGGAAGGCCTGCGTATCCATTACTTTCGCGAAGTGCCGGATGAAAAGCCGATTCCGGTGGTCGAGTCGATTCTCTACGCGGACGAGCATCTGGTCGTCGCAGACAAACCCCACTTCCTGCCGGTGACGCCAGCGGGGGAATACGTGGAGCAAACGCTGCTGCGCCGGTTGATTCGCCGACTGGACAATCCGCACCTGGTGCCGCTGCACCGGATTGACCGGCATACCGCCGGGTTGGTAATTTTTTCGGCCAACCCGCAGACGCGTTCGGCGTATCAGTCATTGTTCCCGACACGGCAAATCGAAAAACGCTACGAAGCCATCGCTGCTGCATTGCCGGGGCTGGATTTTCCATTGGTACACAAGAGCCGTATGGTCGATGGCGAGCCTTTTTTCCGCATGCAGGAAGCTCCCGGTGTCAGCAACACCGAAACGGCAGTGGAAGTGCGCGAAAGGAACGGTGAACTCTGGCGCTACGGCCTGTATCCGGTGACCGGCAAGAAGCATCAGTTGCGGGTACACATGACGGCGCTGGGCGCGAGCATCTGCAACGATCCGTTCTACCCTCAGGTTCTGAAGGACGTTGAGGATGATTACGCCAAACCGCTGAAGCTGCTGGCGCAGGGGTTGCGGTTCATCGATCCAGTCACTAGGCAGAAGCGCGAATTTGAAAGCCGGATCACGCTGGACTGGTGATTATCACCGTTGGCCACTTTCTTGCGCCCACGAAAAAGCCCGCATCATGCGGGCTTTTCTATATCTGGCGTCGCTTACAGCTCTTTAACGGTGCGAACCTGATCTTTGTTGATGCGAGTATGCTTGCCGTCCAGTTGTTCGAATTCGTAGAAGCCCGAATCCTTGTCGTATTTAGGCGAGTCGACAGCCTGGATTTCGCGACCGTCATTCAAGGTGATCACCGTTGGCGAAGCGCAACCGGCGAGGGTGGCCAGGCCCAGAGCGAGCATGAAAGTGGCGAGAGTCCGTTGAGTCATGTGTTTGTCTCCGAAGGGAATTCTTTTGGTTACTGAGCTTGTAGACGTATGCAAGGCGTGAGAGTTCCTTGAATGCGGTCAGTCTGACACAGTGTTATGAGAGCTTAACAGTTCCGGGGTATTGAGATTGGCCAGCCGTGGGTCGTTGTCCGGGCAAATCAGGGCCTGGGCGCCAAGGCTGCGCATGAGCCGGCCAGGGCTGCGCTCCCCCTCATGCCAGGCCTCTTCGAATGCGGGCAGAAGCGCCACGGGAATCACGCAAAGCAGCGGTTCCCAGTGCTCGTCGTGACGCAGCATCAACGGGTTTTCAGGTTGCAGGCTCGCGGTCTCGCGCATGCTCTGCAACAGGGGAAGGTCGATTAGCGGTACGTCGCATGGCAATACCAGCAGATGCGTATGGTGGGCGGCTCGCAAGCCTGCACGAATACCGGCCAATGGCCCGGGAAAATTTTCCTCGTCATCCGAGACCAATTGATCGGCAAAGGGTGCATAGCGTTCGCGATTGCGGTTGCAGGAAATGATCAGGTCGTCGGTCAGCGGACGAACCTTGCGCTGCAAATGAGCGATCAGTGGTTCCCCTTGCCATTCGATCAGTCCTTTGTCCTGACCACCCATGCGCTGGCCTCGTCCACCGGCCAGCAACAGGACGGAACAGGGCGGCAATCGGGTATTGGAAGTCATGGCAACTCTCCGCAGGTTCGGCGAAAAAATGGGGCGCTGTGATATAACACCGGGCTGTTTCTCCTACAACTGGATGAGCCTATGAAAGCCAAGGCTGATGTACCTTTCGCACCGCTCAATATCGCGGTATTGACGGTCAGCGACACTCGTACCCTGGAAACCGATACCTCCGGCCAGGTCTTCGTCGACCGATTGACCGCAGCCGGTCACAACCTGGCGGAGCGGGTATTGCTCAAAGATGACCTGTACAAAATCCGTGCGCAAGTCGCCCACTGGATTGCCGAAGACGTCGTGCAGGTGGTGCTGATCACCGGGGGCACAGGCTTTACTGGTCGCGACAGTACACCCGAAGCCGTTGCGTGCCTGCTCGACAAGCAAGTCGATGGTTTTGGTGAGCTGTTCCGCCAGATCTCGGTTGCCGATATCGGCACCTCCACTGTGCAGTCCCGTGCCCTGGCAGGGTTGGCCAACGGTACGCTGGTCTGCTGTCTGCCGGGCTCGACCAACGCGGTTCGTACCGGTTGGGATGGCATCCTGGCTGAGCAACTGGATTCGCGGCACCGTCCATGCAATTTCGTCCCTCATCTGAAACAGGTGGCTCCCTGTGTATCCCGCGGGTAAGCCTGGAAAGGCCGGAAGCCTGATGCCGGTCGAGGTGGCCCTGGCGCGTCTGCTGGACATGGCTGACGCCTCGCGGATTGTCGAATCAGAGTATCTGCCATTGGCGCAGGTCGAGGGGCGGGTGTTGGCGCAGGATCTGGTTTCGACGCTGGATCTGCCGCCATGGCCCAACAGTGCCATGGACGGTTATGCCTTGAGCCTGGCCGACTGGACTGGTGAGCCGATGCCGGTCAGTCAGAAGGTTTTTGCCGGTCAGGCGCCTGAACCGCTGGAGCCGGGCACCTGCGCCCGTATCTTTACGGGGGCGCCCGTTCCGCCGGGCGCCGATTGCGTCGAGATGCAGGAAAACGCCGTGATCGAAGCTGACGAACGAGTGCGGTTCATCGAGACCATGGTGTCCGGCCAGAACATCCGCCCGCAGGGGCAAGAAACTACAGTGGGTGAGTTGATCCTGTCTGCGGGAACCCGGCTCGGTCCGATCGAGCAAGGGCTGGCTGCGTCTTTGGGCTGCGCCGGCCTTGATGTGGTCCGCAAGATCCGCGTGGCAGTGTTGTCCACTGGCGATGAGTTGGTCGAACCGGGAACGGCACTGGGCCCGGGACAGATTTACAACAGCAACCGGGTGGTGCTGTGCAGCTGGCTGCAGCGTTTGGGTTGTGAAGTGCTGGATGCCGGGATTCTTCCGGATGACTTGTCCATCACCCGCGCACGTCTTGAGGCGCTCAAGGAAGCCGACTTGATACTGTCGACCGGTGGCGTATCGGTTGGGGAAGCGGACTTCCTCGGCGTTGCGCTGAGGGAAGAGGGTGAGCTGACACTGTGGAAGCTGGCGATCAAACCCGGGAAGCCTTTGACTGTAGGTCATTTCCGCGATGTTCCGGTCATCGGTCTGCCCGGCAACCCGGCGTCGACCCTGGTGACGTTTGCCTTGTTGACCAAGCCCTATTTGCTGCGTCGTCAGGGGGTGCAGGATGTCGAGCCACTCAAGTTTCCAGTTCCGGCTGGATTCGTCTGGCCCCAGGCCGGCAATCGGCGTGAATTCCTGAGGGGACGTCTGGAGCAGGGACAGGCAACGATCTACCGCAACCAGAGTTCGGGCGTTTTGCGTAGCGCCGCTTGGGCTGATGGATTGGTAGAGGTGCAGGAGGGGCGCACCCTGACTCAGGGAGACATGGTGCCCTTCATTCCCATGAGTGAACTTCTCGGCTGATCATTGAAATGCAGGCTCGTCATGGGCCTGCACTTCAGTCCGTCAACGGCTGATCAGTGCAACGAGCTGGTCGAAGCGACTATTGGCAACCCAGCCCAACAATCCAAGAACCACCGCTGTGGCACCTGCGGAGTAGGCGAGACGGTGCTTGATGGCTTTGACGTCTCCCTTTACTTCGTCCATGTCACGGCGGATGTACTTGAGGTGGGTTTCCAGCTCGGTGACACGAGGTTCCATAACGGTTTCTCCAGTGTTTTTGGTACAGCTGTTGAATTCGGCTTTTTGACTGGCGCGACTGTCGGAGAGGGGGGCAACCGGACTCACTGGCATTCTTGCTTTATGGCTGTGCATGGAAATACCCGCCTGCTGCCATGAGTTTCTGCCGGCAGAAACGGCTACTCGAATGATCGAAAGTCCTGATGATGTTTTGACTCATTACCTGCACATCCTTGTGTTATCGGGTTGAAAATTGTTGCCACCGACACACGGTGTACCAATGGCCAGGGTGGGTCAATTGAGCCGATTCCTTACATTCCGTACGAAAAAATACCGCCTTGTAGGACGAGTGAAAGGGGGTACTGGAAATACTTGGGATTGCGACGGCTCTTTTACGTGCCGTGAGGGTCAAGATGTCCCGAGCTGATTCAATTCCGGGAGTGACACAAAATGAGTGAACGCAGGGCATTGTTGATTCTGCATGGCAAGCAGGCACTCAACGAAGCGGTTCGTGCCGCTGTTGAGCGCAAACGCAAGCAGGGCTGGGAATTGGCTGTACGCCTGACCTGGGAAGCCGGCGATGCCCAGCGTCTGGTCGAAGAAGCTCTGGCTGCCGGATTCGGGCAGATCATTGCTGGCGGTGGCGATGGCACCTTGCGTGATATCGCCGAGGCCCTGGCGGCTCACCCGGGCAAGGCCAGTCTGGTGTTGTTGCCTCTGGGCACTGCCAACGATTTTTCTCGCGCGGCCGGTGTTCCTCTGGAGCCGGATGAGGCACTCGAGTTGCTTGATGCACCTGCCTGTGAGATCGATCTGGGGGAGGTGGGCGGGCAGATATTCCTGAACATGGCCACGGGCGGGTTTGGCAGTCAGGTCACCGCCAATACCTCGGAAGATCTGAAAAAGGTACTCGGGGGCGCGGCCTATCTGTTTACAGGCTTGTCGCGATTCAGTGAGCTGCACGCCGCCTATGGCGAATTGCAGGGGCCGGATTTCCATTGGCGCGGTGAGCTGCTCGCGCTGGGCATCGGCAACGGCCGCCAAGCGGGCGGAGGGCATGTATTGTGCCCAGAGGCATTAGCGGATGACGGCCTGCTGGATATCAGCATCCTGCCGGCCCCGCAGGAATTGGTTGGCACACTGAAAAATCTGCTCAGCGACGGGTTCGGCATCGACAACATGTTTGTGCGCACGCGTTTGCCGTGGGTCGAAATCAAGGTCGCCGAAGGGCTCTGCATCAATCTCGATGGCGAGCCTCTGGAAGGAGACAGTCTGCGGTTTGCGGCGCGTCCGGCGGCGTTGCGTGTGCACTTGCCGGAAAACTCGCCGCTATTGGGCAGGACGCCGCGCGTCAGTCGTCCAGACTGATGATCTGTTCCCGTACGGCAAACAGCACCAGCCCGGCCACATCGTAAATCTGCAGGCGTTTCATGATCTGCGAGCGGTGAGTTTCCACGGTCTTGATGCTCAGGCCCAGACCATTGGCGATCTCGCGGGTGGACTTGCCGCGCACGATCAGGCGCAGGATTTCCAGCTGGCGCGCTGTCAGGTTATGTGAGTCGGCGACTTCCGGTTGCAGCTTCTGATTGCGGGTCAGTGCCTGATTGATCACAGTGTGGGCGATGGCCGGGCTCAGGTAGCGTTCATTGTTGCGCAGGGCTTCCAGCGCATGTTCGAGCTCGGTGGCCGTGGTGTCCTTGAGCAGATAACCGTGGGCACCGGATTCCAGTGCCTGCATGATCAACGCAGGGTCGGTGTGCATCGACAGAATCAGTACCTTGCTGTGCGGACGAACCCGTCTGAGCCGTTGCAACGCCTCCAGGCCGCCGGTTTCTCTCATGGAAATATCCAGCAAGACGATATCGGGGTTCAGTTGCTCGACCATTTCAAGCAACTGCGAGCCGTCATTGGCTTCGCCGATTACCGCATAACCGGGAATATCCAGCACCAGAGCGCGCACGCCGGCCCTGATCAGCGAGTGGTCATCCACCAGAAGTAAGTTACAAGTCAACGCATAACCTTATTCGTACTGGCCCGCTCGAGTGCACGGGGCGCCCAGGGGAATAGTGCTTCGATTTGAGTGCCTTTGCCCGGTTCGCTCGTCACGCTCAGGCTGCCGCCCAGTTGCTCGATCCGCTCGGCCATCCCGGCCATGCCTCGTTGTCCTTCACGACCGGGATTGGCGGCCGGGGCAAAGCCCAGACCGTCATCGCTGATCAGCAGGGTCAAGCCTTGGGGAAGGCGTTGCACGCGGATCAGCAGGTTCTTGGCCTGCGCATGACGCAGGATGTTGGTCACGGCTTCCTGGGTGATGCGGAACGCGGCGACTGCCATTTCTTCGGGAATGCCGTTCAAACGCTGCTGACAGTCCAGGCTCCAGTGCACCGAAGTGTTGGTCAATGTCTTGAGCAGATGCGCACGCAGACTGGCTTCCAGGCCAAGGCTGGTCAGTTGCCGTGGATTGAGAATGGCCGAAACGTCGCGGACTTTATTGAGGGTTTCCTCAAGGGTGTCGCAGAGTGCCGAACACTGTTCCTGCAATTCGTCCGGCAGCCGTCGCTTGAGCCATTCGCTCTGCAGCTTGGCGGCGGTCAGCAACTGGCCAATATCGTCGTGCAATTCGCGACTGAGGCGGTGACGTTCGTTTTCCTGAACTTCGAGTAATCGATCGGCCAGTTCCTGAGGCTGAAACTTAATCGACTTGCGCGACAGGCGATGCTGTGTCCAGACACAGCCGGCAGCTGCCAGATTGATCAAAAGCAGACCAAACGACAGCGGTGCAGACAAACCATAAGTCAGCAGGCTGCCCACCGCCGCGCCAATGCAAAGCGTGAGCGTGAACCTGCGCGCGTTTTCTCGGGAGGGTGGCCATGTGGTGATTGACTTGAGGCTGGCGTACATAGCGGATGGAGCCAATGGATGTTCGCTGCGGGTAGACCGGGCGGAGTGGCCGGCGGTCTCTGTCTGAAAATCTGTGATTCAGGTTGTTGGTTTCAATACGGTTCAGTGATCGATAATTGACTGCCAACTTCGGTGGGGCCCGATCATTGAAGTCACTGTGCCATTAAGTGAAAGCAACTAACGGGCGGCATAATACCACTTAACATACCGTTGGTCGCGTTCACCCTATATGTCCAAAGAGTCAGGAATTACGCCATTTGGACGCGAGTTCCATAATGGAAAAAGTTGATTTATTGGGATCGATAATTATCGATGAAACCTGAAGTTTTCAATTTTCATACACAGGTAAACCCTGACTTCAACGATGGCCAGTCTGCATGTTGGAGCGTATTTATTTATTTGAGGTTGTCGCTGGCAGGCATGAGTTATTCAATTGCGACATTCGATGGCTCGAACTAACGGCCTGCAATGGGCCCGGCGTGCACTCGATTACGCTTGCCGCTCCGCGTATGACACGAGGGACAAGGGTTTGGCACTGAGCGGCGGCTGAAACTGGCTCTGTCCGACCTGGAAGGCGAACGCTTCGATGAGGGACGTCTGCTCGCTTTCGTCCAGGCTCAACTGGCCGGTGCTCTGGTCGACCAGTTCAAGTTGCCAGGCCATCAAGGTGAAGCAATCTTTCAGGGCGTCGAGCGCCTGGGCATGCAGGTCGACATGATCCTGCGTCTGAGTGAGCAGGCCGTGCAGGTGCAGGCAGAATTCGGACACTGCCACCAATGCGAGGGCGTCAGCCTTGTTCGCCAGTTTGAGCAGGCTGCTGAGCATGCAGTCGATGGCGTCCTTGTCATTGCTGATCAGTTGTAAATGACTCAGGCACTCTTCGGACTTGGCCAGGAGCGTTTCAGCCTCGACAAGAAATTCGGGGAACCGCTGCGCCCACTCTTTACGGTCGTTCGGCATGCTTATCTCCACAACGTCATGTCTGATGAGCGAATGTCGTGTGTGTCGACGATCATGAACCGTCGTGAGATCGCGCCCTGCGGTCCCGAGGCTTTTGACAGGGGTTTCGAGAGGGTGAGTTTCCACTGACCTGCGATCGCACACAAAAGCCTGACTCCGTTCATGCAATGAGAATGGCGTCACATTAATGGCTATTGGATATTGCGAACATCAGGTTGGGCCTGATTGTTACTAGGGGAATCCCTTAGACACGGGAACCTGCCGCGCAAACCGAGGTCGCGCCGCAGAGAATGTAGCAGATGAAATCACGGAGGCAGTAAAGCATGATGTTAATGTGACATCAATGCCTTCTCATGGCATTTTGTAGGTGATTTGTATGGGGATCAAGATTGGCCGGAATCAGCCGATAACCCCCTTTAATGAATTCACCAGAACAGCCCAGGAGTCATTGATGGCCGGCATTCTCGATACGGTAGACCAACGCACGCAACTGGTGGGTGAGAATCGCCTGGAAATTCTCATGTTTCGGCTGGCCGGGCGCCAATTGTTCGCGATCAACGTGTTCAAGGTTCAGGAAGTCCTGCAACTGCCGAAGCTGACCCTGATGCCTCAGCGTCACCCGTTTGTCTGCGGTGTGGTCAACCTGCGCGGCCAGACCCTGCCGGTGATCGACCTGTCCCAGGCGATCGGCATGCGTCCGCTGGTACCGGGCCCCAACAGCACGATCATCGTCACCGAGTACAACCGCTCCGTGCAGGCGTTCCTCGTCGGTGGTGTGGACCGCATCGTCAACATGAACTGGGAAGCCATCCTGCCGCCGCCGACCAGCGCCGGCCGCCAGCACTACCTGACCGCCATCAGCAAGGTTGACGATCAACTGGTGGAAATCATCGACGTCGAGAAGGTCCTCGCCGAAATCGTGCCGTACAACGCCAAGGTTTCTCGCGACAAACTGGACGATCCGGTGCTGGAACGCGCCCGTGGCCGCGAAGTGTTGCTGGTGGACGACTCCAACGTGGCGCTCTCGCAATTGCGCGACACCCTCGGCCAGTTGGGCGTGAAGATGCATATCGCCAGCGACGGCCTTAAAGCCCTGAACATGCTCAAGGCCTGGGCGGACACCGGGGTGAACATGACCGACAAACTGCTGATGGTGTTCACCGACGCCGAAATGCCGGAGATGGACGGCTATCGCCTGACCACCGAAATCCGCAACGACCCGCGTCTGCGTGGCTTGTATGTGGTATTGCACACCTCGCTGTCCGGCAGTTTCAACGACTCGATGGTGAAGAAGGTCGGCTGTGACAACTTCCTCTCCAAGTTCCAGCCGGACAAGCTGGTCGATGTAGTTCGTCAGCGTCTGATGCTCGACGAAGTCCCGGCCTGATCACGACGTGGTTGCAGCGGAAGCGAGCTAGTTCGCTTCCTCATTCTCCGGCCTTTGATTCGGCGACCCAGCTCGTATAGGGTGGCGTTTTTCACCCACCAGGGAGTTGGCCATGCTGCGTCTGAGCGCGCTTTATCGTTACCCGTTGAAATCCGGCAAGGGCGAGGTTCTGCAAGGGATCGGCCTTGACAAACTGGGGCTTGAGGGCGATCGACGCTGGATGCTGGTGGATGAGGCCAGCGGGCGTTTCCTGACTCAGCGTGCCGAAGCGAAGATGAGCCAGTTGTCGGCGCTGTGGAATGCCGACGGTGGCCTGACCCTCGAAGCGCCGGGGCATTCGGCGATTGATATCGCCTTGCCGGGCAACGAAGCCGAACTGCGCGGCGTGACCATCTGGCGCGACACCCTGCGCGTGCCTGATGCCGGCGAAGAAGCGGCCCGCTGGGTCAGCGAGTTCATCGGCAAACCGACCCGTCTGGTGCAAGTGCCGCTGGATCGCGCCCGTACGACTGCAGCCGGGTACGGCAACGATGACGACCAGGTGGCGTTCGCCGACGGTTTCCCGTTGCTGCTGATTGGCGAGGCGTCGCTGCAACATCTGTCGCAGGAAGTCGGGCGCCCGCTGGAAATGCTGCGGTTCCGGCCGAACCTGGTGATCGAAGGCAGTGAGGCGTATGCCGAGGATGGCTGGAAGCGCATCCGCATCGGCGATGTCGAGTTCCGCGTGGTCAAGTCATGCTCGCGGTGCATTCTCACCACCATCGATCCGCAGACCGGTGAGCGCAGCGCTGACCGCGAACCACTGGCGACCCTGCAGAAGACCCGCGCCCAGGCCGATGGTGCGATGTTCGGTCAGAACCTGGTCAATGACAGCAACGGTCGACTCGAAGTCGGCATGCCGGTGGAGATCCTCGAGTAATCTGCCCCGAAACGAAAAATGCCCGTGTTCAAGGACACGGGCATTTTTTATTGCCGCAGAAAACCGTGGTTTCAGCCGCGGTATTCGCACAGGTAAGCGGTGTCGACGGCCACTTTCAGCTGAAACTTGCTGTTGGCTGGCACGTTGAACTGGCTGCCTGCAGCGAAGGTTTCCCAGTCGCTGCTGTCCGGCAGTTTGACGGTCAGTGCGCCGGACACCACGTGCATGATTTCACGCTGGCTGGTGCCGAATTCGTATTCGCCCGGGGCCATGACGCCGATGGTCGCAGGACCTTCAGCAGTGCCAAAGGCGATCGACTTGACGGTGCCGTCGAAGTACTCGTTGACTTTAAACATGGGCGATTCCTCTCGAAAAGGGCTTAAAAGGGTCAAAAAGGTTGGCCAGTATGCACAAGGCTCAGGGCGTCGTCACCTGCGCTAGAGCGGCAGCGCCAGCGGCAATAATCGGGCGGTATTACGTGCATCCTCCAGTGCCCGGTGCTGCTGACCGGTGAACTGCATCCCCGCCAGTTGCAGGGCGCCATTGAGTCCAAGAGGTCGTTCGAGACGTCGGGCCTTGGCAAAGCGTTGTTTGAGGTTCATGTGCGGCACACGGCTCAGCGCGCTGTCGAGTTGCAGGCGCTGCCATTCCTGAAGCAATTGCTTGCGGTCGTAATCGCCCCAGCTGGCCCAGCCTTCAAGGCGTGTCTGGTGCTGACCGAGCCAGCGCTCGAACGCCGGCCAGACGTCGGTCAGCGGCTGTGCCGCGTCGATATTGGCCTGGGTGATATGCGTGAGTTCGCGACAGAACGGCGTCAGCAGTGGCCGACGCGTCGGTTTGACGAAGCGTTGAAAGTGATCCTGCTCGCGACCGGCACGATCCACCAGCGTGGCGCCGATCTCGATGATCTCCATTTCCGTAACCGGCCAGCCACCCTCATCGGTGGTGGCTTCCAGATCTATGACCAGCCAATGGGGCATCGCAGGGTTCCTGATTTCCGCGTCCTGATTATTCAGAGCGTAGTCAAACCTTGCGGATGCGCGCGGTGACTACTCGACCTGCAACAGAACCTGACGATTTTTCACCTGATCGCCGACCTTGACCTGCACCCGCTTGAGTACGCCATCGATGCCGGCCTTGAGCGGGTGCTCCATTTTCATCGCCTCCAGCACCACCAGCAACTGGCCTTTGCTGACCGGGCTGCCTTCGCTGACAAGCACGTCGATGATTGCGCCATCCATCGGGGCTTTCAAGGTGCCGGTGCTGACGCTGGTCTGACTGTCGATCACGGCATGAGTTCGATCCACCAGGCGCAGGCTGCCGGGACGGGTGAACAGCCAGAGCTGGTCGTCGTGCAGCCGATAGGCGTGGCGTCGGCGCAGGCCTTCGATTTCCAGGGATATCGAGCGTTCGTTGTATTCGATGAGCTTCAGTTCGAAGGCACGTTCAGCCACTTGAACCCGAACGATGCCGTCTGGGGCGGCGAGCAAATGCACACTCCACGCCTGATCGTCGAGGCCCAGCCGATAGTTCAGCGGCGCGCCAGCGTTGTTGCGCCAACCGGCCAGCGGTGTGCGATGCGAACCTGCGGCGGATTGATAAAACAGCAGCGCCGCCACTGCGAGTTCTTCGGCGCTCGGTGTATGGGGATGCAGACAAGGATGATCGGCGAAGTGTTGCGGGATAAACCCGGTGCTGAACTCACCGCTGATGAACTGCGGATGCTGCAACAGACCGGCGAGCAGTCGCTGATTGCTCTGCACGCCGAGCAACACGCTGTCCTGCACCGCGCACAACAGTTTGCGCCGGGCCTCTTCGCGGGTCGCGCCGTGTGTGATCAGTTTGCCGAGCATCGGGTCGTAGAACGGTGAGATCGACTGACCTTCGATCAGCCCGTGATCAACCCGCGCCCCACGATCCAGCGCCGGTGCCCAGGTTTCGACACGACCGGTCTGAGGCAGAAATCCCTGGGCCGGGTCCTCGGCGTAGAGACGCACTTCCATGGCGTGGCCTTCGAGTTTTACCTGCGCCTGGGTCAACGGCAGCGGCTGGCCTTCGGCAACCAAAAGTTGCCAGGACACCAGGTCCAGCCCGGTAATCAATTCGGTTACCGGGTGTTCGACCTGCAACCGGGTATTCATCTCCAGAAAGTAGAACTGGCCGCGGGCATCGAGCAGGAACTCAACGGTGCCGGCACCCACATAGTTCGCCGCCCGCCCAGCCTTGAGCGCCGCTTCGCCCATCGCCTGGCGCAGTTCTTCGGTCATTACCGGGCACGGCGCTTCCTCGATGACCTTCTGGTGACGACGCTGGATCGAGCAGTCTCGTTCGCCGAGGTAAATCAGGTTACCGTGCTGGTCGCCGAACAGCTGAATCTCGACATGCCGTGGTTCGATCAGGGCCTGTTCGAGGATCAGTTCGTCGCTGCCGAATCCGTTGAGGGCTTCAGAGCGCGCCGTGCGCAATTGCGCCGTCAGATCCTCGGCGTGATGCACCAGCCGCATGCCGCGTCCGCCACCGCCGGCGCTGGCCTTGATCATCAGTGGATAGCCGATGCGTTCGGCTTCAAGGGTCAGGGTTGCGTCGTCCTGCTCGGCACCTTGATAGCCGGCGATGCACGGCACTCCGGCGGCGAGCATGGCAATTTTCGACTGGCGTTTGCTGCCCATCAGCTCGATGGCTTCGACGCTGGGGCCGATGAAGGTCAGGCCGGCCTGTTCGCAGGCGCGGGCGAATTCGGCATTTTCCGAGAGGAAGCCGTAGCCTGGGTGTATGGCGTCGGCACCGCTGCGCCGGGCGGCGTCGAGGATCGCCGGGATATTCAGGTAGGACTGTTGAACCGGTGCCGGGCCGATGTTCACTGCCTCGTCCGCCATTCGGACATGCAGCGCATCGGCGTCGGCGTCGCTGAACACCGCGACGGTGCGATAACCGAGGGCCTGGGCGGTGCGCTGGATGCGGCAGGCGATTTCACCGCGGTTGGCGATCAGGACTTTGTGGAGGGCGGGCATGGTGGTTTTTCCTGAATGTTGGCGGTGGATTGGAGGGCCTCATCGCGAGCTCGCTTTCGCAAGGTCAGGTGCTCCATCCGGGTTTGCGTTTTTGCACAAACGCCATCGTGCCTTCGATACCTTCGGCACCGGTCACGGCTTCGCTGAACCACTGCGCCGCTTCATCCAGCAATTCACTCGATGGTTGGCCGGCGCTGGCCAGCAAAAGTTTCTTGGTGGCGGCATTCGCTTCGGGGGCGCAGCACAGCACATGTTGCAGCACTTCATCCAAACGTTCGGCAAGCGCCTGGGAATCCTGCTCGACAAAGTGCACCAGCCCCAGACGCCGTGCCTGATGGCCGTCAAAACGCGCGGCGGTCAGCGCCAGGCGGCGGGCTTCAGTGAGGCCGATGCGCTGCACCACAAACGGCGCGATCTGCGCCGGCAGCAGACCAAGACTGGTTTCCGGCAAACCGAACTGCGCCTGATGATCGGCGATGGCGATATCGCTGACACAGGCCAGCCCGAAGCCGCCCCCGAGCACAGCGCCCTGCAACACGGTGATCAGCACTTGCGGCGCGTGCTGTGCTTCTTCCAGCAGTGACCCGAAGGCTCGGTTCAACTCGCGATAGGCTTCGCTGCCCTGGGCGCGGGCGTTGGCCATGTCCTTGATGTCGCCACCGGCGCAGAAATGCCCGCCGGCACCGCTGAGCACCAAGGCGCGCACGCTGCGGTCATCGCGCACAGTGGCCAGAATTGCGCGTAACTCGGCGACCATTTGCAGGCTCATGGCGTTGCGGCATTCCGGGCGATTGAGGGTGATGTGCAACACGCCGTTGTGCCGTTCCAGCAGCAGCGTCTGACAATCGGGCAGGGCGCTCATTTCTTTTTCCCCGGCAGGATGCCCATCAGTTTGCAGATGATGCCCAGCATGATTTCGTCGGCGCCGCCGCCAATCGACACCAGTCGCACATCGCGATAGGCACGGGCCACCGGGTTGTCCCACATGAAGCCCATGCCGCCCCAGTACTGCAGGCAACTGTCACTGACTTCGCGGCCGAGACGCCCGGCCTTGAGTTTGGCCATCGAGGCCAGTCGGGTGACGTCCTGGCCTTTCACGTATTGCTCGGTGGCCTGATAGACCAGCGCTCGCAGGCATTCGATTTCGGTCTGCAATTCGGCGAGGCGGAAATGGATCACCTGATTGTCGATCAGCGCGCTGCCGAAGGTCTTGCGCTCCTTGCAGTACTCGATGGTGCTGTCGACGCAGTATTCCAGGCCCTTGATCATGTTGGCCGCGCCGAACAGGCGTTCCTCCTGGAATTGCAGCATCTGCATCATGAACCCGGCGCCTTCATGGCCGATGCGATTGCGCTGGGGCACGCGTACGTTGTCGAAAAACACTTGGGCGGTTTCCGAGCTGCGCATGCCGAGCTTGTCCAGGTGCGAACTGAGGCTGATGCCCGGTGTGTTCATCGGTACCATGATCAGCGACTTGTTGACGTGCGGCTTGTCGTCCGAGGTGTTGGCCAGCAGGCAGATGAAGTCGGCGCTCGGCGAGTTGGTGATCCACATCTTGCTGCCGTTGATCACATAGTCGTCGCCGTCCTTGCGCGCGGAGGTCTTGAGCCCGGCGACATCGGAGCCGGCACCGACTTCCGAGACGCCGATGCAGCCGACCTGCTCGCCGGTGATCGCCGGGCGCAGAAACTCTTCGCGCAATTCATCGGAACCGAAGCGGGCGAGGGCGGGAGTACACATGTCGGTCTGCACGCCGATCGACATTGGAATGCCGCCACAGTGGATGGTGCCGAACTCTTCGGCGGCGACGATCGAATAGCTGTAATCCAGGCCCATGCCGCCGAATTTTTCCGGCTTGGAAATCCCCAGCAGACCGAGTTCTCCGGCCTTGCGGAAAATCTCGTGGATCGGAAAGCGCCCGGCCTTTTCCCATTCATCGACGTGCGGGTTGATCTCGTGCTCGACGAATTGGCGGACGGTGCGGCGTAGGGCTTCGTGTTCCGGGGTGAAGATCATTTTTATTGTTCTCCTTGAGTCCGTGGCAATCAGAACCGGCTGACGCCGAAGCTGTTGGGGGCCAGCGTGCGGATGTCGGCTTCGTGGCAGATGTCCAGCAGGTAACCGAGCAGGGTTCGGGTGTCGCGCGGATCGATCAGCCCGTCGTCCCACAGGTTGGCGCTGCCGTAGAGGGCGGTGGACTGGCTGTCGAGTTTCTGCGCGGTGACCTGCTCCAGCATGTCGAGCATTTTCGGGTCGGGCACCAGGCCGTCCTTGAGCTGTTTGGCTTCGGTGACGATGCGCAGCACCTTGCCGGCCTGGGCGCCACCCATCACCGCAGTGCGGCTGTTGGGCCAGGCGAAGATAAAGCGCGGATCGAGGCCGCGCCCGCACATCGCGTAGTTGCCCGCGCCGTAGGAACCGCCGACCACGATGGTCAGTTTCGGCACCCGCGCATTGGCCACGGCCTGGATCAGTTTCGAGCCGTGCTTGATCACGCCGTGCTGTTCCGATTCGGTGCCGACCATGAATCCGGTGGTGTTATGGAAAAACAGCAGCGGTGTCTGGCTCTGGTCACACAGTTGAATGAACTGCGCTGCCTTGCTCGCGCCGTTGGGCGTGATCGGGCCGTTATTGCCGATGAAGCCGCAGGCGCGGCCCTGAATTTTCAGGTGGCCACAAACGGTCTGCTGATCGAATTCACCCTTGAACTCCAGAAAGCGTGATTCGTCGGCGATCCGCGCGATGATTTCGCGCACGTCGTAGGGTTTTTTCGGGTCGTCCGGGATCAGCCCGAGCAGTTCGTCTATGGGGTACAACGGTTCTTTGAATTGCGGTTCGGGCAGCCACGGCAGTTGTTCATTCCAGTTCAACAGGCTGACGATTTCCCGCACCTGACGCACGCCATCGGCATCGTTTTCGGCCAGGTATTCGGCGGTGCCGGCGACTTGCGCGTGCATCTCGGCGCCACCCAGTTCTTCGTCGGTGGCGACTTCACCGGTCGCTGCTCTAAGCAACGGCGGGCCGGCAAGAAACAGCTTGGCCTTGCCGCGCACCACCACCACGTAATCCGACAGCCCCGGCTGATACGCGCCACCGGCCGTGGCCGAGCCGTGAACCACGGTGATCTGCGGCAAACCCATGGCCGACATGCGCGCCTGATTGGCAAAGCTGCGTGCGCCTTCGACGAAAATCTCCGCCGCGTAATTGAGGTTGGCACCGCCGCTTTCGGCGAGGGTGATGACCGGCAGTTTGTTTTCCTGGGCAATCTGTTGCAGGCGCAGGGATTTTTTCAGACCCGACGGGGAAATCGTCCCGCCCTTGATCGCGCTGTTGTTCGCCACGATCAAGGCGCGCACACCGGACACGTAACCAATGCCGGCGATCAAGCCGCCTCCTGCCGAACTGCCGTCCTTGTCGTCGTGCAGTCTGTAGCCGGCCAGGCTCGCCAGTTCGAGGAATGGTGCGCCAGGGTCGAGCAGCAGGTTCAGGCGTTCGCGGGGCAGCAGTTGTCCGCGCTTGTCGAATTTCGGTTTGGCTTCGGCGGCCTTGTTCAGCAGGTTCTGCTCAAGTTGCTGAACTTGCTCGATAGCGGCGAGCATGGCTGCGCGGTTGCGGGCGAAGGCTTCGCTGTGCGAATCGAGCTGGGATTGAATGACCGGCATGGCTTACTCCTTGTCCTTCAAGACGTCCGGCATATAGGCCCGGTGGAAGCCGTTGAAGGATTCGCTGTGGGTCGCCTTGTGCAGCGGCCAGGCGCGACTGCCCAGGCTGGCCGCGCCGTCGATGCGCAAGGTGCTGCCGCTGATGAACGCGGCTGCCGGGCTGAGCAGAAACACGATCGCCGCGCTGACCTCGGATTCGGTGCCGATGCGCTTGAGCGGCACGTGTTCGCGCAAGGTCGGAATCACGGCTTTGAACGCACCTTCGTAAGTGTCCATGCCGCTGGAAGCGATCCAGCCCGGCGCCACTGCGTTAACCCGAACGCCGGCGTAACCCCATTCGAATGCCGCGGTCTTGGTGAAGTTGTCCATGCCCGAACGGGCAGCGCCGGAGTGACCCATGCCGGGCATGCCACCCCACATGTCGGCGAGCATGTTGACGATGCTGCCGCCGTGTTTGCTCATCGACTGGTTGAACACTTCCCGGGCCATCAGGAAACCGCCAACCAGGTTGGTCCGCAGCACGGTTTCGAAACCTTTCTGATTGATCGAGGCCAAGGGCGACGGGTACTGGCCCCCGGCATTGTTGACAAGTCCGTGGATCGGACCGTGCTCGCGGATCAGCTCGCTGACCAGCGCCTTTACCGCCTCTTCGTCACGGATATCGCAGACCTTCCAGTGTGCGCGCCCGCCATTCTCGGCAATTTCAGCGGCGACGGTTTGCAGCTTTTCCGGCTTGCGTCCGACCAGCACCACGTTGGCCCCGAGCGCTGCCAGTTCGTGGGCGGTACAACGCCCGATGCCACTGCCGCCCCCGGTGACGATGACGGTCTGGCCGCTGAACAGATCGGCCCTGAAAATCGATTCATACGCCATGGTGCCAATCCTCTAGTCGAACTGTTCGGCGATGCTCTGCGGCACCGGGATCTGGATTTCCAGTAGTTGTTGGGCGAAGGCCTTGCCTTGCGGGTCGATGCGCAAACTCGCCACGCCGCCGCCACCAAGGGCATTTTCCAGCAGGAAGTTGAGGCTGTGGGTGCCGGGCAGATACCAGCGTTCGACCCGACCGTGAATCGGGTCGAGGACATGGCTCATCCAGTCGACGACCACCGCCGGGGTCAGTGCTTCGGCGATCCACGGCAGGTATTCGGGACGACGTGGCATGACGCCAATGTTGCTGTGATTGCCCTTGTCGCCGGAGCGCGCGACCGCCAGTTTGACCAACGGCACGCTCGCATCGGCGCGGCCCTGGGGTTTGGGCGTTTCGTGGGGCAGTGGCAGATCCTGGCTGTCGAGGGTGGCGGGGGCGGGCAGGGCGAACGGGTGAGATTCGCCGGCGATGTCGATCTGCAATGTGCAGGCGCTTTTGTCGATGAGGAAGGAGAACAGACGGATCAGCGGATACACCGTCGGCCGTCCGCCGACGATGCCGGTCAGCCCCGGCGCCATGCCGGTCGCGGCCTGGGCGATTTCTCGGGAGAACAGGATCAGCGCTTGTTTGTTGGGGTGGCGCACGGCGAGTTTGATCACCACTTCGCGACTGTCCCGGCGCTGGCCGTGAGGGCCGTAGGTGGCTTCGCTGCCAAGCAGTTCGACGTGGGTTTCGGTGTATGGCCCGAGGCCTTTGTGGTCGAGCATTTCCGAGGTTTTGTCGAGGATCGCCTGGCTGACGCGTCGGGCTTTTTCCACGGCATCGATGCCGGCGATCAGGCAACTGGCGGTGCAACGGAAACCGTCCGGATACGTTGCGCTGACCTTGTATTGGCCGGTGGGTGGCAAGCCTTTGGCGCCGTGGACCCGGACGGCGTTTTTGCCTTGTTGCTGAAGTTTGACCTGGCTGAAATCGCAGACCACATCGGGCAACAGATAGGCCTGAGGGTCACCGATTTCGTAGAACATCTGCTCGCCGACCGTCAGCGGCGTAACCAGTCCGCCGGAGCCTTCGGGTTTGCTGACGATGAACTGGCCGTCGGCGCTGACTTCGACGATCGGGAAACCGATGTGCTCGTAATCCGGTACGTCGCGCCAGTCGGTGAAGTTACCGCCGGTGCACTGCGCGCCGCATTCGATGATGTGCCCGGCCAGGGCGGCTTGCGCGAGTTTGTCGTAGTCGTGCCATGACCAGCCAAATTCGTGCACCAGCGCGGCGCTGACCACTGCGCTGTCGACCACCCGGCCGGTGATGACGATGTTGGCGCCCAAACGCAGTGCTTCGACGATGCCAGGCGCGCCGAGGTAGGCGTTGGTCGACACGCACATCGGCGGCAGCGGGGCGCCGCTGAACATTTCCGTGATGCGTTGGGTGGCGAGTTGTTTGAGGTGGGGTTGCAGGTCATCGCCCGACAGCACGGCGATTTTTAGCGCCACGCCGGCCTTGTCGCAGGCCGCTTGCAGCGCGGCGGCGCAGGCCTTTGGATTGACCCCGCCGGCATTGCTGATGACGCGAATTTTCTGCTCGGCCAGTTGCGGCAACAGAGGCGCGAGGACTTCGATGAAATCGCCGGCAAATCCCGCCTGCGGATCTTTCATGCGCGCGCCAGCCATGATCGACATGGTTATTTCGGCCAGATAGTCGAAGACCAGATAATCCAGCTGTCCTCCGGCCACAAGCTGTGCGGCGGCGGTCGAGGTGTCTCCCCAGAATGCGCTGGCGCATCCGATGCGAACCGTGGTGGGCATTTTGATCTCCGACTCAGGAACCTGTGACAGAAGTGCATCGAGGCTACCAAGCAAGCGCTTGGTTTGTAAACAAGCGAAATTATCTTCTGCCCAAGCGCTTGCTTGGTCACCGCCGGCGGCTTAAATTGCCCGCGCAACCCCGCCGTTTCTGCGGGGTACGACGCATTTGACTGATCGACTGTAGGAGAGAACGGGTGGACGAGCAAAAAGCCCTGAGGGTCATGCGTGAACTGGTCGATGCCGGCCAGCTGACCGATCCGGACAGCGCTCGCGGCAAGCTGCTGCAAGTGGCGGCCCACCTGTTCCGCAACAAAGGCTATGAGCGCACCACGGTGCGCGATCTGGCCGGTGCCGTGGGGATTCAGTCCGGCAGCATCTTTCATCACTTCAAGAGCAAGGATGAAATCCTGCGAGCGGTGATGGAAGAAACCATCCGCTACAACACTGCGCTGATGCGCGCAGCCCTGGCTGACGCCGCCGATGTGCGCGGGCGGGTGCTGGCGCTGATCCGCTGCGAATTGCAGTCGATCATGGGCGGCAGCGGCGAAGCGATGGCGGTGCTGGTGTATGAATGGCGCTCGCTGTCCGAAGACGGTCAGGCCAGGGTGCTGGCGCTGCGGGACATCTACGAAGACCTCTGGCTGCAAGTGCTGGGCGAGGCCAAAGAGGCAGGTTTCATCCGTGGTGACGTGTTCATTACTCGACGTTTTCTCACGGGCGCATTGTCCTGGACCACCACCTGGTTCCGCGCCGGCGGCAGCCTGAGCCTCGATCAACTGGCAGAAGAAGCGCTGATCCTGGTGCTCGAAGAACGCTGATCACTTTCTATCGGCCCGGGAAACTGGCTAACTGGGCGAAACCGCCTAGCTTGAATGCATGGAACGGTACTTTTTCGGGGAGTGGGGTGTTTTGAAGTCTTCGTCAAATCGGATGGCCGCCGGGCTGATGCTCGCAGCGCTGGCTGCATCCTGGGTTTTGCCTGCTCAGGCGGTGCAAGTGGTTCGGGTGGGGGCAGCGCATTTTCCGCCTTACACCATTCGCCCGGAAAACGGTGCCGACACCGGGCTGCTGCCGGAACTGGTCGCTGCATTGAACAGCTCGCAGAGCGAATACCGTTTCGAGCTTGTCCCCACCTCGATTCCGCGACGGTTCGGCGATTTCAAGGAAGGCCGTACGGACATGGCGATCTTCGAGAATCCGGACTGGGGCTGGAAAGACATTCCCCATACCACGGTCGACATGGGGCTGGAGGACGCGGAGATTTTCGTCGCGGAAAACGAGCCTGGTCGCCAGCAGAATTACTTCGCTGACCTCAAGGGTAAACGCCTGGCGTTGTACAGCGGCTATCACTACGAATTCGCCAACTTCAATGCCGACCCCAAATACCTCGCAGAAACCTACAATGCCACGCTGACCTATTCCCACGACAGCAACCTGTTGATGGTGCTGCGCGGGCGGGCGGACATTGCGCTGGTCACTCGCTCGTATCTGTTCGATTACCTGCTGCGCAACGACAAGGTGCGCGACGAGTTACTGGTGTCCCAGCGCATCGACCAGATCTACCACCACTACGCGATTCTAAGTCCGAAAGCGCCGATCACCGGCGAGGCGTTTGGCAAGCTGCTACAAGGGCTGCGCGACAGCGGGCAGATGCTGAAGATATTCGATCCGTACAAGATTGCCGTGGTGCCGGTGTCCGCAAACTGACCCCGCCAGGCGGCCAAAGCACGATCACCGTTCGTCTGAATCACTTCTCACCTGTCAGATCTGACAGGTTCGCTCGTGGATTTCCGATGCTTCACTGGTCTCCACAGTAACTGACTGAATCATCAGTCGGATGATTGAGGAGTTTTCATGATGGCAAGCACCGAAAAGCAGGATTATCCACCGCCGATCGTTGAAGGGGCGTTAGCCAACAATACGCTTTACCCAATGCATGCTCTGGAAGGCACTCGGGTATTCGTGAAATTCCCTGGAATGAATAGCGCGCAGAAAATTCATCTCAGATGGAAGGGAGCAGCAGGAGTGGGCAGTCCGGTCTTTGACGTATTGTCAGGGAGTGAAACCGGAATTGTGGAGTTTTTTGTTCGTGCAGAAACTATCGGTGCCTGCATCGGAAAAACGATTCATGTTGAATATGAAGTTGTAGAAGATAGTGAAACAACACCTTCGCTCGCACTTGAGCTCGAAGTTCAGTTCTTTGAACCTTCTGACCTGCCTGCAGCCGACCTTCCTGATCAAACGGAAAACGACGATGGGGATAGGGTGCTGGACCTTGATACATTCGACCATGATCCGGAAGTTACTCTGTCGCCGTGGCCGTTTATAAACGCAGGTCAGCTACTGTGGATGGTGGCGATTGGTCAAAGGAACTATCCATCGGAAACGGTGCTTTTGTTGCTCGACGCATACAAGATTAACGAAGATGACGTTAAAAATGGCCCCCGCTTGAAAATCCCCCGCCCATGGATTCAGTCTCTGGACAACTATTCAGCGATGATGATCCGCTGCTACGTTTCGTTTGACGGTGATCCCAACTTCAATACTGCCCATGAGCTACCGCACACCACCTGTAATCTTCGTCAGGGTAAGCCTGAAAAATTCAATGATTACACAGACTTTGAATATGGCTACTGGAATGGATGGAAGAAGGGGCCTGCTGCGGCAAGTCCTTTGGATCTTGTCCTTAAGACCGATGCCACGGGGCCTTATCTTTTCAATTGGGGATATACGTCACCCAACAACGGATTGCATCTATTCAAAGATTACGACTATCTGAAACCCGGTACTCAATATGAGTTCAGTCTGGAGCTTAGAAGAAACTCCAGCGCTAACCCGGTTCCCAGATATTCGATTGAAACAGACCAGTCAATCATTGTTCAACCATCGGACTTAGTGTCTCGAACATGGGTTACGGTCAGTGGCAACTTCGTTGCAAATGCCAGCAATGTAAAACTCAGGCTTGTGAGCCATATGAATTCGGTCGCTGGAAATGACTCGGATGCAACTCGGATGCGACTCAGAGAGCTTTGAAGCAGGTTGGCGTAAAGAGTCCCGGGAAAAAGGTGGAAATTTCGCTGAAACGCTAAATTTCTACCGATGGCTCACGTCCCATCGTTGAACTGTCGACGATTATCGTGAGCCCGACCCATGTCCAATCTGAATGACCTGACTGCCCTGGCCCTGCCTTCGGGCAGCCAGCTGGTAGCCGATGCAACCGAAAGCCGTCTGAGCCTGAGCCTGGACGGGCAACCGCTGATTCGCCTGCGTCTTGATCGTAAAGGCCAGGGGCCGATCCAGATCGATGAACGCTACGCATTGCCACCAGGCCAGGCGCTGTGGGCAGCCTGCTATTGGCTGTTTGCCCGGGATCCGGCGCGTCAGCGATTGATCTGGCAACTGGATCAGGCGCCGACCGAAGCCTTGCGCAGCGGTTTGCTGGTGGGCACTGAAGTGGCGGGTGAATATCGCTGCGAGCGCACGTTGTTCTGGCAACTGCCGCAACCGTGGCTGGGCAATTCGCTGACGGGCAGTTATCCGCAGCAGATGGTCATCAGCAACGGCAAGCGCCATCCGCTACGGCCGGTGAAGCCGCGCGGTGAGGTGTATCGGCGTTTCGATGCGCATCTCGGTGCCTGGATTTCCCTGCGAACGGTGGAGATCGAGCAGGATCTTGCGCGTTTCAATCGCTGGCAGAACAGTCCGCGAGTCGCCAGTTTCTGGCAGGAGGAGGGCAGCCTCGAACAGCATCGCGAGTACCTGAGCAAGCTTGACGCCGATCCGCACACCCTGACCCTGATCGGTTGTTTCGATGATCAGCCGTTTGCCTATTTCGAAGCTTACTGGGCCAAGGAAGACCGCATCGCGCCGTTCTACGATGCCGACAATTACGATCGCGGCATCCACATGCTGGTCGGGGAAGAAGACCATCGCGGCCCGCACAAAGTGGCGAGCTGGCTGTCGGCGCTGGTGCACTACCTGTTCCTGGATGATCCGCGCACCCAGCGAGTGGTGGCCGAACCGCGTGCCGACAACGCGAAGATGATCGGCCATATGCACAATCAGTGCTTCCACTGCGAGAAGGAATTCGACTTCCCGCACAAGCGTGCGGCGTTGATGATCCTTGGGCGCGAGCGGTTTTTTGATCGCTGCAAACTGGTGTGATTTCTCGCTGAAACAAAAAAGATCGCAGCCCTTCAACGAAGGCTGCGATCTTTTTTTTGGCTCTGCTTAAGCCCTGTTTTGGTTCAGCGACGGTTCGCGGACACTGCATCGGCGCGACTGCCGGATACCTTGCGGCAGTGCACCAGCGCATCACGAATCATGAAGTTGACCAGCGTCGGCGAAACACCGAGTTCCTTGGCGATGTCCTTCTGCGGCACGCCGTGCAGACGGTACATCTCGAACGCATAGCGGGTGCGGACCGGCAGCTCGGTCAGCGCGTCGGCGATGTGTTCCAGGGTCGAGAAGTTGATGTGCGAGGTTTCCGGCGAGGCGCCCTGAATGACCACGTTCAACCCTTCCTCCTCGGGGCCGGCGTACTTTTGCTCCAGCGCCTGTTTGCGGTAGTGATCGATGGCCAGATTGCGCACGATCTGGAACAGATAACTCAGCTGGGCCTTGATCGACGACGTGATCGGCGGCGCCGATTGCAGTCGGAAGAACGCATCCTGCACCACATCTTCGGCGCGTGACCGGCAGCCGGTAATCCGGGCTGCAATCTTGACCAGAATCAGTCGATTGTCGACGAATGCCTGAAGTAGCGGTGAATCGCACCTGCTTGTGGATACTTGTTCCGTCATGGAAATCACCTTGCTGCCAATAGGTTAGTGGGACGCCTGGGGGGCGGGGCCGTCCTACACATCGAGCGACAAATTATGTTGAATGATAATGATTGTCAATTGAGAAAGAGAACTAATGATCCATAACGGTGCGATCCGTGAACTGCGACACGCCGCCGCACTCGCCCAAGCGCGCAGCCCCGTTGGCGATCCAGCCTGCCGACTAATTATTTCAAGACGTCATCCGTTCTCATTGGTGAATGGATCCGGGTTCGCAGCCCCGGACCTACCGCATTCCAATGCCTTGCACGGTCGGCAAAGACCGTGTCCCGCATGCCTTGCACGGGCATGCCGCAGCCAACCCGATTCCACCAGCAAGCCGAATTCAGGCAGGAAACCTCATGACCGACGCGTTCGAACTCCCCAGCACCCTGGTCCAAGCCCTCCAGCGCCGCGCGGCTCTGACGCCGGACCGGCTGGCCTTGCGCTTTCTCGCTGAAACCGAGGAGCAGGCTGTGGCGCTCAGTTATCGCGAACTCGATCAGCGCGCGCGCACCATCGCGGCGGCGTTGCAGGCCGAGGCCTGCTTCGGTGATCGCGCCGTGTTGCTGTTTCCGAGTGGCCCGGATTACGTCGCGGCGTTTTTCGGTTGCCTGTACGCGGGCGTGATCGCGGTGCCGGCCTATCCGCCGGAATCGGCCAAGCGTCACCATCAGGAACGCCTGCTGTCGATCATCGCCGACGCCGAACCGCGCCTGCTGCTGACCAGCGCCGACCTGCGCGACGCCCTGCAGCAAATCGAAGGCGCACCACCGCTGCTGTGCGTCGACACCCTCGACAACGCGCTGGCCGAACGCTGGGTCGAACCGACCTTGCCGCAAGACCACATCGCCTTCCTGCAATACACCTCCGGTTCGACGGCGCTGCCCAAAGGCGTGCAGGTCAGCCACGGCAACCTGGTGGCCAATGAACTGTTGATCCGTCACGGCTTCGGCATCGACGTGAACCCCGACGACGTAATCGTCAGCTGGCTGCCGCTGTACCACGACATGGGCCTGATCGGTGGCCTGCTGCAGCCGATCTTCAGCGGCGTGCCGTGCATCCTGATGTCGCCGGCGTACTTCCTCGGCCGGCCATTGCGCTGGCTCGAAGCGATCAGCCAATACGGCGGCACCATCAGCGGCGGGCCGGACTTTGCCTATCGACTGTGCAGTGAACGCGTCAGCGAATCGGCGCTGGATCGTCTTGATCTGAGCCGCTGGCGCGTCGCCTATTCCGGCTCCGAGCCGATCCGTCTCGACACCCTTGAGCGCTTTGCCGATAAATTCAGCGCATGCGGTTTCAGTGAAAGCAGTTTCATGGCGTCCTACGGTCTGGCGGAAGCGACCCTGTTTGTCGCCGGCACACCGCGCGGCACCGGCATTCCGGCGCTACGTGTGGATGATCAAGCCCTGGCCCAGAACCGTGCCAAACCGGGCGAGGGCAGCCCGATCATGAGTTGCGGCATCAGCCAGCCGGAACATGCGGTGCTGATCGTCGAGCCGAGCAGTCTCGAAGAACTGACCGACAACACCGTCGGCGAAGTCTGGGCAGCCGGCCCGAGCATCGCCCACGGCTACTGGCGCAACCCCGAGGCAACCGCCAAGACTTTCGTCCAGTACGCCGGCCAGACCTGGTTGCGCACCGGTGACCTGGGCTTCATCCGCGACGGCGAATTGTTCATCACCGGTCGCCTGAAAGATATGCTGATCGTGCGCGGCCACAACCTTTATCCGCAGGACATCGAGAAGACGGTCGAGAACGAAGTGGAGGTGGTGCGCAAGGGCCGCGTCGCCGCGTTCGCGGTCAATCGGAATGGTGAGGAAGGCATCGGCATCGCGGCGGAAATCAGCCGCAGCGTGCAGAAAATCCTTCCGCCCGAAGCGTTGATCAAAGCCATCCGTCAGGCGGTGGCCGAGACTTATCAGGAAGCACCGAGCGTGGTGGTGCTGCTCAACCCGGGTGCGTTGCCGAAGACCTCCAGCGGCAAGCTGCAACGTTCGGCCTGCCGCAATCGTCTGGCCGACGGCAGCCTCGACAGCTACGCGGTGTTCCCGTCGGCCACCGCTGAAACCGCTCATGAGTCGACCGCGTCCACCTCCGAACTGGAAGCGTTGATCGGCAAAATCTGGGCTGAGCAACTCAACGTCAAACAGGTCAACGCCGACGATCACTTCTTCCTGCTCGGCGGCAACTCGATCGCAGCCGCCCAAGTGATCGCCAAGGTTCGCGAAGAGCTGAGCCTGGAGCTGAACCTGCGCCTGCTGTTCGAAGCCCCGACCCTGTCCGCATTCGCCGCCGCCGTGGCGCAACAGCAACAGGATGGCGGCCGCGCCCAGGGTGAAATCACCGCGCTTTCGCGCAACGAAGCCTTGCCGCAATCGCTGGCGCAAAACCGTCTGTGGATCACCTGGCAGCTCGATCCGCACAGCAGCGCCTACAACATTCCCGGTGCCCTGCGCCTGCGCGGCGAACTGGACGAAGACGCTCTGCGCGCCAGTTTCCAGCAACTGATCGAACGCCACGAATCCCTGCGTACACGTTTCTTCGAGTGCGACGGCGTGGCCCTGCAACAGGTCGAAGCGGCGGGCGAGTTCAACCTGCAACTGATCGACATCAGCGACCTGCCGGCCAGCGAGCGTGAAGCCCGCGCACAACAGATCCGCGAAGACGAAGCCCGCACCCAGTTCGATCTGGAGAAAGGCCCGCTGCTGTGGGTAACGCTGGTTCGCCTCGATGACGAGGATCACCAGTTGCTGGTGACCCTGCACCACATCATTTCCGACGGCTGGTCGCTGAACGTGCTGATCGACGAGTTCTCGCGCCTGTACGCCGCCGCTTCCCACGGCCAGCGCGCGGAACTTGCGCCGCTGCCAACCCAATACGCCGACTACGGCAGCTGGCAGCGCCAATGGCTGGCGCAAGGCGAGGGTGAGCGGCAACTGGCGTACTGGAAAGCGCAGTTGGGTGATGAGCATCCGACGCTTGAACTGGCGACCGACCATCCGCGTTCCGCCAAGCAAAAGCACAGCGCCGCACGCCACAGCGTTCGTCTGGGGATCAGCCTCAGCGACGCCATCCGCCAGACTGCCCAGGCCTACCAATCCACACCATTCATGCTGCTGCTCTCGGCCTTCCAGAGTCTGTTGCATCGCTACAGCGGCCAGCGTGACATCCGCGTCGGGGTGCCCAACGCCAACCGTCCGCGTCTGGAAACCCAGGGCCTGATCGGCTTCTTCATCAATACCCAGGTGCTGCGCGCCGACGTCGATTCGCGTCTGCCGTTCACCGAACTGCTGGCGCAAACCCGACAGGCTGCGCTCGGTGCCCTGGCCAATCAGGATCTGCCGTTCGAACAACTGCTCGAAGCCTTCCCGCAGGCCCGCGAACAAGGGCTGTTCCAGGTCATGTTCAACCATCAGCAACGCGACTTGGGCGCGCTCAAACGTCTGCCGGGTCTGCTCGCCGAAGAACTGCCGTGGCACAGCCGCGAAGCCAAGTTCGATCTGCAACTGCACAGCGAAGAAGACCGCAACGGTCGCCTGACGCTGTCCTTCGACTATGCCGATGAGCTGTTCGACGCTGCGACCATCGAGCGTCTCGCCGAGCATTTCAGCAACCTGCTGCGTGCTGTCTGCGAGCGTCCGGAACAAACCATCGGCGACCTGCCGCTGCTGACCGCCACCGAACACACTCAGCAAAATGCGTGGAGCGTTGCCCCGTGCACCCCGGCGCAACAATGGCTGCCGGAATTGCTGAATGAACAAGCACGCCAGACGCCTGATCGCACCGCGCTGGTATGGGACGGCGGCAGCCTCGACTTCGCTGAACTGCACGCCCAGGCCAACCGTCTCGCCCATTACCTGCGCGACAAGGGTGTCGGCCCGGACGTCTGCGTGGCCATTGCCGCCGAGCGTTCGCCGCAACTGTTGATCGGCCTGCTGGCGATCATCAAGGCCGGCGGCGCCTACGTACCACTTGATCCGGATTACCCGGCCGAGCGTCTGGCCTACATGCTCAGCGACAGCGGCGTCGAACTGCTGCTGACCCAGACCGCATTGCTCGACCGCTTGCCGGCCAGCGCAGGCGTCAGCGTGATCGCCATGGACACGCTGCACCTTGAGAACTGGCCGAGCCAGGCACCGGGCCTGCACCTGCACGGCGACAACCTCGCCTACGTGATTTACACCTCCGGCTCCACCGGCCAGCCGAAAGGCGTGGGCAACACTCACGCGGCGCTGGCCGAGCGTCTGCAATGGATGCAGACCACCTATCGCCTGAATGAAACCGATGTGCTGATGCAGAAGGCGCCGATCAGTTTTGACGTGTCGGTGTGGGAGTGCTTCTGGCCGCTGATCACCGGTGCGCGCCTGTTGATCGCCGGCCCCGGTGAACATCGCGATCCGCATCGCATTGCGCAGTTGGTTCAGCAGTACGGCGTAACCACGCTGCACTTCGTGCCGCCGCTGCTTTCGCTGTTCATCGATGAGCCTTTGAGCACCGGCTGCACCAGCCTGCGTCGCGTGTTCTCCGGCGGTGAAGCGCTGCCGGCGGAGCTGCGCAACCGCGTGCTGGCGCAACTGCCGACGGTGCAACTGCACAACCGCTACGGCCCGACCGAAACCGCGATCAACGTCACCCACTGGCATTGCACCGTGAACGATGGCGAGCGTTCGCCGATTGGCCGTCCGCTGGGCAACGTGGTTTGCCGCGTGCTCGACAGCGATCTGAATCCAGTGCCGGCCGGTGTGCCGGGTGAACTGTGCATCAGCGGCATCGGCCTGGCCCGTGGTTATCTCGGCCGTCCGGCGCTGACCGCCGAACGTTTCGTGGTCGATCCGCTGGGCGAGCAGGGCGCGCGCCTGTACCGCACCGGTGACCGCGCGCGCTGGAACCACGATGGCGTGATCGAATACCTCGGCCGTCTCGATCAGCAGGTCAAACTGCGCGGCTTCCGCGTCGAGCCGGAAGAAATCGAAGCGCGTCTGCTGGCTCAGGACGGCGTGGCTCAGGCCGCCGTGCTGGTGCGTGAAACCGTCGCCGGCCCGCAATTGATCGGCTACTTCACTGCAACCGATACCAGCGAAGATCAGGACGCGCAATCCGCTCGCCTGAAAGCCGCACTGGCCGCCGAGCTGCCGGAGTACATGGTCCCGGCGCAACTGGTGCGTCTGGACGCAATGCCCCTGAGCCCGAGCGGCAAACTCGACCGCCGCGCCTTGCCCGAACCGCAATGGCAGGTGCGCGAACACGTCGAGCCGGTCACCGAGCTGGAGCAGCAGATCGCCGCGATCTGGCGCGAAGTGCTGGGCCTGAAACAGGTCGGCCTGCGCGACGACTTCTTCGCCCTCGGCGGTCACTCGCTACTGGCCACGCAAATCATCTCCCGCACCCGTCAGGCCTGCGACGTCGAGCTGCCGCTGCGTGCCTTGTTTGAACACAGCGAACTGGGAGATTTCGCCGAGCTGATCCGCCAGATCCAGGCCAGCGGCCGCACCAACAAACAGCCGCCGATCGACAAGGTTGATCGCAGTAAACCGGTGCCGCTGTCCTATTCCCAGCAGCGCATGTGGTTCCTCTGGCAGATGGAACCGGACAGCCCGGCGTACAACGTCGGCGGCATGGCGCGTCTGCGTGGCGTGCTGGATGTCGGGCGTTTCGAAGCAGCGTTGCAAGCGCTGATCCTGCGTCACGAAACGCTGCGCACTACGTTCCCGAGCGTCGACGGCGTGGCCCGTCAGCACGTGCATGCCGAGACCGGCGTGCGCATGGACTGGAAGGATTTTTCGAAATTCGCCGCCGACGTGCGCGAGCGGAAAGTCCAGCAACTGGCCGACGACGAAGCGCACCTGCCGTTCGATCTGGAAACCGGCCCACTGCTGCGCGCCTGCCTGGTCAAGACCGCTGAGCAGGAGCATTACTTCGTCCTGACGCTGCACCACATCGTCACCGAAGGCTGGGCGATGGACATCTTTGCCCGCGAACTCAGCGCGCTGTATGAAGCGTTCGTCGATGATCGCGAATCGCCGCTGGAGCCGCTGCCGGTGCAGTACCTCGACTACAGCGTGTGGCAGCGCAACTGGCTGGAATCCGGCGAGCGTCAGCGTCAGCTCGACTACTGGACTGCGCAACTGGGCCGCGAACATCCGCTGCTGGAATTGCCGGGCGACCGTCCGCGTCCGCCGGTACAGAGTCATCAGGGTGAACTGTTCCGTTTCGACCTGAGCGACGATCTCGCCGCGCGCGTCCGGGCGTTCAATGCGCAGAACGGTCTGACCCTGTTCATGACCATGACTGCCGCACTCGCGACCCTGCTTTACCGCTACAGCGGCCAGACCGATCTGCGCATCGGAGCGCCGGTGGCCAACCGTATCCGCCCGGAAAGCGAAGGCCTGATCGGCGCGTTCCTCAACACTCAAGTGTTGCGTTGCCAGCTCGACGGCCAGATGTCGGTCGGCGAGTTGTTCGAGCAAGTGCGCCACACCGTGATCGAAGGTCAGTCCCATCAGGACCTGCCGTTCGATCATCTGGTTGAAGCGTTGCAGCCACCGCGCAGCGCCGCGTACAACCCGCTGTTCCAGGTGATGTGCAACGTGCAGCGCTGGGAGTTCCAGCAAAGCCGCATGCTTGCCGGCATGACCGTCGAGTACCTGGCCAACGATGCGCGGGCGACCAAGTTCGACCTCAACCTGGAAGTCACCGACCTCGACCATCGCCTCGGTTGCTGCCTGACGTACAGCACTGACTTGTTCGACGAGCCGACCATTGCGCGCATGGCCAAACATTGGCGCAACCTGCTGGAAGCGCTGATCGCCGACCCGCAACAACGCCTCAGCGAACTGCCGCTGCTCGATGCGCCCGAGCAACAACAATTGCTCGACAGCCTCGGCGTCGAACCGGGCGAGCGTCGTCTCGACCAGTGCATTCATCACCTGTTCGCCGAACAGGCACTGGCGCGCAAGGATGCGCCAGCCCTGACCTTCGCCGGGCAGACCCTGAGCTACGCCGAACTCGACGCCCGCGCCAATCGCCTGGCCTGGGCCCTGCGCGAGCGCGGTGTCGGCCCGCAAGTGCGGGTCGGTCTGGCGCTGGAGCGTTCGCTGGAAATGGTCGTCGGCCTGCTGGCGATCCTCAAGGCCGGCGGCGCCTATGTGCCGCTGGACCCGGAATACCCGCTCGACCGTTTGCATTACATGATCGAAGACAGCGGCGTCGGCCTGCTGCTCAGCGACCGCGCGATGTTCAAAGCCCTCGGCGAACTGCCGCCGCACGTGGCGCGCTGGTGCCTGGAGGACGACAGCGCCGCGCTGGCCAATTACCCGTCCACAGAGCTGCCATTTATCAGCCTGCCGCAGCATCAGGCGTACCTGATTTACACCTCAGGATCCACCGGCAAGCCGAAAGGCGTGGTGGTGTCCCACGGTGAAATCGCCATGCACTGCCAGGCTGTGATCGAGCGTTTCGGCATGCGTGCGGACGACTGCGAGCTGCACTTCTATTCGATCAATTTCGACGCCGCCACCGAGCGCCTGCTGGTGCCGCTGCTCAGCGGTGCGCAAGTTGTATTGCGTGCACAAGGACAGTGGGACGCGGAAGAAATCTGCGGCCTGATCCGCGAACATCGCATCAATATCCTCGGTTTCACCCCGAGTTACGGCAGCCAGTTGGCGCAGTTCCTCGCCACGCAAAACGACATCCTGCCGGTGCGCATGATCATCACCGGCGGCGAAGCGCTGACCGGCGAACATCTGCAACGGATTCGCGCGGCGTTCAAGCCGAGCCTGTTCTTCAATGCCTACGGCCCGACCGAAACCGTGGTCATGCCGCTGGCCAGTCTCGCGCCGGATGTTCTGGAAGAGGGCGCTGGCAGCGTGCCGATCGGCAGCGTGATCGGTGATCGCGTGGCCTACATTCTCGACGCCGATCTGGCGCTGGTGCCGCAAGGTGCGACCGGTGAATTGTTCGTCGGTGGCGCCGGTCTGGCGCTGGGGTATCACGACCGCGCCGGCATCACCGCCGAACGTTTCGTCGCCGACCCGTTTGCTGCCGATGGCGGGCGCATGTACCGCACCGGCGACCTGGTGCGCCAGCGTGCCGATGGTCTGGTGGAATACCTCGGGCGGATCGACCATCAGGTGAAGATCCGTGGCTTCCGTATCGAACTGGGCGAGATCGAAACCCGCCTGCTCGATCACGATTCGATCCGTGAAGCGGTGGTGTTGGCGCTGGATGCGCCGAGCGGCAAGCAACTGGTTGGCTATCTGGTGACCGAGGTCGCTTCGCGAAGCGAAGCTGAGCAGGTCGAACTGCGCGAAGCGCTGAAGGCGCACCTGAAGACGCAACTGCCGGACTACATGGTGCCGACCCATCTGATCCTGCTGGCGAGCATGCCGCTGACCGCCAACGGCAAGCTCGACCGCCGCGCGTTGCCGGCACCGGATCTGGACCTCAATCGTCAGGATTACGTGGCGCCAAGCAACGAGCTTGAGCAGACCCTGGCGCAGATCTGGTGCGAGGTACTCAACGTCGAGCAGGTTGGTCTCAACGACAACTTCTTCGAACTGGGCGGCGACTCGATCCTGTCGATTCAAGTGGTCAGCCGCGCGCGCCAGCAGGGCATTCACTTCAGCCCGCGCGATCTGTTCCAGCACCAGACCGTGCAGACCCTGGCCGCTGTCGCCAGCCGCAGTGAAACCGTGACCGCCGAGCAAGGTCTGGTGACTGGCGAATCGCGTCTGACGCCGATCCAGCACTGGTTCTTCGATACCGAGATTGCCGAGCGTCAGCACTGGAACCAGGCGTTGCTGCTGGAGCCGACTGTGGCGCTTGAACCGCACCGATTGGAGCAAGCGTTGCTGGCGGTGGTCGAGCAGCATGACGCCTTGCGCCTGCGCTTCATCGAGGCCAACGGCACATGGAAAGCAACCCATCAACCGGTGACCGATGCAGCGGTGCTTTGGCAAGTTCGCGTGCCGTCGATGGACAAATGCGCCGCACTGTTCGCCGATGCCCAGCGCAGTCTCGATCTCGCGCAAGGCCCGCTGCTGCGCGCCGTGCTGATCGATGGGCCGGACGCTCAGCAACGGCTGTTCATCGCGATTCATCATCTGGTGGTCGACGGTGTGTCGTGGCGGGTGCTGCTCGACGATCTGCAAACCGTGTATCGCCAACTCGACGCCGATCAGTCGGTGAAACTGCCGGCGAAAACCAGCGCCTTCAAGGACTGGTCAGCGCGCTTGCAGGCCTACGCCGGCAGCGAATCCCTGCGTGAAGAACTGAGCTGGTGGCAAGCGCAACTGGCTGGCCCGAATGCCGACTTGCCGTGCGAACGTCCTGAGGGCGGTCGCGAGAATCGTCATGCACAAACGGTCAGCGTGCGTCTGGATGCCGAGCGCACCAAACAACTGCTGCAACAGGCACCGAGCGCCTATCGCACGCAGGTCAACGACTTGTTGCTGACCGCACTGGCCCGCGTGCTGTGCCGCTGGAGCGGGCAGCCGTCGGCGCTGATTCAACTGGAAGGCCACGGCCGCGAAACCCTGTTTGACGAGATCGACCTGACCCGCACCGTCGGCTGGTTCACCAGCGCCTATCCGCTGCGCCTGACCCCGCACAACATCGAAGAGGCCGCCGGGCAGGGCGCTTCGATCAAGGCGATCAAGGAACAGCTGCGGGCCGTGCCGCACAAAGGCCTTGGTTATGGCGTGCTGCGTTATCTGGCCGATGACGCCAGTCGTGAAAGCATGGCGGCATTGCCGAACGCGCCGATCACCTTCAACTACCTCGGCCAGTTCGACCAGAGCTTCGGCAGCGATGCGCTGTTCCGTCCGCTGGACGAGCCGGTCGGCGCGGCCCACGATCCGCACGCACCGCTGCCGAACGAGTTGAGCGTCGACAGTCAGGTGTACGGCGGGGAACTGCTGCTGCGCTGGACTTTCAGCGCCGAACGTTACGACGCGCAGACCATCAACGAGCTGGCGGATGCCTACGTCGGTGAGTTGCTGAGCCTGATCGAACACTGCCTGCAAGACGAGGCCGGCGGTCTGACGCCGTCGGACTTCCCGCTGGCGAAACTGACCCAGGCGCAACTCGATGCGCTGCCGGTGCCGGCGGCGCACATCGAAGATGTGTACCCGTTGACGCCGATGCAGGAAGGCATGCTGCTGCACACCTTGCTCGAACCGGGCACCGGTCTGTACTACATGCAGGATCGCTACCGCATCAACAGCGAGCTCGACCCCGAGCGTTTCGCCCAGGCGTGGCAAGCGGTGGTCGCCCGTCACGAAGCGCTGCGTGCGTCGTTCTGCTGGAATGTCGGCGAAGACGTGCTGCAAGTCATTCATACACCGGGTCGCACGCCGATCGAGTATCTGGACTGGAGCGCGATCGCTGACGCCGAGCAGGAGCCGAAACTGCAAGCGTTGCTGAAAAGTGAACGCGAAGCCGGGTTCGATCTGCTCAATCAGGCGCCGTTCCACCTGCGCCTGATCAAGGTCGGCGCCGCGCGTTACTGGTTCATGATGAGCAACCACCACATCCTGATCGATGCCTGGTGCCGTTCGCTGCTGATGAACGATTTCTTCGAGATCTACACCGCCCTTGGCGAAGGTCGCGAAGCGCAATTGGCGGTGCCGCCGCGATACCGCGATTACATCGGATGGCTGCAACGCCAGAGCCTGGCCGAAGCGCGTCAGTGGTGGCAGCAGAACCTGCAAGGTTTCGAGCGCACCACGCCGATCCCGAGCGACCGTCCGTTCCTGCGTGAACACGCCGGTGAAAGCGGCGGCATGATCGTCGGCGACCGCTACACCCGACTGGATGTCGAGGACGGCGCCCGTCTGCGTGAGCTGGCCCAGGCCCATCAACTGACCATCAACACCTTTGCCCAGGCGGCGTGGGCACTGGTGCTGCGACGCCTGAGCGGTGATCGCGACGTGCTGTTCGGTGTGACTGTTGCCGGGCGTCCGGTGGAGATGCCGGAGATGCAACGCACCGTCGGCCTGTTCATCAATAGCATCGCGCTGCGGGTGCAGATTCCGGCGGACGATCAGCGCGCCAGCGTGCGTCAGTGGCTGAGCGGTCTGCTCGACAGCAACATGCAACTGCGCGAGTACGAATACCTGCCGCTGGTGAACATCCAGGAGCAAAGCGAACTGCCGAAAGGCCAGCCGCTGTTCGATAGCCTGTTCGTGTTCGAAAACGCCCCGGTGGAAGTCTCGGTGCTGGACCGTGCGCAGAGCCTTAATGCGACCTCGGACTCGGGCCGTACCCACACCAACTTCCCGTTGACGGCGGTTTGCTATCCGGGCGACGACCTCGGCCTGCACCTGTCCTACGACCAGCGTTATTTCGACGAATCGACCATCGAGCGAATGCTCGGTGAGTTCAAGCGTCTGTTGCTGGCGCTGGTCGACGGCTTCCATGGCGACATGGCCGACCTGCCGCTGCTGAGCCATGAGGAACAGGATTTCCTGCTCCACGGTTGCAACCAGAGTGAGCACGAGTATCCGCTGGAACAGAGCTACGTCGAACTGTTTGAAGCGCAGGTCGCGCAACATCCGCAACGCATTGCCGCCAGTTGCCTCGATCAGCAGTTGAGCTACGAGCAACTGAACCAGAACGCCAACCGTCTCGGCCATGCGCTGGTTGCTGCGGGTGTGCAGATGGATCAACCGGTAGCGCTGCTGGGCGAGCGCAATCTGGATCTGCTGGGCATGATCATCGGCAGCTTCAAGGCCGGTGCCGGTTACCTGCCGCTGGATCCGGGCCTGCCGAGCCAGCGTCTGCAACGGATCATCGAGCTCAGTCGCACGCCGTTACTGGTATGCTCCGAGGCTTGCCGTGAACAGGCGACGACCTTGCTGGATGAATTCAGCTGCGCCAACCGCCCACGCCTGCTGGTGTGGGAAGAGGTTCAGACCGGTGCGGTGTCTTCGGCGAATCCGGGCATCTTCAGCGGTCCGGACAACCTGGCCTACGTAATCTACACCTCGGGTTCCACAGGGTTGCCGAAAGGCGTAATGGTCGAGCAGCGCGGCATGCTCAACAACCAGTTGAGCAAGGTGCCGTATCTGAACTTGAGCGACGCCGATGTGATCGCTCAAACCGCTTCGCAAAGCTTCGACATTTCGGTCTGGCAGTTCCTCGCTGCACCGTTGTTCGGGGCGCGGGTGGACATCGTGCCGAACACCATCGCCCACGATCCGCAAGGTTTGCTGGTGCATGTGCAGCAGCAGGGCATCACCGTGCTGGAGAGCGTGCCGTCGCTGATTCAGGGCATGCTCGCTTCGGATCGCCTGAGCCTCGATGGCTTGCGCTGGATGTTGCCGACCGGTGAAGCGATGCCGCCGGAACTGGCGCATCAATGGCTGCTGCGGTATCCGGAGATTGGTCTGGTCAACGCCTATGGCCCGGCGGAATGCTCGGACGATGTGGCGTTCTTCCGCGTCGACCTGGCCTCGACTCGCGGCAGTTACCTGCCGATCGGTACCCCGACCGACAACAACTTGCTGTACCTGCTCGATGGTGCGCTGGATCTGGTGCCGCTGGGTGCAGTGGGTGAGTTGTGTGTGGCGGGCACCGGGGTCGGTCGTGGTTATGTCAGCGATCCGCTGCGCACCGCACCGGTGTTTGTACCGAACCCCTTCGGTGCGCCGGGCGAGCGTCTGTATCGCACCGGTGACCTGGCGCGCCGCCGCAGTGATGGCGTGCTGGAATACGTCGGCCGGGTCGACCATCAGGTGAAGATTCGCGGTTACCGGATCGAGCTGGGTGAAATCGAGGCGCGTCTGCATGAGCAACCGGAAGTTCGCGATGGCGCGGTCGGCGTGCAGGAAGGCGTCAACGGCAAGCATCTGGTCGGCTATCTGGTCGCCGCAGATTCCGCACTGAATCAAAGCGAACGCCTGGAGCGGATCAAGCAACGCCTGCGCGCCGAACTGCCGGAATACATGGTGCCGCTGCACTGGTTGTGGCTCGACCGATTGCCGCTCAACGCCAACGGCAAACTCGACCGCAAGGCGTTGCCGGCGCTGGAGATCGGCCAGTTGCAGAGCCAGGATTACCTGGCACCGCGCAGCGAACTGGAGCAGACCCTGGCCGATATCTGGGCCGAGGTGCTGAAGGTCGAGAAGGTCGGGGTGTGCGATAACTTCTTCGAACTGGGCGGTCACTCGCTACTGGCCACGCAGATCGCCTCGCGGGTGCAGAAAGCCCTGCAACGGGATGTGCCGCTGCGGGCCATGTTCGAATGCAGCACGGTGGAGCAACTGGCCGAATATATCGAAGGGCTGGCGGCCAGTGATATTACCGAGGAGAAGGTGGACCGGTTGAATGATCTGATGGCGGAGCTGGAAGGTTTGTAGTCTTCAGTGCCTGTGCGTTCAACACAATTCAACCGGTACATTCGCGTACATTTCCAGGGTTGACGATCGAGAACCGGCAGCTCAGTCTGCCGGTTCTCTTTTTTTGTCGCGGGGGGTAGTCGATGCCTTTCTTCACGGTGGACGGACAAGCGCTTCATTACATTGATCAAGGCACAGGCCCAGCGGTGTTGCTGGCCGGCAGTTACCTGTGGGATCAGGCCATGTGGGCGCCGCAGATCGCCGCGTTGTCGCCTCACTATCGGGTAATTGCACTGGATCTGTGGGGCCACGGTGAGTCCGGGCGTCTGCCTGATGGCACCACGTCTCTGAATGACATCGCACGCCAGGCACTGGCCTTGCTCGATCATCTGGAGATTGACCGGGTGACACTGGTCGGGCTGTCGGTCGGCGGCATGTGGGGTGTGCGCCTCGCTCTGTCGGCACCGCAGCGGCTCAACGGTCTGGTGCTGATGGACACTTACGTCGGTGTCGAGCCGGAGCCGACTCGCCAGTACTATTTCTCGCTGTTCAAACAGATCGAGGAGAGCGGTGGGATCTCCGAGCAACTGCTGGATATCGTGGTGCCGATCTTCTTCCGTCCGGGCATCGATCGAGAGTCGGCGCTGTATCAGGATTTCCGCGCAAAACTCGCCGGTTATTCCGCCGAACGCTTGCGTCAAAGCATCGTGCCGATGGGGCGCATCACCTTTGGCCGTGACGATCTGTTGCCGCGTCTGGGCGAGCTGAATGCGGCCACCACGCTGGTTGTTTGCGGTGATCAGGATAAACCACGTCCGCCGTCGGAAGCTCGGGAAATGGCTGAGCTGATTGGCTGTCCATGTGTGCTGGTGCCCGAGGCTGGGCATATCTCCAATCTGGAGAATCCGGAGTTTGTGACGGAGGTGTTGTTCAGCTTCCTGGCGGAGCGCCATTAACAAGATCGCCGCGTGCCGCAACTTCTACAGGGGGATGTGTTTCCTGCAGGCGCTGCGACGCGCGGCGATCTTTTGATCCTGCTTATTTCGGCCCGAGAATCTTCGCCAGCTTGTCCGGCGTCGGCGCGCCTTGCTGTTGTTGCAGTTCACCCTTGTCGTCCATGTAGAAGATCGCCGGGGTGGCCTGTAATTCCAGGTCTTCCATCAACTGCATGTTCGCTGCGAGTTTGGTCTGTACGGCGGCCGGAATGTCCTTCATGGCCTTGAGCGTGCTGGCCTTGCCGGCCTTCTCGTGTTCTTCCAGGGCCTTGGCCGGGTCTTTGGCGGCCAGCAGCGCAGCGGATTTGGCCGGGCTGTCTTCGCGGATGATGCCGACCATGATGTGTCGCAACTGTACTTTGCCGGCCTTGACCCATGGGCGGGCCTGTTCCCAGAACATGTTGCAGTACGGGCAGTTCGGGTCGCTGAAGAGGTACACCGTGCGCGGTGCATCCTTGTTGCCGTCCTGAATCCAGTTGCTCGCTTCGAACTTGGCCCAGACTTCCTTGGCCAGTGGCGCGTAGACCAGTTTTTGCAGCGGTGCGCTGCTCAGGTCATTGCCATCGGCGTCGTACAGGTTGCCCAGCAGCACGTGCTTGCCGTCCGGCGTCAGGTACAGCGCCATGCCACGGTTCTGGTATTGCGCGGCGTAGCCACGCAGGCCGTCGGGCGCGTCGAACTGGCCGACGATTTTTGCGCCCTTGGCTTCGATCTTCTTGATCGCGTCAGGCAATTCTTCAGCAGCCTGTACCGACGGCAAGTGCAGCAGGGCGGCGCCCAGAGTCAGCGTCAGCAGGTGGCGGAGGCGGGGCATGGCAGTTTCCTTGCAGAGGTGGCCGGTGCGGCGTTCGTATTTGGATTCGATACGTCGAAGTTTTCCAGGGCCCGGGCCAGACTGGCGTTCGACAACTCGCCCAGATGGCTGGCCAGCAATTGACCGTCAGGGCTATAGAACAGCGTAGTCGGCAATGCCATGGAGCCCACGGCCTGACCCAGACGACCGCTGCGGTCGAACAGCACGTTGCTCAGGCTCAGGCCCTGGGTTTCGAGGAAGGTAGCGACGCTTTGCATGCTTTCGGCCTGGTTGACGAACAGGAATGTCAGGTCCGGGCGTTGCTGCTGGGCGTTTTCCAGCACCGGCATTTCCCGGCGGCAGGGCGGGCACCAGGTGGCCCACAGATTGATTACCAGTGGCCCGCCCTGATAGTCGGCGAGTTTCACGGTTTCCCCGGCGGCGTTGCGCAGGGTGATGTCCGGCAGGCGCGTGCCTTGCTCGTAAATGTTCAGCGACAGCGTCGCCAGCACCCAGAACGCCACACCGCTGACCACGCTGAAACCCAGCGGTCGGCGCAAACCCGGCCGGCGCCAGCCGCGATACAGCGCCGCCAGCAACAGCACGATCACCCCCGGCCAGGCGAGAAAACCGCCGTCGCGCAGGTCGATGATCTGCCACGGATCGTTGCGGTAATGTCCCCAGTACACGGCAACAAACGCAACGCGCGCCGTGAGCATCCCGAGCAGGAACAGACTGAACAGCGCCGACTCAGGGTTATCGCCACCGCGCTTGGCCACCCGCCAGCCGACGAAGGTCGCCAGCGCCAGAGCGCTGATCAGCAACAGGTGGTTAAGCGCAATGGCAAAAGTGCCCAGGGTGAAGGTCAGCATTAACGGGCGTCTCGGGTGGTGGTCCAGTGTTGCAGGAAGGTGTCGGCATCGACCTCGCCTGTGATGCGCTGGCTGCGGCGCTCTTCACCGTCGGCACCGATCCACACAAAACTCGGTGGCCCTGGCACTTTGTAGCGGCCGAGCAGTTCGCGGCTGGCAGCATTGTCATCAGTGACGTCGAGGCGCAGCAAGCGCACATCACTCAGGGCCTGCATCACCCGCGCCTGGCCAAACACCTTTTTCTCCATGACTTTGCACGACGTGCACCAGTCGGCGTAGTAATCGAGCAGCACCCACTGGCCTTGAGCCTTGGCGATGTCGAGTTCGCGTTGCAGGGCCGCTGGATCCTTGATCGTAATGAACGCTTCGTGACCGTTCGGTGCCGCCGTGCCGGTGCGACCGGCGCTATACACCTGCAACGGTTGGAACGGATCATCGCTGCCGCCCGCTGCACCCACCATCAGCAAACTGCCCCACAGCCCCAACAACAGCGAGCTGGCACCGAACAACTGGGCGACCCTGCCGAAGCCTTCGGACTGTTTCCAGGCGCTGTAGGCGGCGATCAGCAACAGCGCGCCGCACAGCGCGAGCCACAGTGACGAGTCCAGTACCGGACGCAACATCAACACCGCCGTGCCGAGGAACAGGAAACCGAACACACCCTTGAGCAGGTTCATCCACGCGCCGGGTTTCGGCAGGAAGCGATTGCCGACCGTCACCAACACCAACAGCGGGATGCCGATACCGATACCGAGGGCGAACAGGATCAAGCCACCATGCAGCGCATTGCCGCTTTGCGCGATGTAGAGCAGGGCACCGGCCAGCGGCGCGGTCATGCATGGCCCGACCAGCAGACCGGACAACGCGCCCAACACACCCGCGCCGACCAGGCTGCCGCCGCTGCGACTGCGCGAGGCGTGCTCCAGCCGATCACGCACGGCTACTGGCAGTTGCAGTTCAAAGAAGCCGAACATCGGCAGTGCGAGGATCACAAATACGATTGCGAAAGTGCCCAGCAGCCATGGGTTTTGCAACCACGCCTGAAGGTTCGCGCCCAACAGGGATGCAATGACGCCCATCGCTGCATAAACCAGCGCCATGCAAATCACATAACTGCTGGCCAGCGCGAAACCACGACGTGGCGTGGCACCGCTGCCGACCACCATGCCCGCCAGAATCGGCAGCATTGGCAACGAACATGGCGCAAAGGCCAGTAATAGGCCGAGCCCGAAGAATACCAGCAGGCTCCAGCCCAGCGAGTGCTGTTGCAAGCCGCTGGCCAACGCTTGATCCTGCGCCTCATCCGTCGCTGCAGCGGCCGCTTTGCCACCGAGGTCGATCACGCGGGTCTGTGGCGGGTAGCACAGGCCGGCATCGGCGCAGCCCTGATAACTGACCTTGATCTGGCCTTTGGCTGCTGCCGGGATTTTCAGCTCGAGACCCTGACGGTAGACCGGCTGTTCGCCGAAATACTCGTCACTATGGGATTCGCCTTCGGGCAGGGCAGGGGCGTTTTCCGCCGGCAGCCCGTCGAATTTCAGGCGTTTCTGATACAGGTAGTAACCGTCGGTGATCTGCCAGAACAGTTGGGTTTCGCCGGAGTCCAGACGTTCGGACGTCAGGACGAAGGCCTTGTCGACCGGGAGAAATTCCGGTTTTGTCGCAAAAGGATCGTTCCCTGCCTGGGCCAGACCCGAAATCAACAGTGCAAACAATAAAAAAATATGACGCATGGTGGAGCCTTGTCCCTGTGCAAGTGATGAGCACAATGGGCGGCGGCGATTAACCGATGATTAACCGCGGCACCCTTGTCGCTGTGGTGTTCGGGGCATAATGTCAGCTTAAACGGCCAACCGCCTAATCGGCTTTTTTCTACGGGACTCACCCTGTACGTTCCGGTTTGCGTCTGCCTCAAACGTGGTTGCCGAGAAAGCTGGATCGGATATCGCTTCCTCAATTGATCCTCACATCAAGACGTCCCCCCCCCCCCGCTCATCTGTGCATGGCGTGTTTATTCTGTAATCAATCCTGGCCATGTTCCATCATCGACCGGGCGAGGGGCAGTGAGTGTTCTTTTTTTAATATCAAACCTTAGATATTCGTTGTTGGATAAAAAGATATAGAAGTAAGTGCTGAGGATTGGGTAATCATTCGAGGCGGCGGTGATCATGCGGCCTTTGTATTGTTCCAGTTCGCTCCATGCGGAGTTTGCGAGTGGCTTGACTTTAGGCGGTCTCGGCACTCGGGGGGTGTATATGAAATAACGTCCGTCGTTCAGTAGAACCCAATAATCGTGGGCGGAACTTGCCGTAGTGTCCAGCATGACGCCGACGATTTTGTCGAAGTAATTTCCCAGGGGCCACCAATCAGTATCTGACAGTTTCTTTTTGAACAAGACTTTGTCATTGATTTGGGAATATTTGCAGGCCATCGGTGTTTGTTGCTCATAGTAGAAGAACCAGGAAATGTCTCCGCCGCCGTTTTGGTGCCAATCAGGGCTTCTAGTGTTGAAACCGAACTTCAGGTCTTTCACGTGTTGCTCGAAGTCGTCCCAGTGACCGTAAACAGAAGTAGGGTGGGTTTTTTCGATATGGTTGTCACCCAGGTTAAAGCGTGTGTAAGTATTAGTGTCCTTGAAGAAAAAGAAGATACGATCGGCTCCATGGCGCCAGTCGGTGGTTACGAAATTTTTCATGGTATGGCTCTCTTTTGTTCTGGCTGGTGAAAAGGATTAAAGCAAGTAATAGGGTTTTAATGGCTTGTTTGTTGTTTGGTGAATTAAGATTAGCGTGTGATATTTAAATTTTGAAGTGGTACGGGTGGTGTGTATGTTTCGGGTTGAGACTGAAGTGTGTTGGCTTTGTTAGTTATTTAATTTTTCAGGTATATCCATATTGTCGAAAGTTTTGCAGGGGAGGGGCTGGGACGAATACACTTCTCGTGCGTTGAATCACTTGTCATAATTTGAGCTTAATCCTCACCTGTTTGACTCATGTTTTTGCTCAGGGAGCTCCCCATGCATGTGCTTGTCTGCGAAGACGATGACCTGATTGCCAGTGGCATCGTCGCCGGGCTGACGGCCCAGGGCTTGACGGTCGAACACGTCAACACCGCCTCCAAGGCGCGGGCGATCCTCAAGGTTGCCGAATTCGACGTGATGGTGCTCGACCTCGGCTTACCGGACGAAGATGGCCTCAAACTATTGCAGCAACTTCGCCAGCAGGGCCTGGAAATTCCGGTGCTGATCCTCACCGCGCGGGACTCGGTGACTGACCGGGTCGACGGTTTGCAGTCCGGTGCCGACGATTACCTGCTCAAACCGTTCGACCTGCGTGAATTGTTTGCCCGTCTGCAAACCCTGCTGCGCCGGGTGGCCGGGCGCAGCGTCAACCTGATCGAGCACGGCGCGCTGACCTACGACCCGAGCAGCCGCGAAACCACCTTGGCCGGCCGTTCGGTGGACCTGTCCCGTCGCGAACAATCCCTGCTGCAAGCCTTGCTGCATAACCGTGGCCGGGTGCTGTCCACCGAGCAATTGAAGGACAGCGTCTACGGCTTCAGCGATGAGCTGGAGAGCAACGCCCTCAACGTGCACATCCATCACCTGCGCAGCAAACTCGGTAAAGGTATCGTCGAAACCGTGCGCGGTCTGGGCTATCGCCTGGGCCCGGCGGATGGTGGAGAACCTGACAAGTGATGAGTCTGCGCCTGCGCCTGAGCCTGACCCTCGGCGCCGCGTTCGCGCTGATCTGGGCCCTGGCTGCCGCCTGGATGCTCAGCGACCTGCGCAACCAGATGATGTTTTCCCTCGACCAGCGGCTGGTGGCTTCGGCGCGGATGGTCGCCGGGTTGCTGGAGCAATTGCCGGCGATACCGAGCAAAGGCGACGGCACTCACTTCAGCGCCGAACAACTGAACATCCCCGGCGGCATGGCCTGTCAGGTCAGCTCGTTGCGTGGCGAGATCCTTGCCCGCAGCCACAACAACCCGGAACAGGCACTGGAAGCACAGAAAATGGGCTTCCACGACCAGATGATCGACGGCGCACCGTGGCGCACCTTCACCCTGGCCCGGGGCGATGTGCGGATCACCACCGCCGACCGGGTGATTGAGCGTGAAGCCTTGAACATGTCGATCCTGCTGGCGGCGTCGGTGCCGGTGGGTGTGGCGCTGCTCGGCTGTCTGTGCCTGCTGTGGTTGGGGATCGGTCAGGGCCTGGCGCCGCTCAATCGCTTGCGCGAAGCCCTGATGCGCCGCAATGCCGACTCCCTCGAACCTTTGCAGTTGCAATCATTTCCCAGCGAACTGAAACCTTTGCTCGAGACCCAGAATCAGCTGTTCCAGCGTATCGGCAAGACCATCGAGCGCGAACGTCGCCTGACCGGTGACGCCGCCCATGAACTGCGCAGCCCGCTGACGGCGATCAAGACCCACCTGCAAGTGGCACGCATGACCGAAGGCAGTGCCCGTGATCAGTCCCTGGCCCGGGCCGAGGAGGGTGCCGACCGCCTGCATCGGACTCTGGAGCAATTGCTGTTGCTGGCCAGGGTCGAGGGCAGTCTGTCGTTCGACGACGGCGTGCAGTGCAGCGCCGAGCAAGTGGCAAGACTGGCGATTCAGGACTCCGCCAGCGGCGAGCGGCAGCGGATCAGGCTGCATCTGCCGGAGCACCTGTCCAACGCGCCACTGCAAATGCCCTCGGTGTTGTCCATCGCCGCACTGCGCAATCTGCTGGATAACGCGCTGCGTCATACCCCGTCGGAAGGGGCCGTGGAACTGAGTATGGAAACCATCGGCAATCGTGTGCGTTTCGTCGTTCGCGATCACGGGCCGGGCATTGCACCGGACGATTTGCAACACCTGACCCAACGCTTCTGGCGCAACGGCCAGAGCACCGGCTGCGGGCTCGGGCTGGCGATTGTCCAGGCGATTGTCCAGCGTTGCGCCTGCACCCTGCATTTCGACAGCCGCCCGGATGGCTTGCGGGTCGAGCTGACCATGCCGCTGCAACCAGCCTGAGCCCGGCACATCAAATGTAACCTCTCTCCATTGGTCATCCGCCGGCCACGACGCTATTGTCGCCCCAGCCATTTGACTCAATGGATTGAGGGAAACAGCGCCATGGATGCATCCATCTACATTTGCCCGGCTACCCCGGCCGATGCCGGCATCATCAGCCGCATTATCGAGCGTTCGATCCGCGTCGGTTGCGCGCTTGATCATCGTAACGACCCCCGCCTCGTCGATGCCTGGATTCGCCAGCAATCGCCGGAACACATCAGTGCCTGGCTCGCCGATCCGCAGCGCTATCTGAATATTGCCTTGATGCAGGGTCGACCCATTGGCGTCGGCATGGCGCTGGCCGACGGCGATGTCACCCTTTGTCATGTGCAGCCGGAATGGTTTCGCCGGGGCGTTGGCCGGGCGCTGATGACAGACCTTGAAGGCTGGCTGCTGACGCGCGGCAGCGCCCGTTCCGTGCTCACCAGCACCCGCACCGGTGAAGCCTTTTATCGGTGTCTGGGGTATCGCGAATCGGCGCCGCCGCTCATTCGCCACGGCATGCGCAGCCTGCCGATGCACAAGTCGCTACCGCTGTCGGTATGACAACTCGCTCTAGGGTGTAAATCCTTGAGGGGCTGGTGCGTTTCCAGAACAGGAAAACCTGCATGTGCGCCCCGGGACCGGAACGCGCACCTGTGCGGTGTGCAGTTTTGGTCACTATCCATAGCGAATTGAGGGGTCGAGAGATGTCAGTCGCCACCAGCCTTATCGAAGAGTCGTCGGGCCGGATCGCCTCCGCGCCGGCGGAAACGCTGTATCAGTTCAATGAATCGCCGTTGCTGGCCCGCCAGAGCCAGCAGGAATCCAATGCCCGCAGCTATCCGCGACGCATTCCCCTTGCGCTGAAGCGTGCCAAGGGTCTGTATGTCGAGGACGTTGAAGGCCGCATCTTCATCGATTGCCTGGCCGGTGCCGGTACCCTGGCGTTGGGGCATAACCACCCGGTGGTGATCGAGGCTATCCGGCAGGTGCTGGCCGATGAGTTGCCGCTGCACACCCTCGACCTGACCACGCCGGTGAAGGATCAGTTTGTTCAGGATCTGTTCGGGTTGCTGCCGTCAGCATTGGCCAAGGAAGCGAAAATCCAGTTCTGCGGCCCGACCGGCACCGACGCGGTGGAAGCCGCGCTGAAACTGGTACGCACCGCCACCGGGCGCAGCACTGTGCTGTCGTTCTCCGGCGGTTACCATGGCATGAGCCAGGGCGCGCTGAGCCTGATGGGCAGTCTGGGGCCGAAAAAGCCGCTGGGTGCGCTGCTCAGCAATGGCGTGCAGTTCATGCCGTTCCCGTATGACTACCGATGCCCGTTCGGCATCGGTGGCGCGGCAGGTGTGAAGGCCAACCTCAGTTACCTGGAAAACCTGCTCAACGACCCGGAGGCCGGTGTGCAATTGCCGGCGGCGGTGATTGTCGAGGCGGTGCAGGGCGAGGGCGGTGTGATTCCGGCGGACATCGAGTGGCTGCGCGGTCTGCGTCGCATCACCGAAAAGGCGGGTGTTGCGCTGATCGTCGACGAAATCCAGAGCGGTTTCGCCCGCACCGGCAAGATGTTTGCCTTCGAACACGCCGGCATCACGCCGGATGTAGTGGTGCTGTCCAAAGCCATCGGCGGCAGCCTGCCGCTGGCGGTGGTGGTTTACCGCGACTGGCTAGACACCTGGCAACCAGGCGCCCACGCCGGTACGTTCCGTGGCAACCAGATGGCGATGGCCGCCGGTTCTGCGGTGATGCGCTACCTGGTCGAGCACAAGGTCTGCGAGCACGCCGCCGCCATGGGCGAACGCCTGAGCGAGCACCTGTACATCCTGCAGCGCGACTTCCCGCAACTGGGCGACATTCGTGGTCGTGGTCTGATGCTGGGCGTCGAGCTGGTCGATCCGAACGGTGAGTCGGACGCGCTGGGCCATCCACCGGCCTTCGCCCGTCTGGCGCCGCTGGTGCAGCGCGAATGCCTCAAGCGTGGCCTGATTCTGGAGTTGGGCGGGCGCCATGGCGCAGTGGTGCGTTTCCTGCCGCCGCTGGTGATCACCGCCGCTGAAATCGACCGCGTCGCCGAGATATTCGGCCGTGCGTTGAGCGTCGCGACTGCCGCACTGTAAATTTTTCGCCGCGCCGAACGTTCCTTCTACATACCCGGCTGCACCCACCGTGCAGCCTACCCCTACAACGATGGAGACACAGCATGACGTCAGTATTCGACCGCGAGGACATCCTCTTTCAGGTCGTGGTCAACCACGAAGAGCAGTACTCGATCTGGCCGGATTACAAGGCCATCCCGGAAGGCTGGCGCACCGTGGGCAAGAGCGGCCTGAAAAAGGAATGCCTGGCCTACATCGAAGAAACGTGGACCGACATGCGTCCGCTGAGCCTGCGCCAGAAGATGGAAGCGCAAGCGGCTGCACAGTAAGTTTTCGGCCCAAAAGAAACCCGCTGGACTGGAAACGGTCAGCGGGTTTTTTCATGTCTGGAGGATCAGGGGTTGATCGTTCCCACGCAGCGCGTGGGAACGATCACTTCTCCTTAGGCGCCGCTCAAGCCCTTGAGCAGCGCATCCACATTCCCTTCCAGTTCAGCCACTGGATCCGCCGCATCGGTGCTCAGCACCAGCAGATGACTGCCAGATTCGGCAATCGCCGCTTTTACCGCGTCCGATGGCTGGCGATGGTGCAGCACCACCGCCACGTTGTTGTCCTTGAGCGTTGTGGTCAATTTCTTCAGGTCTTCCGGTGTCCATTCTGCATCCGGTCGCGGGTCCTGTCCGATCAACTCCAGGTTCAGGCTGCCGATCAGATAGCCGAAGTGATCGCTCAGGCTCATCACGCTCAGATTGTCGGCATTGGCCAGGCGCGCTTCGCTGTCGGCACTGAGTTTCAGCAGGCGCTGTTTCAGAGCGGCCAGGTTGGCTTCGATCTTCGGTTTGTCCTTGGGTGCCAAACGCACAAGGTCCGCTGCCATCACGTCGGCCATGCGGCCCATGTTGTTGCTGGCCAGCCACGGCTGGCTGTTCAGGCCATCGACGTTCAGCCCCGACTGCACCGCGATGCCGGGCAGGGCGCCGTCCACCGGTCGGGCGGCGTCGACTTCGACGATGCGGATGTTGCTGCGTCGGGCAATCGGGTACAGCGGATCATCGGCCCACAGCGAGCGCACGCCGATCACCGCATCGGCGCCGGTTGCCAGTTTGCTCAGCTCCGGAGCACCGCGCCCGGTGAAGTACGCGGTCTGGCGGCTGCCCGGCAGATTTGCCGGTGCTGCCCGTTCGAGGCTGATGTCGGTGCCTTTGAGTAGCACTTCGCCCAGGCCGTAGGTGATGGGCAACGAGGCCAGCACCCGTAGCGGTTTGGCGCTTTCTGCGGCCAGCACAGTCGTCGAAGTCACGCTGCACAGGGCGATGGCCAGGGTCAGTTGTCGCAGTAAGAAAGTCATTTATCCAAGGTTCCCTTTCAGACTCGGGACGACGCCCCGGGCAATGGCGGCGAGGGCGAAGCCGATACCGGCGACGAGGATGATCGCGGCGCCGGACGGAATCGGCAGGTCGAACACAATGGGCACGAGAATCCCGCACAGTGTGCTGACCGTGGCGATCAGTACTGAACACCAGAAAAAGCCCTTGAGCGACTGGCTGAGCAGGCGTGCCGCCGCTGCCGGAATCACCAGCAGGGCACCCACCAGAATCGCGCCAATGACTTTTACTGCCGCGACGCTGATCAGGGTCACCAGAATCACGAACAGGTAATCCAGGGTCTTCACGGCGACGCCGCGCACCGCTGCCAGTTGCGGGTTGAAACTGGCGAGCATGATGCGGTTGTACAGCGGCAGGGCCAGAGCCATCACCAGCGAGCCGACGATCGCCAGCACCGCCAGATCATTGCCGTTGACTGTCAGCACTGAGCCGAACAGTACGTTTTCCAGAATGTGCACGTTGATCTTGCCCGCCAGGATCAGCAGCAGGCTGGCACCCAGCGCCAGAGATACCGAGAGGAACACGCCGATCAGCGTGTCCGGGGCCAGGCCGGTGCGGTTGCGCAAATAGTTGAGCAGAATGCCGAACAACAGGCAGTAGCCGAACAGGCTGCCATACGGCCCGGTGTAGGGTTCGCCGAGCAGAATGCCGATGGCCACGCCGGTCAGTGCCGCGTGGCCGACGGCTTCGGAGAAAAACGCGAAGCGCTTGACCACTACCAGCGTACCGAGGCCGCCCAGCACCGGGCCGATCAACAGGCCGGCGAGCAGCGCGTTGACCACAAAACCATAGGCCAGCGCTTCCGGCAGGTAACCGGAAGACGCCCAGCCCTGAACCATCAAACGAAAGGCTTCGTAACTCATCAGGCAGCGCTCCGTGGATGGGTCGAGAACAGGGTCAGCAGGCGTTCCGGGGTCAGCGCCTGCTGCGGCGTGGCGTCGAACAGCACCCGGCGATTGAGGCCGGTGACGCGATTGGCCAGACGCCCGACGGCTTCCAGATCGTGCTCGATCCACAGCACGGTGATGCCCGCAGCGCGCCAGTCGCCGAGCAGGCGTTCGAACACCTGGATCCCGGCTTCATCGAGGGCCGACATCGGTTCATCCAGCACCAGCAATTGCGGAGCGGGAATCAGGCCTTGAGCAAGCAGCACTCGCTGGCGTTCACCGCCGGACAGCGCGCCCATCCGGCGCTTGCGCTTGTCCTGCATGCCGACCCGTTCCAACGCATCACCGATGGCGCCGGTATAGCGTTTGCTCAGACCGAGAAACGCCGGCCGGCGCTGGCACATGGCAGCCATGAAGTCGTCGACGGTCATCGGTAAGCCGCGATCGAATTCCAGCGCCTGCGGCACATAGCCGATGGTGCCGGGCTCGCCGGGCCATTGCAGGCTGAGCCGGCCCTGATGCGGCATCTGTCCGAGCAGGGTCTTGATCAGCGAGCTCTTGCCGCCGCCGTTGGGGCCCACCAATGCGTGCACGCTGCCGGGCTGCACCTGGAAGGTCACCTTGTCCAGAATCGTCGTGCGACCCAGCGTCAGGCTGACCTCGGAAAATTCCAGGGTCGGGCCACTGCTGATGTTCGAGAGGTTTTCCTGAGCCGTCATGCGCCGGACTCCTGAATCGCCCGAACCACGGTGTTGAGGTTGCCGGTCATTTCCTTTTCGTACTTGTCGGCGGTGTATTCGCCGTAGGAAATGTGCGACAGCGGGTACAGCTTCACACCGGATTCGCGCTGAATGGTTTCGACGTAAGTGGACGGGAAGTCCATCTCGGAGAAGATCACCTTCACATCCAGTTCGCGCAGTTGATCGATGGTTTTCTTCAACTGGCTTGGGCTCGGCTCGATGCCGTGGGCCGGCTCGACCACCGCCGTCACTTCCAGGCCGAACTCGCGCAGCAGGTAGTCGTAAGCGGCGTGAACGGTGGCGACGCGCAACTCGGCGTTCGGTGCCTGGGTCAGTTTGGCCAGGGCGTCGGCGCGCATCTGCCGCAGGCGTTTGCCGTAGGCGCGGGCGTTCTGGGTGTAGGTCCTGGCGTTGTCCGGGTCGAGCTTGCCCAGTTCCCGCGCAATGTTGTTGACCTGAGCAATCGAGGCACTGATCGACAGGAAAGTGTGCGGGTTCACCACTTTACCGGCACCGCGCGCGGCGACCCCGGTGGCGGCCAGCAGGGGCACGTTTTCGTTGGCTTCGATGGTCTTGATGTTCGGCGTTTCGCTGGCGGCGATCATGCGGTCGGCGAAGTCGTCATGGCCGACGCCGTTGAGTACGATCACGTCCAGCCCGCTGATGCGTTTGATGTCTTCGGCGCGCGGCTCGTAGGCGTGCGGGTTGAAGCCGGCAGGAATCAGCGGCACGACATCGGCCTTGTCGCCGACGATGTTCGCCACATAGCTGTAATAAGGATGCAGGGTGATGCCGATGCGCAGGCGCTTGGCCGGATCGGCGCTGGCCAGCGGGCTCAGCAGGCAGGCGCACAGGCCGATCAGTAGCAGGCGCAGGAAAGGACGGCGTTGAGATGAACTAGGCATGGGCAAGCGGTCTTCTCTCGGATGAAGGCGAGGGTTCAATGACGATGTTCTCGGGTCACCCCGGCATCGAATTGCGCGACGATCTGTTTCCATCCGCCAGCGGTCAGTGCCGCGTCGGACAGGTCTGTCGGCGCTTGCAGATCGGTGGCGCGGTTGAGCCAGATGTCCGGCGCGTCGTCGTTCAGGCGCATCAGAAATGAACCGGCCACGGCCGGTGCCTGGCTGTGGCCGAAGTAAGCGTTGTCGGCCAGCAATTGCCAGGCGTGGCCGCCACGGCTCACGGAACTGGAGTCCTGGGCGAACGGCGCGAAACCTTCATCCGCCAGGTTCTGCGGAGTTGGCAACGCTTGCTGTTCCTCACGCAACAGGTGGATTTCGTCGAGGGTCACCCGCAGGTCGGCGTAGATGCCTTGCTCACTGGCGCTGAGGTCACGACGGGCGTCGAGCTGATGGCTGGAAACCGGCTCGGGTTCGTGGGACACCCCGCGCCACGCCACAACGGAGCCGGCGACCGCGACGATCAGCAGGCACATCAGCAGCACATTGAGTGTTTCATGGCCGGCACCGGCGGGGCGAACAACTTGGGTGGTCGGTGTGGTCATGGGGTTTCGATATCCGCTTGGTCGATTTCGACGACATGGCCGGGGCCGGCGTCGAACAGGACGTAAAACTCGGCGCCGGGTTTCTTGAAGGTCAGGGTCGAATCGGCGCCGAGCTTGCCCGGCACCAGAATGGTTTCGTCGTAGCCGATCACGTCGAGGGTCACCCCCGGCGCGCCGCTGCCGTCGGAGAAACCACCGGTGCATTTGATCTGCTCGGCATCGATGGCCTTGCACTCACACATCGGGTTGTGGGCCAGGGCACTGGCGCTGAAACCGGCACTGAGCACCAGTAATGCAGCGCTCATGTTCAGGCGGGAAGGGCGGCTCATGGTTTGGCTCCTTGTTTGTTCAGCCAGGCAACGGTGGCGGGGGAGGCCTGGCTCAGCGGAATCGAGGCTTGGTGCATGCTGCCGTCCCAGCCTTCCATGGTGATCCAGAGTTCGGCGTCGGCTTTGGTTTTGTCCGGGACAGGCATCTGCGTGCCCATGCTGTAAGGCGTGCCGAAGAAGATCGAACCGGCGGCGCGCAGACTGCGTGGCTTGCCGATGCGCAGGTAAGTGGCCTTGACCTGTTCGACACAGGCCTCGCACAGCGCGGCGCTAAACCCTTTCAGATAGCCGGCTGCGCCATCGGGAAGCGGTGCCTCATTGCGAAATTCGGCCAGACGCAGGCTCCACGGGCCCACCTGGACTTCGCCGATCTCGCGTTCACCCAGTCCGCTGTCGCCGCGAAACAACGCCTGATCGGCGAAATACCTGGGCATGAAACCCAGCGGAATCAGCAATAGCAACACGTTGATGTGGAAGCGCCATTTATGCCAGATCACGCTCAGCCGCGAAGGCTGAGCCATGGGGGGGGACTTGCTCACAGATTGGCCTCCGACGGTTCACGGTGCAGGGCTGGTTGTGCCTGAACGCGTTGTTTCTTGTTCTCCCGCTTGAGCGCGTTGGCGGTCGCCAGCGCGGTGCGCTTGGTCCAGATCAACAGCCCGCTGAGGACCATCATGCTCAGCACCAGCCCGAAGAAGAACCAGATCAGCTTGATCCACAGTCCACCGAAGTCGCCGGTGTGCAGCGGACGCATGGATTCGGTGACGAACTCCAGGGAGGTCCGATCGGAGAGCAGGCGCGAGGCGGCCACTTCACCGCTGTAGGGGTTGAGCGTGGCGGACTGGAACATCAACGGATACCAGCCTCGTCCTCGGATATCGAGGTGGCTGTAGGCGTTGCCGGGCAGATTGATGGTGCTGGCTTCGAACCCCGGAATTCGTTGCTGAGCAATTTCGATGGCGTGGTCCAGGCTGACCCGTGGCGGAGGCGAACCATCGGCGGACAACGGCACGCCTTCACGGGACATCGCCGCGATGATCGGCTCGCTGGAGATGGAAATATGGTTGTCGGAAAGAATGGCTTCGATCAGGAACCACACGGCTGTTACGGAGATCACTGCGATGAACCAGATCGACCAGATGCCGCTGAGGCGGTGGAAATCGCCCCAGAAGATCCGCGCACCGTGACGCAGGCGCAGGGTCGGGCTGAAAAAGCCCTTCCAGAAACGTTTGTAGACCACCAGCCCGGTCACCAGCGAAGCCAGCATCGGCAGCGCCAGGAAGGACACCAGATACCAGCCCCAGCTGTAACCATTGGTGAACGGCACCAGCCACCAGCCGTGCAAGGCACGGGTGAAGGCACGGAAATTGAAGGCTGGCGCGGTGCCCTGAATCACACCGGTATAAGGGTTGACGTAAACCGTCACCGAGCGCCCGTCAGGCTGACTGACGTTCACCTCCAGCGCGAAATGCGATTCGTCGGGGCGACTGATGCGTTCAACCAGCAACTGCGGTTCGGCAGTCTTGATCGCGGCGATGACCTGGTCGTAGCCCAGCAGCGGGGCATCGTCCGAGGGTTGGGTGGCGCGCATTTGCGGGTTTACCAGCCAGACGATTTCCTGGCTGACCACTGCCAGGGTGCCGGTGACGCAGACAATCAGAACAAAAAACCAGATCGGCAACGCCAACCAGCTGTGTATGAGGAACCATAGTTTCGAGCGGGATTTCTTCGACATGATGACGAGTCTTGGTTCGGTGAGAGGACTGGGTGCTACGGGCTTCGCAGCACGGGAGTCCCAAAAGGGCCGGTCGTGGCTTTTGCCTACGCGACTGGCCCGCATCTCTATAAGACGGATGACCGAAGCAAATCCCGATGAAGGATGTGAAAGTAAATGTTTCGCGACCGTAATCTCATCACGACACCTGTTGGAGTCGTGATGAGCGGATGGAGGGATGGCTCAGCGCAGGAACGCCAGCGCTTCGGTGAGTAACAGTTCTGGGACTTCTTCGGCGAGGTAGTGGCCGGCGGGCAGAGACTTGCCGCGTACGTTGGTGGCCACTTGTTGCCATTCCCTGAGCGGGTCGAAGCAACGACCGACCGTACCTTCGGCGCCCCACAGCACCAGCAGCGGCAAGCTCAGATGATGGCCGGCCTTGAGGTCGGCGCGGTCATGTTCCAGGTCGATATCGGCGCTGGCCCGGTAGTCTTCGCAGATCCCACGGGCGCTGCCGGGCAGGCTCAGGCAACGCAGGTATTCGGCGAACGCTTCGTCAGTGAACGGCTTGAGCCCGGCACTGCGGCTGCCCATGACGCTGCGCAGATAGCCTTCGGGATCGGCCTCGATCAGGGTTTCCGGCAGCGGCGCCGGGCGGATCAGGAAAAACCAGTGCCAGTAGGCCCGGGCGAAGGTCTCGTTGGTCTGGCTGTACATCGCCAGGGTCGGTGCGATGTCCAACAGCACCATGCGTTGCACGGCGGCGGGATGATCGAGGGCCAGGCGATGGGCGACCCGCGCTCCACGGTCATGGGCGAGGATCGAGAATTGCGTAAAGCCCAGCGCTTGCATCAATTCCACACCGTCGCGGGCCATTTCGCGTTTGGAATAGCTGGCATGCCGCTCATTGGCCGGCGGTCGGCTGCTGTCACCGTAACCGCGCAGGTCGGCGGCAACTACAGTGAAGTGCTCGGCCAACTGCTCGGCGACCTTGTGCCAGATGACATGAGTCTGCGGGTGCCCGTGCAACAACAGCAGGCCCGGCCCGCAGCCTTTGATGCGGTAGGTGATGTCCACGCCGTTGACGTGGCGCTGGTCTTTGACGAATCCGGCAAACATCGGGGGTGATCCTTTATTCAGGCGGTTGGCCTGCATCCTGAAATCGCCGGGCGTTCATGACAAGGCGTGAAGCGTGGTTCGACGGTTCATGAATCGTGTTCGTCCATCCCGCGCGTTGCGCGGGAATGGAGAATCGTCGTTACTGAGACTGCTGAAACATTTCCTTCGCCCGCTGTTCGATCTGCTCCTGGGTCAGGTCTTCCTTGCGCGTGGCCAGGAACCACAGATGCCCATAGGGATCCTTCAACGTACCGCTGCGATCCCCGTAGAACTGATCCTTGACCTCGGACACTGCCTTCGCCCCGGCATCCAGTGCGCGCTGGAACGACTTGTCGACATCGGTTACATACAGATGTAAACCGACGGACACGGCGCTGTCCGGATTGCTCAATGGCCCTTGGTCGCACGGTGTGCCCAGCATGATCGCGCTGTCGCCGATGCGCAGTTCGCAGTGGCCGACGCGGCCGTCAGGCATGCTCAGGCGCATGACTTCGGTGGCACCGAATGCCTTCTTGTAGAAATCGATGGCCTCGGCGGCCTTATGGATGCCGAGATACGGGGTCACGCTGTGGTACCCCTCCGGGATGGGTTGGACGCTCATGGCGGTACTCCCTTTTTTTATGAGTGACTGAAGGTTTGCCTTCGCCGGGGTTTCCGGTCGCTCAACTATAGATCCGTCGCGCTGCCATGAACGAGTAGCCGACGAGCAGTGTTCAGCCATGGACAGTGAAGCAACAGAATGCGCGGGTTTTTATTGCCGGAGTCTGTTGATAGCCATTGAAAGCCGCGTCAGACAAGGGCTGCCAGTCAGGCACAGAAGGTGCAATGACCCGGTACAACACCGATACCGAGAGTCATCTATGTCTGAATCTGCCGTTTATCCGATCAACCCGCCGGCCGCCCATCGGATCGCCGACGACGCCGAAGCCTTGCGCGTGGCCGCACAGGTTGCCGCCGTCCTGCAGGAACACGCCGCCGAGCGTGACCGCCACCGTGAAGTGCCCGCCGAAATCGTCGACCTGTATTCAAACAGTGGCCTGTGGGGCATCACTGTGCCAAAGGAGTACGGCGGCGCGCAGGTGTCCAGTGCGGTGCTGGCACAGGTGATCGCGATCATTTCCGCCGCCGATCCGTCCCTCGGGCAGATCCCGCAAAATCACTACTGCCTGCTCGAAGACATCCGTCTGCAAGGCACGCCCGCGCAGCAGGCGCATTTTTTTGAACTGGCGCTGCAAGGTCATCGCTTCGCCAATGCACTGTCGGAAACCGGCGGCAAGAATGTGCAGGACATCCAGACAACGATCCGTCGTTATGGCGATGGCTTTGTGATCAACGGCCGCAAGGGTTACTGTACCGGTTCGCTCTACGCCCACTGGCTGGCGGTGCTGGCGCTGGATGAGGAACAGAAAGGCCAATTGGCTTTCGTCCAGCGCGGCACGAAAGGGCTGGTGATCGTCGACGACTGGGACAGCATCGGCCAGCGCACCACGTCCAGCGGCACCGTGCTGGCGGAAGATCTTCACGTGGCGCCGTTCAATCTGTTCCCGACGTATCGCTCCTACGAGAGCCCGACCCTGGCCGGGCCATTCGCCCAGTTGACCACCGCCGCAATCGACGCCGGCATCGCCCGGGCTGCACTGCGGGACACGGTTGAATTCGTCCGTCAGTTTGCCCGGCCATGGATCGATGCGGGTGTGGACAAGGCCAGTGAAGATCCGCTGACGATCATTCAGATCGGCGCACTGGAAATCCGTCTGGAGGCCGCCGAAGCCCTGCTCGAACGTGCCGGTTGGGCGCTCGACGCCGCGCGCCCTGTACCCGATGAAGACAACGTCGCGCTGGCGTCCCTCGCCGTGGCCAAGGCCAAAGTGCTGACCACCGAAATCGCCATCGAGGCCAGCAACAAGTTGTTCGAACTCGGTGGCACCCGCTCGACCCTGAAGAAGCACAACTTCGACCGCCACTGGCGCAATGCCCGGGTCCACACCCTGCATGACCCGGTGCGCTGGAAATACCACGTGGTCGGCAACTGGCTGCTCAACGGCGTCAAACCACCGCGCCACGACTGGTCCTGATCATGGCCGAGTGGTTCAAACACATTTACTGGGCCGACATCGCCCAGGCCTGTCTCGATACGTTGAGCATGCTCGGCGCGGCGTTGTTGTTCACGGTGTTGCTGGGCCTGCCGCTGGGGCTGTTGCTGTTTCTCACCGGCAGGCGCCAGTTGCATGAAACAGTCGGCGTGTACCGGGTGCTGTCGGTGATCGTGAACATGCTGCGTTCGCTGCCGTTCATCATTTTGCTGATCGTGCTGATTCCGCTGACCACGTTGCTGGTGGGCACCTCGCTGGGCGTGCCCGGAACCATTCCGCCGCTGGTGGTCGGCTGCACACCGTTCTTTGCGCGGCTGGTGGAAACCGCGTTGCGCGAAGTCGATCGCGGTGTGGTCGAGGCGACCCAGGCCATGGGCGCCAACACCTGGCAGATCATCCGCCACACCCTGTTGCCGGAAGCCCGCGGCGGGTTGCTGGCGGCGGTGACGGTGACCGCCATCGTGCTGGTGGATTACACGGCGATGGCCGGCGTGATCGGTGGCGGCGGGCTCGGCGATCTGGCGATTCGCTTCGGCTATCAGCGCTTTCAGACCGACGTGATGGTGGTCACCGTGGTGTTGCTGCTGCTTCTGGTGCAGGCCCTGCAAATGACCGGCGACCGACTGGTGGCGCATTACAGCCGCCGCTGAAAAAAACAGTTCATCCCATAAAGGCCCCACGTCCACCCCACGACGGCCACTCAAATCTGCCTTGGAGCAAACCATGAAAAAGACCCTGGCCGTTCTGGCTGCCGTGCTGTCGTTCGGCGCTCACGCCAACGAAAAACTGATCGTCGGCGCCACCCCGGTACCACACGCGGAAATCCTCGAGTTCGTCAAACCGACCCTGGCCAAGGAAGGCGTGGATCTGGACATCAAGGTCTTCACCGACTTCATCCAGCCCAACCAGCAATTGGCGCTGAAAAACCTCGACGCCAACTACTACCAGTACCGGCCGTTTCTCGATGATTTCAACAAGACCCGCCACACCAATCTGGTGCCGGTGGTCGGCGTGCATATCGAACCGTTCGGCGCCTACTCGACCAAGATCAAGAACATTTCGGAGCTGAAGGACGGCGCCAGTGTGTCGATCCCCAACGACCCGGTGAATACCGGTCGCGCCTTGGTGCTGTTGCATGAGGCGGGGCTGATCAAACTCAAGGATCCGAGCAACACCCTGGCCACCCAGCGTGACATCGTCGAAAACCCAAAACACCTGAAAATCCGTGAACTGGAAGGTGCGTTGCTGGCCCGCTCCGTCAGCCAGGTCGACCTGGCTTTCGTGTTCGCCAACTACGCGCTGGAAGCCGGGATCGACACCAACAGCGCGCTGATCGTCGAGAAGGGCAAAAGCCTGTACATCGAGTTTCTGGTCGCGCGTCCTGACAACATCAACGACCCGGGCCTGCAGAAACTGGCCAAGGCGTTGAACTCCGATGAAGTGCGCCAGTTCATTCTGACCCGCTACAAAGGGCAGATTGCACCGGGCTTCTGATTGATCGAACCGACGGTTCCCACGCCGAGGGAACCGTCAATCCGGGACATCGAGAAAGTGCGCTCCCGGCCCTTGCTCGCCCAGCACATCGCCCTGATTGCGCAGCGGACAGGCTTCCATCGACAAGCAGCCGCAGCCGATGCAACCGGTCAGCCGATCCCGCAGCAGCATCAGCTGATTGATTCGTTCATCCAGCTCCCGTCGCCACTGTTCCGACAACACTTTCCAGTCCGCTGCCGTCGGCGCGCGGTTGTCCGGCAACTGTTTGAGTGCCTCGCCGATTTCCGCCAACGGAATGCCCAGTCGTTGCGCTACCTTGATCAGCGCTACCCGGCGCAACACTTCCCGTGGATAACGGCGCTGATTGCCGGCATTGCGCTGGCTTTTGATCAAGCCTTTGGATTCATAAAAGTGCAGCGCGGTGACCGCCACACCGCTGCGGGCCGCGACTTCGCCGACGGTCAGTTGCCTGTGCAGGTTTTCCGCAGTGATCATCTGAAAATTGTTCCTTGACCTCTAGTTAACTCGAGGTTTTACCCTGCAGACCTTCGAATCGCAAGATTCACCTGACAGAGTGGGGATGTCATGCAAGCACCAGCGAAAAACCGCAGCTTCACCCAATTGATCGAATTCGAAATCGAGCCCAGCCAACAATCGGCGCTGGTCTCGGCACTGACCGTACAGACCGAGCGTCTGGCCCAGCGTTATGCCGGTTTCGTCAGCGCCAGCGTTCAGGCCAGCGATGATGGCCGGCGGGTGTTGGGTTTCCTGCAATGGCAATCTCGCGAGGCGGGGGAGGCGGCGTTCCAGAGTTTCGAAACCGGCGAGCAGGATTTCTGGCAATTGATCCGCACCCATCAGGCGCGAACCGTGACCTTCGGTTCATTCCAGGTGCTGAGCAGCATCGCCCGCAGTCACGACGACGGCTTGCACTGCCAGTTGGTGGGCTAGATCGACAGCTGGATCAAGCGCTCGCCCTGCAGGTTTTCCGTGGGTCGCCGCTTGTTCACCGCGAGTTCGCCGATCTTGATCAGCCGCGTGCGGGTCACGTTGCGGCTCAGGCCGAGCAGCGCGGCGGTGTGCACCTGGTTGTAGTGGCAGAAGCGATAGGCCGAACGCAGCAACGCGTCCTCGACCTTTTCATGCAGGGCGCCGGCCTGTTGTTCGAAGAGTTTCTGGAAGGCGCGTTCGAGCAGCGCTTCCGGTGAATCGTCGACGCTGCCGTGCTGATCGTCGGGACGGTCGATGCGCAGGTTGGACAGGCGCAGGTCGTCGCGCTCGATCACGCCGTTGCGGCAGATCAGCAGTGTGTGATGGATGACGTTTTCCAGTTCGCGGATATTGCCCGGCCAGCTGTAGCCGCGCAGTTTGTGCTCGGCTCCGGGGCTGATGGTTATGCGCCCGTAACCCAGGCGCTGACTGTAGGCCTCGATGAAATGCCGGGTCAGCGGCAGGATGTCGCCGGGCCGCTCGCGCAACGGGCTCAGTTCCAGATTGACCACGTTCAGCCGGTAATACAGATCCTCGCGAAAATGCCCGGCGTTGATGGCTTTCTCCAGTTGCACGTTGGTCGCCGCCAGCACCCGCACATCAATGGGAATGCTCTTGCGCGAACCCAGGCGCACCACTTCACGTTCCTGCAGCACCCGCAGTAACTTGACCTGGATCGCCATCGGCAGATCGCCGATTTCATCAAGGAACAAGGTGCCTCCATCTGCCTCTTCGAACCACCCGGCCTTGGCACTGAGGGCGCCGGTGAAGGCGCCTTTTTCATGGCCGAACAATTCGGCCTCCACCAGCGATTCGGAAAACGCCCCGCAGTTGACCGCAATGAATGGCCGGTTGCGCCGGTTGCTCAGGTTGTGGATGTGCCGCGCCACCAACTCTTTGCCGGTGCCGGTTTCGCCGATGATCAGCACGCTGGCTTCGCTCGGCGCAACTTGTTGCAGATGCGCGAGTAACGCCTGGGACTTCGGGTCTTCGAAGACCTGGGCAGTGGCGCGTATCGAAGTGGCCAGGGCGGGTGAGGGCGGCAGGGTCAGCAGTTGCATGGGTCTCGCTCCACGAAAGGAAATCAGGAATAGAACGTCGGCACCGGCAGGGACTGGTTCAGCGCCCAGTCGCCCAGCTCATGGAGTTTGTAATCCAGCGGGTCGTGCAGGGTTTGTGTGCGCAGGTTGCGCCAGTGGCGGTCTAGGCGCAGCGACGCGTGGGTCGAACGGGCGCCGGTGACTTCGAACAGTCGGCTGCAAATATCGAGGCCCTGGCGGCTGGCGGCGACCTTGGCCGTGGCAATCGCCGTGGCCAGGTGACCGCGCTCTTCGGCGCTCAGATTCGGGCCTTTGGCCCAGGCCTCGTCGAGCAACGCAGCGGCGCGTTCCACCAGCAGACGGATGCCTTCGAGGGCGACCCAGAACTCGCCGTAATGGGCCAGCACATAAGGGTCTTCGCGCACCTCGCGCACCGAGGATTTGTGCCAGACACGGGTTTCGCTGAGGGTGTATTGCCGCGCCTCTTCAAAAGCCCCTTCGGCGATGCCGAGAAACATGTGGGTGAACGTCAGTTGCGCGATCAATGGGCGCAAGCAGGCGAACGGTGTGCTCAGAGGGCCCGGATCCAGCAGCAGTTCCGATTCCTCGACCCGCACCCGTTCGAACGTGGCGCTGCCGCTGTCGGTCTGGCGCTGGCCGATGTTGTTCCAGTCGTTGTGCAGGGTAATGCCGCTACGGCCGCTGGGGATCGCTGCGATCAGCAGTTTGCCGCCGTTGCTTTCATCCACCGCCGAGGCGATCAGCATCTGCGAATCGCTGGCACCGGAGCAGAAGCTCTTCTTGCCGGAAAACTCGCGCCAGCCGCCGAGATCCTTGACCACGGTGCGGGTGTCCAGCGGATTGAGCGCGTTGCCCCAGAACCAGTTCTGTCGCGCGGTCTGTTCGAACCACGGTTGCCATTGTTCCGGGCGGGAAAACAGGCGCACGGTGGCCAGCATCAAGTGATGAAAACCGAAGACGTGGGCGATCGAGCTATCGACCTTGGCGAATTCGCGCACGACTTCCAGGGTTTCGCTCCAGCGCGCGCCGAGTCCGCCGTAACGGGCAGGAATGCTCAGGGCCAGCAGACCGCTGTCGCGCAGGGCATCGCGTTCGGCTTTCGGCGTGCCGCCACGTTCGTCGCGTTCGACGGCGGTCAGGGCGAATTCGGCAGCCAGTTGACGGGCGGTCTGCAAGGGGGAGAGCAGGGTGCTTTGCGGTTTGGCAGTCACTCGGTCTTCCTCAGGCGTTGGCTTTGGCGGGCAGAACATCGTTGGCGATCATTTCGCCGAACGGCCCGGTGAGGTTGGTCATGCCGCGTCCGGCCAGGCTTGCATACGGCTCGGGCAGCAGCGGGAAGACCAGCTCGGCGAAGCGGTAGGCCTCTTCCAGATGCGGGTAACCGGAGAAGATGAAGCTCTCGATGCCAAGGTCTGCGTATTCCTTGATTCGCGCTGCCACTTGCTGCGGATCGCCGACCAATGCAGTGCCGGCCCCGCCGCGCACCAGACCTACGCCGGCCCACAGGTTGGGGGCGATTTCCAGGTTGTCGCGGCGCCCGTCGTGCAAGGCAGCCATGCGTCGCTGGCCTTCGGAATCGAAGCGCGAAAAGGATTTCTGTGCGGCCTCAATGGTTTCGTCGCTGATGTGCTCGATCAGTTTGTCCGCCGCTTTCCAGGCTTCTTCGGCGGTCTCGCGCACGATCACGTGCAGGCGAATGCCGAACTTCACTTTGCGGCCGTGACGGGCGGCGCGTTCACGTACGTCGGCAAGTTTTTCGGCGACGGCGGCCGGCGGTTCGCCCCAGGTCAGGTACACGTCGACTTGCTCGGCAGCCAGATCGTGGGCCGCTTCGGAGGAACCGCCGAAATACAGTGGTGGATAGGGTTTCTGCACAGGTGGATACAGGGCTTTGGCGTTCTGCACCTTCAGGTGTTTGCCTTCGAAATCCACCGCCTCACCTTGCAACACCCGGCGCCAGATCTTGAGGAATTCATCGGTGACTTCGTAGCGTTCGCTGTGGCTGAGGAAACTGCCGTCGCCACGATTTTCGTCCGGGTCGCCGCCGGTCACGACGTTGATCAGCAAGCGTCCGTTGGACAGTCGATCCAGGGTCGCGGCCATACGCGCCGAGACCGTCGGCGAGATGATCCCCGGACGGATCGCCACCAGATAACGCAGGCGTTCGGTCAGCGGCACCAGCGCCGAAGCGATCACCCACGAATCTTCGCAGGAACGCCCGGTCGGAATCAGCACACCGTGGTAACCGAGGCTGTCAGCGGCTTGCGCCACCTGTTTCAGGTAATTGAGGGTGACCGGACGCGCGCCTTGGGTGGTGCCCAGATAGTGGCCGTCGCCATGAGTCGGCAGGAACCAGAAAACATCCATGAACAGCTCCTTAAGCGATTTTCAGCAACGGTTTGAGGTGTGCACCGAACAACGGCGCGGCGCGTTCGGCGGCCAGACGGATGCGTGCCTTGAGCGGCTCGCTGGTGATCTGGTAATCGGCGAAATCGGCTTCGGTGGCGTACACGCCGATCGGCAGGGTCACGGCCTGGAAGAAGCTGAACAGGGGGCGCAACTGGTGATCGAGGACCAGCGCATGGCGTTCACTGCCACCGGTGGCAGCGAGTAGCACAGGTGTGTCGATCAACGCATTGAGATCGATCAGATCGAACAGGTGCTTGAGCAGTCCCGGATAGGAGCCGCGATACACCGGCGCGGCAACGATCAACAGGTCAGCCTGTTCGATGGCTTGCAGCTCGGTCTCGATTTCTGCCGGCAATTCCTGACGGGACAGTGCGGCGCCGAGCGGGCGGGCGATGTCGCCGAGTTCAATCAGATGGCTCTCGACGGGCAAATGCCCGGACAATTCGCTCAGCAGAGCCTGGGTCAGCACCAGGGTGCGCGATGGACGCCAGGTTCCGCCGGACAGGGCGACGACTTTCAATGGACGCGACATGGTCAGTTCCTTTTTCAACAGTTGCTCGGCGAGCAGTGAGTAGTCACCGGAGCAGAGCAAGCGCTGTACCAATTCCTGTAAGGCCCGTATTCCGGCGCTTTGAGCGTTGTCGGTGGCTGTGGTCCTGTGACTTTCAGGCTGGTTTGTTGAACCGCTGTTGCCTGGGAAACAGTTGCTGGAGCAACAGTGCCGAACGCGATGAAGGATTTATAAAGGCTGTCTGTTATTCCGTAAAAGACTGTTAATTGATATTGATAGATTATTTTAGAATATTCGAAACCGATCTGTCGGAAACCTGATAGCCACTATTGAGAGCGTTGATTTCTGCCACGACGAGCCCGGGCGTAGCCTTTCTCCATCGACCAACACCCGCCACGCCAGGACGCTCCCATGAATCGTTTACTGACTGTTTCCCTGATGCTCGCTGTCTCCGTTCTCGCCGGTTGCGCGAGCCACGTTTCCCCGGAACTTCGCCCCTACACGGCGGAAGAAACTCGCGAACTGGCCCTCGAAAGCCTGAACCGTCGCGGCTTGTCCTTCGAGGAATACCAAGTGAAAAAAGCCGAATTGCTCGGCCAGCCACAGAAGCCTTTCGGGTTTGATAACAAGGGTGAAATGAGCGCGGAGCGAACCATACAGCTGCACGGACGTCCTAGCTGATTCGCAACTGTACTGCTCGAAGTTTTACCCAGCTGTCCATGGGTTTGCGCGGCGCCTTGGGATAGGGTCAACACCTGAATGACCCTGACGGATTGCCTGCCATGACCCTCTCGCTCGACCTGTTGCTGGGCTTTGCCCTGTTTGCCCTTGTCACCTCGATCACACCGGGGCCGAACAACACCATGTTGCTGGCATCGGGCGTGAATTTCGGCTTCAACCGCACCATTCCCCACATGCTCGGCATTACCTGCGGCTTCTTTGTGCTGGTGGTGGCGGTGGGTTTTGGTCTGGGCGCGGTGTTCCAGACTTATCCACTGCTTTACACGGTTCTGCGTTATGTGGGCGCGGCGTACTTGCTGTACCTGGCGTGGAAAATCGCCCATTCCGGCCCGGTTGGCGAAAGCGAATCCGGCGAGGCGAAACCGATCAGCTACCTCGGCGCAGCCGCCTTCCAGTGGGTCAATCCCAAGGCGTGGATCATGGCAATCGGAGCCATCAGCACCTACACGCCGATGCAGGGTTACTTTACCAATGTGATCGTGATCGCTGCGGTGTTCGCCATCATCAACCTGCCGAGCGTAGGCGTCTGGGCGGCGTGCGGGACCTTGTTGCGCAATGTGCTCAAGGATCGCCGCTGGTTGCGGGTGTTCAACTGGGGCATGGCGGCGCTGTTGGTGATTTCGCTGTACCCGTTGCTCCTTGAAAGCTTTAGCTGACGCAGTGCTACAACCGCCGGCCCGATGCCTGTTAAAGTCGCGTTCAGGAGCGTTCCTACGCACTTTTAAATGAAGTTGTTCTTCTTTAACGGCATCCGATCAGGTATTGATGACGCTCTCGAACCCGGACGCAGCTCACAAGGCTGCGTCGTGCCGTTTGTAGACACGAGCTTCCTGATCCCGGAACACGCTCTGCGAGTCTTTTTATGAACACACGTCCGCTGTATTTCGATTACGCCGCCACCACTCCGGTGGACGAGCGGGTCATCCAGGTGATGATCGAGTGTCTGGGTTTCAACGGTAACTTCGGTAACCCGGCCTCCAGTTCCCACGCCTTCGGCCAGCAGGCCCGGCAAACGGTCGAGAACGCTCGCCGGCAAGTCGCCGAACTGATCGGCGCCCAGGCGCAACAGATCGTCTGGACCTCCGGCGCCACCGAATCCAACAACCTCGCCCTCAAAGGCGTGGCCCAGGCACGTGGCGTGTCCGGCGGCCACATCATCACCAGTCAAATCGAACACAAGGCCATCCTCGACACCGCCCGGCAATTGCAGGACGCCGGTGTCGCCGTGACCTATCTGGTCCCGGACGCCGAGGGCCTGATCACTCCGCAAGCGGTCAGCGAAGCGATGCGCGATGACACCTTTCTGGTGTCGCTGATGCTGGTCAACAACGAACTCGGCACCGTCAACGACATCCCGGCCATCGGTGAAGTGGTGCGCGGACGTGGAGCGTTGTTCCACGTCGATGCGGCCCAGGGCGCCGGCAAGGTCGCGATCGATCTGGCGCAATGGCCGGTGGACCTGATGTCGTTCTCGGCGCACAAGCTCTACGGCCCAAAAGGCATCGGCGCGCTGTACGTCGGCCCGCGTGCGCAACAGCGTTTGCAGGCGCAGATTCACGGAGGCGGCCACGAGGGCGGCTTGCGTTCCGGGACGTTGGCGACTCACCAGATTGCTGCCATGGGCTCGGCCTTTGCCTTGGCCGCCGAGGCTTTCGATGACGAGAAGAAAACCATCGTCGCGTTGCGCGAGCGACTGCTCGAACAGCTGTTGAGCCTGCCCGGCGTGCGCCTCAACGGCAGCGCTACCCAACGTATCCCGCACACCCTGAGCCTGACCTTCAGTGAAGGCGAGTTCAACGCGGCGGCGCTGAGCCATTCGATCGCGTTTTCCGCGACTTCGGCCTGCAATTCCGCCAGCAACACACCGTCCCACGTGCTGCTGGCACTGGGGCACGACGCGCATCTGGCCGGCCGTACCATTCGTCTGAGCCTCGGTCGTTTCACCACCGCCGAGGACATCGACAAGGCTGTAGATCTGATCAAGACCGCCTGCGCCAGTGCTCCGGCATTCTGGGCGACGGGGCTTTAACGAGCCGGCTTCGAACGGCACCGAACAATAACGATGAAGTGATTGGCAGGAGACATGATGAGTACCCAGACTTTGACCGAAGGAACGGTTCCCCAGCGCCTGGCGCACACCCGTGAACTGATGCGTCGCGAAGGCATTCACGCACTGCTGGTGCCGTCCGCCGACCCGCACCTGTCGGAATACCTGCCGGGTTACTGGCAGGGGCGGCAGTGGCTGTCGGGTTTCCATGGTTCGGTCGGCACGTTGATTGTTACCACCGATTTCGCCGGGGTCTGGGCCGACAGTCGTTACTGGGAACAGGCGACCAAGGAGCTCAAGGGCAGCGGTATCGAACTGGTGAAACTGCAACCGGGTCAGCCGAGCCCGCTGGACTGGCTCGCCGAGCAGACACCGGAAGGTGGCGTGGTTGCGGTCGATGGCGCGGTGATGGCCGTTGCGTCGGCGCGTACGCTGGGCAGCAAGCTTGAAGCTCGGGGCGCCAGTCTGCGTACCGACCTCGACCTGCTGAATGAAGTCTGGAGCGACCGTCCGGGCCTGCCGAACGCGCCAATCTATCAACACTTGCCGCCGCAGGCGACCGTCAGCCGTGGCGAGAAACTCGCCCAGCTGCGTGAAACCCTGCAGGAACGCGGCGCCGATTGGCACTTCATTGCCACCCTCGACGACATCGCCTGGCTGTTCAACCTGCGCGGCGGCGATGTGTCGTTCAACCCGGTATTTGTTTCCTTCGCTTTGATCAATCAGCAGCAGGCCACGCTGTTTGTGGCGTTGAGCAAAGTTGATGCTGAGCTGCGCGCAGTCCTGGAAAAGGACGGCGTGACACTGCGCGACTACAGCGAAGTTGGTGACGCCTTGCGTGCCATCCCGAACGGCGCGAGCCTGCTGGTGGACCCGGCGCGGGTGACCAGCGGGCTGCTGGGCAATCTCGACAATGGCGTGAAACTGGTCGAAGGCCTGAACCCGACTACGTTGGCCAAATCACAAAAAAGCCCGGCGGATGCCGAGCACATTCGTCAGGCGATGGAGCAGGACGGCGCGGCGCTGTGCGAGTTCTTCACCTGGCTGGAATCGGCCTGGGGGCGCGAGCGTATTACCGAGCTGACCATTGACGAGAAACTCACGGCGGCCCGTGAGCGTCGCCCGGATTATGTGTCGCTGAGTTTCAACACCATCGCCGCGTACAACGCCAACGGTGCGATGCCGCACTACCACGCCACCCCGGAAGAGCACGCGGTGATCGAAGGTGATGGCTTGCTGTTGATCGATTCCGGTGGGCAATACCTGGGCGGTACCACCGACATCACGCGCATGGTGGCGGTCGGCACGCCAAGCGCAGAACAGAAACGAGACTGCACCCGCGTGTTGAAGGGCGTGATCGCATTGTCCCGCGCGCATTTCCCGAAAGGCATTCTGTCGCCGCTGCTGGATGCGATTGCCCGTGCGCCGATCTGGGCCGAAAACGTCGATTATGGCCATGGCACCGGTCACGGCGTAGGTTATTTCCTCAACGTGCATGAAGGTCCGCAGGTGATCGCCTACCAGGCTGCGCCGGCGCCACAAACCGCCATGCAACCGGGGATGATCACCTCCATCGAACCGGGTACTTATCGTCCGGGCCGCTGGGGTGTACGGATCGAGAACCTGGCAATGAACGTAGTTGCCGGAAGCAGCGAGTTCGGTGAGTTCCTCAAGTTCGAAACCCTGACCCTGTGCCCGATCGATACCCGTTGCCTGGAACCGTCCTTGCTGACGCAGGAAGAGAAGCAGTGGTTCAACGCCTATCACGCGGAAGTGCGCGAGCGTTTGAGCCCGTTGCTCAGCGGTGAGGCATTGGCGTGGCTGAATACGCGCACTGCCGCTATTTGATGGGTTGAAGCTCGGGCGCTGCTGCCAGCGCCCGGGTCATGTACTCGACAAACGCGTTGACCCTGGCGGACTGGCGACGGTTCGCCGGGGACACGGCATGTATCGGCAGTGATCGGGTCTGGTAGTCCTGCAACAGGGCGATCACTCGACCGGCCTTCAAATCCTCGCTGAACAGCCAGACCGGTGACAGCGAAATCCCCAATCCCCCCAGGACCATTTCGCGGATCGCTTCGGAGTTGTTGCTCTGGGCGTTGCCTTTGATGCGCACCTCGTGGCGCTGGCCGTCCTTTTCGTAAGTCCACAGGTTTTGCGATTCGAGCAGGTTGAATTGCAGGCAGTTGTGCTGCGCGAGATCCTGCGGCGATTGCGGATGCTCATGGCGTTGCAGGTAGGCAGGCGCCGCAACGGTGACGCGGTGGGTGGTGCCGATTCGTCGGGCGATCATGCCGCTGTCGTTCAACTCGCCGATGCGCAGGCTGACATCCAGGCCTTCGCTGACCAGATCCAGATTCTGATCGTTGAGGTGCAGGTCGACCTGAACCTGTGGGTATTGCTGGAGAAAATCGGGGAGTCTTGGAGCGATCTGCAGGCGGCCGAAGCTGACTGATGAGCCGATTCGTAATGCCCCGGCGACAGTTTCCCGACCGGACTGGAAACTGTGTTCGGCGGCATCCACCGCTGCAAGAATATTCCGGCATTCGTTGTAGTACCGCTGACCTTCATCGGTCAGCGATAGCTTGCGTGTACTGCGGGCAATCAGCTTTCCACCCAGCTGGATTTCCAGGGCGCGCAGAACTTTGCTGATGGTGGGTTGGGTGGTCTGCAGCTCTCGGGCCACGGCAGAAAAGCTGCCGCGCTCGACCACCCGGACGAAGATTGCCATTGCGTTTAGCTTGTCCACGAAGCGCCTCATTCATGCCGGATTGGCATGATCACTATAGTCTTTAGGCGTCTTATCGGCATGAGTCGGTTGGGAGAACATGGCTTCACTTTCTCCCACAGGAATGACCGAAATGACTGACTCACAACACATGAATGCCCTGATAGTGGACACCGCCAAAGGGCCGCTACGCTTGGTTTCTCTTGAACGCCCCGTGGCGGGTGCCGGACAGGTATTGGTACGGATCAAGGCTAGTGGTGTAAATCCGCTGGATCTGAAAATCCGTGCGGGGCAGGCCGCCCATGCTCGACAGCCGTTGCCGGCAGTGTTGGGGCTGGATCTAGCGGGTGTGATTGAAGCGGTGGGTGAGGGGGTGCAGGGCTGGGTGCCGGGCGATGAGGTTTATGCGTTGGCGACCGGCATTGGCGGCGAGCAGGGTTCGCTGGCCGAATTTGCAGTAGTTGATGCGCGACTTCTGGCGTGCAAGCCGACCAATCTGAGCATGCGTGAGGCGGCGGCTTTACCGCTGGTGTTGATTACGGCGTGGGAAGGACTGGTTGATCGGGCACGGGTGAGTGCCGGGCAAAAGGTATTGATTCATGGTGGGGCGGGTGGGGTCGGACACGTGGCGGTGCAAATTGCCCAGGCGTTCGGTGCCGAGGTTTTTGCGACGGGATCTGCTGGGCAACGAGGGATCATCGAAGGGTATGGCGCAACGTTCATTGATTACCGAGAAATGTCGGTTGACGACTATGTACGTGAGTACACGGCCGGGGAGGGGTTCGACATTGTTTATGACACGGTAGGTGGTGAAACGCTGGATGCGTCCTTCAAGGCTGCTCGGATCTACCACGGGCATGTCTTGAGTTGCCTGGGCTGGGGGCAGCATAGTCTGGCGCCGCTGTCCTTTCGCGGCGCGACCTACTCTGGTGTGTTTACCTTGATGCCTCTGCTGACCGGGAAGGGCGGAGAGCACCATGGCGAGATTTTGCGCCATACCGCGCTGTTGATTGAGGCCGGGAAGGTCAAGCCGTTGCTTGATGCGCGTCGGTTTACGCTTGAGTCGGCCAGTGAAGCCCATGAGCTGCTTTCATCCAAAGCAGCCCGGGGACGTCTGGTGGTAGAGATCTAGCGCAGGGCTTCTTCAACGAAGTCGAGCCGGTCCTGACCGAAGAACAACTGATTGTCGATGAACATGCTCGGCGCACCGAAGACGCCCCGTTTGACGGCCGTCTCGGTGTTGTCCTTGAGGGCGCTCTTGACCGCTTCATCATTGGTCAGTGCCAGTACCTGCTCAGGATTGAAGCCGTGTTCGGTCAGCACCGCTGCAACCGTTGCCGGTTCATCAAGGCTGCGCCCTTCAACCCACAGCGCTGTGAACAGACAATCGATGAACGCCAGGAAGCGCTCCGGGTGGTGCAATTGAATGCCGGTCACCGCCCGCATCAGCATCAGGGTATTGATCGGGAAATGCGGGTTGAATTTCAGGGGCACGCCGTATCGCTTGGCGTAGCGGTTCAGGTCTTGAAACATGTAGCGGCCCTTGGCCGGGATCATCGCTGGTGAAGCATTGCCGGTGGCTTTGAACACGCCGCCCAGCAACATCGGGATATAGATCAACTGGCTGCCGGTCTTGGCGCAGATTCCTGGCAGCTGGGTGTACGCCAGATAGGTGGCGGGGCTGCCGAGGTCGAAGTAGAACTCCACGGTTTTGCTCATGGTCGCTGCACTCATTGTTGTTATTGGAAAGGATTACCAGCGTTCGTTCCAGGGGCGCAGATCCAGTTCGAAGGTCCAGGCGTCCTTTGGCTGGCTGTGCAGGTACCAATAGTTCTCGGCGATGTGCTCTGGATTGAGAATACCGTCCTGATCCTTGGTGGCGTACTTGTCGGGGAAATGGCTGCGGATGAAGTCGGTGTCGATGGCGCCGTCGACCACGATGTGGGCGACGTGAATGTTCATCGGGCCGAGTTCCCGGGCCATGCTCTGCGCCAGTGCACGGATGCCATGCTTGGCGCCGGCGAATGCGGCAAAACCGGAAGCACCACGCAGTCCGGCGGTAGCACCAGTGAACAAAATGGTGCCGCGCTTGCGTGTGACCATGCGCTTGGCGACTTCGCGGGCATTGAGGAATCCGGAGAAACAGGCCATTTCCCAGATCTTGAAATACTTGCGTGCCGTTTCTTCCAGAATGCTGCAAGGCACGTTGGCGCCGATGTTGAAAACAAACGCTTCGATCGGCCCGAGGCGGGTTTCGATATCTTCGATCAGCGCAATCACGTCTTCTTCCTTGCGCGCGTCGCAGGCAAAACCGTTGGCTTCCCCGCCGTCTGCCTGGATGGCGTCCACCAATGGCTGCAATTTGTTGGCGCTGCGCCGTGTGACGCAAGCGATGAAACCTTCCCTGGCGAACCGCTTGGCGATGGCGCCGCCCGTGGCATCACCTGCACCGACAACCAATACGACCTTCTTGTTATTCATGGGTGGAGCCCTTTAGTAAACGATCGTTAAGTGAACGAACGTTATGCTAGGATTCACTCAGCGTCAAGGCAGTCAATTGCGAGGATGAATGCATGCGGTACTCCGCCGGTCACAAGCTTGAAACCAAAGAAAAGCTGCTGCAAAGCAGCTCGCTGTCTGCGAAAAAAAGCGGATTTTCAACGATGGGTGTCGATGGTCTGATGAAGACGATCGGTCTGAGTGGCGCGGCGTTCTACAGTCATTTCTCGTCCAAGGACGCCTTGTTCGCCGCTATCGTCGAGCGCGAGTTGTGCCAGAGCCTGGAGCGGCTGGGCGGGCGGGGGGAGCAGGATCGTGAGCGGTTGGAGCGATGCCTGAAGCTGTATCTGAACATGGCTCATGTCGAGCAACCTGAGCTGGGTTGCGCGTTACCTGCGCTGGGCGCTGAGATTGCGCGCTCGGATGTTGTTGTGCGGGAACAGGCCGAGTTGTGGATTTGTCGGCTTCAGGAAAGTTGGGCGCAGATTCTGGAGAGCGACACCTTGGCCTGGGCCATTCTGTCGCAATGTGTGGGGGCGTTGGTGGTGGCGCGGATGTTGGCGTCTCCGCAGATCCAACAGCGGGTGCTGGAGTCCAGTCACGAAGAAATCGGCCGCCAGCTCGCCGTTCAGCGAGCGCAATAGCGGCGGCGGTTTATTTGCAGATGACGATCATGCTACGGCTGGTATAGCCAGCTGGGTTGAGACCGAAGGGATAATCACCCGGCTCTTCTACCGCATCACCGGATTTGGCAATGACTTTATAACCCTTCGGCGCGCAGGAGTTGGCGGCACTGGTGTAGCACTTGTCCCAGGAGGAAGAGAGCCCTGAACAGTTAATGTGCAGTCCCTTTTTGCCGTGCTTTACCTGAGATGTGGATGTCGCCGCGCATCCCGAAATGGCGAGTACGGCGATCAGTATTAAAAATCGTTTCATTACAGTCCTTATGGCGGCCTCGAGTCTGGCGCTCGGGTCTGCCTGCATTCGCTCTCGCTTGACGCGTTCCGATGTCCTTATCCGAAAAAGTCCATATATGGCACTGAGTTGCGAAGGTAAACATGGCCTAAATGAGCGGCAAATGCCAGACCTTCGTTACAACCGCTATCAATCCGCTGCAATCGCGGGCTTGGCATGGCTGCCCATGGTCATCGTTGCTCCGACGGAAGCCAGAATAATGCACAGGATCGCCATCCATTGTGACAAGGAGAGGTACTCCTGCAGGAACAGTAGGCCTGATAGCGCACCAAATGCCGGCTCGATGCTCATGAGCGTGCCGAAAGTGCGAGCCGGCATGCGGGTGAGGGCGACCATTTCCAGGGTATAAGGCAGGGCTGTGGAGAGAATGGCAACTCCAATGGCTATCGGGATCAATGACGGCGTCAGCAAGGCAGCGCCTGCATGGACGATCCCGATGGGTGCGACGAACAACGCAGCGATCATCACTCCCAATGCTGCTGTCGTCACGCCGTTGTCAGCGCCGGCCTTCTGGCCGAAGAGAATATAAAGAGCCCAGCAAACACCAGCGCCCAGTGCATAGGCTGCGCCAGTAAGGTCGATACCTGCCGTTGTTGCGCCCGTTGGTATTAATAGCAACAACCCGACTGCGGCCAGGGAGATCCAGAGAAAGTCGATCGCACGCCGGGACGCGTAGATTGCGACAGCCAACGGCCCGGTAAACTCCAGTGCAACCGCAATGCCCAGTGGCACAGTGCGCAAAGACATATAGAAGAGGAAGTTCATGCCGCCCAGTGCCATTCCGTACACAATGACCGTGCGCAGAGATCTGGCGGACAGCTTCGCCCGCCAGGGTTTCAGCAATACCAGCATGATCACGCTGGCGAACGTCAGGCGCAGGGTGGTTGTGCCTTGAGCGCCTACGATGGGAAACATGCTTTTGGCAAGAGAAGCTCCTGACTGGATCGACGCCATTGCGATCAATATCAGGCCAACCGGGAATAGGATGGATGCGAGACTGCGGGGTTGGTCGTTCATTGCGCGCTGTCGTCCGAAAGTAGAGGCAGTAGAAGGCATTTTTTAAGTGATGGGCAATATACTGCGCATTCCATGTTGTCGCGTCTATATACAGGTGGGGTTTTTGAAGCTGTTGATAGAAATATCAAATTAAGGGTTGACGGCAGATTCTGGAGGCCTATAATTCGCCCCACTTCCGGCGCAGTCGAAACGGAAAACTCCTTGAAACTCAATGAGTTACACGTTTTTCGACAGTGGCTTGCTTCAGGTTATCGAAGCCTGGAAGGAGTTGGAAATGCCGGTTCTTTTGGTGCTTTCAACGGTTCGGTCTTCTCGATCGAAAGCGGAGAAAAAGAGGTGTTGACAGCAGCGTGTAACGCTGTAGAATTCGCCTCCCGCTAACGAGAGATCGGAAGCGCAAGTGGTTGAAGTTGTTGAGGAAAACCTCGAAAACTTCTGAAAATAATCACTTGACAGCAAATGAGGCTGCTGTAGAATGCGCGCCTCGGTTGAGACGAAAGATCTTGACCAACCGCTCTTTAA